>JAPPGU010000015.1 GCA_028821265.1 bacterium | reverse complement strand
GGCCGCGGTACTTCGCCGTGAGGACGCCCAGCGGCACGCTCATCAGCATCCACAGACATACGGCCGTCAGCGCCAGGGAGAGGGTTACCGGGAACCTCGCCATGAGGGCGTCGAGCACCCGTTCCCCCGTCACCAGGGACGTGCCGAGGTCCCCCCGCGCAAGGTTGCCGATGTAGCGGCCGTACTGCACGATGAGCGGATCATCGAAGCCCATTTCCGCGCGGATTCGCTCGATCGTCTCCGCATCGGCGTTCGCCCCCGCGTAAACCCGCACCGGATCGGCCGGAACCGCGTGCACGATCAGAAACGTGATCACCGTGGTCCCCCACAGTATCACGGCCGCCCATCCCAGGCGGCGCAGGATCCTGCTCAACATGGCGAGGTCCTTCTATGGTTACGGCCGCGTTTCATGGTTCGATCCACATCAATTCGTAGCGGATGGGCCAGACGGGATTGAGCTTCAGTCCTTTGAGCCAGGGTTGCCGGAGCAAATACATCTGCGGGTAGTACAGGAACACCCAGGGGGCGTCCTCCACCACCAGACGCTCCGCCTCACGGTAAAGCGCCAGGCGGTGTTCCTGGTCCGTGCTGGTGGACGCTTCGTCCAGCAACGCGTTCACCGATGCATTGTCATAGAAGGCCACGTTGGTGCTGTTCACCTCGGTAATGCGGTTGCCGTTCAACAGCACGTCGAGGAAATTGCTCGGATCCGGATAGTCCTGGTACCAGCCGAAGGTGGAGAAGGGTACCGCGCCGCGCCGGCCCGTCGCTTCGATCCGCGTCGAACCGGTCACCGGCCTGATTTCCACGTTGATGCCGACCTCCCCGAGGTCCTGCTGCACCGCCTGTCCGATCTTGGTATCGATGCCGCTCTGGGCCGTGATCATGAGTTCGGTGGTGAATCCCTCGGGGTATCCGGCTTCCGCAAGCAGCCTGCGGGCCTTTTCCGGGTCGTGGTCGTATCCTTCGAGCTCCTCGTTGAATCCCGGCATGCCGGGCGGCAGCACGCCCCGGGCCAGGATGCCCCGGTCGCTGATCAGGCTCACGATCCGCTGCCGGTCGATGGCGTGGTTGACCGCCCTGCGCACGTCCACCTGATCGAAAGGCGCCATCTCGGTGTTCATGGAGAGGTACTGGATGGCGTTCAGGGGTTGATGGGCGACCCTTTGGCTGAGGACGGGGTCTTTCATGACCCGGATGAAGTCCGCGTCCGGTATCCCGGTCGCCGTGACGCTGGCAATGTCCAGCTCGCCCCTTTCGAACATCATCATGTGCAGGGTCTCATCCCCGCCGACCATCAGTTCGATGGCTTCCAGCCGGACCTCGTCCGCCCGGTAGTAGGACGGACTCTTCTCGAGCCGCATGCGCGTTCCGCGCTGCCAGTCCGCCAGCACAAAGGGTCCCGCGCCGACGGGATGCCGCCCGAACGTCTCCCCGCGCCGCTCCACTTCCTCCCTTGGAACGGCGTACGCGAAGGGCATGGCCATGCAGTACAGGAAGGGCAGATCCGGATGGACCAGCTCGATCACCAGGGTCTCGGAATCGGGCGTGCGCAGGCCCGTGACCCGGTCCGCCGAACCGTCCTGAAACGCTCGGGCTCCGGCGATGTTCCGGTAGAATCCCTGTCCCGGGGATTTGGTGGCGGGATCCAGAATCCGTTCGAGGGACCAGGCGAAATCCCCGGAAGTGATCAGCCGGCCGTTCGAGAATTGGATGTCCTGGCGTAACTTGAAGGTAATGGTCCGGCCATCCTCGGAGATCGTCCACGAGCGCGCGTGCCAGGGTACCAGGTTCAGGTCGTCGTCATAGTCGACCAGGCCGTGGAACAAGGCGCGCACCAGCGGCCAGGTCACCACGTCGTAGGCGATGGCCGGATCGAGCGATCGCGGGTCCGATGGCACGGCGACCCGCAGGACGTTCTCCTCGGGGTGCAGACGGCTGGGAGGGGTGTCGCCGGAACAGGAAACCGCGAGGAACAGCACCACAAGACACATCGAAGCCCACAACCGGGGACCAGGGGCGGATGCAACCGTGGATTCCTGCGCCGTGGATTTCCGCGCCGTGGATTTCTGCGCCCGTGAACCCTTCATCGTCCCTGTCCCTCCTTCACGTAGGGATCCAGTACCTCCTGCAGGCCCTGGCCGAGCAGGTTGAATCCCACCACGGCCGCGACGATGAACAGGCCCGGAGCCATGGTGAGGTGCGGAGAGACGATGAAGTACGGCTGTCCCTCCGCGATCATGGTTCCCCACGACGGCGCGGGCGGCGGCACGCCTACCCCCAGATAGCTCAGTCCGGCGTCGAGCAGCACGGTATTCGCCGTGGCCAGGGAACCGAGCACGATGGTCAGAGGAAGGATGTTGGGCAGGAGATGCCGCACCATGATGCGGATGTCGGAACAGCCGATGGCCCGGGATGACGTGACGAACTCCCGGGTCTTCAGGATCAGTACCTGGCTTCGGATGGTCCGGGCGATCCAGGTCCAGCTGACGAGGCCGATGACGAGGAACACGCTGACCAGGCCCCGTTTAAGTGTGATATCCATTACGTGCCAGTCCAGGGACTCGAAGTGGATTCGGATCACGCGTCCATCCATCAGTCCGGCGAAGGCGATGGCCAGTAGCAGCCCGGGTATGGCCAGCATGACATCGGTTCCGCGCATGAGCAAGGTGTTCACCCAGCCGCCGTGGAATCCCGCGAGCATGCCCACGGTCACCCCGACGCAAACGGCGATGAGCATGGCCACGATGCCGACGAGCAGGGAGATGCGGGTGCCGTGCACCAGGCGGGCCAGCACGTCCCGTCCGAGCTGGTCCGTGCCGAGGAGAAACCGGTCGCCGGGCGGGATGGGCAACCCGTCGGCGTCGAGACCTTCGGCCAACTGCTGCATGGGGTCCTGCAGATAACCCAGCCCGGTAAGGACCGGCGCGGCCAGCGCCAGGGCCGCCAGGAACAGGACCAGTCCGCCGCCAACACAGACCATGCGGTGCTTCAGCATGCGCCGCAGGAAGGGTAGAGACGCTGGGGAGGTCTCTACCGACTCAACGCCGGCAGCGGATGGGGAGATAACGGTCATGGTATCGATTTGTCCTTGAAACGCGCCGGTCCGCACACACAACCACGGACCCGAATCCGTCGCAGGCCCGTATTTGTCACAGGCCCGAATCCGTCACGGGGCCGAATCCGTCACGGGTCCGAATCCGTCAGGCCGCGGGGTATTCCAGGCAGATCCCGCGCCGTGACCGCGACGAGTCGCCGATCGCACGGAGCAGGTCATGGTAGAAACGCCCTTCGTCGGCGGACAGGGTGATCAGGGCCTCATTCCGCCACAGGTCGGCCAGACACCGCCGGGCAGGCCTCGACATCATGCGGTAGTCCGATTTTCCGTACACACCGGGTTGATTGAGCAGGGGATCGTCCGCCAGCGTACCGCCCGTTCCCACCAGGA
>JAPPGU010000058.1 GCA_028821265.1 bacterium | reverse complement strand
ACCACCCTGTGGATAACAAATCGCGAACTGTCCACGAAAGCGGGGCAACTCCACTAGTCTCTACCCTCGACGACAAGGAGCGGAGGACAAGTGACACGCAGGAAGCTTGGTTGGTTAGCAGGTGGTGTAATCGTCCTGGTGGTCGCTGGTGGGGCGCTGGCCACCCACAGCCGGTTCACAGACGTGACCGACGATCACCCGGTTGACGCTATCGAGTGGGCAGCGGACAACGAGATTACGGTCGGGTATGGAGACGGTACGTTCCGACCGGATGAGCCGTTGAAGCGGAGTCATGCGCTGATCTTCATGGCACGGTTCTACGACCAGGTGCTCGGCGCTGACGGTGATGATCAGTTCGCCAACCCAGACTTCACCCGCGCCGACATGATGGTCCTACTCCACAGCATGGTCACCCCGTCGCAGTCCACTACAACGACAACCACCACGGCAGCACCTGGTACCGGGTCTTTGGGCGTGGCGATAGCGCCAGAGGACTGCGCTGGCTACGACCGCAACTTCTACCGGCCACACGGAACCAGTTGGCGGGCGCTCGGCGGGGTCGGGTACCTGACGGGCCAGACTCTCACTTCTGGTGACGTAGACCATGTGGTCGCTCTAGAGGAAGCTTGGTGCTCAGGTATCCGCGATGCCCAGTTCGGGGCGGACTCCCGCAATCATCGAGCGTCGGTGTCGTCCGTGAACCGCGGCAAAGGCGGTCGGGACCCCTTGGAGTGGTGGAACACCAGCGGCAGCACAACCCCGCGCAACGTCGACTATCCCGGCTGGTGCGACTACCTACGCCTCCACGTTCAGGTCAAACGGTTCGCCGGTGGAACAATGGACCAGGCCGAACACGACTTCATCGTGGGGCAGCTACGGACCTGTGACAGCCAGCCAACAGTGACCACCACCACACCCACCAGCACTACAACCGAGCCACCACGCTCGGGAACATGCACCCATTGGCACGCAGGGCATCCGAAGCACACCCACCCAGGCACGAACCATGATGGGACGCATCGGTCCGGAAAGTGCGCTGGATACTGACAGAGGTGGGTTTATCCGGCCGGCAATAGACGGGGGCGGGCGATGGGCAGTCACCAGCGGATGTGACACCCCTCGGTACGATGAGGCCATGAGGACCATGGCCGCCGATCTGCTTCCCGACCTGGTGGACTGCCCGGACACGCGGCCGGTACGGGGCCCGCTCGTGGGGGTGGTCAACAGCTTGCGGGAGCAAGACCGGATAATAGTCACCCTAGGGGATCTGGCCGAGCTGCTGCCCGGCCGCGCTCCGCAGAGCACCGCCAGAGCGCTGCGGGAGGCGGGGTGGCTGTTCTCGATGCGTACCCGCGGTGTGTGGGGGTTCTCCGGAGCCCGGCTGGGCGCTCCCCGTGCGCCCGGGTATCTGGAGCTCCACGCCCGGATGCGGGTACGGCCCGACACGCCGGCGTGCATCGCTGGCAAGACCGTGGCCATGCTCCACAACTGGCTGTGGCGGCCCGTCGGGTCGGCTATCGGTATGCCCCCCGGAGTCAAAGTTCCCCGCTGTCTGACCGACCTCACCCTGCACCGGTGGGACCCGCAGATCGGCTTCGACGAGTTCTTCGGGCTGCCGGTGTGGAAGCCCGAAACGCTGCTCTGCTACCTCGCAGCCCGATCCTCGCGTATCTCCTGGGAGGACGTGCAGGAGTGGCTGTGGGCGGTGTGCGAGAACCTCGACCTCGATCTGCTCCTGGCCGAACTGGAGGGAAGACCTCGGCCGGTGTGGATGAAGACCGGCTACCTCGCCGATGTGGGAGAGCGTCCGGACCTCGGCGAGGCCCTCACCGGAGCGGCGCCGGCAGGCGGCCGGGGCCCCTATGTACTCGGATGGCGGGAACGCAACTTGCCGTATTCGGTTTGGGACAGCCCGGTGCGGGTACCCAAGTACGAGATCGTCGACCACCTGTTACCGAGACATTGGTGTCCGAAGCTAGGTTTCGAGCCGTTCGAGCCACCCAAGACATGGGAGCTCGACTAAACAACCTCCCCAGAGCGATCAAACAGGCCTGCCAAGCCGCTACCAAGAGCGGTTCGGTTGTCGAGGAAGCGGCAGTCCGACGTGGCGTTTCGATCCGATCGCACCCCCCGTTTCGGAGGCTGACACCGGCGTACTACCCGCGCTGTACGTGATACTGGAAATGGGACACACCCTCGTCATCACCCACCGAGACACCCATCTAGCCCGTAGTTCGATGCGGCTTGCAACGGACGATTCCGGGTCTGTCCTGAGCAGCCTCGGTTCTACGAATCAGGTCTGCCTCGACGACCAACGCCAGGAGATCACCTGGGAACTGGCAGTACGACCCGAAGGAGCAGGCACCCTACGCTCGGCGGAACGTCAGACCCAATGCGAAGCTTCACACGGCCTCCCGCAACAGATTGCCCGCTGCCTCGAGGTGGTTGCGGAACCGCACCAACTCGTCCATTCTCGTTCCGACCACCGCGTTCCTCCTCTGGGGTTGCTGCGGTAGTCAAACATCCCGAAGTCCATCGTGACAGCAAGGCATCATGTGATGCTATGCTGTCAGAATGCGGACTACAGTCACACTTGACTCCGACACAGAACAGATCGTCCGCCAGCGCATGACCGAACGTCGGGTCTCTTTCAAGCAGGCATTGAACGACCTGGTCCGCGAGGGCCGGGGTTTTGCTGATGGGCTCCACCAGTTCAGAACAACGACCCGTCCGATGGGACTTGCCAAGGTCGATCTCGACAAGGCGCTGCGCCTGGCCGGCGAGCTCGAGGACGGCGAGGTTGTCAGGAAGCTAGAGACTGGATCTTGAAGCTCGTAGACGCCAACGTTCTGTTGTACGCTATCAACCGAGACGCTCTGCGGCATGCCTCGGCCCGGGGCTGGCTCGACGGGGCGCTCAGCGGCGGTGCCCGGGTGGCGTTCTGTTGGGTGGTGCTGTTGGCGTTCCTGCGGCTGTCCACCAACGGGCGCATCTTCGACGAGCCACTGTCGGCAAGCGAGGCGATCTCACAAGTCGAGGACTGGCTGGCTCAGCCCTCGGCCGTCGTTGTAGAGCCGACGGCACGCCACCTCGGGATCGTCCAACAACTGCTGGCCCCGCTTGAGACAGGCGGCAACCTCGTCAACGACGCCCACCTGGCTGCCCTCGCCATCGAACACCGATGCGCAGTCGTGTCCTACGACACAGACTTTCTGCGCTTCCACAGCGTCAAGTTGGAGACCCCAACCACCTAAGAAACCAGCATGGTGTCATGCCGAACTGTCGGTATATCCACCGGCGAGTCTTGGGACTGGAGTTCCTGCCTTTGGACGAGCGTTCACCCAACGGCTCAACCTCACTCTGACACCGACGAGAGCTTGTTTGCTAGCTGAGCCCTCTCCCAAGGCAGCCACGCGCAGTGAGGTTGACCCGCTTTGGTGGACACTCGAGGACTTGGGACGATGGTCCCGGG
>JAPPGU010000030.1 GCA_028821265.1 bacterium | reverse complement strand
CCCGGCGGGTCGGGGGTGTTAGAAGACCAGTTCCCATTGCCGTTCCACAACCTCTACCGGTACCACCAGATTCCACTCCTCCACGTAGTGGGTCAACTCAATGGGGGCTGGGTCGAGATGGACGGCCGGCGCCGGATCCTGGGGGCGGAACTGGTACAAGTCGCTGTGGTCGATTCCCCACAGCTCACGGTGCTGGTCCAAGAAGAACCCCACCTTCGCCCGCAAAGCCGGGCTGCCGTCCCGTAGCTGACAGTAAGCAGCCACCGCCTCGACGTCGATCTGGTCCGCCCGGGTCACCGACTGGTAGATCTCGTCCCAGCTTCCCCCATAGTCCGGATCCGCCAACACATCCACCAGGGTGCGTTCCATCCCCGTTACCCGCACCACCCCGTCCGCGTAGGTACGGGTCACCACCCCGAAATGCTGGTTCCCCGAGTCGATGAGCCGCTGCGGGAACCGGACACCCCGATAACACATCGCCCGGAAAGCCAACGGCGCCTGCGGGTGGGTCGCCGAGTACACCGCGTCGAACCACAGCGAATACGAGATACCCCAAAAATCAAGGGCTGAGTGGTGTGACACCACCGCGTCTGGGGCCATCTTGGTCGAAACCAGGTCCGGCATCGGCTGGAACCGGGCCGGGTCGATACCGTCGGCCACCACCGCGAACAAACCAGGCCGCACCACAACCACCCGTCCCGCCCGCACCCACCGCCCCTCAAGGCAGCGAGCGGCGTGGAATGGGTCGGACTCACCGCAATCCGCCAGGAACTCAGCGAGTTCCGAGTTCGTGAACACCGGCTCGACAGCTAGGAACTTCTCGTGGTCCACCCCAACACCTCCACCACCACCAACCATAACCACAGCGCCCCTATTCCACCCCCCGCTCTCTCGTTGACCATCCACCAAGCAGGAGACGCCACCACCAGGGCTTTCTCCCAGCCTGGTAGAAGACGCTGCCAACGCCGGGCGAAGACTGCGCAGTGTCTGCCGGCCAAGACCTGCGCGGTCCAGTGGGTGATCTCCTTTCGTTTGCCACCGAGCCCCTAGCTCTGGCCTCCCACGACGATGAACCAGGCGCGGCGGACCAGGCAGCAGCCCCCTAACCCCACAGCGTCGTGGAGGCATAGCCGTGGCGGGATGTGTGCTGGCTGCGGGCCGACCGCTGATGGTTTCAGCGCATTCCGGCGGGATGGATCCTCTGTTCAAGCGACCCGGTTCATACGGTTTCTGAGCTGTGTTGGGGTGGGTGTTCATGCTGCGGGGGACAGGCTGTCGATCCAGTCGTAAATGTCCTGTTCCCGCCATCCCACCGCTCGGGCGCGTTCCCCGCCCAAACGGAACGGTGAAGGGAACGACCCATCCCGTTCCCGACGCCAAATCGTGGTTCTGCTCAACCCGGTGATCTCCAGTACTTCGGGCAGTCTCACCACACGCCCACCCCCCGGAGGCGGCACCACCGGGCGCGGATGGCTGGCCCTCCGTTTCTTGTTGTTGTGGGTTTGGTCTCTCATCCGCACTCCCTTTCTCATCCTCCACATTGCCGGCGATCCCCAGCCAGCCTCCGACCCATGTCCCATCCGAAACGGTCAGGGCTCTGTCGTCGTAACCGAACATACCCAAGACAACCCCCAACCTGGTCGCGTATCCACCTCCCAGGGGTCGCGCTCATGCGCGACCGGTCGCGCATCCACCCCCCAGCGGTCGCGCATCCGGTCGCGGATCCACCGGACCTGGGGTTTTGGTGGCGGCTCAACGGGGCCGGAAGGCCTGACGGTGCTGGGGGACTCGGCGGCGAGCCGGCCGGCTGCGGGCCCGATTGTTGTGGGGGATATCTGTCCAGGGCCACACACCCCTCAGGGGGACACACGTCCCCGCCGATATGGGGGTAGCTCGCGGCCCAGGGGGAAGGGCCTGGCCGGGCGGCGGGGAAGCCAGTCACCGGGGGATAGCCCCGACCCGACGGCGCTTGGAGCTCGTTTAGCAGGGGTTTCTTCGGCGATCCCCCCGGAGAAGGCCGAGGCAGGAGCGCGAGTAGGGGAGCACAGCGAAGAGAGTGCGTGTGGATGGCTGGCGGGGAGGAGCTGGAGGGATCGGGTGGGTGGACAAGACGCCCGGGACTACAGGGGAAGGGGGACGTATGTCCCAAGGAGGTGGGGACGTATGTCCTGGGGGCTGTGGGACGTATGTCCCCGCAGGGGTGTCGACTGTGGTTGAGGGGCGTAGCCAAGTTTTCATTAAAATGAGGACATATGTCCCCACAGAATGGGACATATGTTGATCGAGGAACGTTTCGCTTCCCAGACCAGGTGGATCGTCAGGGGTCGGAATCGGCACGGTTGCGCTAATCGTCGCGGTGCTGCGCTGCCAGGACACCTGACTACGTAGACCGCAGCCGCGCTTGCTTAGCGAAGGCGTCCCTGCATCAGTCCGATACCCCGTGCCGGACCGGTCTCGTGCTGTCCGAGTTCGTCACCGCCCCAGCCGGAAAGCCGCGCCCCAATCCGTCGGGACTCACCACTCTCCCCCCGAAGTCCGATCAGTTCAGGGCGATCAGAGATACGGCTCCAAGGGACAACAGGAGACCCACTATGCGCTGGGGAGCGGGCCTCTCCCTGTAGACGAGGAAAGCCATGACCACCACCACAGCCGGATAGAGGGCCGATCCGCACCGCCAGCAAGTAGGAGAGGTTGGCCAGGATGGCGCCCCCGGCGGCGAAACTCAACAGCAGCTCCTTCCTTGCCATCCTGAGCGGGATCCCCTGCGCCTTGACCAGAACAGCCGATGTGGCAACGGCAGCGCACCTGAAGGCAATCAACGGCCACATGCCGGCCTCGCCCGAGACCTGCGCCAGCCCGATGAACATCAATGAGAAGCCCAGGCCGGCTCCGAGACCGTATATCGCCTTCCCCGGGCGGTCCTCACGGGTCCCGGTCGCGACGGTGAGCCACATCGCAGGGGCAGCGATGGCCACCCCTATCCACGGCAACAAGGCATAGCGCTCTCCGGTCAGCAGCCCGAACGTGAACGGGATCAGTGACAGGGTGATGGCGGATACCGGAGCAACCACCGCCATCTTGCCCTTTGCGAGACCTTCGTAGTAAGCGACCACCCCTGCGACTCCGGCGACACCGCTCGCCGCTCCCCAAGCCAGGTCGGGGAGGCTGGCGGCGGACCCGAACGCCACGTGGTACACCAACGCAACCAAGCCCGAGAGCGCCAGGGCCATGATGTTGGACCAGAAGGCAACCGCGAAGACCGGGGCCCGGCGGGTGGCCATCCCACCTGCGAAGTCGAAGACCCCGTAGAAGATGGACGTCAGTCCGGCTAGGAGGATGGCCATAGGCCTCCTGGAAGAAGCGAGAGTGCATTCACGCTAACAAGCCACCTGGCCAGGGATCATGCCGTCTGTCAAGCCTCCTAGTGAACCACCCCAGGGGCGATTCAGAACTCGATTTGAATCGCCCCGGTTTTCTCGGAGACTCGATTAGTTGGGAGATAATGGAGTCAT
>JAPPGU010000004.1 GCA_028821265.1 bacterium | reverse complement strand
GGCCGCCACCGAGATAGGCCGCTTCCGGGAATACGTCACCCTGGTGGGCCACCACCGGGGAACCCGGGTGGGAGTGTCCTCTCACGGGGTGGGGGCGGCGGGTGCCGCAGTGTGCTTCGAGGAGCTGTTTCTGGCCGGCGTGCAGCGTGTGATCCGGGCGGGGACCTGCGGAGGCATGCAGGACGACGTGATGGACGGCCACCTGGTGATCTCAACCGGAGCGGTGCGCAACGAGGGCTACACCTCCCAGATAGTGCCCGACGGCTACCCCGCCCTGGCTTCGGTCGAGGTGGTGATGGCGCTGCGGCGCGCCGCCGAGGGCGCCGAGAACATCCACGAGGGAGTGACGCTGACCAATGCCGCTTTCTTCACCCACGACATTCTGGGCTCCCCGGTGCCCATGTGGCAGAAGACCGGAGTGAAGGCAGTGGAGATGGAGGCCGCGGCGCTGTTCGTGCTGGCCGGACTGGCGGGGAGGCAGGCGGGCGCCATCCTGGCGGTGGACGGCGACCCGCTCGCGCAGAAGAACGAGGACATGGACTACTACAACCCCCATCGGGACGTGGTCCGGGACGCAGTGGGTCGGATGATCGACATAGCCTGGGACGCCTTGGTCGACGATCGGTAGCCGAACCGCACCCCCTTCCGCTCACCCACCCGCAGACATCATCACCCGCGGGTCCGAGCGGCCTGTTACGGCGCCTTCCTACCGAGTCACAGCTTCATGGAGGAATCGACTCCGGCCCGCCACTCGGTCCGCTCGCCCCGCTCCAGCCGGAACGCCGCCGCCGCGCCGATCATGGCGCCGTTGTCGGTACACATGATCGGCCTGGGCAGGAACATTCCCACGCCCCGACGATCGGCCTCCTCTTCGAGCCGGGTTCTGAGACGGCGGTTGGCCACCACGCCTCCCCCGCCGCCGACGATCTCCACTCCGTGATCCTCGACCGCGTTCATCGTCTTCTGCACCAGCACGTCGACGATCGCCTCCTGGATCGAGGCGGCGGCGTCCTCTCGGGAGGGCAGGGTTCCGGATGCCCTCGCCTTCTCCAGGGTGGTCACCACGGAAGTCTTGAGACCCGAGAAGGAGAAGTCGTAGCGGCGATCGGCCAGCGCTCTGGGGAACCTGATCCGGTCGGGGTCCCCGGTCTCCGAGAGGGCGTCGATGGCCGGTCCGCCCGGGAAGCCCAGTCCCATGAAGCGGGCCAGCTTGTCGAATGCCTCGCCGGCGGCGTCGTCAATGGTCTGGCCGAGGACGCGATAGTCCCCCCATCCGTTGATCAGGACCACCTGGCTGTGGCCTCCCGAGGCCAGCAGCACCACGCCCGGAGGCCGGAAGTCGTCGAAGTCCAGGCGGGGCGCGAACAGGTGCCCCTCCATGTGGTCCACGCCGAGGAACGGAAGTCCGCGGCTCCACGCCATGGCCTTGGCGAACGAGAAGCCCACCAGGAGCGAACCGACCAGGCCCGGCCCCCTGGTGGCGGCGATGCCGTCCAGCGAGTCAGGGTGGACCCCGGCTTCCCGTAAGGCCCGGTGGGTAAGGGAGCGGATCGCCTCGACATGGGCGCGGGCAGCCACCTCGGGGACCACTCCCCCGAATCGGGCGTGCATGTCCACCTGCGACGAGAGCACGTTGGAGAGCACCCGGGTGCCCTCGGTGACCGCGACCGCCGTCTCGTCGCACGAGGTCTCGAAGGCCAGCACCAGCGGACCGCTCACGGCAAGGCCTCCTCGATCAGCCGGAGCCGTTCCCGGTAGCCGACGCCCATGATGTCATGCGCCCACATGATGAGGGCGTCCTCGTCCCGGTAGTAGTGCTTCCGCACCCCCACCGGCGCCATACCGAACTTCCGGTAGAACTCCTGGGCGCGCCGGTTGGAGGCCCGGACCTCAAGGGTCAGGTGCTCGGCGCCTCCCGCCAACCCGATCTGCACCAGCGCCAGCATGAGACGGGTTCCCACAGCCGGCACCGGCCCGGGGCGCTGCGCGGCCAGCGTGTTTATGTGGGCGTCCTGTTCCACCAGCATGAGGCCGCCGTAACCGACCACCCGACCCTCATGATCCGCCACCAGGTACGACCGGCCCGGAGCTTCCAGTTCCGCCTCGAACACCTCGCGCGACCACGGCATCCGGAACGTGGCGGCCTCGAGCTCCAGGATCTGATCCAGGTCCTCCGTCAGCAGGTCCCTGACCACGAGCCCACCGGTCAGGACCACAGGCCCGCCTCCCGGCGGTGTACCGAGCCGAGGGTGACGTCCGGCTCCCGCATGTAGAAGGGCCGCACCTCTCTGGGATGACCGAACTCCCCCCGCCCTACCTTCGCGACCACCATCTCGGCCAGTGCGTCCGCCGACGGGTAGCGGGGCATGCCGGTCCGGACTCCTCGCAATCCGCGCAAGACCGAGCCCGGCAGAGCCTCCCAATCGCCCACGACCAGGATCTCCCTGGCATCCGACTCGAGGATGCCCCGGAACTGCTGGTAACCGACCAACTCGGGGGGCGCATCCAGCGCGGCGCCGCCTGGAACCGGCTGGTAACCGGCCACCGCCACCTCGCCGCGGCGCACGTCCACCACCGCCCAGATGTACCTGTGGCCCGTGGTAGCCCGCAGGGCCAGAGCATCCAGCGAGGAGGCGCCCATGATCGGAACGCCCAGCATCGTGGCCAGACCCTGGGCGGTGGCGATGCCGACCCGCACTCCGGTGAACAGGCCCGGCCCAACATCGACCACCACGCCATCCAGCTCTTCGGGATGCCATCCGGCCTGGGCGAAGCAGAAGTCGATGGCCGGAATGAGGAAGGCATCGTGGTCCCGACTTCCGGTGCGGCCGGCCGAGGCCACCAGCCGCCTCGACTCCACCAGCGCCACCGACGAGGCTCCCGTGGCCGTATCGATACCGAGGATCCTCACCCTCGGCCACCTTGTGCCACCTCGCGCATGGCGGGCTCGAGCCTGCGGCCGGTCCACGGCTCGGAGGGGCAGAGCCGGATGGTCCGCGCCTCGTCACCGGTTCCCTCGATCTCCACGGACAGGCAGGTGTCGGGCAGGCGACCGGCCACCACGTCGCCCCACTCGATGAGCAGCACACCGTCGCGAGCCGCTTCGATCAGGTCGAGGTCCTCGAACTCGCCGGACGAACCGATCCGGTAGACGTCGGCGTGGAGCAACGGCATGAACCCGTCTCGGTAGTGGCGGGCCAGTACGAAGCTCGGCGACGTGAGCGGCTCCGCCACGCCGATGCCCTCTCCGATGCCGGCGGCCAGGACGGTCTTACCGGCCCCCAGGGCTCCGGAGAGGAGGATGATGTCGCCCGGCTGCACCAACCCTGCCAGGGCGCGGCCGATCCGGCGCGTGTCGCTCGGGGAAGGCGCCTCGAGAACGATCATCCGAACAGGCCGAGCTGTTCGTAGGAGTCGGGCGGTTCCGGCACACCGGCCTGCGCATCCGGGTCCGCCAACCGCTCCCGGGCGGTTCGCACCGCCATCTCCAGGTCGGCCTTGATGGTCGCCTCCATGGCGGGACCGCTCCGCAATGCCGCCGCCGGATGGAAGGTCGGGATCACCACCCGCCCCCACCAGGGGTACACCTGGCCTCGGGTGCGGGTGATACCCACCGATGTCTTGAGTAGGAGTTTGGTCGAGAAGTTGCCCATCGTCATGACCACGGCCGGGTCCACCAGCCGGAGTTGGTCGACCAGGAAGTGCTTGCAGGCTTCTATCTCGTCCGGGCGGGGATCCCGGTTGTTCGGAGGCCGGCACTTGACCACGTTGGCGATGTACACCTCGCTCCGATCGAGACCCACCTCGCCGAGAAGCCGGTTCAACAGCATGCCCGCCCTGCCCACGAACGGCAGGCCTTCCTTGTCCTCGTTGTACCCGGGACCCTCACCGATGAACATGATGTCCGCCTCAGGGGAACCATCGGCGAAGACTGCCTGCGTGCGTCGTTCGTGAAGCCGGCAGGCCACGCAGGCCCCCGCCTGCCCGGCCAGTTCGTCCAGACGCGCCCGGATCTCAACAGGGGTCATGGTCCGGCTGCCGTCCGGTCAGGATCGTGAGGACGGGCGCTGGTCACCGCCGCGGCGATAGCCCGTCCGGTGGCGACAAAGGCGGCCTCGCCCAACGCATCTGGATCTCCCATCAACTCTCCACAGGACACCGCGAACGCCGAGTCGCCATCATATCGGGTATGGGCCGGCCGGATACAGGCCGCCACCGCATCCTGGGACCTCACGCACAACCGGAACAGGTCGTTCCGCTCCAGGCGGGCATCGGTGGCCACCGCCACGAGGGTGGTGTTGGCATGGGGCGTGACGGCGGAGGCGGCCGGGCCGGGAACCATCTCGCCGCCCGTGAGCGGAGCCCCTTCGAGGGTGAAGACGTCGCCCACCGCGTTGACCACCGCCAGCACGCCGACCGTCGCGGCGCCGACCTCGATCCGGGCTGATCCGAGCCCGGAGGGCTGGACCGCGGCCGGGCCTCGCCATTGCGAGGTGGTAACGCCCCTACCGGCGCCCACCCGCCCCTGAGGCACGGGCGCCGACGAGCGACAGTGGTAGGCAAGCGCTCCCTCCGGAGCTCCGGGGTGGAAGCCGGACGGTCGATCGAGGTCGTAGATGACCGCCGCGGGGACGATGGGAACCGGGCCGTTGCGGGTGGGATGCCCCCGACCGTCGCCGGCCAGCTCCCGGACTACCCCGTCCACCGCCGCCAGCCCGAAGGCAGACCCTCCTGTGAACACCAGCGCCTGGACCTGCTGGACCCGCATCCCCGGGTCGAGCAACGCTGTCTCGCGGCTCCCCGGCGCCGCTCCCCTGATCTCGGTCGCCGCCACGTTGGGCTCGGGGAACACCACCACGGTGACCCCGGTGCGGTGCTGCTCCGATGTCCAGTGCCCGACCTCCACCCCGGGTACCGCGGTAATGCTGTCGTTCACGGCCCGCCGCCTCTCATGCCGGCTCCCGGCGGATCACGAAGCTCTCGTTGTTGAACCACACCCGTCCGTAGCGCTTGAGCACCAACCTGGTGCCGTCGTGGTAGGCGCCGAACGCCACCGCCTCCTCCATCCGTTTCTCGTCGATCTGGGCGACGTAGGCGGCGGCGTTCCAGGCCGCCAGGATGGCGGAGGTCCCGATGTGTTCCTTGGCCTCGACCGGCATGGTCCGCATCTCGTAGCGGAAGATCGACTCCGAGTCGTCCCACTCCTCCATCACCAGGTCCCCATCGGCCGGGCTCGACAGCTGCCGGGCGGCCTCGGCCAGCAGGGCCCGGCGGTCCGTACGGAAGGGATCCTCGTCCGGCCACAGGGTGTGGATGATCTCCATGCCGGGATCGTGGCCGTAGGCGTGGATGCCCAGCAGCCGGCCACCGGGAGCCAGCGCCCGGGCCAGGGGGGCGATCACGGTGCGGACCTTGTGCTCGGCCGAGGTCCGTGCCCGGTAGGGCTGGGACGCGATGATGAGATCGAAGGCCGCCCGGTAGGTGCTCGGATCGGGAAGCACCCGGCGCAGGATGAACTCCCGATCCTTGCGGTAGATCACGTGGACCGCGGGGCGGACGTAGACCGGGTTGCCCGTCGTGGGGCTGGTCGTCACCTGCCAATCCTCGGCCAGGGTGTCGTGGAGGTCACGAATCTGGCGGGCGAAGCCCACGGTGGTCGCGCCCTCCAGTGCGGTGCTCCGCCATGACAATTCGCCCTTCCCCGGTCCCGGCCGCAGGTTGGTGGCCTCGCCGTAGGTCATGTTGGTCACCACGAACACCATCTCGGGATGTTCGTGGAAACGGTCGGGTAGGCGGTCCAGAGCGATACGGACATCCTCGATGCTTATCTCCTTGCCTACGACCAGCCACGGGACGTGGGGCCGCAGCGCATGGAGGCTCCGCATTACCTCGACCAGCACCGTGGCATCCCCCAGGCCGGCGTCGAACAGGCGGAAGGAGTCCGGCCCCGGAGCGACCAGGCGAGCTTCCCGAGCGATCCGAGCCGCCACCTCCGCCTTCTCCGTGGTGGTGGTGATGAACATCATGTAGGCCGTTCGGGTGTCGAAGAACCGGGGCCGTCCCCCGCTTGGCCCGTCGACCGTGCTCATCCGCTCGCCGGACCTCCCACCTGTAACCTCCTGACCGATGATCCTCGATCCCACCGTAGCCCCGCGGGTTCCCCGCCCGACCTACGTGGAGATCGATCTCGACCAGCTTACGGCCAACTACCGGGCTGTAGAGGCAGCCGTGGCTCCGGCCCGGATGCTGCCGGTGGTGAAAGCCGGCGCCTACGGCCACGGCCTGGTAGAAGTGGCCCGGTTGTTCGAGAGCTTCGGACCGGCCGGGCTGGCGGTGGCATTCCTCGAGGAAGGAGCGAAGCTCCGGGAGGCCGGGATCGTGTGTCCCATCCTCGTGATGGGGGGCCTGGACACCGCCCAGATTCCCGATTTCCTCCACTTCAGCCTCACCATGACCGTCTCCTCTGGACAGGCGGTGGGACCGATTGAGGAGGCCGCCGGACGCCTAGGGACGGTTGCCCGCGTTCATGCCAAGGTGGATACCGGGATGGGGCGGATGGGGGTGCGGCCCGAAGGGGCCGCCGAGCTGCTCGACGCCCTGCTCCGCAGCCGGCATGTCGAGCTCGAGGCCGTATACAGCCACTTCGCAACCGCCGACGAGCCGGATCCCGCCCAAACCGTTGACCAGATGGCCACCTTCCGCCGGGTGGTCTCCTACTTCGGTGACCGGGACCTCCCCATGCCGACGCTGCACCTGGCCAACTCGGGAGCCGTCCTCCAGCACCCCGGGTCCTACCTCGACCTGGTGCGACCGGGTCTCATGCTCTACGGGGTCTACCCGACCGACACCATCTCCAGGACGGTTGGGATCGAGCCGGCCCTCACCTGGAGGTCGACAGTGGTGCTCTCGAAGCCGCTCCCCGCGGGGAGCCCGGTCAGCTACGGGGCGACCTGGACCCCCGACCGCGACACCCGCATCGTGGTCGTCCCCACGGGATACGGGGACGGCTACCCCCGGCTGCTGTCCAACCGGGGAGAAGTGCTGATCGGGGACCGGCGCCACCCTGTGGTGGGCCGGGTATGCATGGACCAGTTCATGGTCGACGTCGGACCCGATACCGATGTCCGGGTCGGCGACGAAGTGGCCATCATCGGCTCCCAGGGCGGGGAGACAATCACGGCTAACGAGCTGGCGGCCTGGGCCGAAACCATCCCCTACGAAGTCCTCACCGGCATCAGCAGCCGGGTCCCCCGCCGATACCGGGGCTCAGCCGGCGGGCCGAACCAGTAGCTCGACCAGGATCCCGGCAGCCATGGCTACCACGAAGACGTAGCCGCCGAAAACAACCAGCACCTTGCGGCTGGTCAGCCTGGCCAGCATGACGAACTCGGGAACGTTGGCATCCGCACCGGCGATGGTGAGCGCCACCACCGCGCCGATCCCGATCCCCGCCGCTCTGAGACCGTCGGCGATCGGCACGAACAGCTCGGTGTTGATGTAGAAGATCGTCCCGACCGCCGCGGCGGCGGGAATGGCGGCGTCTCCCGACAGGACCGGCACGCGGGCCACCGTCTCGGCGGGCAGGAACGCGGCAATGGCCAGGCCGATCAGGACGCCCAGCGCCAGCAGCGGAAGCATGGTACGGAGCAACGCCCGAGCCGACAGCATGGCGGGACGCCACTCCGTCCGCAACCCCCGCCACGGGCCGGTTCCGATGTCCGGCTCGGGACCTCCATCCACATCCGGCGGGCTCAAGGGCTTCATGAAGCGTTCCAGATCGACCCGTTCGGCCAGGAGCGCCAGACCCATCGACGCCGTGAACACCACCGCCAGGTAGATGACTGCGGCCGGCAGGCCCACGATGATGACCAGCGCTCCGAACAGGATGGGGTCGAGGACCGGCGCCGCAATGATGAACGCTGCGTAGCCGGCCGGGCTCACACCGGCCCGCCGGAGGGAGACCAGTACTGGGATGGCCGAATAGGTGCAGAAGGGGGTGATGAAACCGACCCCGATCCCCCGTAGGGCGGCCCCGACCGGCGAGGCGCCCATGAGCGTCCGGAGGCGCTCGTCGCCGACCCGGCGCCGCAGGAGGTTCAGCCCGAAACTGACCCCCACGAACAGCAGGAAGAGTTCGGCGAACAGGACAACAGCGTCACGGATCAGCGGGTGCATGGTGGGACTCTCCGCCACGAGGCCGCCATCGATGCACCTCTCCTGCTACCCACCCGCTCTGTCGGCGCCCGATGGCTAGCGCCGCTTGTAGAGCCCCATCAGGCCAGCCTTCTCGAGTGTGTTGAAGTTCAACATGAACCCGACCACCGCCGGCATGGTGTCGGCGTCGACGGGTAGCTCCTCCACACCCACCGCGTGGACCGTGAAGAGGTAGCGGTGCGGGTGGTCGCCCTCGGGAGGGCACGGGCCGCCGTACCCGGGTTTGCCGAAATCGGTGCGGGTCTGCAGCGCGCCGGCGGGTATCCCGGATCCGTCACCGGCACCCGCCGCCAGCTCCGTCACGTCAGCGGGGATGTTGACCACCACCCAGTGCCAGAACCCCGAACCGGTCGGGGCATCCGGGTCATAGCAGGTGAGGGCATAGCTGGCGGTTCCCTCAGGAGCGCCCGACCAGGAGATCTGCGGCGACCGGTTGCCTCCGGCGCACCCGAAACCGTACTCCTCCGCCAGGATGTGATCCGGACCCAGATAGTCGCCGTCGTCGAAGTCGGTGGAGGTGATCTGCAACGCCATGTCGTGTCTCCTTCCGATGAGCCGCTCGGCCGAGACTACCCCACCGCCATCCCCGATGGCCGCGGGCAGGAGGGCCGGGAAGTCGGTACCCTTTCGCCGGTATGCCATCACCGGACGAGCGGGCCATCGAAGAGGCACTTGCGGGGCTGGACTTCCCAACTGCTCGCGCCCTGGCAGATCGGGCTGTGGAGGGGGACCGCAAGCGATTGCGCCAACTAGTCGAGGACGTCCGGTCTGATGCCGTTGGCAGGGCGGAGCACCTGGCGGCGCGCATCCAGTCGATGGCCCGTGCCGACCACTACGAGGGCCTGCTCGGGCTGGCCGAGGACCCCGAGACAGAGCTGCTGCTGGCCCTGCTGTCACAGGAGATACGCCGGGGCGCCCAGCTGCATCTCGACGGGGCCCTGCGCCGCCGTAAGCGGTTCCGGGCTGCGGCCGGGCGCCACATGAAGGCCGCCTCGGAGGCTCTGGCACTCTTCGACACCGGCACCGCACTGAGCGAGATCGCCAGGGTGGAGACGCGGTGGCTCGCTGCCGTGCAACGCGAGGAATTGGACACCCTGCGCGTTCAGGCCGAAAAGGTAGTCGCCGAGCGCCTCGAACTGGAGAGCAGGACCGCCGAGGTGCTGCGCGAGCACCTGTCGGAGAACCCGATCGAACCACCGAGCCGCGGGCGCGCCAGAAGATCCTCCGGGCGCGGCGCCCGCTCGGCGCGGGCGGGATGCCTGGGTTCGGCACTGATGATCCTTGGAACGGTGGCAGCGCCGGCAATCCTTCTGGCAGGTGGCTTCTAGTCGTCCCGCTGATCGGGAAGAGAACGCGAAAATCGCAACACCGGACCCCACCCTGCGGGCCCTCCCCCACCGCCACCACCTTGGTCCGAGGCGTGTTCCGCCCTACCCCGGGGTGGGGCGCCTCGAACGATTTGATCCCTCAAACAGCCCGGTCGACGTCGGAGCCGCTGGTACTTACGGTATACAACAACCTATAACAACGGTGTGACAGGTTCAACCCCCTTGCTGCCAGGAAACGGCACGGGCCGGAGTCAAGATCGACCCAGACAGGCCGATGCGCCGTTCACCTGATGATTTACCCGACGAACGAACGATTCAGGACACGGTGGACGGGGCCGCAGCGCCTGCCACCACCATCGCACACCGGCGACTGCCGCTAGCCAATGCCCACCAACTTCGCGGTTCGCCATCCGCGGACCGAGTTGACCACGGCCACCTCGTCGGCCGCCATCAACTCGGCCACCGAAATCGTTCGCTCCCTCAGGGTCCCGCGATCCAGGAGCTCCTCCCGGTAGGTGCCCGGCAGGCAGCCCGAGCCGATCGGCGGCGTGACCCAGGCGTCTCCCATCCGCACGACGAGATTGGCGATGGTGGTCTCGACCACCTCCCCGAGGTCGTTCACGAGCACCACATCGTCCGCAGCCGGATGCCGGGCCGCCGCCTGCTCGTAGACCTCCCGCCGGGTCGTCTTGTGGTAGCGCAGGTGGTCGCTCTGGTCGATCGGACGATCATCTACGGCCAACCCCACCACCAATGGACCCGGAGCGAGGGGCACAGTGTCGATCGAAGCGGACCCGTCCGCGGAGACCAGCAGGCGCACCCGGAGCGGCTCGTCGCCTGACAAGCCTTCGAGGAGATCGGCGATGGCCACCTCCCGGAGGGTCATCCCCAGGTAGCGGGCCGAGGAGCGAAGCCGGTTCATGTGGCGGTCCCGCAACCAGATTCCCCGGCCGGGCTCCCATCGCATCGTCTCGAGCAGCGTCACCGGCGTCCTGCGACGTGACAGCACCCGGGCCTTGACCATCGCCTCGTCGTACTCCCGGGCCGCGGTCGACTCGTAAACCACACCCCCGCCCACGCCGTACTCGGCCTCGCCGTCTCGCATGTCCGCCACCAGCGTCCGGATGGCCACCGAGAACTCCGCCCTCGCCCGGCCCGATCCGGGTGGCGCCAGCAACCCGATGGCGCCGCAGTAGACGCCCCGGGGGGAGGCTTCCAAGGACTCGATGATCTCCATCGTCCTGACCTTCGGCGCCCCGGTCACCGATCCGCACGGAAACATGGCCGCGAAGATGTCGAGCAGACCCACCCCGGGTCGGGTCTCGGCGGCCACGGTCGAGGTCATCTGCCAGACCGTCTCGAACCGCTCCACCTCGAACAGGCGTTCCACCTGGACGCTGCCGAACCGGGCCACCCGCCCAAGGTCATTCCGCAGGAGGTCCACGATCATCACGTTCTCGGCCCGGTCCTTGCCCGAGGCGAGCAACCGCTCCCGGAACCGGGAATCCTCCTGCTCCCAGCGGCCCCGGGCCATCGTTCCCTTCATGGGCCGGCTCTCGATGCGCCGGCCGTCCCAGCGGAAGAACAGCTCCGGCGAGGCGGATACCACGGTGTGACGGCCGGTCTCCAGGAAGGCGTGGTAACCGCCCCCCTGGGCACCCAGCAGGTCGGTGTAGAGCGACCTGAGATCCCCGCTGACCGGCGCGCGCAGGCGGAAGGTGTAGTTGGTCTGGTAGGTGTCTCCGACCCTGATCAACTCCCGGATGGTGTCCACGTGGCGGCCG
Source organism: bacterium (assembly GCA_028821265.1). Taxonomy (GTDB): domain Bacteria; phylum Actinomycetota; class Acidimicrobiia; order Spongiisociales; family Spongiisociaceae; genus Spongiisocius. The sequence continues at coordinate 23,044 of JAPPGU010000004.1, read as the reverse complement.
TAGCGGGCGTCAGAGACCTCGGGTCGCCACGGTCCGACCCGGTACTCGCCCCCCGACCCTGCCGGCTCGGACACCGCGCCGCGGAACCCGGCGAACCACGCCAGCGGCAGGCCCGGGGACGGTGGCAGGACCGCCAGGCGGCCATCGAAGGCGGGAGCGGCCTCGTAGGAGACGAACCCGGCCACCCAATCGCCTGCCCCGGCCTCCGACTCGGCCCGGTGAATGACGTCCGGGACATCTTCGAGGTGATGGGCAACCCAGACTCCGTACGGGTCGACCAGCCGGAGCGGGACCAGCCTCCCGCGGAAGTCGTCGAACCGGGCGCTCACGCCCGCCGATGCGGGGTCGAGCATGGGGCCGGGAGCTTTCTGAGAGGTCACGTGTCGAAGCCTCGGGCTTGCGGCGGGGGCCAGTGGTCTGTCTGTGGAATGGCGGTGTGGTATGGCGTCGGCAGCGGTGTTCCTCGCAAGGCCCGCTGACGAAGGCGTACCCGCAGCGGTACGTTGAGGAAGCGGAACGCAGCGACGGGACACCGATGACCGCCAGACCGCACCTGGCTGTTTCGCAGACGGACCACTAGGGGATTCTAGAGAGTGGCCAGGTACTCCTGCCGCCAGCGCTCGGTGGTCTCGCACTGGTTGAAGGTGTAGATGTGCACCCCCACGATGGCAGCTGCGGGATCGTCGGCCAGCGGAGCGAGCCCTTCGAGAAGGTCCTCCGGTGCGTAGCCACCGGGCTTGATGAACTTGGTCACCAGACCACGGTGCTTGGAGAGGAACCGAACGGACTGCCCCACCCCGATCCGGGTCGATATCTGGATGAGCTTCAACCGGTCGGCGACTCCCGGAATCCCTATCCGGACGGGGAGGGTGATGCCGTCCGCCCGGCAGCCGGAGACGAAGTCACCGATGGCTTCGGCGTCGAAACACATCTGGGTGGTCAGGTAGGACGCGAACGGCTGCTTGTCGTGAAGAGCCTGCCGCAGCTTGTCGTCCGAGATCACCGCATGTCCCTCGGGGTAGGAGGTCACCCCGATCTCGGTGAGGTGGTGGCCCAGGTCGTCCATGGCCAGCAGTAGGGAGTAGGCGTCGGGGAAGATCCCTCGCTGCGGAGCGTCCCCACCCACCAGGAAGACCCTTGACATCTCGAGTTGCTCCATCCGTCCCAGCAGGGCGGCGAGATGCCTCTTGTCGTGGGTCATGCGCGCCGACAGGTGCGGCACCACCTGGAAGCCCCTCAGGCGGAGCTCGGCGGCCACGTCCATCGTGTCCTCGAGCGTCTTGGTCGGCGAGGCGGTTATGGACACCGTGGCGCCGTCCGGCAGCCACCGCACCTGATCGAGCACGTTCTTGAGCGGGAGGACCTCGAACTTCGGGTGTTCGAGGATTCGCCGCACGGCCGCCCTTCCGGCGCGATCGAGTCCTGAGGGAACGGTCATCTCAAACGTCCGAGTCCGGGAAGGAGGCTTTGCGCGCGGCGATCCACTCGGTCAACTCCTCGTGAACGGCTTCGTCCAGGGGCGGCTGCTCGTACTCCGCCAGCAGGCGTTTCCACTCGGCGTTGGCCCTGCTCACCGAGTCCAGCGACCCGTTCAGCTCCCACTGCTCGAAGCTGTCGACATCGGACTGGCCCGACACCCAGAAGGCATCCTCGAAATTGGCCATCGTGTGGGCGGTGCCGAGATGGTGCTGGCCGGGACCGTTGGTCAGGAGCGGCTCCATCGCCTGGCCGTTCTCGCTCAAGTCCACCCCGCCCACCAGGCGCGCCATCATCGATGCCTGGTCAGCGTCGAGAACGAACTTCTCGTACCCCATGGTCAGGCCGCCCTCAAGCCACCCTGCCGTGTGGAGGACGAAGTTGACGCCCGCCGCCAGAGCGGGCAGGAAGGTCGTGGCGCTCTCGTAGGCGGCCTGGGCGTCCGGGATCTTCGAGGCGGTCAGGTTACCGCCGGATCGGAACGGGACACCGAGCCTCGAGGCGAGTTGGCCGACCGCGTAGAGCACCAGGGCCGGCTCCGGGGTTCCGAAGGTGGGGGCCCCGCTCTGCATCGACATCGAGGCGGCGAAGGATCCGAAGATGACGGGCGCCCCGGGACGGACGAGCTGGGTGAAGGAGATGGCAGCCAGAGCCTCCGCCAGGGTCTGGGTCACTGCGGCGGCCACCGTCACGGGCGACATCGCGCCGGCGATTATGAACGGCGTGATGAGAGCGCACTGGTTGTTCTCCGCGAGGACCTTGGCCGACCCGAGCATGGCGTAGTCCCATGTCAGGGGGGAGTTGGCATTGCACAGACCCATCAGCACGGTGTTGTCGCGCACGAAGTCCTCTCCGAACACGATCTTGCATATGTCGACCGAGTCCTGGGCCCTCTCGGGCTTGGTCACCGAGGACATGAACGGCTTGTCGTGGTACGCGACATGGGAGTAGACCATGTCGAAGTGGCGCTTGTTGACCGGCAGGTCCACCGGCTCGCACAGGGTTCCGCCGCCATGGTGCAGCGCCGGGCTCATGTGAACGAGCTTGGCGAAGTTCCTGAAGTCCTCGATGGTGGCGTAGCGCCGCCCGGCGTCGGCGTCCCGCACGAACGGGGATCCGTACGCGGGCGCGAACACGATGTGGGGATCCCCGATGGTGACCGACCGGGCCGGGTTACGCGCGTGCTGGACGAACGAGGCGGGCGCGGATCGGGTGATGATCTCCCGGCACATGCCCCGCGGGAAGCGGACCCTCGTACCGTCCACGTCGGCACCCGCGCCGGCGTAGATCGCGAGGGCCTCGGGGAAGTTCATGATCTCGATCCCGACCTCCTCGAGGAGGGTGTCGGCGTTGTGCTCGATCAGTTCCATCCCCTCCTCGGAGAGCACCTCGGTGCGGCCCACGGCGCGGGTGAGGAACGGTTGCTGCTCGATGACCCGGGCGGTTCGTATGGCCTGGCGCGCCTGCCTACCGCCCCCTCTCCTTCTCCTGCGGGCGCTCATCGGTCCTCCTCTCCACACGACCCGACCAGGGCCCCGGATCGCCGGGCGGTCGCCCCGCTCGCTCTCCTCCGGGTCCTGCGACGGCGGCCGCCGGATGCCGGCCCGGACGAGACGATGCCCGACAGGTCCACCTTACGGGCGAGATGGTCGTATGCGACGGTGGCGTGGGGTATCCCCATGGCTTCCACGAAGTGGCGCTGGAAGCCGGCGGCCACCGCCGTCTCGATCTTTTCGACTTCGCCGACCAGAGCTTCGATCTCGTCCCGGGCGGACCCGCTGAGCAAGGCCATCATCGCCCCGGTCCCGGCTGCGTTGCCCGCCGCGGAGACCCGATCGGGATCGCAGTCGGGGATCATCCCCAGCACCATGGCGTAAATGGGATCGATGTGGCTGCCGAAGGCGCCGGCCAGCCTGATCTCGTCCACCCGGTCCACTCCCAGGCGGTCCATCAGGAGCCTGACGCCCGCCTGCAATGCTGCTTTGGCGAGCTGGATGGCCCTTACGTCGTTCTGGGTGATCATGATGCGGCTACCCCGCTCCGCCGGCCCCTCGTACAGCAGGTAGGCCGCCGACCGTCCGTCAGCGACGACCCGCTCGCTACGACCGCTGTCCCGGATGAGCCCCTCGGCCGACACCACCCCGGTGAGCGCCAGCTCGGCCACCGCCTCGATGATGCCCGATCCGCAGATGCCGATGACGCCGGTCCCCGCCACGGCATCCTCGAAGCCCTCCTGGTCCGACCACAAGTCCACTCCGATCACTTTGAACCGGGGCTCGAGCGTCATGCGATCGATCCGCACCCGCTCGATCGCGCCCGGTGCGGCGCGCTGGCCTGAGCTGATCTCCGCGCCTTCGAATGCGGGTCCGGTCGGGCTGGAAGCCGCCAGCAGGCGGCCGGCGCTGCCCAGAACGATCTCCGCATTGGTACCCACGTCCACGAGCAGCTGGATTGCCGGGCTCCGGTGGGGACCCTCGGACAGGATGGCGCCTGCCGCATCGGCGCCGACATGGCCCGCCACGCACGGCAGCACGTAGAGCCTGGCGCCCGGATGCGCCTCCATGCCGATCTTCGAGGCGGTGATACGGACTGCCCCGTCGGTGGCCAGGGCGAACGGCGCCACGCCCAGGTGGTAGGGGCTGAGGCCGAGGACCAGGTGATGCATGATCGGGTTGCCGACCAGGGCGACCTCCAGCACCGAGTCCCGGGGCCTTCCCACCTGCTCGACCAGGTCTCCGACCATTTCATCGAGGGTCGAACGGATCGCCGAGGTGAGGACTTCCTGGCCCCCCTCGTTCATCATCACGTAGGAGACGCGGCTCATCAGATCCTCTCCGTAGCGGATCTGGGGGTTCATCACGCCCGACGAGGCGAGCACCGCGCCCGTGGAGAGATCGCACAGATGGCCGGCCACCGTCGTGGAACCGACATCGAAGGCCACTCCGAGGGGGCCGTCATGGAAGCCCGGCCACACACCCGTAACGGTGTCCCCATCGTGAACGGCCACGGTCACCGCCCATTGGCCGGCCCGCAGAACCTCTTGCAGCACCTGGAGCACATGATGATCGACCTCCACCCCGGCGATACCCCACTGCCGGTCCAGGGCCTCCAGCACCCTGGACAGGTCGGATGCCTGGCGGTGCATGTCCGGAGGCTCCACCTCCAGGTAGTGAAGGCGCACCACCGGATCCACCGGAATGTCGACTACCTCCGCCCGCTTGCGCACCACCTGGCGGCGCACCTGGCTGTAGGGCGGGACGTCGATGACCGCGTCGTCCTGGAGGCGGGCCGCGCAGGCCAGGCGGTGACCGGCGCGGAGCGGGCGGCGACCCCGGTAGCCCACCTCCTGGGCTTCGGGAAGGGAGAGCCGGTGCCCGCCGGAATCTATGCCTTCGGACGCGGAGCTGCCCAGAGTCACCTGGCAGCGCCCGCACAGCCCGCGCCCGCCGCACACCGAGTCCACATCGACCCCGAGACCACGGGCTGCGTCCAGGACCGTGGTACCCGGCTCGACCCTGCCCCGCCTTCCGGAGGGGGTGAACACCACCTGTAGGGTCCGAGCAGCCATGGGCGAACCTATGGAGTAGCGGCCGTACGGCGCCGGCCGCTGCGCCGGCGGGCGCGCCCTCCGGCCGAGGGTTGCCGGAAGGCCCGGATCCATCTGGCGCAGTCCCGGTCGTTCCCCATCAGGACGTCCGCCGCCTTGACGGCCTGCGATATATCCGGCTCGAGGGGGTTGGTGATGGCCGAGGTGAGTCCGTTGGCGATGGCCATGGTCAGGAAAGCGCTGTTGATGCCGTGCCGGTTCGGTAGTCCGAAGCTGATGTTGGACGCCCCGCAGGTGGAGTTGACCCCCAGCTCGTCCCGGAGCCGACCCAGGATGTCGAAGACCTGGCGGCCCGCGTATCGGAGAGCGCCGATCGGCATCACGAGCGGATCCACCACCACGTCCTCGGGCGGGATGCCGAAACGGGCGGCCCGCTCCACGATCTTGGTCGCCACCCGGAAGCGCACCTCCGGATCCTCGGAGATGCCGGTCTCGTCGTTCGAGATTGCCACCACGGCCGCCCCGTACTCGGCCACCAGGGGAAGGACCCGCTCGAGGCGTTCTTCCTCGCCGGTCACCGAGTTGACCAGCGCCTTGCCCTTGTAGACGGACAGGCCGGCTTCGAGAGCCTCCACGATGGATGAGTCGATGGAGATGGGAACGTCGACCAGTGACTGGACCAGCTGGATCGCTTCGGCGAGGATGGCGGGCTCGTCGGCGAGCGGGATGCCTGCGTTGACGTCCAGCATGTGCGCCCCGGCCGCCACCTGGGCCAGGGCGTCGGCCTCCACCCGGCTGTAGTCCCCTTCCTTCATCTCGGCGGCCAGCAACTTGCGGCCGGTCGGGTTGATCCGCTCCCCGATCACCACGAAGGGCCGATCCGGGCCGATGACCACCTCGCGGGTGGCGGAACTGACCACGGTACGGATCATGCCGGTTCTCCGGTGGAGAGGGTCTTCTCCAAGCCGCCGTTGGACGCGATGCGCCGCACGCGATCCTTCGGGTACTCCTTCTCGATCCGGGCGGCGGCGGCCTCGGCCTCCGCCTCGACATCCTCCCCGCAGGGCTCGGAGGTGCGGCGCCACTCCTCGATGTACTGGTCGTAGGTCTTCTTTCCGGCCACCATCGCCGCCCTGTCGATTGCCCTCTGGAACCGGGGCGGCAGCTCCACCGCCATCTTGTTCCGGCCCGACCGGGCGGTGACCTGGGCCGGTAAGTCACGCCAGTAGATGACGATCAGCTCGGAACGCGAACGCTGGTTTCTGGAAACACCCCGGCGGCTGGTCATGACCGGCTCCCACCGGCGCGATCCGCCATCATGATCAAGCCGCGGGCCAGGAGACGAAGGTCTCCAAGCCCGTCGCCAACTCGCCCAATCCCACCGGCCGGTGCTCGTACTCGAGTCCCAGCCTGCGGGCGGCCTCCTCGGCCTTCGCGCGCAGTTCCGGACGGTCGAACTGGGATAGGTACACCAGCTTGCGGTAGTTCCCGAAGTACATGTCGCGGAGCTGCGGGTAGCGGTCGAGCCCCAGGAACTCCCATACGAGGCGATCGAAGTGCCGGGTCAGGAAGTCGGTCAGGTAGAAGGTGCCCAACTCCGCTGCGTGAAGCTCGTGGAACACCGGCGAGGTGGCATAGAACTCGTAGCAGTGGGCGCCGGGGAGGCGCTCCACGTTCTCCCACTTCTCCACGAGCGCATCCAGATGGCCTCCTGTTCCGCAGTCGGCGTAGCCGATCAGCACGCGGTCGTACCGAGCCGCGTCGGAGCGCAGGCGGGCCTCCAATTCCGGCACGATCCGGTCGGGCGTGTTGTGGAGTCGGGCCGGTAGGCAGGCGAGCGACACATGGTCCCAGCCGTTGAGCCTGATGGAGTACAGGATCTCCGAGGCGAGCGCCCCGCAGGCCAGTACCAGCAACCGTGGCGGCCGGTTCCGTTCGCGCGTTCCCGGCCCGGTCCCGTTCGAGATCCGGTGGCGGGCGACCAATTCAGACCTGCTCGCTCATGAGGATCCGTTTCCTGGCCACCAGGTCCTTGGCGGTCTCGGCGGCCACCGCGGCGTCCCGGCAGTAGGCGTCGGCGCCCACCGCCAGGCCGAACTCCTCGTTCAGGGGAGCGCCACCCACCATGACGATGTAGTCCTCCCGCATGCCCCGGTTGGACAGGGTGTCGATGACTACCTTCATGTAGGGCATGGTGGTGGTGAGCAGTGCCGACATGCCGAGGATGTCGGGCTGGTGCTCCAGTATGGCGTCGATGAACTCATCCACGTCGGTGTTGATGCCCAGGTCGATGACCTCGAACCCGGCGCCCTCCATCATCATGGCCACCAGGTTCTTGCCGATGTCGTGGATGTCTCCCTTGACCGTCCCGATGACCACCTTCCCGACCGTCTCGGCACCGGTCTCCGCCAGGAGGGGCCTCAACACGGCCATCCCGGCCTTCATGGCGTTGGCCGCCATCAATACCTCGGGGACGAACAGGATGCCGTCCCGGAAGTCGATACCGACGATGCGCATCCCCTCGACCAGGGCATCGTTCAGGACCTCCGGTGCGGACCAGCCGCGCTCCAGGAGAATCCGGGTCCCCTCGTCGATCTCCTCGGCGAGGCCGTCATAGAGATCGTCATGCATCTGCTCGACGAGCTCGTCGTCGGGAAGCGTGCGGAGGTCGAGATCTTCGTCGAACATGTCCATGAGAGCAGGTAAAACCCCTCCCCCGACAACGGGAGCCGACAGGTGTTTGTCCCATGATGCGGAACAGTCCTACATCGTGGAACAGCATACCCGAAAATCGAGGTCGGCAAGCTACATAGTCCTGGTTTCTGTACCACCGGCCATTTCGACGAAAAACTTACAACTAACTACCCATGGCCTCCATGTACCAGGCCTTGATCGCGGCCACGGTGTGCTCGCTGTTGAGTCCCATCTCGGGATCGATGACCAGCGGTCCGGGGCGATAACCCCGGCTCGAAAGACCACCCTGCACCGACCGCATCAGGGCCAGGTCCTCCGCCACCGTCGTGCGGGCGTCCTCGTCAGCCACCTGCCGGACGGTTGGTGAGTCCTCGCCGTCAAGGCTGAACCACTCGCGGAAGAAGGGAGTCCGATCCACCGACTCGGGCCGCCAGCAGAAGGTATTGAGAACCGGGCCCGGGTAGATCTGGAAGGAGAAGAGCGGCCACAGGTAGAAGGCGCGGTAGTCGGCGGCGTGGGGAGAGGCCTCGTGGTCGATCTCGTAATACTGCTCGGGAGAACTCTCGGCGCGGTGCTGGAGGGATTGTCCGACAGGCCGGATCGTGTAGGTCTTCGGGAGGACCACTCCCCTGGAGAAGGATGGATGCGCGTTCCGGCAGTGGTAGCACTCGTTGTAGTTCTCTATCGCCACCTTCCAGTTCGACTCGGCGGTGAACCAGCGGCGCTCGATCGGCCTCATCCGTCCGATGGAGGGAAGGAACTCGCGGATCGGCTCTCGAACGCCGGGATAGAGGGCCTCCATGGGAGGCGCATCGCCGTCCAGGTTCACGAAGAGGAAGCCCCACAGATCCTCCGTCGCAACCTCGGTCAGGCATATTCCATCCGGATCGAATCCGGGACGTCCTTCGGCGTGGGGGGCATGGTCGAGGCGCCCGTCCAAGCGGTAGGTCCACGCGTGATAGGGGCAGACCAGCTTCGGGCGGACGCCGCTGCCCTGTACCAGGCGATGGCCGCGGTGCATGCAGACGTTGTAGAAGGTGCGGATCGCCCCCTCGCGGTCGCTGACCGTGAAGAGCGGCTCCCCGGCGACCTCGAACGTGATGTAGCTCCCCGGCCTGCCGAGCTCCGACCTATGGCAGGCATACTGCCAGGTGGACGACAGCAGGCTGCGCTGCTCGCGGTCGAACAGGTCCTCATCCAGGTACACGGACGGATCCATGACCCGCTGGGGTCGGGTGTAGGCGGAGCTCTCAGTGGTTCCCACGGTCCGGCTTCCAGTAGACACCGAGATCGTATCGGCGTTGATGCATGAGGTCTACGGCCGCCACCACGTCCGGTGGGGCGTCGGCCACGATGAACGACACCAGCGTCTCGAGGGCGGCGGCCGCCGCCAGGGTGGAGGGGAAGAACTGCGGGGTGTCGCTCGGAGCGAGGATCAGATGGTCGGCGCCCACCGCGATGGGAGAGCCGTGGCTGTCCGTGATCGCAACCACCCGGGCGCCCTGCCGCCGGGCGGCGCCGGTCGCCTCCACCACTTCCACCCGGTAGGGGGCGAAGGTCATGGCGACCACGACGTCCGCGGGACCCGCTTTCACGATGCCGTCCATCGGCACGTTCCCGCCACCCGGAACCGCCACCACGTTGTCCAAGGCCATCCCGGCCAGGTAGGCGAAGTTGTGGGCCAGGGCGTAGTTGGCGCCCACACCGATGACGTAAGTACGCCGGGAACAGACGATGTGGTCGGCGATCGCCTGCATCTCCGCAGCAGAGGTGCCGGTGAACATCCGCTCCAGGTTCTGTAGCGTGACCGCGGCTATCTCCCCGTACAGGGCCGGGAGCCTCTCGTCCGACGACATAAACTGCAGCGACACGGCCCGGGCGTGAAACGGGCTGCGGTTCCGCAACTCGTTGCGGAACCGCTCGCGGAAGTCGTCGAAGCCCTCGAAGCCCACCGCGCGAGCCATGCGTACCAGGGTGTTGGGATGCACCTCCGCCAGATTTGCCAACTCCCGCACCGTGGCGAACCCGACCTCGTCGGGATGGTCGAGCACGAAGGCGGTCGCCTTGCGGACCTGCGGAGCCATGTCCGCGATCGCCGCGCTCATGTGTTCAAGCAGCGGGTCGAGCCCTGAGGCCGTGTCTGGTACAATTGTACGGTTCATGCTCATAATTCATACAATCGTACCAGATAGGAAGCCCTCACGGCACGTTTTGCCCGTTCGGGTTCCAGTTCCTCATACCTGTTCCCGTCCGTCCGATCCTGGATCGGGCCAGGCATGAACTCTGACGCCCGGGCGATCATCATCGGTGGGGGGATCATGGGCACATCGCTCCTCTATCACCTGGCCGCTGAGGGTTGGAGCGACTGCCTGCTGCTCGAGAAGGGCGAACTGGCCTCCGGGTCCACGTGGCACGCCGCCGGCCAGATCACCCATTCGACCTCCAGTTACGGCTTGGCATGGATGACCCGGTACGGAACCCGCAAGTACGCCGATCTGGAAGCGGAAACCGGCCGGCCGGTCAGCTGGCACCAGCCCGGATCGCTACGGCTCGCGGTCCGGGAGGATGAACTGGACTGGCTGCGCTACACCATGTCGGTGGGCCGCGGGGTGGGGAACCGCATGGAGTTGATCGGCCCCGACCGGATCGCCGAACTCCATCCCTTCTGCAATCTTGACGGCGTGCTTGGGGCGCTTCACACACCGGACGACGGTCATGTCGATCCCGCGGGGGCCGTGCTCGCCTTCGCGGAGGGCGCCCGGCGGAGAGGAGCCGTCATCAGGCGTCACACCAGGGTCACCTGTACGGCGGCCTTGCCGGACGGTCGCTGGCGGGTGGACACAGAGGCCGGATCGTACGTGTGCGAACAGGTGGTCAACGCGGCCGGCACGTACGCTCGCCAGGTGGCGGCCTGGGCCGGTCCGGCCGTGGACCTGCCAGTCATCCCGATGACCCACCAGTACTTCGTGACCGAGGAGGTGCCGGCCTTCGCCGACCTGGAGGAGGAGCTGCCGGTACTGCGCGAGGACACCCACGTGTCGGGATACATCAGGATGGAGAGGCGGGCCGGCCTCATCGGTATCTACGAGAAGGCGGATCCGCGCTCGGTGTGGGAGGACGGCACTCCCTGGGAGGCGGACCATCACCTGTTCCCTCCCGACTACGACCGGGTGGCGCCCTGGCTCGAGGCAGCCTTCGAGCGGGTACCGGTCCTGGCGGACGCGGGAATCGTGAAGGAGGTCCACGGAGCGATCACGCATCCCCCGGACGGCAACATGCTGCTCGGCCCCGCGCCCGGCCTCGCCAACTACTGGTACTGCACCGGGGTGCAGGTCGGCATCTCCTGGGGTCCCGGCGCCACCCGTCAACTCGCCATCTGGATGGTGCGGGGTGCCCCAACGCTCAACCTGCGCGCCTTCGATCCCTCCCGGTTCGGAAAGTTCGCCACGCCGGCCTACAACCGGACCAAGGCACATGAGGATTACCTGCTGCGCCACGAGGTTCCCTTTCCCGACCTGGACCGTCCCGCAGGACGCCCGCACAAGACGTCCTCCCTCCACGACCGGATGGCCCCCCGGGGAGCGGTGTTCGAGGAGGTCTTCGGGTGGGAACGGCCCCGCTGGTTCGCCCGCAATGGAGCACCGGCCCGGCATCATCACTCCTTCCGGAGGGCTCGTTGGTTCGCTCCGGTGGCCGGCGAGGTGATGGCTGTGCGGGAACGGGCCGGGGTGGCCGACCTGACCGCCTTCTCCAAGTTCGAGGTGGCGGGCCCGGACGCCGCCGCCTTTCTCGACCGCCTCACGCCGGGCCGGCTGCCCGAGGTGGGCCGGATCGGCCTGATGTACATGCTCACCGAACACGGAATGGTCGAGGCGGAGTTCACCGCCGCCCGGCTGGCCGAGGATCGCTTCTACCTGGTAGGCGCCGCAGCCGGTGAACTCCGGTTTCTGGACTGGATGCGCTCGCACGTTCTCGACGGCAGGACGGGATGGGGTCTTGGCCCGGAAGGCCCGGAACGGGTCAGTATCACCAACCGCTCCAGCGAGATGGGCGTGCTGGGGCTGGCAGGACCCCGCAGTCGCGACGTGCTCCAACCTCTCACCCGTTCCGACCTGTCCAACGCCGGCGGGGGGTGGCTGTCGGCGCGCTCCATGGAGATCGCCGGGGCACGGGCCCTCGCGCTCCGGTTGTCCTTCACAGGGGAACTCGGATGGGAACTCCATGTGGCGATGGAGGACCTGCCGGTCGTGTTCGACGCGGTGACCCGGTCAGGCGCGGCCCACGGCTTGGGGGCGTTCGGATCCCTGGCCCTCAACTCCATGCGCATGGAGAAGGCCTACCGGGTCTCGGGCGACATGACCCAGGAGGTGACCGCCTACGAGGCCGGGCTGATGAGGTTCGTCGATCCCGCCAAGCGCGGCTACATCGGTCGTGAGGCCTTGGCCGCCAACATACGCAGCCCGCGATGGAAGCTAGCTTTGCTGGACGTGGACGTAACGGATGCGGATCCGCTCGGCGGGGAGGGCGTCTTCATGAGGAACCGGAGGGTCGGGGTGGTGACCACCACCGGCTATGGACACACCACGGGCCACAGCCTGGCCTGGGCGTACGTGGATCCCGGGCTCGACGTTCCGGGAACCAACCTCGAGGTGCTGGTGCTGGGCACCCCGACTCCGGCGAGCGTCCTGCCCGGTCCTGTCTGGGATCCGGACGCGGTCAGGCCTCGCCGATGAACCCCCGGGACCGACCCACGACCGACCCGGCCCGCGCCGAGGCGCTCCTGCCCGGCGGAGCGCTGGGCGCCAATGCGAACGTGGTGGGGCCTCGTTTCACCGTGGCGTCCGCTTCGGGCGCCCACATAACCGACACGGACGGCAACCGCTACCTGGACTACGTGATGGGCGCGGGGGCGCTCATCCTGGGGCACCAGCATCCTGCCGTGGTGGATGCCGTCGTCAGCCAGGCCGGTCGGACCATGCACCAGTACGGAGCCCTGACCGACGTGGCGATCGAACTGGCCGCCCAACTGGTGGACGCCATCCCGTGCGCCGAGCGCATTGTCTTCGCCACCACCGGCTCGGAGGCCACGGCCTACTCGCTGCGGATGGCCAGGGCGGTCACCGGCCGCGACCTGATCGTCAAATTCGAGGGCGGGTTCCACGGCAACCACGACTACGCGGGCATCGCGGTCGCCGCCCCGACCGCGGCCGACTACCCGACCGGCAAACCGTTCACCGCCGGAACCCCGGGTGCGGTAAGGGATACCGTGATGGTGGTCCCGTACAACGACCTGGAGGCTCTCGATCGGCTGGTCACACCGGTAGCGGACCGGGTTGCGGGGATCATCGCCGAGCCGGTCCAGCGCATCATCCGGCCCCTACCCGGGTTTCTCGAAGGGCTCCGGAGCTTCTGCGACCGCCACGGACTGCTGCTGATCTTCGATGAGGTGGTAACCGGCTTCCGCCTGTCCTACGGCGGCGCGCAGGGCTACTTCGGCGTGACGCCCGACCTGGCGGCCTTCGGCAAGATCATCGGAGGCGGGGGGACGCTGTCTTGCGTTGCCGGCCGGGCGGACGTGGTCGACCGGACCAACCCACGGCTCAAGGGAACGCCTCGCTTCGTGTACACGTCGGGGACCTTCCACGGCAATCCCCTCGCGGCGGCGGCCGGGCTGGCCACCCTCGAAATCCTCGGCCGGCCGGGTTTCTACGAGGACTTGGCGGATCGGACCCGGCGCCTGTCGCGCCGTCTTACCCGGGTGCTCGCCGACCACGGTCGCCAAGCCCTGGTGGCGACAGCCGGCTCCCTGTGGCAGATCCTCCACATCGACCGACCCCCGGAACGCTACGCCGACCTGCTGGCCTCGGACCAGGCCGCCAACCTCCGACTCGACCGGGCGCTGCTCGCCAACGGGATCAACGTGATACCCGGACTGCGACGCTTCGTGAGCCCGGCCCACTCGGATGACCACTTCGAGACAACCGCCCTGGCTCTGGACCGCGCCTGCCGTGAAGAGGCTCGAAGCCAGAGCCGGACGGCCGGGCCGGGAACCGGGAGCTCCGGATGACTCCTACGGTGCCGCCGACGCATGAGGGCGGCGGTGATGACAGGCCGCGGAGGGTTGGACCAACTGGTTGGCCACAATGACCAGGCGCCGGACAACCCCGCCGGATGGCTCCCATGATGCGGAACCGGCTCCGCCGCGGGTCGCCTCCGGGTGCCGTCCCCACCGCCGCTCACCCCTCCTGATCGGACAAGCAAAGCCCGCGCCCGATAGATAGAATCGTTCCGTATCGTAAGAAGGTTCCGCATCGTGGAACCGGAAGGGCTCAGGGAAGGCAGAGGAGGCAGGAATGAGCGACTTCCCGTCCAGCGCCCGAGTGGTCGTGATCGGCGCCGGCATCGTTGGGAACTCGGTGGTGAAGCACCTCGCTGCCCATGGCTGGCGTGACATCGTCCAGCTCGACAAGGGCCCCCTTCCAAACCCGGGAGGCTCCACCGGCCACGCCTCCAACTTCATCTACCCGGTGGACCACAACAAGGAGATGGCCCACCTCACCCTCGACAGCCAGCAACAGTACGAGGAGATGGGTGTGAGCGTCACCTCGGGAGGGCTGGAGGTCGCCAGGACCGAAGCCCGCTTGCACGAGTTGAACCGCCGCATGACTTCGGCCAAGTCATGGGACATCGACAGCCGGCTGGTGAACCGGGAAGAAATCGAGGAGCTCGTTCCGTTCCTGGACGTCAATGTGGTCCTGGGCGGTTGGTTCTCACCCACCGTGTCCGTGGTGGACTCGTTGCGAGCCGGGACGCTGATGCGGGAGTACGCCCAGCAGCTGGGCGCCCTGTCGGTCCATCCCGTGACCGAGGTTCTGGACATCGAGACGGATCGGGGCCGGATCAGCGCGGTGGTCACCAACAAGGGAAGGATCGCCTGCGAGTACGTGGTCATCGCCTGCGGCGTCTGGTCACCCCGCCTGGCCCGGATGGCGGGCGCCTCCATCCCCCTGACTCCCGCTGTCCACCAGATGATCGACGTGGGCCCGCTCGAGATCCTGTCGGCCACGAACAGCGAGATCGGATACCCGATAGTCCGTGACATGGACACCTTCTGCTACGAGCGCCAGACGGGCGGGTCCATGGAGGTCGGTTCGTACGCCCACCGGCCGATCTTCCATCACCCCGACACCATCCCGTCCATCGAGCAGGCCCGCCTGTCACCAACCGAGCTTCCCCTGACCATGGACGACTTCGACCCGCAGCTCGAGCAGGCGGTCGAGTTGATGCCCTTCCTGGGCGATGCCGAGATCAAGTACGGCATCAACGGACTGCTCTCGTTGACCCCGGACGCCATGCCGTTGGTGGGTGAGACGCCCGAGGTCAAGAACCTGTGGTCGTGCGCCGCCATCTGGATCAAGGAAGGTCCGGGCACCGGGCGGGCGCTGGCCGAGTGGATGACGCAGGGCTACCCCGAGATCGACCCCCACGCCTCTGACATCGCCCGCTTCTACCCCTACATGAAGACGGAGGGCCACATCCTGGCCAGGTGCGCGGAGCACTTCAACAAGACCTACGGCATCGTCCACCCGCGGGAGCAGTGGGACAGCCGGCGTAACAGCCGGGTCAGCACCCTTCACGCCACCACCTCGGCGCTGGGGGCGGTGTACTTCGAAGCCGGCGGATGGGAACGACCCCATTGGTACGAGTCCAACGCTCCCCTGCTCGAGGAGTACGGCGACCGGATACCCGAACGCCCCCACGAGTGGGACCGCCGCTGGTGGTCGCCGATCCAGAACGCCGAGCACCTCGCCCTTCGGGACCGGGTGGGCATGATCGACCTGACCGCGTTCGCCATCTTCGACATCACGGGTTCCGGCGCTCTCCAGTTCGTCCAGTACATGACGGTGAACCAGGTGGACCGCCCGGTCGGGAGCGGCATCTACACACCCTTGCTCACCGAGGAGGGCGGGTTCCGCTCCGACCTGACCATCCTGCGCATGGGAGAGGACCATTTCCGGGTCATAACAGGCGGTTTCGACGGCGCCCGCGACGCCTACTGGTTCAGGAAGTGGTTACCGGAGAGCGACTGCGTCACCTTCACCGACATAACCTCTTCCATGTCGACCATCGGCGTCTGGGGTCCCAACGCCAGGCGCCTGGTCGAGCGGGTCACCGATGACGACGTCTCCCACGAAGGATTCCCGTACGGAACCTGGAAGCACGCCACCATCGGCTCGATCCCCGTCACCATGTTCCGGATCTCCTACGTAGGCGATCTCGGCTGGGAGGTGTACACCGCCATGGAGCACGCCCCGATGCTGTGGGAGACGCTCTGGGAGGCCGGCCAGGACCTGGGAGTGGTGCCGGTTGGCGCCGGCGTCTACGGAACCACCGGTCGCCTGGAGAAGGGTTACCGGCTGATGGGCGCCGAGCTCGAGTCCGAGTACAACCCGGTCGAAGCCGGCCTGGCCCGACGCCTGGTGAAGAAGGCCGACTTCGTGGGCAAGGAGGCCTACCTGAAGGCCCGGGACGAGGAGGCCGCCGCGGTGTGCTGCACTCTGACCCTGGAGAGCTACGTGTCCACGTCAGGGGTGGCCCGGTTCCCGATGGGCGGGAACGAGCCCATCCTCACCCAGGAAGGTGACCGGATCGTGGACCGCAAGGGTCGGGTCTCGAGGGTGACCTCGGCCGGGGCGTCGCCGTCCCTCGACACGTACCTGTTCCTGGGCTACCTGCCGCCCGAGTTCGCCCAGGAGGGCCGTAGTCTCCAGATCATGTACCAGAACGAGCTGTTCCCGGTGAAGGTGGCCCGGGTCGGCTCCAGACCTCTGTTCGATCCGGACGACGTCCGGATGAAGAGCTGAAGGCGCCAGCCCAGGGTCGAGCGAGGTTCTGACATGCGGATTCTGGTTTGTGTCAAGCGGGTCCCGGCGCCCGGAGCGAAGATCGTGCTCACGCCGGACGCCCAGGACATCGACGCCTCGCTGCTGGGCTTCGCGGTCAGCCCTCACGAGGAGTGCGCGGTCGAGGAGGCGGTCCAGATCGTGGAACGCGAGGGTGGGTCGGTGACCGTTATGACGCTGGGTCCACCCGAAGCGGAGGAGCAGCTGCGGTCGGCGGTGGCGGTCGGCGCCACGTCTGTGGTCCTCCTGCCGAGCGACATCCCCGACTGGGATCCGGTCTCCACATCCACCGCCCTGGTTTCCGCAATCTCCCGGCTGGAGGACGAGGAGGCGCCCTTCGACCTGATCCTGTTCGGCAACGAGTCGGCAGACTCCGGGGGTTACCAGGTGGGCATCCGGGTGGCCCGATCCCTCGGGCGCCCGATGGTGACCGGGATCAAGGGCATCGACACCGAAGGGGATTCGGTCGCCGCCCGTCGCGAGACCCCGTCCGGTTGGGAGGTGTACCGCCTGCCGCTACCGGCGATCGTCGGGGTCAAGGAGGGGATCAACCTGCCCCGCTACCCGACGTTGAAGGGCCGTATGGCGGCCCGGCGAGCGCCGGTGGCGACCATGGAACCCGCCGAGAGTGCGAGCGGGCAGTCGAAGGTGATGCTGATGACCCCGCCCGACGCAGGATCCGCTGTGGAGATCCTCGGCGAGGGCCCCGAAACGGCACCGGCCATCGTCGACATCATGGAAGGCCTGGGCCTGGTATGAGCACCTTCCTGTATCTCGTGGAACACGACCGGGGCCGGATCGACGAGACCGCCACGGGCGGGATGACCGGCGCCCGGCTGCTGGCGGAACGGACGGGTTCCGAACTCCACGCGGTGGCGATCGGCGCCGGGGCCGAGGCGGCCGCCGACCGTCTGGCGGCCTACGGGGCCGAACAGGTCCACCTGGTCAGCCACGATCTCCTGACCGACTACGGCCCCGATGCGTGGGCGGAGAGCCTCTTCCAGCTGGCCGGGTCGGTGGGCGCCGGCGCGGTGATCGCCACGGGAACCGACCGCGGCAACGAGGTGATGGCCCAGGTCGGCGCCCGTGCGGACCTGGCCATGGTGGCAAATTGCCTGGAGATCGAGCCGGACGGCGACGACTGGCTCATGACCCGGGTCCGGTGGGGCGGCAGCCTTCACGAGCGGGCCCGGTTGTCCGCACCCGTCAAGCTCGTGACCCTCGCTCCCCACAGCACCGACGCCGCCCCGTCCGACCAGCCGGCCGCCGGGATCGTGTCCGGGTTCACTCCCGACCTGTCCGAGGCCGACGCCGTGACCATCGTGGTGGACCGGGTAACCGTTTCGGAGGGAATCACCCTGGCCACGGCGCCGGTGGTGGTGAGCGGCGGCCGCGGCATGGGAAGCGCCGAAGCCTTCGACATCATCGAGGAGCTGGCCGATCTGCTGGGAGGAGCGGTGGGCTGCTCTCGGGTGGTGACCAACAACGGCTGGAAGAACCACAAGTTCCAGGTGGGCCAGACCGGGACCGTCGTCGCCCCCGACCTCTACATCGCCTGCGGCATCTCCGGCGCCATCCAGCACTGGGTGGGGATGATGAACGCCAAGAACGTCCTGGCCATCAACATCGACCGCGACGCTCCCATGGTCACCAAGGCCGACTGGGCCGTGATAGCCGACCTCCACCAGGTCGTCCCCGCCATATCGGCCGAGATCACCCGCCGCCGCACCCTCGCCGCCGAATCGGGCTAGTACCTAGACAGAAATCGGTCCGTCGCGTAGCACGACCGGGGGGACGCGGGTGAGGTCGACCACGGTCGAGGCCTCGCCTCCCTGCCGCTCCCCCTCCAGGTACACCGGCACCCGACCGCCGAACATCGCCCGAGCCTGGACACTGTCGAGCGCGGGCGCCGAACCGCTCGGGTTGGCGCTCGTGACCGCCAGGGGGCCGGATCCCGCCAGCAACCTTCTCAGGAGATCGTGATCAGGGACCCGCACCGCCAACGTGCCGCGATCGTGGTCCCCGACGCCGCCGGCCAGCGACGCCCGTGCGCTCAACACGGCGGTGAGGGGCCCCGGCCAGTGAGGTTCGACGAGACGCCTCTGCGCCTCGGTCCAATCGACGAGCCCGTCGACCTGATCCAACGAGGCAGCCAGCACGGCGAGCGGCAGGTGGGACCCACGCCCCTTGATCCGGAAGAGAGACCGGACCGCCTCCTCGTTGGCAGGATCGACCGCCAGGCCGTAGACGGTGTCCGTGGGCACCCCTACCACCTGGCCGGTCCGCAGCGCTACCAGCGCCGCGTCGAGGCTCATGCGGTGATCCGGGCGATCAGGAACCGATCCCGACCGGCCAGGTCGGGGAGGACGCTTGCCTCCCACGGCGGGCCCCTGAACGCCCAGCGAATCTTGGCGCCCTGCCGGTCGCCTATCTCGGCGACCAGAACGCCATCGGGCGCCAACCACTCCGGCGCCTCCGATGCGAGGTACCGGAATATGTGGAGGCCGTCGCCTGCCACCAAGGCCAGGCGGGGCTCGTAGTCCCGGACCTCGGGAGGCAGCTCGAGCCACTCCGAGTCCGAGACGTAGGGGGGATTGGTGACGATCAGATCGACCTCGCCGCGTAGGGACGGATGGAGTGCGTCGAGACGATCCCCCAGGCAGAACTCGGCTTCCACCTGGAGGAGGGCGGCGTTGAGCCGGGCCAGATCTAGGGCGTCATCGCTGATGTCGGTTGCTATGACGCGCGCCGCCGGTCGCTCATGGGCGATGCCGATCGCCAGGCATCCGGAGCCGGTCCCCATGTCTACGACGGTGCATGGTCCGTCGGGAACCAGATCGAGGGCCTTTTGCCACAACTGCTCCGTCTCGGGCCGGGGAATCAGGACCCGGTGGTCCACCAGCAGTTCCAGCGGACCGAACTGGACCGTTCCCTCGAGGTATTGAAGCGGCATCCCGGCCGAACGCTGCTCCATCAGCCGGTAGAACATGCTCACCGTGGACCGGTCGATAACCAGCCCGCCGAGCAACTCGGCACGGGGTCGGCCTGTGATGGCTGCGAGCAGCCGCACCACCTCATGGGGCGGCAGGCTGCAACTTCCGATCAGGAGTCTGGAGTTGACGCCTCCGACCGGTAGCCGCCCATGGTCATTTGCTGCTTTCAGCCCCGGCAGGCCCACAGATCCCAGCACCAGCGGCACCCTCTAGTGGTCTGTCTGTGGAATGGCGGTGTGGTATGGCGTCGGCAGCGGTGTTCCTCGCAAGGCCCGCTGACGAAGGCGTACCCGCAGCGGTACGTAGAGGAAGCGGAACGCAGCGAGGGGCGCCGATGGCCGCCAGAGCACCCGGTTGTTTCGCAGACAGACCACTAGACCTCGTGAATCCCTAGACGCAAGCCCCGGGATGGGATGTCGATCATCGTCGAGGGAGGTACTCCGGCTGCCCGAAGCTCGGCCGCCAGTACCGCCAGCGCCGCGGCCGGACTCGCATCGGACAGCTCCACGTCTATGGCGCCTTCCGATGCGCCTATCACGGAGCCGGACCGGCCGAGACAACTCTGCACGATCTCCTCGATGGCCTCGGCGGGGAGGTCGGCGTCAGGCGGGAAGCGAACGAAGAAGATCACTTGCCGATCATCCGCCGGGTGGCCTGATCCGATGTGAGAGCGTCGACGAACTCGGAAAGTTGGCCGTCGAGGACGTGAGTGAGGCGCCTGATGACGAGGCCGATCCGGTGATCGGTCACCCGGTTCTCCCTGAAGTTGTACGTCCGGATCTTCTCCGACCGATCCCCGGTGCCGATCTGCGAGCGTCTCCCCGCGGCGCGCTCCGCGGCGCGGGCCAGGAGCTCTTCCTGGTACAGCCGGGCCCGGAGCACCCGGAAAGCCTTTTCCTTGTTCTGGAGCTGGGACTTCTCGTCCTGGCAGGTAACGACCAGGCCAGTGGGCAGATGGGTGATCCGGACCGCCGAGTCGGTGGTGTTGACGGATTGCCCTCCCGGTCCCGACGACCGGAACGTGTCCACCTTGACGTCGCCGGCATCGATCTGCACATCGACCTCTTCGGCTTCGGGCATCACGGCCACCGTGGCCGTCGAGGTGTGGACCCGCCCCTGCGACTCGGTCCTCGGAACCCGCTGCACCCGGTGGACCCCGGCCTCGAACTTGAGCCTCGAGAACGCCCCACGACCGGTTACTCCGAAGGTGACCGAGGTCAGTCCTCCGCCCTCCGCAGCTGCGCTGTCGATCGGCTCCCAAGCGAAGCCCTCCGCTTCGGCGAACCGCTGGTACATGCGGAGCAGTTCCCCGGCCCACAGAGCCGCTTCCGCGCCGCCCGCAGCGGCCCGGATCTCGACGATGGCGTCCTTGACGTCGTCCGGGTCGCTGGGCGTGAGCGCGGCCCGGAGCTCGCCGGCCATGCGGTCGGCTTCCTGCTGGCGAGCCGCGGCCAACTCGCGTAGTTCTCCAGCGAGATCGGGATCGGTCTCGATGTCGGCCAGCTCGATCGCTTCCCGGGAGTCGTCGATCGCCGCCTTCAACGACCGGAAGGACCGGACCAGCGGCCGGAGTTCGGCGTAGCGGCGGGAGACCTCGCCGTACCGGACCGGGTCGCCAAGCACCGCCGGATCGGTCAGCAGGCCCTCGACCTCACCGTACTCCTGCTCGATCTCGGCGAGCCGATCGGCAAGCCCCTGGTCCATCACTCCCCACCTACCTGCCCGTGGCGCTCAGCGCCTCGGGGATGATCGGACCCCTCTGGGCTACCTCGTCGACTTCCTCGTCCGTCATCGCGAACAGCAACGCGGCCACCGCCACATCGATCATGTTCGTCTCGGGAACCCGTGTCGTGAGCCGCTGCAACCACAGGCCGGGAGCGGTGAGAACCCGCCCGACGGGCCGATCCGCCTGCGCGCCGCCCAGCTTGAGAAGCTCGTAGGAAATACCGGCCACCACCGGTATCAGCACCACCCGGCTCGCGATCAGGCCGTACCACGGAAGGCTGCCCACCAGGCTGAACACCACGATGGCGGTGAGCATGACCAGCAGCAAGAAGCTGGTCCCGCACCGCGGGTGCTCCGGGCGGTAGGCGGAGATGTGGTCCCGATCGAGCGGATCGCCCGCCTCGTAGGCATGGATGGTCATGTGCTCGGCGCCGTGGTAGGCATAGACACGCCCTATCTCCTCCCAGCGCCCGATCAACCACACGTAGCCGACCAGCAGGGCGATCCGGATCACCGCCTCGACCAGGTGGAACACCCACGACGAAGCATCCAATCCACCCCAGCGGACCACCAGGAGGGGAACGACCACGAAGAACCCCACGAAGAAGACGGCGGCGATGGTCATGGAACCCGCCATCTGGCCCTTGGTGACGGGCTTCTCTTCCTCTCCGACCGAGCGCTGCCCCGACCACGCCAGGGCGCGGAACCCCAAGGTGAGGCTCTCCCCCAATACCAGCACCCCCCGGACCAGTGGAACCCTGGCCCATCGAGAGCGCGAGCTGAGCCTCGGTAGGCGGTGGCGGACGGCTTCTATCTCGCCGGACGGGTTGCGAACCGCCACGGACCAGGCGGATGGCGCCCGCATCATCACCCCTTCGATTACCGCCTGACCTCCGACGGTCGACACCGGGGACTCGGACATGTGCCGGATACCCGAGACGGACTAGGAAGGTTCGCCCGCGCCTCCCCGATCACGGGCCGTCCTGCCGTAGCGCCGCTCGAAACGTTCCACCCGTCCCGCCGTGTCCACCAGCTTCTGCTTGCCGGTGAAGAACGGATGGCTCGCACTCGAAATCTCGACCCGGGCGAGGGGATAGGTCTGGCCATCCTCCCAGACGATGGTCTCGTTGGTGCGGATGGTCGATCGGGTCAGGAACGCGAAGTCGACCGAGGGGTCCTGGAATACCACGGGCCGGTACTTGGGATGTATGTCACGTTTCACGTGTCCTCCTGTTCGCGCTCTGGTGCCTGGACAGCGGCGGCAGCAGCCGCCTCGGGCCGGGTCTCGCAAGCCACGGGATTATGCCATGTCTTCCCAGGTTAGGAGCATGCTGAAAAAGACGGGGATGGGTCGGCCCGCAAGGCCCTGACCGGGGGGCATTCTTGACCATCGGACCAACTGGACATTTTTCAGCACACTCCTAGATTCTGCGACGGCCCCCGCCGGCGCCACGTCTAATTGCGCGACCTGGCTACCTCAGCCAGGAAGTCGGCATTCGACTTCGAAGTCCTCAGCTTATCGATCAGCAACTCGAGCGCCGCCCCCGGCTCCAGGCCCAGCAGCACCCGGCGCAGCTTCCAGACCTGCTGGAGCTCGTCCGGATCGAAGAGGAGTTCCTCCCGCCGCGTGCCCGAAGAGGCGATGTCGATGGCCGGGTAGACCCGCCGGTCGGCCAGTCTACGGTCGAGGCGTAGCTCCATGTTGC
>JAPPGU010000078.1 GCA_028821265.1 bacterium | reverse complement strand
CTGCGGTGACTGCGCATCGATCTTCCAGAGCATAGTTCTATTATAACTAGAACTATACGTATAGCAACTTGCCGTGTCCGCGCCGTGACAGCCACCGAGCCACTCGAGCGAAGTTGCGCTGCTCTTGTCACATGACCTCGTTACGTTGTCCTGAGATGACGCGCGAGGTCGATATGCCCGAGACAGATCGGACCGCACTGTTGCTACCAGGAGCGGGGTCGGGACCGGTCGATCCGTTCTCACTCGCCGACACGGCGGGGAGGTCGGTTTGATGCGGAACGACGACTCGGTGGCGACCATCCTCTTGGTGAGCAGGATGGCGCGGGACAGCGTGGTGCCGCTTAGTACTTCGCAGTTCTGGCGCCTGGTCGATCAGGCCGGTGATCCGGGTGGTCTACTCGGAAGGTCCGAGGACGATCTGATCGGCTCCGGGTTGGGGGAGGACGTGTCGGCCCGGGTGGTGGGGCTCCTTTCGCGGGCAGTAGCGATGGCATTCGAGTTGGACCGGCTCGACCAGTCCGGAGTAGCGACGCTGACGCCGTTCGACGAGGGCTATCCGCAGCGGTTGCATGCGAGGCTCGGATCGAAGAGACCGGCAATTCTCCATGCCGCCGGCGCCATCGAGCTCCTCGATCAGCCGGGTGTCGGCGTCGTCGGAAGCCGCAACGTGAGCAGGGAGGGCGCCGAAGTTGCCAAGGCGCTGGGGCGGCAGGCTGCGTCGCTCGGGCTTCCTCTCATCTCGGGCGCGGCGCGGGGAGTCGACCAGTTGGCGATGAGCGCGGCGTTCCAGGCCGGAGGAAGCGTGGTCGGAGTCCCGGCCCACTCGCTCGTCCGGACGCTGAGGACTCCGGACGTGCGGCGGGCGGTCCACGAGGGGCTGACGGTGATGTGCTCTCCGTACGCTCCTGACTCCCCCTTCTCGGTCGGCAAGGCGATGGGCCGGAACAAGCTCATCTACGCGTTGTCGGACGTGACGGTGGCGCTCGCTGCTGACAATGGCTCGGGCGGAACCTGGACGGGCGCTACGGAAGCCATCAGGGGCGTCTACTGCCGGGTAGCCGTGTGGCGGGGAAGCGGAGAGGGTCCCGGCAACGAGCCGCTCGAGCGGAGAGGCGCCTTACCCCTGACCGATACATCGGAACTCGACCAGATCCTGAGTGGCGCCCGATCCGATCTGGAACAGGGTCTGCCGCCTAAGCAGGCTGCGCTCTTCTGACCTGGTCCGTACCATGCGCGTCCGTCGATCGCGCGCCGGGTGCTGGAGTTGTCTACAGGCGGGCGACCACGCCCTTCCAGGCTTCGGGGTTGACGATGTGGGGAGGTCTGCGTCCTTCGATGACCATGATCGCCTGCTCGACGGCGGGCTGGAACATTCGCACCCGGGCTTCGTCGGTGCCGGCGGCGACATGGGGGGTCACGGTCACGTTGGGTCGGTGCAGTAGCGGATGGGAGGTGTCGAGCGGCTCGGGATCGGTCACGTCGAGGCCTGCCCCGAAGAGGTGGCCGCTGTCCAGTGCCTCCAGCAGGGCATCTTGGTCGACGAGGCCGCCGCGGGCCGCGTTGACGAACACCGCGCCCGGCTTCATCGTGGCGAACGCCTGGGCGTCGAACATCCGCGCATTGGTGGGGGTCATGGGCACGTGCACCGACACCACGTCGCTGGCGGTCAGCAACTCCTCCAGAGTCTGCGCCCGGACCACCGTTACGGGGAAGGCGCCTTCGGCGATGTAGGGGTCGTACGCCTGTACGTGCATGCTCAGGCCGGCTCCGATGGCGGCGACCTGGCGGGCGATCCTTCCGAATCCGACCAGGCCGAGCGTCTTGCCGTGCAGCTCGATCCCCAGGTGGGTCGCATAGTGGTCACCGTCGCCGCACGCGTTGCGGAGTTGGTTGCCGGCTCGCACCACGCTCTTGGAGACCGCCAGCATCAGGGCGACCGTATGCTCGGCGGTGGATATTGTCGGTCCGTCCGGAGCGTTGCAGACGGCGACTCCGCGGCGGGTGGCGACCTCCAGGTCGATGCTGTCACAGCCTATCCCGGTCCGGCAGATGGCCACCAGATCCGGCGCCCGGTCGAAGACTCGTTCGTCGAATCGGGACCTGGCGACGATGGCCCCCTGGGCCGTTTCTATGCCGGCGTGGGTGTCCTCCGGGCGGCCGGGCCCCAGCACCTCGACGGACGACGGAACGTAGGGCCGCAGGAGGGGCATGATCCGACGCTCGAACCAGATACGGGCTATGCGGGGTCCCTCCTGGGCGGGTCGGTGGATGCTAGCACTGGAGCATCGAGACGCCCTGCGGGTATGGGGACCTCAGGTACCGGCGAACGGAGCGTCGGGTAGTCCGGCGACGCCGGGTTCGATGGCGAACAGGTCACCGGCTCGCGGTTCGGCGGCCTTCCGCCGGTGGCTGCCCCCGCCGCCGATCGAGGTCACGAACAGCGTGTCCAGATCGTATCCGCCGAATGCAACCATCGAGGGTTTGGCCACGGGCAGGTCGATACTGAGGTCGAGAGCGCCGTCCGGCGTGAACCGCAGCACGGCCGATCCGCGGACGGCCGCTACCCAGTAGCAGCCCTCGACGTCGATGCACGCACCGTCCGGCCGTCCCGGGATGTCGCCGAACTCGACGAAGACCCTCCCGTTCCTGGCCTCTCCCGTCTCGAGGTCGTAGTCGTAGCACAGCACGGTACGGCTCAGGGAGTCGGCCCAGTACATCCGGTCCCGCTCGGTGTCGAAAGCCAGCGCGTTGGGTACTCCCACCCCGGCTCGGGTGACGGTGAACGATCCGTCGCCCTCGACGCGGTACAGGCTGCCGGTATAGCGCTCGGCGGCGGCGAACTCGTACATCGAGCCCACCCAGTAGCGGCCCACCGGGTCGGTACGGCCGTCGTTCATCCGGTTTCCGGTTCCCGGGGGTTCCAGCGTCACCCAGGGAGTGGTCTCCCCGGTCGCCCAGTCGAACCAGACCAGTTCGGTCTCCGCCGCTATCAGAAGGCGGCCGGGCTCCGACGTGAGAACCATCGAGCCGGGCCGTCCCGGCAGCTCACGGGTCAGGTCCTCGCCGGTGGCAGGGTCGTAACGGTGCACCAACCGGGCGTCGATGTCCTCCCAGTAGAGCACCCCCTCCTCGGGACTCCAGAGCGGGCACTCACCGAGCTGCGCGCCCGCCCGGAGGGCTACATCCACCCCTACCACGGGAGCACTCCGGAGCCGGAGCGAGGCGGGGGACCGGTCGGGTCGGCCGGGCGGCCAGGCCCGCGAGCCGAGGGGGACCTACCGAGCGTGTTCTTCATGGTCAATCCCTTCGTCTATTCGATCAGTGCTACCGGAACCGTCCAGGGGAGGTGGTCCCTCGAAGACGAGTCGCCGCCGATCCCGCCGAGCGGCCTCGCCGGACCGGTGCGCAGCTTCTCCGTCAGGGCGAGAGAGGCTAGACGCCTTCTGCCAGGATCATGCGCCCCGTCGAGGTTCGATCGATGATCTCCCGGAGTTCCGTGAACTCGGGGGAGTCCGCGAAGGTACGTGCCTCCTCGAAGCTGCCGAACTCGATCACCACCACGCGGCCCGGTTGCCAGTCACCGTACCTGTACTCGGTCCTTCCACCCCGGACCACGTACTTCCCGCCGTATGTCGCTATGACGTCCGGTATGCGCTCTATGAACTCGGCGTACCCCTCTGGGTCGGTTATTTCAGTGTTGACGATCGCGTATCCTCGCATCGTTCGTCCTCTCCTTTCGTGTCGGGTGTTGTCAGGACTCGGGTAGGGACTCCACCTGTACCGAGACGATGTCTATGCCGTAGTACTTGCTGTGCCGCACCGAGGATGCGTAGTGGCGCAGCAGGCGGAACGACATGTCACGCTCGTCCGGCGTGTCGGTGTGTTCAACCAGGTACGCCAGGTGGTCCTCGATGTTTCCCTCCCCGAAGATAGCCATGAACTCCAGATCGATTGCCCGAGCACTGCCCTGGGCGGTGAGTATCAGGCGCGGCGTGGCCTGATCCGCGTAGTCCTCACGTAGCTGCAACATGGTCGAGAGGGTCTCCTCTCCGGCGGCGGTCAGACGCTCTGTCGAAGCTGCGCTCCAGCCGGCGCGGGCGGCAAGCTTGGTGAGGAACGTGTTGATTCCGGGAAGGTCGGACATGTCGAGTTCCACCTCCAGCCGCTTGCGGCGCGGGCTGGACAGTTCCATCAGGGTTGTCAGCACCACCACCGTCAGGACGCCGACGACCAACCCGCTGCCGAACACCACACCCCACGTTCCGACCAGGAGATCTTCCAGGACGTTGTTGGCCTCCAGGCCGATGCCGATCGCGAGGGATGCGCCCGCCACCATCCCCTTCCGATGGTCGAGACCGTCCTTGACGATGGTCCGCATACCCTCCACCAGGAGCACTCCCATGATCATCAACAGGACCGCTCCCATCACCGAAGTCGGTGTGGCGAGCAGGATGGCGAGGCCCTTGGGGAACAGCGCCAGCAGGATCAGAACACCCCCGATGACCTGCCCGACCCTGCGGGATGCGACCCCTGTGATGTTGATCAATGAGATGGAGCTGGCCGAGACCATGATGGGAGGAACCGTCCCGGCCATCCCCGACAGCAGCATCGTCACTCCGCTGACATTGAGAGTTCCCTGCACCGTGCGGAAGTCCGTGGCGCGCGGGCGGCGGCGTGAGACCTGCTGGATCACGGCGCCGTCGCTGGTCGACTTGACAGCCACGACGAGGCTCACGATCAGGAACATCGGCAGCAGTCCCCAGAACTCCGGGCCGGGCGTCAGGTCCAACCCCGGCCATGCGGCCGTTTCCGGCAGATCGAACCAGGGCGTATCCAGAACCGGCCCGAGGTCGTACAGTCCCACCGCCACGGCGACCAGCGAGCCGGCCCCGATCCCGATGGGTATCGCCCACAGGCGCCAGATACTCGTGCCCCTCAAGACGAGGAACAGGAAGGCGAGGGCTGCCGCCCCGGAGGCCGCCAAGCCCTGGGATGGCGACGTTCCGGCGGGTGTGTCCACCAACCTGGCGATGGCTACCGGTATCACTGTCGTCGCTATCAGAATGTGCGCGGTCCCGGCGACGACGGGTGTGATGATCCGGCGCATCTTCGGGAGCCATGTGGCCACCAGGAACTGGAGCACGGACGAGACGACCAGCAGCATCGCCAGCGTGGCCGGACCGGCTTCGGTCATCGCCACCACGCAGACGCCTATGAACTGGCCGCCCGATGCCATCATCAGAATGTGCCCCGCCCCGAGCTTTCCCAGGCGGCTGGCCACCAACAGGGTGCCGAGTCCGGTGATCATCAGGGCAGCGAACACCGCCCAGGAGAGATAGGCCCTGTCCTCGCCTGCCCCGAGGACGAAGATCGTCACCACGATGACGGTGATCGACAGGCTGATCATGGTCCCCTGAACAGCCACACCCAGCGTCAGGCGGGCGGAGCAGCGTTCGTCGGGCTCGTAGCGGATGTATTCGTTGACGCGCATCAACGGCCGGCTGCGTCCGGCGTAGGTTGGCGGTACTCCGGGATCCGCTGGTAGACCACGGCGTTCAAGAGTAACGGGCGTTGGCCGAGTTCGTCGCCGACCTGATCGGACTCTGAACCTGCTACACGCCGACCGCCACCCACTCCTCGGGAGGCTGGTCGAGGACGGGTGGCGGGACCGGCGGAGGGAAAACCGCGAAGGAGTCCGGCGGTAGTTTCAGTTGTCTTGCTGGCCGTCCTCGGTTGTCTCTGGAGTCTCGGCGTCCGCGGGGCCGTGAAGGTCTGCCAGTTCCTCGGCGACCAGGCGCACTATCAGGTCGTCCAGGGACAACTCCTCGTAGTCGCGCTGGTCGATGTCGGTGGCTGAGCCGGTGGCGCGGCCCTCGGCGCCGTAGGTCAGGAACACGTAGCGGGCGCCGGTGAACTGGGCGAGCTGGCGGAACACGAACTCGGCCTGGTCGTCGGTGCCGGACGACGACACCGGGAAGATCTTGATGCCCCGCCCGGCGGCGTTACGCATCGAGTCGGTGTAGGGCACCGGCACCTGCCGCAGCACCTGCGGGGGAGCGTCGGCCACCAGGAAGATCAGCTGCACCGTCTCGGATGGAGGCCGCCACGACGGCTTGGACAGAGCGTCGGCGAGCGCTTCGTCGAGGGCTTCCGGGTTGTCGCCGCCGTCGTCGGCCACCACCTCCGAAAGGGCCTGGGCGAAGGCCTCTGCGTCCGGCGTGAGGTCAAACGTCCTGGTCAGGAAGATGTCGCCCTCGTCGCGGTACAGGGTCATGCCCAGGCGCACGTCCACGTCGCCGGGGAGCCGGTGGATGCGCATGGCCACCTCGTCGATGGTGATCTTGAGCTGGTGGATCTCGTCCGCCATCGAGCCGGTGGCGTCGAGCAGGAACAGGACATCGAGGGCGACGGTCTCGCTGGACGCCGTGGGCAGGGAGGTCTCCAGGGCGAGGCTCTCGCCTCGTGCGGCCTCGGCGCTGGCGCCGCCGGCCGACACCGTGTACGGCCCATCACCCAGCTCGTAGGCCTCCGGGTGGAAGCGGACCGTGCCGTCGGCGGTGGTCCTCAGGCCCACCCCTCTCTGGCCCGCCGTCACCAGGACCTCGGCGCCGGCCGCCGGGAGGCCGCCCTCGCCGGTCACGGTCACCACTATGCGTCCGGTGGGGTCGATGTCGCGCACTGGAATACCGAGGCGGAAGAAGTCGGCCCGGTAGGCCAGGTAGTCCTCGAAGCGTGCGTTGTCGTCGATGGACCCGCCCGTGAGCCTCACCTGCCGCAACTCGGACTCGTGGACAACGGCATCCGGCTCGGAGTCGACAACGTCATCCGCGGTTTCGATCGTGGCCGCGGCCGCCGTGGTCGCGGGGGCGGCGGTGGGTTCGGGGGAGGCAGCTTCCTCGACGGCCCTCTCGGCGGCATCTGCCGCCATGGCGACTTCCTCCATCACGGCATCCGCCATCGCCTCGAGCTCGACGGATGCGGCGGCGGCGGCGTCTCCCTCCCAGTCGGGCTCGCCTTCGATCCATCCTTCGTCGGTGGTCCGAGCGGTTCCGCTGTCAACGGACGGGGTCCCGCCCTCGCCGGAGGGCTCGGGCCCGGGATCGACGGCCGGCGCCGCCGTTGTTTCCACCGGGACGACGGCGGTTGCAACGGACGTGTCGACGCTCTCGGATCTGCAGGCGCCCGTCAGGAGGGTGACGACCGCCAGCAGCACTATCAGGGTTCGGGTGGGGGCAGGTGTGGTCTTCATGTCTCTTGTGACGACGCCGGCCCGCTCCAAGGTTCCCGGCCCCACCAGATTCCTACGGATTCCCGACGTGGCCCCTTCCCCGAACCACGAACGCCTAGCCCGGATCCTCTATGTATCGTCAGATAGGCACTGGGAGACGTGTGATCGAAAAGTGGGGAACGCGATGACCCTCAACACCCGGTCGGTCGGGCGAGGCGCGGGCATTCGCTGGGTCGGTGGCCGGCTACACCCGATGTGGCGTCCGGTCCCGGTGGCCGTACTGGTCGTGGTGTTGCTGGCGAGTTGTTCGGGGGGCGAGGAAGACGAATACTCGGTTGATGACGCCTCCGGCGCCCAGACGGTGTCGGTCGAGGTGCCCGACCTCTCGGACGTGGCTAGCGAGGGCGCCGAACTGTTCACCGCCAACTGTTCGGAGTGTCACGGCCCCACCGCCGGCGGGTCGTCGCAGGGCCCTCCGCTGGTGCACAAGATCTACGAGCCGGGTCACCACGCCGACTTCAGCTTCGTCCGCGCCGTGGAGACGGGATCGCCCCAACACCACTGGAACTTCGGGGACATGGATCCGGTGCCGGGCCTATCGCCCGAGGACTTGAACAAGGTCATCTGCTACGTGCGCGAGCTGCAGTACGCCAACGGCATCTTCATCGAGCCGGCCGGGTTGGCGGTATGCGATGGTTGAGACGTTCGGTGCGGCGCGGTCCGGACAGGAGGTGGTGAGTTGAGGGCGGCGGATCGGTGGCGGGCCGAACTGGAGGCCTGGGTGATTCCACAGAGGCTGCTCGATGCGGCGGAGGAGTCGCCCTACGGTTGGTCGCCGTGGATATGGGAGCGCATGTCGGCAGCGGCACGTTCTGTGCCTCCTCCGGTGACGGTCGAGGTGGCGAGGCGCCTCGCCGGGGAGCACGGTTCGGTGCTCGATGTGGGCGCCGGGAGGGGACGGGTCTCACTACCCCTGGCCCTCTCGGGCCATGATCTCACCGCGGTGGAGCCCGACGCGGGGATGGCGGACGGTTTCGAGGAGGAGGCGGCCCGGCTCGGTGTCTCCGCCCGGCTGGTGAGGGGACGCTGGCCGGAGGTGGCGGGTCAGGTTCCGCAGGTCGATGTCGTCATGTCGGCCAACGTCGTTTACGACGTGGCGGACATCGGTCCGTTCGTGGCGGCTCTCGACCACGCTGCCCGCCGGGGGGTGGTGATCGAGCTGACCGAACGGCATCCCCGGGTGAACATCGCGCCGCTGTTCCGCGCCGTCCACGGCGTCGACCGTCCGGACGGCCCGTCGGTCGAAGACCTGGTGGAGGTGATCGTCGAGGAGATCGGTGTCCGTCCCGAAGTGGAGTACTGGGAGAGACCGGCGTTGTTGTGGTTCGAGAACTGGGACGAGATCCTCGCCTTCTACGGCAAGAGGGTGACCTTGCCGCTGGCCCGACGCTCGGAACTGCGGCCTCTCCTGGAACCGCAGGTCACCGAGGAGGACGGCCGCCTGTACGTCGGGAACCGCATGGGCCGGCACAGCACACTCTGGTGGCGCCCCAAACGCTGAACGAACCGGCGCCGCCAGACGTGGTCAAACCGCCCGGGTAGCTCTCCGGCCTGCGAGGGCCGAGACCGACCCGGCGGAACCAGCCCTCGACATGGGCTGCCGGGTGGGGCCCTGACGTCTTGCTAACAGAGCACTCCTACACTCGGCAGGTGGTCCGGAGAGTGCTCGTCGTACTGCTCTTGGTGGGGCTGCTCCCGGCTGTCGGGGCAGACGCCCACCACACGCCTGGGTTCGATTTCGAGGGCGCGGGATGGGGCCACGGCGTGGGTATGGGCCAGTGGGGCGCTCTGGGCCAAGCCCTCGCCGATCCGGCCAAGCCGGGCGAGGACATCGCCGCCTACTACTTCCCGGGCTCGGCGCCGGGGTCCCTGAGCGATCTCGCCCTGCCCAACGACCTGCTCTACACGCTGGACAACCCGCTGTGGATCAATCTGGGGTCCCAGATCACCCTGCTGGAGTTCACCGCCGTGGGAGGTCCCCTCGATCTGTGCCTGGCGGACGACGGTGCGGGTCCGTGCCCGAAGCCGCAGCATCCCCAGGCGGGGGAGCGGTGGGAGTTCCGCCGCATCGCCCGCGGCCAGTGCGGCTTCTTCCACGGTGGCGCGCTCCAGGGAACGGCCGGTAGCTGCCGGGCGTCCATCTCGTGGCCCGACGCGGCCGGGGTGCGGCTCCGTCACGGTGAGAGCAGGGCCAAGCTGTGCGCATCCCGCACCAACGAGGTCTGCGAGTACCGGCACGGGGAGCTGAAGATACGGGACGACCCCGTGGAGGTGGGGTTCCACGTGGTCCTGGCGATCGGGCTCGAGGACTACCTCCGCGGCGTTGCCGAGGTGCTGGACCATTGGTCGGCGCCGGGGGTGAACGAGGCCCAGGCCGTGACGTCCCGCTCCTACGCGGCCTACAAGTTCTTCCTGTGGGAGACCGGGCCGCGCCCCGCCGACCCCGACGAGGATCCGGGAATCAACGCCGCCCGCAAGGACAGCTGCTGGTGCCATCTCTACGACAGCTGGCGGGACATCAACTACATAGGCTGGGCCAAGGAGACCCGCTCGAACGGGCAGCCCTGGCTCGACGGTGTGGTGAGCACCAGGGACCGGGTGCTCACCTACTTCGGCGCCGGCTGGGAGAGGTACACGAAGGCGGGGATCGTCCAGACGTTCTTCTCCGCCTCATCCGGCGGGATCACCCGCACCAACGTGTACGGGTTCTTCACCGAGTGGGACGGCAGGACGCCGGGAACGGAGTGGCCCTACCTGAGACCGGTCGCGGACCCGTGGGACGTGGACCCGGCCGTAGGCAACCCGAACGCGTCATGGGAGGAGCGGGTGAGCGCCGCCTCTCTGGCCACCTGGCTGGGATGGGACGACGTCACCGAGGCGGTCCTGGTCGACCGGGAGTCCCTGTCCTCCCCGGCGCGGGTCCTGTTCCGGGGTGTCCGCGGCGGCGACCCTGTGTCGGTAACGGTCGCCGGGGCCGACTTCCGGACCAAGCTGGGCCTCAAGTCCTCCAACATCACGGCCATCGACGGCGTGGCCCCTCCGCCGGCCGACGACCCTGAGGAACCTGGACAACCCGCCGGGTCGGGCAGCTTCGAAGACGATGACGGCAGTGTCTTCGAGGCTTCGATCGACCGGTTGGCGGAGGCGGGCGTCCTGGACGGCACCGAGTGCGGCGCGCGGCTCTTCTGCCCCGGGCTGCCCCTCCAGCGCTCGACCATGGCGGTGTGGATGGTCCGGGTCCTCGACCCGGGTTTCGAGCCTTCCAATGCCGTGACGCGGTTCGAAGATGTGGATCCCGGTGAATGGTGGGCGGGCTATGTGGAGCGTCTCGCCGAACTCGAGGTGACCAAGGGATGCGGCGCCGATCCGCCGCGGTTCTGCCCGGACTCGGCCGTCTCTCGGGGCCAGATGGCCACGTTCCTGGTGAGGGCGTTCGAACTGGAACGCGCCGGGTCGGCCGGTTTCACGGATACCGGGGGCTCCCACGAGGCCGACATTGATGCCCTGGCCGCGGCCGACATCACCGCGGGGTGCTCCACCGATCCGCTGCGGTTCTGCCCCGACCGGCCCGTGTCCCGGGCCGAGATGGCCACCTTCGTGGTGCGGGCTCTCGACCAACTATTCGATCCGGTGGCCAGTGGTTAGTGGCCGGTGATCGGTGTTGGTTCGGATCGTCCGGCTGCCGGCTTGGGGTTTCCGTCAGGTCAGTCGGACTCTGTGATCGTAACCGAGTTGATGGTGACAGGGGTGAGCGGGCGGTCGTTGCGGGCGGTCGGCACCCTCTGCATGGCGTCCACCACGTCCAGGCCGTCGGTCACCTTGCCGAACAGCGAGTAGTGGGGTGGCAGGCGGGTGCCGTCGGAGCCACTGATGATGAAGAACTGGCTGCCGTTGGTGTCGGGCCCCGCGTTGGCCATGGCCAGCGAACCCAGCTCGTAGCTGCCGGGCTGCGGCAGTTCGTCGGCGAAGCGGTAGCCGGGGCCGCCCCGACCCGAGCCGGTGGGGTCGCCGCCCTGGCAGACGAAGCCCTCGATGATTCTGTGGAAGATCACGCCTTCGTAGTAGTGGTAGCGGGCCAGCACCACGAAGTTGTTCACCGTAAGGGGGGCGGCGGCGGCATCGAGGGCGATGGTGATCGACCCCATCGACGTGTCCATCACCGCGGTGTAGGACTTGGCGGGGTCGATGCACATCGGGGGCGGCTTCGGGAACTGGCGGCGGGCGGGGCTGGACCCGTCGGCCGCCGGGCAGGGTACGTCGGTCACTGCTGGACTCCTGAGTGTTGGTGACTGGGGTGTAGGGACCGGGTAACCCTAACCGTGGCGATCGCCGCTCCCGCCGTCCGACCCCTGAGTTGGGCATGGTGCGGGCGGGGGTCTAGGGTGCCTGGCTCGATGAGCGCGAGGAACCGGATGAGCACCGACCAGTTGAACCACTACAAGAGAAAGCTCGACTTCGAGATGGACTCGTGGGACGTCCACGAGGCGCTGGGCAACGGCGAGCCCTTGGTTGTGGTCGATGGCCGGTCCGCCGAGGCCTACGCCCGGGAGCACATACCGGGAGCTTTGAGCCTGCCACACCGGGGTATCGACGCCGACTCGACGGCCTCGCTGGACCGGTCAAGGACCTACGTCTGCTACTGCGACGGGATCGGCTGCAACGCATCCACCAAGACCGCGCTCAAGCTCCTCATGCTGGGCTTCGAGGTGCGCGAGCTGATCGGCGGCCTCGACTGGTGGAAGCGTGACGGCTACCCCACCGAGGGTGACGACTCCCAGCCGGGTAGCGAAGTCGCCTGCGGCTGCTAGCGGGCATCTGCTTTCGACCGGGCTGAGCGGCCAGTCGATGGTTGACAGCGGCGCGGGCCCCTCGTTACGGTGCCCGGGGTGGGTTGTCGCAAGGCATGCTGGAGAGAACCGTGGCGTTCAAACTTTCCAACTCCCTGAAGGGCGCCACTTCCGGCATCGCCCGGACCATCGGTGAGTACGACCGGCGCTTCCGCACGACTCGTCGTGACAAGCGGGAGAGGACACCGCTCGACCACAAGGAGATCAACGATCTCTACTACAACGTGGTCACGGACTTCTTCGAGTTCGGGTGGGGAAGGTCGTTCCATTTCGCCCCTCGGGTCCCCGGCGAGAGCTTCAAGGCGTCGCTGGCCCGCCACCAGCACTACCTGGCCCACAAGCTCGGGCTGGGACCCGGCATGGTGGTCGCCGACCTCGGCTGCGGCGTCGGCGGGCCGCTCCTGGAGATCGCCCGGTTCACCGGCGCCCGGATCGTGGGCGTCAACAGCAACGCCTACCAGCTCGAGCACGCCCGCAAGTATGCGGAGGAGGCGGAGCTGACCCATCTGGCCGAATTCATGCACTGCGACTTCCTCGACGTGGACGCTCCTGACGGCTCGTTCGACGCCGTTTTCTCCATAGAGGCGACCTGCCACGCCCCGGACAAGGTCAGCATCTACGGCGAGGCGTTCCGGCTGCTGAAGCCGGGCGCCTGCTTCGCCTCCTACGAGTGGTGCATGACCGACCGCTACGACCCCGAGGATCCCCTCCACCGGAGGATCAAGGCCGACATCGAGCTGGGCGGCGGCATACTCGAGCTCGACGAGCGCAGAACGGTCGACGAAGCGCTCGTGGCGGTGGGGTTCGAGGTGCTGGAGACGCGGGACGTCACGGTGCCGACCGGTCCGTCGGTTCCCTGGTACCAACCCCTGGTGGGTTCGGGGATCTCGCTGGCGACCTTCCGGAGCTCGAGGATCGGACGCTCGATCACCCAGGTCTCGCTCAGATTGCTGGAGGCCCTCCGCATCGCGCCGAAGGGATCGGTCCGGGTGTCGGAGACCCTGAACATCTGCGCGGTCGCCCTGGTCGAGGCCGGCCGGCTCGGCATCTTCACACCGGCGTACTTCATCCACGCCCGCAAACCGGCATAGGGCCGAGCGGCGGAACGGTCCATGACCGGGTTGTCCCCTTGTGCCTTTCCCCATCCGCCGAACTAGCTTTGTGGCATGGTATCCGAGGTTGACAGGGGCCTTCCGGCCGGCGCGGAGTTGGTGATCATCGGGGCCGGGATAGTCGGGGCGTCCACGGCGTTCTGGGCTGCGCGGGCCGGGCTGTCGCCGGTGGTGCTGGAGGCCCGGCCTGTGGCCGCCTCGCTCACCACCCCGGCTTCCACCGGTGCCTTCCGGCTGCAGTTCGACAACCGGGAGGAGACCGACCTGGTGCGCGAGACGGTCGACCTGATCCTGAACTTCGCCGCGATCACCGGCCAGGACGCGGCCGGGCTGGCGGTGAGGCAGCCGGGGTACCTCTGGGCCACCACGTCCGAGGAAAAGGCTGTGGAGCAGCGGCGGCTGGTGGCTCGCCAGCACTCCTGGGGGCAGACCGACATCGAGATCCTGACCGGGGACGAGGCAAGGCGCAGGTTCCCCTATCTGAGTGGTGAGGTGGTCAGTGCCCGCTACCGGGCGGACGACGGCTTCGCCGATCCGAGGGCTCTGACCCTGGGGCTGCTGCGGGCGTCAGGCGCCCCGCTCCACGTTTCGTGCCGGGTGGTGTCGCTCCGAGAGCTTCCCGCGGGAGGCTTCGACGTGGGCACGGACAGGGGTCACATCCGGGCCGAACAGGTGGTGATAGCCGCCGGACCCTTCACGGCCAGGCTGGCCGCCCTCCTCGGGGTGGAACTGCCGCTGGAGGTCAAGCCCCGCCACAAGGTGGTGGTGCCCGATCTGGCGCGGGTCCCTCCTGACGCGCCCATGACGATCGATGACGACACCGGCACGCATTGGCGCCCCGCCCTGGCGGGTGCCGCATTGCTGGACGCCGCGCCCCGGGGGCCTGGAAGGGATCCCGTGGAGGATGTCCCTCCCAGTTCCGGCATGGCGTTCCGGGTGCTGGATCCCTCCAGTCCGGACGCCGCCGCCCGGATCAGTCCCTTCTGGGGCGAGGCCTGGAGGAGGGGAGAGCTCTCCTGGATGGTCCACTCCGGGCAGTACGTGATGAGCCCCGACCACCGCCCCCTGATAGGGCAGGCGCCCATCGACGGATTGTGGGTCAACAGCGGTTACTCGGGTCACGGCATCATGTGCTCCCCGGCGGGGGGTCGCATCCTGGCCGACCTGATCACCGGGCGGATCGAGGAGTCACCCTTCGCCCTCGACCGGACCTTCGTGAAGAGAAGCCTGGACCAGATCTAGATCATTAGTTGGTAGTTGGCCGTCGGGTCAGGCAGGTCAGGTCAGTTCGTCCAGAAGCTGGATGACGAGTTGCTCCTCATAGGGTGCGGGTTCGGTCAGGCGGTTGCCGAACCTGTCGAGGAGCATGAAGTCCGACGTGCTGTTCATCCCGTAGTACTCCCAGGCGTCGCGCGCCTCGCTCCAGAGCGCCGTGAACGTGACCCCCTTCTCGACCACGAATTCCTGCGCGATCTCGAGCGTGCCTACACCGCCGATTCCGATGACGGTGAGTCGGTTGGAGTGCTGCCGAGCGAACTGCTCGATGCCCGGGGCTTCCTCCCGGCACGTCTCTCAGAATGGGGACCAGAACCAGAACATCAGGGGCTTCTCGCCCTTGACGACCGACCGCAGGCTGACCAGCTCTCCGGTGGCCGCGTCGAACATCTCGATGTCGGGCACGTCATCGGAGATCGCGGTGGCGGGCGGCGCGGTGGTGGTCGTCGCCGGTACGGCTGTGGTGGTTACCAGGGCCTCGGTGGTGGTCGTGGTGGTCTCCGCAGCAGCGGTCGTTGTGGTGGTCTCGGCTGCGGCGGTGGTAGTGGTGGTCTCGGCTGCGGCGGTGGTAGTGGTGGTCTCGGCTGCCACGGTCGTCGTGGTGGACGGCTCGGTGGTGTTTGCCGTTTCCTCGGAGGTCGAGGCGGCCGTCGTTAACGATGTCGTCGCCGAGGTGGTGGATATCGGTTCCGGCTCGGTCGTTCCGATGGTTGTATCGGGTGCCTCGGATGTAGTGGCCACGGTCGCCGCCGTGTCCGCAACGGTGGTGGTCGCCTCTTCCGGAGCAGGGCTGGAGTCGATGGTGGTGCCCGGATCGGGGGGTGCTTGAGTGGTGGCAGGACCGGTGGCGTCTCCACCGCAAGACATGACCGCGCCGGCCAGTAGTGCCATAGCTATTACCGAACGGATCAGCCGCAAGTCCGCTCCGCGTACCTGGAGGGTGAGTGCCGCGCCAGGATACCCGGCCAGTATCACTAGGTTTCGAGTGTGTGGAATCGAGCATCGACGCGGTCGAGCGCCGGCCGGCAACTATCTGGAGGATCGAGATGAGGGAAGCGATACGGGTTCCGGGTATGTCCCGGACGGTCAAGGTGATGCTGGTGGCGATCATCGTGCTGGCCGTAGTGAGCACGCCCGCGCTCCTGCCCTCTGCGCGAGCAGGACAGGGGGAAGGGAACGGATCGACCATGCCCGGCGAGGTCGAGATGGGGGAGCCGAAACTGACGGAACTGGCGGTGGAGGGTGTCGGCAGCCGTAGCGTCAGCTACGACGGCGCCATCGGCCGGTTCACGGTGAGCGTGCTGCGTGACTCGCTCATCACCGCGGTGTCGGACGGGAACAAGGCGGTCCAGGCCATCGCCGACGCGGTCGCCGAGAACTGCACGAAGACCGAGCCCGAGACGGCGGATCACACGGCGCCTCCGACCTGTATCTCCCCGAACGGCCTGCAGACGGTGAGCATCCGCATCCGGGAGGAGTTCGACTGGACCGACCAGGGCCGGGTGTCGCTCGGTTTCCTCTACGAGAACCGGCTGTCGATCGCCATCCGAGGCACCGGGTTCGCCGGCGGGCTGGTCGACATGGTGATCAACAGCGGGGGAGACCATGTCCGCTTCGACGGGTTGGACTTCACCGTCTCCCGCCGTGCCGAGTTCGAGCGGCTTGCCCTGCTCGATGCCATCGACGACGCCCAGGCGACCGCCCGGGCCATCGCCGGGCACATGGGGTACGAGATCGTGCGGATCGTCAGGATCACCCCGGCCGGCTTCGATCCCTATGCAGCCGTCGAGAGGATGCAAGGGGACGATGCGGTGGCGGCGGAGTCGGCTGCCGCGCCCACGCCCGTGTTCGGCGGCTCCGAGGTGGTCACGTCCCGGGTATCGATGATCTTCGAGCTACGACCCAAGACGTAGCGTCGCCGGTAAGCGGCCGGCCGGGGATCGCGTTCCGGCCGGCCTGATCACTTCGCGGGGTGGTCACACCTCGCAGGCATCGCCATTGCAGCCCTTCTTGCCGCGGCTGGCGATCCGCAGGAGAGGCGGGATGTGGAGCACCAGCCCGTACGGCATGTAGGCCGGTACCCGCATGCATACGGCCCTGGTGGCGTAGACGCCGGTGAAGACCCTGCCCGTGTCATCGTCGACCACCACGATCTCGCCCCTGGGCACCGGGCCGATGGGTGAGTCGTCGGTCGAAACCCGCACCCGGCGCAGCCAGTCCAGCCTGGCGGTACGCCCAGCTCGGCGGCCACAGTCCGGGCAGTCCGCGTTGTAGAAGAGGGTGACACCCATCCGCAGACCCCAGGTCGGGAGCAGCTAGGTGGGTCCGGGCATTACTCCCGGATCACGGTGCGGGCCTGCTCCCGCACGTACGAGCGCATGTACCAGGGCCCGCCGCTGCCCGCTCCCGAGGTGCCGGAACCCTTCCAGCCGCCGAAGGGCTGGATGTCGGGCCACGCCCCGGTGGTGGATCCGGCCCGGCGGTTGGCGTAGACCACCCCGGCCTGGATGCGCTCGAAGAACCGGTCGACCTCCCCGTCCGTGCCGGCGAAGACCCCGGCCGTGAGCCCGAAGATGGTGTCGTTGGCCTTGTCGATCCCCTCGTCCAGGGAATCCACGGGAGTCACCGCCACGAAGGGGACGAACAGCTCCTTCTCCCAGATCCAGGTGTCCTCCGGAGCGGTCACGACGGTGGGCTGGACGAAGTTCCCCCGCTCCAGGTCACCGTCCGTGACGACCTCGCCCCCGGAGATGATCTCGCCCCCGGCCTCCTTCACGGCCTCCACCGCCGCCCGGAAGCGGCCCACCGCATCCCGATCGATGACGGGTC
The DNA here is from genome assembly GCA_028821265.1 of bacterium. Taxonomy (GTDB): domain Bacteria; phylum Actinomycetota; class Acidimicrobiia; order Spongiisociales; family Spongiisociaceae; genus Spongiisocius. The sequence continues at coordinate 18,014 of JAPPGU010000078.1, read as the reverse complement.
CCACGAAGGTGTCGCGTTGGCGCGGGTCGCCGACCCCGAGTTCGCCGGTCTTGTCGGCCAGCAGGTTGACGAACTCCTGGTAGGCGGGCCTTTCCACGTAGACACGGGAGTTGGCCGAGCACTTCTGCCCCGACAGGCCGAAGGCGGCCCTCATCACCCCCTCGGCGGCCAGATCGAGGTCGGCGCTGGCCGTGACCACCGCCGGGTTCTTCCCGCCCATCTCGCACACCACCGGCTTGGGGCGGCCGGCCGCAACCGTCCGGTAGAGGTACATGCCGACGTCGTAGGAGCCGGTGAAGGTGACCCCGTCCACGTCGTCGTGGTGGGCGAGCCGATCGCCGGCGTCGTCGCCGCCGGTCACCACGTGCAGGGCGCCGGTAGGCAGTCCGGCCCGGGAGTAGATGTCGGCCAGCAGCAGCGATCCCAGGGCGCCGGTGTTGGACGGCTTGAGGACCACGGTATTGCCGGTCAGCAGCGCCGCCGATGTGGGGCTGGCCACCAGGGCCATCGGGAAGTTGAAGGGGGAGATGATCGCCCACACCCCCCAGGGGCGCAGGACCGAGTGGTTGGTGTCTCCCACCCCGTAGGCGCCCATGGCCGTTTCCATCCCCCCGGCCTCGTCCAGGCGGTCGCAGTAGTAGTTGGCGAAGGCGACTGCTTCGGAGACGTCTCCCAGTGCCTCGAGCCGGTTTTTTCCGATCTCCAGGCTCAGGAAGCCGGCTAGGACCGGGGTCTCCTCGTCCATGATGTCGGCCGCCCGCCGGATGATGGCCACCCGGTCCTGCCACGGGGTCCCCTCCCACTCGGGCTGGAAGGCGCGGGCCGCCGCCACGGCATCGTCCACATCGTCGTCGGAGGCCTGGGAATAGACACCCACCACCAGCTCGGAATCGATCGGAGAACGTTCCGTGTAGGTCTCGTCGGTGTAGCGCTTCTCACCGTTTATCAGCAGCGGGTGCGTCTGCCCGATCTGCTCGGTGGCGGCGGCGAGACCCTCCTCGTAGGCTTGATGGAGTGCCGGGTCGTCGGCCGACATCGTGGCATAGGTGATCTTTCCCATAGTGTATTTTCCTTTGAGCAAATAGCTGGAAGGGGAACCCCGGAAATCTAGCATGAGCCGCCTCGATCCCGATCCCGCCCGATGACGTTCGCCCACCGCGTGCACGTGGTCGACTCCCACACCGCCGGGGAGCCCACCCGGGTGGTGGTAGGAGGCTTCCCGGAACTGGCCGGAAGCACCCTGGCGGAGAAGGAGGCGGACCTCCTCGCCAACCATGCCGACCTGATGAGGCTCCTGGTCGGTGAGCCGCGCGGCCATGCGCCCTGGCACGCGGTCCTGCCTCTGGCGCCGCTCCATGCCGGCGCGGATCTCTCCGTCCTGATCGTCTCCGCCCTCGGATCGCTCACCATGTGCGGGCACGCCCTGATCGGGACGGTCACCACCCTCCTGGAGACCGAGCGGATCCCGGCCCGGGAACCGGTGACCGGAGTGGTAGTAGAGACCTTGAGCGGCCTGGTCAGGGCCGAGGCGCGGGTTGACGGCGGGAAGGTCCACTCGGTCAAGTTCCGGGGGGTGCCGTCCTGGGTGGCTGTCACCGGGTTGGAGGTGGAGGTCGGCGGGCAGGCCTTCGAGGTGGACATCGGGTTCGGTGGGATCTGGTTCGCCCTGGTGCGGGTGGAGCAGACCGGCATGCCGATAGCGGTGGAATCGGTGCCCGGCCTCGTGGCCCTCAGCCATCGGATCCGGCTGGAAGTCAACCGGATGCTCCGCGAGCGAACCGGCTGGCCGCCCGGAACGCCCGGACGGGTCGACCAGCTGCTCTACGTCGGGCCGCCCTCGAGCCCGGAGGCGGACGGGCAGAACTTGGCCACCTCTACGGGCCTGGGTTTCGACCGCTCCCCGTGCGGCACCGGATGCTGCGCCCGCATGGCCTGGCACTTCGGGCGGGGGGAGATGGCGGTGGGGGACACCTTCGTCCACGAGAGCGTCCTCAACACCATGTTCACCGGCACCATCGAGGCCGAGACGGAGGTCGCCGGACGCCGGGCGATCGTCCCCACCATCACCGGTTCCGCCTACCTGACCGGCTTCAACGAACTGGTCCTGGACACCGACGACCCCCTAGGCCCCGGCCTCTTCCTCCCCGCCGCCGGCGGATGACGCTCTGAGGGCCGCCCGTCCGATCAGATGACCGCGGTCTCCGGGAGGACACGCCCCGTCTCGAAGCGGGCCATGTCGAAGGGGGACAGGTCGAAGGTCGGTTCCGAACCGAGGACCAGCTCCGCAAGGTGCTCTCCCACCACCGGTCCCTGCTGGAATCCGTGCCCGCTGAACCCGGTGGCGTAGTGCAGGCGGTCTATCCCGGGAACGGTGCCGATGATGGCGTTGTTGTCGGGGGTCACGGCGTAGTACCCCCACCAACTGTGGGTCACCTCCATCTCGGCCACGGCCGGCGCCCGGTTGAGGACGGCCGGCGCCAGGTCCTCGATCGTCTGCGCCCGCCCGCCCATGGCCAGCCCCTCCGCCTCCCGGTGGAAGTAGAAGCCGGTGGCGAAGTCGATCACGAGCGGCAACCGGCGCGGGAAGGGGTCCGAGCCCCTGGTCAGCCAGATGTAGCGCTTGACCGCCCGCACCGGCATGCTGACGCCGAGAGGTGCCGCCAGCCGGGGGCTCCACACTCCTGCGGCCAGCACCACCTCGGGGGTCGAGACGAACCCGTCCGTGGTGGTCACCCCCCGCACCTGCCCGTCCGACACGGTGATCTCTGTCACCTCGCAACCCTGGACGATGGCCGCGCCGTGGCGGGAGGCGGCCCGTGCGTAGCCGAGCGCCACGGACTCCGGCGTGCAGTAGCCGTCCCACGGGCAGAAGGTGGCTGCCGCCACGTCGTGGATGCGGATTCCCGGCACCATGTGGAGCGCCGCCTCGGGGGTGATCAGTTCCGAAGGAACGCCGAGCGACCTCTGCAGGGCTACCGCACGGTGGAAGGCGTCCACCTCGGATTCGCGCAGCAGGAACAGGTAGCCGTACTGCTTGAGATCGATGCCGGTCTCGAACTCCGTTTCGAACCTCTCCAGCCGGCGGATGTTCTCGACGGCCATCCGGATGTTCAGTTCGTCCGAGAACTGCGCCCGGAAGCCGCCCGCGGCGCGGCCGGTAGAGCCGGAACCGATGGTGTCGCGCTCCAGCACCACCACGTCCACCCCTGCGGCGGCCAGGTGGTAGGCGGCGGACGCGCCCATGATGCCGCCGCCGATGACCACCACCGAGGCGGAGGAAGGGAGTTCTGCCATATCCCCTCCGGACTGCCTCGTTCAGGCGACCGGCGGGTAACGGGTGCGGGGTCCGGCGTCGGCCCAGTCCATGTGGTTGCGGATGTACTGGTTGGTGGCGTCGCTCGAGGGCGAGAAGTCCCACGAGTGGAGGTCGCCTACCTCCATGGCGGCGTGGACGACCCGGCGGGCTCGCTGCGAGGCGAGCACCTGCTCCCGGATGGCGTCGCTGTCCCAGCGCTCGCCCACTTCGGTGGCGAAGCCCGAGGCGAGGTCGGCATGGTCGGGATCCTCGGCCAGGTTGTCCCGCTCCAGCGGGTCGGCCTCCAGGTCGTATAGCTGGGCGGGGTCGGTGTCGCAGTGGATGTACTTGTACCGTCCGCGGCGGATCATGAACATCGGGTGGGAGGTCATGACCCCCGTGTACTCGGAGGTGGTCTCGTCCACGGGGTCGCGGCCTCCCGTGGCGCTCTCCCAGAGGCTGCGCCCGGCCGGTGCTTCGGCCAACTCCATCCAGGCTCCGCCGCCGGTGACGATGTCGGCCAGGGTGGGCACCATGTCCAGTAGCGAGCAGGCGTTGGGGACCGTGCCGTTGGTGATGTCGGGCCCGGCCATGATGAGCGGTACCCGGGCCGAGCGCTCGAAGAACGACATCTTGAACCACACTCCCCGGTCGCCCAGCATGTCGCCGTGGTCGCTGGTGAACATGATGATCGTGTTGTCCAACTGCCCGGTCTCCTCCAGCACCTCCACCAGCCTGCCCAGCCAGGAATCGACGTAGCTCGTGTTGGCGTAGTAGGCGCGGCGGGCGTTGCGGCACTGGTCCTCCGTGTAGCCGACCGCGTCTATCTCGATGCCGTGGCGGATGCGGACGGTGTGGGGGTCCAGCGACGCGGCCGGGGGCACGTCGGGCAGGTCGATCTCGTCGTGGTCGTACAGGTTCCACCATTCGGGGCGGGCCACGTAGGGATCGTGGGGGTGGATGAACGAGACGGTCAGGAAGAAGGGCCGCTCGTCGGTGTCGCGGGCCGTGTCGTAGAGATGGCGCACGGCTGCCGATCCGACCTCCTCGTCGTAGTCGATCTGGTAGGTGGCCAGTGCCTGGCCGGCCTCCGACAGGCTGGTCATGTTGTGCCACCACTTGCCCATCCGGTCAGCGGCCTCGTCCCAGTTGGCGGTCCAGGCGAAGTCGGCCGGGTACACGTCGGTGGTGAGGCGCTGGTTGAAGCCGTGGAGCTGGTCGGGCCCCACGAAGTGCATCTTCCCCGACAGCGTGGTGCGGTAGCCGGCCAGCCGGAGGTAATGGGCGAGGGTCGGTACCGACGCCGGCAGTTCCGAGCCGTTGTCCCACGCGCCGATCGCCGTGGCCGGTTGGCCCGTCAGCATCGAGAACCTGGACGGGGCGCACAGCGGGTAGGGGCAGTAGGCGGTGTCGAAGCGGGCGCCTCGCTCCACTAGGGCATCCATCGCCGGGGTGCGGACCACCGGGTGCTCGTAGGCGCCGGTGAACTGCGGCGCCAGCTGGTCGGCCATCACCAGCAGGATGTTGGGCTGAGCGGACGAGCCGGCCATCAGCCGAGCTCCGGGAGGAGGTAGCGGGGGCCAACCACGTTCCAGTCCATGTGGTTGCGGACGTACTCGTTGGCCGCGTCCCGCGCCGGTGCGTAGTCCCAGGAGACCGGGTCACCGGTCGCCATCGCGGCGTGGACCAGCTGCCGGGTGCGTTGCGAGGCCAGCACCCGCTCTCGGATGGCGTCGCTGTCCCAGCGCTCGGCCACCTCGGCGGAGAAGCCCGAGGCGAGATCGGCATGGGCGGGATCCTCCGCCAGGTTGATCCGCTCCAGCGGGTCGGCCTCCATGTCGTACAGGAGGGGAGGGTCGGTGTCGCAGTGGATGTACTTGTGGCGCCCGCGGCGGATCATGAACATCGGGTGCGTGGTCATCTCGGCCATGTACTCGCAGGTGGTCTCGTCGACCGGGTCCCGTCCGCCGGCGGCGCTCTCCCACAGGCTGCGACCGGCCGGTGCTCCGGCCAACTCCGGCCAGCGTCCACCACCGGCGGCGATGTCCAGAAGGGTGGGCAGCAGATCCAGCAGCGAGCAGGCGTTGGGGACGGCGCGGTTGGTGATGTCGGGGCCCGCCATGATGAGCGGCACCCGCGCCGAGCGCTCGAAGAACGACATCTTGAACCATGTGCCGCGGTCGCCCAGCATGTCGCCGTGGTCGCTGGTCACGATGACCACCGTGTCGTCGACCTGTCCCGTCTCGGTGAGGGCTTGGAGGAGGGCGCCCACCCACGAGTCGAAGTAGCTCGTGTTGGCGTAGTAGGCATGACGGGCGTTGCGGCATCCGGCCTCGTCGTAGCCGACGCTCTCGGCCTGGACGGCCCGGCGGATGCGCCGGGTGTGCGAGTCGAGAGAGTCGTGGGGCGGAACGTCGGGCAGGTCGATGTGGTCGTGGTCGTAGAGGTTCCACCATTCGGGGCGGGCCACGTAGGGGTCGTGGGGGTGGATGAAGGAGGCGACCAGGAAGAAGGGCCGCTCGTCGGCGTCGCGGGCCATGTCGTAGAGGTGCCTGACGGCGGCGAAGCCCACCTCCTCGTCGTAGTCGATCTGGTAGGTCGCCGATGCCCGGCCGGCCTCCGCCAGGCTGTCCATCCCGTGGAACCACTTGTCGATCCGGTCGTCTGACGACTCCCATTCGGGTGTCCAGGCGAAGTCGGCCGGGTAGATGTCGGTGGTCAGGCGGCGCTCGAAGCCGTGCAGCTGGTCGGGACCGACGAAGTGCATCTTCCCCGACAGCGTGGTGCGGTATCCGGACAGCCGGAGGTAGTGGGCGAGGGTCGGTACCGACGCCGGCAACTCGGCGCCGTTGTCCCAGGCGGCGATGGCCGACACCGGTTGTCCCGTCATCATGGCGAACCGGGAAGGCGCGCACAACGGCGACGGGCAGTAGGCGGCGTCGAAGCGGGCGCCCCGCTCCACCAGGCTGTCCATGGCCGGGGTGCGGACCAGCGGATGCTCGTAGGCGCCCGTGAAATGCGGCGCCAACTGGTCGGCCATGACCAGGAGGATGTTGGGTCGCATCGTCGGGCCGCCTATGACGCCACCTCCATACCCTCCTAGATCCAGTGCCGCCGGCGCTGGAACGGGTAGCCGGGGAGGGAGATCCGGCGCCGGACCTCGCCGGCGAACAGGCCGGCGAACGAGATGTCCACCCCGGCCTCGTAGGCGCCCGCCACCGCGCTCAGGAACCCGCCGTCGGCCTCCGCCGTTTCGGCGTCGCCCCGGGAACCCACCAGGGCGGAGAGCACGGTCGGCGCCGCCCCGGACTCCGGCCAGGCCTCACGGATGGCCCTCCCCTGCGTCGGGTCGGGACCGATCACTATGACCACATCCGTCCCGAGCCCGGCCAGGGTGCCGGCGGAGGCGGAAAGGCCGGCCGGTCCGGTGGCCTGCCGGAGCCAGATGGCTATGTCGAGATCGTCGACCGACCCCACCACCCGGCCGTCCGAACCGTCGACGAGGGAGATGGACGGCGCCGAGAGGGTGAGGCCGGCCACCTCCGCCTCCAGACCGTCGAGAGCTGCTTGCGGGTCCCAGCCGGGGCCCGGCCTCTGCCGGGCGCCCAGTTCCGCCGCCAACCCCAGACCCTCCTCCAGGCTGAGCACACCTGCCGCCTGCGCCGCCGCCAGGATTGCCGGACCATGCCCCACCACCGCAGCGGGGCGGATGCCGACGCTCGCCCACTGCGCGGTCAGCGCGCAGGCAAGTGCGTAGGAGAGTGGCTGGACCAGGGCAGGATCGTTCAGGTGCTGGCCTGCTCCGGGTCGGCCGGAAATCACATCGAGCAGTGATACGTTCAGGGTTTCTCCGAGTGCCTCACCACAGCGTTCCAGCACCGCACGCGCCACCGGCTCGCTCCGGTAGAGAGCCTCGCCCGCGGCCATCCATCGGCGGTCATGGCCGGTGTACGCGAATGCCACCCTGGCCGTGCCGTCACGCAAGTCAGGCGCCCCGCAGCTTCCGGCCAGCCTCCCCAGGCTCTCCCGGAGTTGGTCGGCATCCGTGAACACCAGCCCGGCGCGGTGCGGGAAGTGGCTCCGGGCTGTACCCGCGGTCCAGGCCAGGTCGGACAGCAGGGGATCAGAGGCGGAACCTTGCCGACCGCCGAGCCATGACACGTACCGCCTCGCCAGATCCCTGACCGCGCCGGGCGACTTGCCGGAGAGCGGCAGCAGGCGAGCGCCGCGCGGCGCGGCTTCCGACACGGAGAAACCGGCCATGGCTTGCGGAAGGATCGCCGGTACCGCTTGCGGGCTTCCGGCCGGCCGGGCGGCCACTCCGTCCGCCGCCGCAGAATCCGGACCGGAACCGTAGCCCTCGACCAGGACATGTGCGTTGGTCCCCGACAGCCCGAAAGCGTTGATACCTGCCAGAGGCGGCCGGCCGGATACGGTCGGCCAAGCTGTCTTCTCCGACGCGATCTTGACCGGTATCCGGTCCCAGTCGACGTGAGGATTCGGGTCCCGCAGGTGCAGCATCGGAGGGATGACCTGCCGGCTCATCGAGAGAACGGTCTTGATGAGAGCCGCGATCCCGGCCGCCCACTCGGCGTGTCCGATGTTGGACTTCACCGACCCGACGAGCAGGGGGCGATCGGCGTCACGCCCGTCGCCGTAGACCGCCGCCGCGGCGTGCAACTCGATCGGGTCGCCCAGTTGCGAGCCGGTGGCGTGCGATTCCAGATAGTCGATCCGGGACGGTGCTATGCCCGCCTGGACGAGAGCTTCCTTCATGACGCGCTCCTGAGCCGGGCCGTTCGGCACCGTCAGGCCCGCGCTGGCGCCGTTCTGGTTGACCGCCGACCCCCGTATGACGGCCCATATCCGGTCGCCGTCCGCCTCAGCGTCGCTCAACCGCTTCAGGACCACCACCCCGCAACCCTCGCCGCGCACGTAACCGTCGGCGGAGGCGTCGAACGGACAGCACCGCCCGGTGGGGGACAGCATCCCGATCTCCATCATGAACTTCGAGACCGGGCGTGAGAGGATCACGTTCACACCACCCGCGAGCGCCAGGTCCACCTCGCCCCGCTGGAGGCCCACGACCGCCTGATGCACCGAGGCCAGCGAAGACGCGCAGGCCATGTCGACCGGCATCGCCGGTCCCTCGAGACCAAGGGCAAAGGCGATCCGACCCACGGCCACGCTTCCGGTGGTCCCGAGGTAGCTGTCGGCCCTGCTGCCCGCCTGGAGCAGATCGCGGTACTCGCTGCTACCGATTCCCGCATACACCCCGGTGCGGCTGCCTCTGAGCCCGTCCGGATCCAGCCCGGCGTCCTCCAGCGCCTGCCAGGTGGTCTCGAGCAGCATGCGTTGCTGGGGATCCATCAGCTGCGCCTCGAGCGGGGAGATCCGGAAGAACCGCGAGTCGAACCAGTCGATCCCGTCGACGAATGCGCCCCGCCGGTACGCGACATCCTCCGCACCGGGGTCCCCGACGGCGTCGCTCCATGACCCGGCGTCCTGGCGCCCGTCGGTCACCGCATCGACGCCGCCCTCCAGCAGGTCCCAGAAGGCCTCCAGATCGCTTGCGCCGGGGAAGCGGCAGGCCATACCGATCACCGCGATCCCGTCCTCGTCGCTAGGGGCCGGAGCCGGGGGCTCCGGTTCCGGGATCTCGGGCGATGGGGGAGCCTTGCCGACCGCTGAGAGCTGGCCGAGTTCTTCGGCGAGGTGGCGAGACATGCTCTCGATGTCCGGGTAGTCGAAGACGATGGTGTTGGAGGCGACGTACTCGCCGTCGAAAGCGCGGTTCAGGCGGTTGCGTAACTCGACCGCCATGAGAGAATCCATGCCCAGATCGAAGAACCCGACCGTGGGCGACGGCGACTTCGGCAGCCTGAGCACGGCCTGGACCTGCTCCGCCAGGAAGGAGGCCAGTATGTCCTCACGGTCCCCGGCAGGGGTCGCTCCGAGCCGGGAGACGATGTCCTCCGCCGCGGTGGAAGCGCCGGCCGCGTCGCCGGCATCCGAGGACAGCATCTCCTCCAGCAGGGAAGGCCGTTCCTCGACAGCCTCCTCGAACACCGACCAGTCCATCGACATGACCACCGAGTTCGTGCTGTCCTGGCGCACCAGCCGCTCGAGCGTCCGGATGCCCTGCTGCGGCGTGAACCAGCGACCGCCGAGGGCCGCCCGTCGCTGCTCGATCCGCTCCCGCTGCTCGGCCGCCTCTCCGATGTCCGACCACGCTCCCCAGGCAATGGCCTGTCCGGCGAGGCCCTGGGCGCGACGGTGCCCGGCAAGCTGGTCGAGGAATGCATTGGCCGCGGCATGGTTGGCCTGCCCGGGATTGCCCATGACGCCGACCCGGCTCGAGAACAGGACGAAGAGGTCCAGGTCGCGGTGGCGCGTGGCCCGGTGCAGGTGCCAGGCCCCGACGATCTTCGGCCACAGCACCCGCTCGAAGCTCTCCCAGGTCTGGTTGGTCAGCGCGGCGTCCGACAGGACCCCCACGCTGTGGATGACGCCGCCGAGCGGCGGCAGCTCCGAGTCCATGCGCGCCAGCATGGCGTCGAGCGCCGCGACGTCCGTCACGTCGGCCAGCTCGACCTCGACCCTGATCCCCTTCCGGCGCAACGCCTCGGTGGTCTCCCGGGCCTCGGCATCGGGATCCCGGCGGCCGTTCAGCACGATGGTCCCGGCGCCCCGGTCCGCCAGCCATTCGGCCACGGCACAGCCGATGCCCCCCAGGCCGCCGGTGACCAGGTAGGTGCGGTCCTGCCGCAGCCGACCCCGGGCGAGGGGATTGGCCGTCACCACGATCTTGCCGAGGTGCCGGGCAGCCCGCATGAACCCCAGCGCTGGTCCGGCCTCGGCCAGCGGCCACCTGCTGTGGATGAGCGGCTCCAGCACGCCCGCCGACAGCTGGTCCATCACCTCTCGCAGTACCTCGCCCACCCACTCCGGCTCGGTCTTCTTGAGCACGTCCAGCTCCAGGATGTCGTAGCCCACGTCCGGGCGGACCTCCGCCATCTCTTCGTGGGTCAGGATGTCCCGCCGGGCCAGCTCGACGAAGCGACCACCCTCGGCCAGGCACGCCAGCCCGGCCTCGATGAAGCCCTCGCTGGTGAGGCTGTTCAGCAGCACATGGACGCCCTCTCCTCCGGTGGCCTCCAGGATCTGGTCGCCGAACGCGGTCTGACGGCTGTCGTATACGTGCTCCACGCCCAGCGACCGGACGAAGTCGTGCTTCGGAAGGCTGGCCGTGGCGAACACCTCCGCACCCGCGGCGTGTGCCAGCTGGATGGCGGCCGTTCCTACCCCGCCCGCCCCGGCGTGGATCAGGACCCGTTCCCCGGGCTCCAATCCCGAGTAATGGAAGGAGAGGGCGGCCGACACGAAGGCGCTGGGGACGGTGGCCAGGGCGGAGGGGGACACCCCTTCGGGCGCCGGCGCCACCAACTCCTCGTGGGTGACCATCTCGGGGGCGAAGGCGCCGAACCCGAGCCCCACCACGTGGTCGCCGACACTGACACTGGAGACGTCGGAGCCGGTGTCGACCACGTAGCCGCACAGCTCCCGGCCCAGGTCCCCCTCCTCGATGAAGCCGAGTGAGCGGAAGACATCCCAGAAGTTGAGACCGGAGGCCTCGACCGCCACCCGGACCTCCCTGGGCGCCAGGGAGCGCGCCGGCAGCACTTTGATCTGCGGTCGGTCGAACACGCCGTCCTGGTCCGGTTCCAGCACCCAGTTCGGCTCCTCGGGCAGCGCCAGCCGCCCGGCCACGGCGTCGGGCCGGACCAGGCGTGCCGCCAGGCGGCCTCCCGCGCGGTGGGCGATGTGGTTCTCGTGGTCGGGATACATCAACTCGTCCACGAGGTCGGACATCGAGTCCGAGCCGCCGGGGTCCAGATCGATCATGCGCGGCTGCAGGTGCGGCGCCTCCAGGGCCACCACCTTGCCCACACCCCACAGGATCGAGCCGGACAGCTCCCCGAGCCGTTCCCGCTCGAGCACCTGCGCCCCTCGGGTGATGAACCACATACCGTTGGCCGGCGTCGCAGCCGAATCGGCCACACCCTGGATCAGGGCCAGCGCGCTCGCTCCGGCCTGCCGCACGTCCTCCGCCATCTCGGCGGTGGTTGCCTCCGGCCCGCGCCCTCCGAGGCCCTGCAGGTGGACGACCCCGTTGAAGGGAACGTCCGGGGGTAGGTCCTCGACGAGGGATCGCCACGACTCCCGGCACTCCGTATCCAGGCCCTTCCTGATGACCGAGCCCCCGACGGCCGACTCCTCGCTCTCCGGCAACCGGCCGCCCGCCAGGACGACCGTCTGGTTCCGCGCCGCCAGCTCCTGCGCGAGCTCCTCGGCGGCGCCGTTGCCGCCGTAGGCCACGACCCAGGCTCCGGGAGGCTCGTCCACCTGCGCCGGGCCCTGCGCCACGATCACGCCCTTGTCCAGCATCTCGAAGGAGAAGGAGTCGTCGACCCCCAGGACCTCGACCCCCTCGAAGCCGGTGTCCCCGAGGGCGCGGCGCCACACGGCAGGGGTGGCCAGGGCGTGGTGGGGGCGGTAGTGCTCGTCGGCGAACCGCCACCAGCCGTCCAACTGGCCGAAGGTGAGGTCCATCCAGCCCAGGCCGCGCAGGTTCTCGAGCGCCACCAGCTGACCCGACGGGGCGAGAAGGGCCCGGCAATGGCCCAGCGTCTCCTCGAGGAGACGCGTGGCGTGCAGGACGTTGGAGGCGATGATCAGGTCGTAGCCGTGGGAGGCGAAACCCTGGGCGATGGGATCCTTCTCGATGTCCAGCGGCCGGTACTCGATGCACCCGTCTCCATCGCCGAACCGTTCCTCCGCCTCGGCGAAGAAGCCCGCCGATATGTCCGTGTAGGCGTAGTCGAAGCGCCCGGCGGGAAGTTCCGGCAGCACTGACGCGGTGGCCGATCCGGTGCCCGCCCCGACCTCGATCACCCGCAGCCTGCGTCCCTCCGGGAGCCGGGCCAGGAGCGCCCGGACCGCGTCCCGCAACAGGGCGTTGGCGGCGCGGGCCACCGGCGCCTTGAGATAGAGGTCGGCCGCGGTGGGTTCCCCGCTGCTGAAGAGGAGCGTCAGCGGATCCGCTTCACCGCGCAGCGCATCGGCCAGAGCGCCGCCGGAGCGGCGGAACAGCCCGACCTCGGTCTGGCCGTGGGAGTACAGCCCCGCCATGTGTTCGGCAAACCCCTCGGGATCGGGGGGTAGTTCCTCCGGCAACGGGTCGTCGGGTCCCAGCACCACCTCGAACCCGCCGTCCGTCTCGGCCAGGATCCCGGACTTGGCCAGCATTTCCAGCATCCGGAGGAAGAGGCGGCGGTGTTCGGGGATGACCCCCAGGCGCTCCCTCAGCTCGTCGGGATCGACGACCTCACCCGGTGTCCGGCGCCAACCCAGCTTCTCCAGGTTGAAGAGCGCGTAGGAACGCGACCACCGCTCCAGGTCGGCCAGCAGGCCGTTCCTGCTCTCGGGGTCTACCCCGGCCTCCGACAGGTATTCAGGGAACAGCGCCGAGCCGGACGCCACCTCGGCAGGGGTCGGGAAGAAGTCGGCCGGCTTCAATCCCGACTCGAGGGGACGGTCGCGCCAGGCGATCTCGTAGAGGAGGTCCTCCACGCCCTCGAACGCCGAAAGCAAGGCGGCCTTGGTGGCGCGCTTCACCGCGTAGCCGTTCAACCCGCCGATGAGCACCCCGTCCGCGTCGTAGATGCGCATCTCCCCGCTGAGGACCTCCGGCGGCTCGCCCGACTCCGTCTCGGTACGCTGCGGGGCCTCGTTCATGCGGACGTGGCAGAACACCCGGTCGGGGAGCGGCCGGGTCAGCCACAACCCGTCCCAGCCGAACGGCAGGTAGGTCGCCTCCTCCGGGCCGCCGACCATGTTGCGGGCTATGCCCACCACCTGGAAGCAGCCGCCAGCACCAGCGGATGCACGTCCAGGCGGTTGCGGCCCAGCGTCTCCGGCAGGAGCACTTCACCGACTGCCTCGCCGGGACCGGACCAGACCCTCCCCAGCGTCCGGAACGACGGACCGAGGTCGATCCCGGTATCGGACTTGGCGCGGTAGTAGGCAGGGACGTCAGCGGGCGCCAGGCGGGCTGCCACCTCGTCCAGATCGATCCTCTGGCCCGCCTCCGGCATCGGGGCGCCTGCCGACATCCGACCCTCGACATGTAGCGTCCAATCCGGCTCGGCTCCCCTGCTGTAGATCTGGACACGGCGCGACGCGGATTGGTCGGGGTCGTCCAGCACGACCTGCATCGTGCGCCCTTCCTCGCCGGTGCCGTTCCCGGAAGCCGGCTCCGGAAACACCAGCGGGTTGTGGAGCTGTAGGTCCTCCATGACCACCGAGCCGCTCCCCTCGGTAAGCGACGCGGTGGCAGCCATCGCGCCGTACAGCGCGCCCGGCGCCACGAGGCGGCCGAAGACCCGGTGGTCCTCCAGCCAGGCCGGGTCCGACGGGAACACCTCCGTCTCGAAGGTGACCTCGCCTCGCGCCGACTCGTACCGCACGCCCAGCAGGGGGTGACCGGCCTCAGTGCGCCGCCGCTTCGCCGGATCCAGCCAGTAGCGTTCGCGCTGGAAGGGGTAACCCGGCAGGGAGATCCGGCGGCGCGTCTCCCCGGCGAACAATCCCTCGAAGGAGATCTCCAGCCCGGCTGCGTAGGCTTCCGCCACCGCATCGACGAAGCCGGTGGCAGGATCGGGCGATGAACTGTTCCGGCGCGGCCGCCGCATGCTGGCCAACACGACCGGAGCCCCCGGGGCGTTCCGCCCGTCCGCTCCATCGGGCCATGCCAGCGTCGCCATCGGACCCAGCACCGCGTGCGGGCCCACCTCCACCACCAGGTCCACGTCGAGATCGCCCATGGCCCGCACCCCCTGGGCGAACGCCACCGCCTCCCGCGCGTGGCGCCTCCAGTAGGAGCCGTCAAGCGCCGTGCCGGGCTCGACCGGCCCACCCGTCAGGTTGCTGATCACCGTCACGGCCGGAGGCTGGATCGTCATGCCGTCCAGCGCGGCTTCCAGTTGGTCGAGGGCCGGCTCCACGAGGGCACTGTGGAATGCCCTGGTGGTGTTCAGCCGCCTGGCCCGGATTCCCTCCGATCGGAAACGATCCAGGAGGGCATCGATCCCGGAAGCCGGACCGCTGATCACCTGGTGGGCGCCGTTGTAGGCCGAGACGCTCACGCCGGCGCCGCTCGACGACCCGTTCAGCTTTCCGACCACCGACTCGACCCGTTCGGGCGGGGCGAAGATCGCGGCCATGGCGCCGGGATCGGTCCCTGACAGGAGGGAGCCGCGCGCCGCGGCGAACCTCATCCCGTCCTCCAGGGTGAACACCCCGGCTGCCTGCGCCGCGGCCAGTTCCCCCACGCTGTGCCCCATCACCACGCTCGGGCGAACGCCGGCGCAGGCCCAGAGCGCGGTCAGAGCGCACTCCAGCGCGTAGAGGGCGGGCTGCTCCCACGCCGTGTCGCCCAGGTCCCCCTCCGCCGACGGTCGACCGAACATCACGTCGAGCAGCGAGGTACCCCTCGCCTCGCGGAAGACCTCCTCGCAGCGGTCCAGCACCGCCCTCGCCACCGGCTCGCGCTCGTACAGGTCCCGGCCCATACCGGCCCACTGGCTCCCCTGCCCGGTATAGACGAAGGCCACCCGGGTGGCGGCCCGGGGCTCCGGGCCCTCGCCGTCCTCCGCCAGGGCGGCCAGCCCGGCCCGCAAGGAGTCGACATCCGTGAAGGCGAGGCCGGCCCGGTGGTCGAAGTGGCTGCGGCCGATACCCGCCGTCCAGGCCATATCGGCCAGGCCCGACTCCGTGCGGCGATCATCTAGCCAGGACAGGTACCGCCCTGCCAGCTCGCCGAGTGCAATCCCGGACTTGGCCGACAGCGGCAGGAGACGTGTCCGGCGACCATCGAGGCTCTCCGCCGGCAACGGGACCCCGCCCATCAGTGGCGGTAGCGATACCGGCACGGCCTGCGCGGCGCCCGCTGTCCGGGGTTCCCGGCCGCCTGCGCCATCGGGGTCGCGGTGCTCCTCTACCACGAGGTGGGCGTTCGTCCCGGAAATCCCGAAGGAGTTCACCCCGGCCATCCGCGGCCCCGGGTAGTCGCTCGGCCAGTCCATTTGGGAGGAGGTGACCTTGATCGGTAGCCGGTCCCAGTCGACACCCGGGTGGGGATCGTGGAAATGCAGGTGCTTGGGGATCACGCCCCGGTTCACCACCAGCGCCGCCTTGATCAATCCGGCGATGCCCGCCGCCGACTCGAGATGGCCGATGTTGGTCTTGACAGAACCGATGAGCAGGGGCCGGCCGGGCCGGCGTTCCGCTGCGAAGACGTTGGCCACGGCATCGATCTCGATCGGATCGCCCACCGAGGTCCCGGTCCCGTGAGCCTCCAGGTAGTCGATCTCCGACGAACGGACGCCAGCATCCGACAGGGCTGTCTCCATCACCTGTTCGAGGGCGGGCGTGTGGGGGACCGTCAGGCCGGTGCTGGCGCCTCCGTGGTTCACCGCCGCACCCCGGATGACCGCCCAGACCCGGTCGCCGTCGGCCACCGCCTCGCTCAGCCGCTTCAGGACGACGACGCCGCAACCCTCACCCCGTACGTAACCGTTGGCGGAGGCGTCGAAGGTCTTGCACTGCCCGTCGGGGGACAGCATCATCGCGTCCGCCCTCAGCTCGTAGATCCGGGTGTTGAGGATGGCCTGGACGCCGCCCACGATGGCCAGATCCGCCTTGCCCTGCTGGAGGTCCGCCACCGCGTCGTGCGCCGCCACCAGGGACGAGGCGCAGGCCGCATCGACCGCCTTGGCCGGCCCCATCAGGCCCAGGACGTAGGAGACCCGCCCGCTGGCGCCGTTCAGGTTGGTCCCGCTGAGGGCGTAGAGGCACCCGGCCGCCTCGCTGGGCTTGAGCGAGTCCACGACCATCATCCGGTACTCGTCGTTGCTGATCCCGGTGTAGACACCGGTGCGGGTCCCGCTCAGCCGGGCCGGGTCGATTCCGGCGTCCTCGAGAGCCTGCCAGCTCACCTCCAGCATCATGCGCTGTTGCGGGTCCAGGAGTTCCGCCTCGACCGGAGAGATGCGGAAGAAGGCGGCGTCGAACCGGTCGATCCCCTCGACGAAGGCGCCGAAGCGGCACGCCTCGTTCTGATCGGGATCGTCGAACAGGTCGGCGAGGCGTTCTCCACCCGAGCCGGGGATGCCCTCGGTCACGGTGTTACGGCCCTCGGCCAGTACCTGCCAGAAGGACTCCAGGCTGTTGGCGCCGGGGAACCGGCACGCCATGCCCACGATCGCGATCGGCTGCCCGGCCGGGAAGGCTTCCCGTTGCCCGACCACGGATGGGGCAGGTGCTTGTGTCGATGGGCCGGTGAGGTCCTTCAATGTCATGGGGCTCTCCTGAACCGAGGCGGCGCCCGGAGGGACCGTTCAGTGCATTATCGCCAGTGGCCGCTCCATGGCAAAGCGTCGTGCCCGGTTAAAGCCATTGGAGAGGAGCAGGGCTGGAGGAGACCTCCTAGGCCGGCGGGGGCATCGAGCCCAGGAGTTCGATCAGGTCGACCACCCGGCTCGAGTATCCCCACTCGTTGTCGTACCACGCCACCACCTTGACGAGCCGGTCACCCAGCACCTCCGTCCCGCCGGCGTCGAAGATGCTGGAGTGGTCGTTCCCGATGATGTCGGATGACACCAGCGGTTCCTCCGAATACTGCAACACGCTTCTCATCGGCCCCCGGGCGGCGCTCCGCAGCGCTCCGTTCACGGCCCCGGCGTCCACGTCGGTGGACAGCTCGGCTACCAGTTCCACGAGTGATCCGTCGGGTACCGGCACCCGCATGGCCATCCCGTCCAGCTTGCCGGAGAGGGCCGGCAGCACGGTCCCGACCGCCCGGGCGGCGCCGGTCGAGGTCGGGATGATGTTCTCGGTCGCGGCCCTTGAACGGCGCAGGTCCTTGTGGGGCACGTCGGCCAGCCGCTGGTCGTTGGTGTAGGCGTGGACGGTGGTCATCACGCCCCGCACGATGCCGAACGCGTCGTCAAGCACCTTGGCGACCGGGGCCAGGCAGTTGGTGGTGCAGGAGGCGTTCGAGATGATCCGGTCCGTGGCCTCGACATCGCCCTCGTTGACCCCGAGCACGACGGTGGAGTCGATGCCGTCCTTGGCGGGCACCGTGAGCAGGACCCTTCCGGCGCCGGCCTCCAGGTGCTTCTCGAGCAGGTCCCGGGTACGGAAGGCCCCGGTGGATTCGATCACGACGTCCACGCCGAGCTCGCGCCAGGGCAGGGCTGATGGCGAGGACTCCCGCACCATCAGGATGTGGTGACCGCCGACGGTCATCCTCCCGTCCCGCACCGTCACCCTCTTTTCCAGCGTGCCCATCACCGAGTCGCGCCGGAGCAGGTAGGCGAGGACCTCATGGTCGGCCAGATCGTTGATCGCCACCACTTCGATGGGGGAGGAGGGGCGGTCGAGGATGATCCTCAGGACCGCCCTCCCGATCCGTCCGAAGCCGTTTATGGCGACCCTCGTGGTCATGTCACTCCTTGCGAGTGGTACCGGCGGAGCAGCTCGACGATGCGGGCCGAGTAGCCCCAGCCGGTGTCGAACCAGACGATCGTCTTGAGGAGGTTTCCTCCGATCACCATCGTGGACAGGCTGTCGAAGATGCCCGAGAAGGTCGAGCCTC
>JAPPGU010000042.1:27033-37025 GCA_028821265.1 bacterium | reverse complement strand
CGGTGGCGACCGTCATCGACGGGGGCATCATCACCGAGACCGTCTACTCGTGGCCCGGCATGGGAGAGCTCCTGTTCCACTCCGTGGTCGGGCAGGACACGAACCTGGCGATCGCGGCCTTCTCGTTCGTGGGCGTCATGGCCATGGTCGGGCACTTGGTGGTGGACATCCTCTACATGTTCCTCGACCCCCGTATCAGGGTGACGGGGGAGTGACGATGCCGGAACCGGGCCGATGACGGATCTGCTGGAAGCCCGGCCGGCGACCGACGTGGCCAGGACGGGTTCGCTGTGGAGGATCCGGGCCAACCTGGTGTGGGCCGGCGTGACCAACAACTGGAACCTGTTCCGAGCCAACCGGGTCGGCATCGTGGGTCTGGCCATCATCCTGTTCTTCGCGCTGATGGCCCTCATACATCCCGTTCTGATGTCCGGCATGCGCTGGTACTCCGGCGCCGCGCTGTTCCTGCTGATCTGGCCGGTCGTGGCCTGGGTGGTCTGGCCGCTGTTGGGTCGCCTTCGCCACGAGCGGAGGGTCACCCTCCCGCTCACGGTCGGAATCACAGCCGCCCTGCTGGTGGTGGCAGGGGTGACGCTCGGTGGAGTGTGGGATGCCGGTACCTACCACCCCGTGGTGGGGAACGAGGCGAACCCGCCGGTCCTGTACAGGACGGTGGTCAACGAGGTCGCGGACCCGGCGACGGAGATGTCGATACGCGAGGCGCTGCTCTACTCGAACCCTGACGGATCTCCTCTGCTCCTCGGAGACGTCGCCGAGATCCGGGAGCAACCCACAGGTCCCTACGGCCGGCACTGGCTCGGAACCGACCCGCTGGGGCGCGACATCCTGTCCCAACTCATGAAGGGCGCCCAGGGAGCGTTCCTGCTGGGAATGGTGGCGGCCCTGGTCACCGTCCTCTTCGCCACCTCGGTCGGCGCAGTGGCCGCCTATCTGGGTGGCTGGATCGACTCGTTCTTCATGCGGCTGGCCGACCTGTTGCTGATGCTCCCCGCGCTGGCCATCTTCATCGTGATGAGTTCGGTGTTTCGCTTCGAGCTGTGGCACCTGGCCATCCTGATCGGGGTGCTGTCGGGATTCGGCGGAGTGGCCATCGTCCTCAAGTCGCAGGCCCTGGCGGTGAAGGTCAAGCCCTTCATCGAGGCCGCCCGGGTGGCGGGTGGCTCCACGTTCCGTGTCATAACCGTCCACGTGATACCCAACGTGATGCCGCTCAGCTTCCTGTACATGATGTTCACCGTCACCGCCGCCATCCAGACCGAGGCGATCCTCTCCTTCCTCGGCCTGCTCAACATCGACATGAGCTGGGGGTTGATGATCGAACTGGCCAGAAACCAGGGTTACTTCCTCACCGGCATGCGCTTCTGGTGGCTGGTGTTCCCCGCCGGGTTGTGCGTGTCCCTCCTCGCCGCCGCGTTCTTCCTGGTCGGCCGGGCCATGGACGAGGTGGTCAATCCCAGGCTGAGGAAACGATGACCGCGGCCGACACGAGGACCATGGCGTACCCGGCCTGCCTCGATCCCGGAGGCACACCGGTGCTGCGGGAGAACGGATGAGCGCAACCCCGGCCTCCCGTCCGCCCCGGCTGAACCTGCCGGCGATCGTCCTCGGGGTCGCCGTCATCGCGTTGCTCAACTCTTGGTTGGGAGCGTGGATAACCCCCGCGGAGGACCAGTACCGGCCCGGGTACCTGGTGATCCTGGTGGCCTTGCTGCTGCCGGGATTCCTCGGCGCCCTCGTTTCCGGTCTGGCCGCCCGTCATCGGTTCCCCACCCACGGGCTGATGGCCGGGCTGGGTATGTTCTTCGTCGAGCTCATCTGGGGCGCGGTCGGGGGCGAATTGGCCATCGGTACGGTCATCGTGCGCGCTCTGGGATTCGCCTCAGGAGCAGCACTGGGCGGGCAAGCGGCAGGCCGGATGGCGGGCTACCTACGTTCCGCCCGGGCCGAGGCCGCGGATCGGGTCGCCAGGACCTCGGAAACCGCCCCGCTCCTGGAGGTGGACAGCCTCAGCATGCATTACAGGACCAGCATCGGATGGGTATCCGCGGTCGACGGGGTCAGCTTCGAGCTGCGCAAGGGCGAGGCACTGGGACTGGTGGGGGAGTCCGGTTGTGGCAAGACCTCGGTCGCGATGTCGCTCCTGCGGTTGTTACCCGAGAACGCCGAGTTCCGAGGCGGATCTGTACGTCTCAACGGGATCGACCTCCTCGACATGACCGAGGACGAGATGAGAAGCCGCCGCTGGTCGGACATCGCCATGGTCTTCCAGGGCGCCATGAACGCATGGAACCCCGTGTACACCGTCTACGAGCAGATCCGGGAGGCGATGGTCACCCACTTCGGGGGCGACCTGACAGAGGAACAGATCCGGGACCGGGTCGGCGAGTTGTTCGACCTGGTCGGCTTGAACCGGGCGATGGTGGATCGTTACCCGCACGAGTTCTCGGGGGGCATGCGGCAGCGGGCGATCATCGCGATGGCCCTATCGTGCGATCCCCAGGTAATCATCGCGGACGAACCGACCACCGCCCTCGACGTCATAGTGCAGGACCAGATCCTTCAGGAGTTGAAGCAGGTCCAGACCGCACTGGGAATGAGCATCATCTACATCTCCCACGACATCGCGGTCATCGCCGAGGTGACCGAGGCGATGGGCGTGATGTACGCGGGCCGCCTCGTGGAGCTGGGCCCGACCGCGGAGGTGTTCTCCCGGCCCCGCCATCCCTACACCTACCTGCTGCTGCGGTCCACCCCGTCGGTGACCGGGCCCCGCCGCGTGCTGGCGCCGCTCGAGGGTGAGCCGCCCAACCTGGTCGATCCGCCCACGGGATGCCGGTTCCATCCCCGATGCCCTTATGCCGACCAGCGGTGCCGGGAGGAGAACCCGGCCATGGAGGTCATCGATCCACAGTCCGGCCATGGCGTCGCCTGCTGGAACTGGACGAGCGTCCCGGTCCGGATAGGCAAGGGTGTAGAGGCATGACGCGGCCACTGGTCAGGGTCGAGAACCTGACCAAGCGGTTCCCGATCGCCCGCAATGCCTTCAGCCGGGCAACCGAATACGTCCACGCGGTGGACGGGATCAGCTTCGACATCGCCCCGGGCGAGACCCTTGGCCTGGTGGGGGAGTCGGGTTGCGGCAAGAGCACCACCGGGAAGCTGATGGTGAAGCTGCTCGAGGCCGGCTCCGGACGGATCATGATCGAGGCGGACGGCGAGATGGTCGACATGGCCGGCATCACCGACAAGGATGACCTGCGACGCTTCCGGCGCCGGGTGCAGATGATCTTCCAGGATCCGTTCGAGTCGCTCAACCCGCGGCGCACCGTGTACGACACGATCGCGGAACCCCTGACCGTACAGCGGATCGGGAGCGTGAGGGAACGCGAGGAGCGGGCGATGCGGCTCCTGGAACTGGTGGGGCTGACACCGCCGTCGACCTTCCTTTTCCGGTACCCGCACGAACTGTCGGGAGGGCAGAGGCAGCGGATAGCCATAGCCCGGGCGCTGGTGGTCGATCCTGCCTTCGTGGTCGCCGACGAGCCGACTTCCATGCTCGACGTGTCGATCCGGATCTCGATCATGGATCTGATGCTGAAGCTGGCGGACCAACTGAACGTCTCCTACCTGTACATAACGCATGACCTGGCGGTGGCGCGTTACATGTGCGACCGGATCGCGGTCATGTATCTGGGCAAGATCGTGGAGATGGGGGAGACCGAGGAACTGCTCGGTAATCCCCAGCATCCCTACACCAGGGCGCTGCTGGCGTCGGTACCGGTACCCGATCCCGCCCACCACCGGGAGGGCGCGCACATCCGCGGTGGGATATCCAAGGCGATCAACCCGCCACCCAGGTGCCGCTTCATCGATCGGTGTCCCCTGGCCGCCGAGGTCTGCCACTCCAGTGACCATCCACCCCTCGAGGAGGGCAACCCCGGCCATCTGGTAGCTTGCTACCGGGCGGGGGACGCGCCGTTGTGAGCGAAGGAACGACCGAGAAGACGGCTACCGAGGATGCCGGACTCTGGACCCTGCCCAACCTGATCTCCTTCCTCAGGATCCTGGCCCTGCCCGTCTTCCTCTGGGTGTTGCTGGGCCTCGACCGCCCGTTCCTGGCCGCGGTGCTCCTTGGCCTGATCTCGGTCACCGACCTGCTCGACGGGATGCTGGCCCGCCGCCTGGGCCAGGTCTCGGAGATCGGCAAAATGCTCGATCCGGTGGCGGACCGGCTGGTGGTCTTCGCAGGTGTGGTGGGCGGGATGGTGGCCGGCCTGGTCCCGTTGTGGCTCGGATTGTCGCTGCTGGTCCGGGAAGCCATCATCGGACCCACCACCATCTACTACCTGATGCGCCATGGCGTCCGGGTGCCGGTCCGGCAGATGGGCAAGACCGCCACCGCCCTGATCTTCTTCGCGGTGCCCTTCTACTACCTGACCGCTACTAGCTTCGTGCCCTTCTTCTGGGAGGTCCTTGCCACGCTGCTCGGCGTGACCGGCCTAGCCCTGTACCTCATCGTGACCTGGCGCTATCTCGGCGATCTCCGCCGCGTCGCGTGACGGGCCCCTACCCAGAGGTTCTAGCTAAACTTTAATGACGAGCCTCGCATGCCAAGTCGCCGCTCAACAATGCCTCCTTGTTTGACCACCTGTAAACAACTCCAAAGCAAGCGTCCCCGATCGTGCGTCTCGACAACTACACTCGCGGTATGGATGACTCGCACCAGGCGCCGGATGCGACGGTCGGCCACCGGCCCGGCGAGGACGCCACGTCTCCGGGGGACGTGACCGAGGTTCTCGATCTTTTCGATGATGAGGGGAATCCCATCGGGACCGGCCAGCCCGGATCGGACGAGGGCGGACCGTCCTACAAGCTGATAGTGCGAACCGGCCAGCAGGCCGGCCGGTCGTGGCGGGTCACACCCGGCGACACCCGGATCGGACGACATCCGTACAATGACATCGCCCTCGACCACATCACCGTCTCCCGGAGCCACTGCCTGCTGACGCTGGATGCCACCGGATTGACCCTCACCGACCTCGGATCCACCAACGGGACGTACGTGAACGGCAGGCTCGCGGAGAGCACAACCATCCTTCCCGGCGACGAGCTGATGATCGGGATGTTCCGGCTCCTGCTGGCCCGGGGACGATGACCGATTCTCCGACCCTCACCATCGGCCGGGTCCGGGAGCTGCTCAACGACGAGTTCCCCGACGTGACCACCTCCAAGATCCGATTCCTCGAGACCAACGGCCTCGTCCATCCGGCCCGGTCGCCGTCCGGATACCGGCATTTCCGCCAGTCCGACGTCGACCGGCTCCGCTTCATCCTTCGCCAGCAGCGCGACCACTTCCTTCCCCTCAAGGTCATCAAGTCGCAGCTGACCCGGCTCGAGAGGGGCGAGATACCGGGCGGCGGGGTGGAACCCGAGGAGCCGCTACCGGTCCCGGAGATCGCCGACGAGACATTCAGCCTGAACGAACTGGCCCGACGGTCCGACCTGACCCCCGCCCAGGTTCGCCAACTCCTCGACCACGGCCTGCTGGCCCCGCTCAACACCGAGGGCCCCCACCAGTTCACCACCGGGGACGTGGCCGTGGCCCGCCAGTGCGGGGTGCTGCTCGCGGAGGGTCTCGAACCCCGGCACATCCGCCAGGTTCGCCAGGGCGTCTCCCGCCAGGTCGAACTGCTCGACAGGCTCACCCTCGCCATGCGCCTGAGCCCGAGCCGGGCCAGCCGGCGCCAGGCCGCCAGGACCTTGAGCCGGGGGGCCGAGGCGATCCGGCTGCTCTCCCAGTCCTTCCTCCAGGCGGACGTAAAGCGGCTCCTCGGCGAGGACTGACCTCCACATGCGAAGACTTCGGGCAGGTGCTCTGCTCGCAGCAACCAGCCTGGCGGTCCTGCTCGTAGCGGCCCCGCCCGGCCGGGCCCACCATCCAACGGACCTGGGGCTACTCGCACCGGATCCTCCGGAGGTCACGGCCGAGGCATGGATCGTGTACGACGACACCTACGGCCAGGTACTGGCCGAGATGGACGCCGACTCCCGCCGCTCGGTCGCCTCGGTCACCAAGATACTGACCGCTCTGGTGGTGCTCGAGACCGTGGGCGGGGACGACCTCGTCACCATCACCCATACGGCCGCCTCGGTGGGCGAGTCGGAGATCGGCCTGGTGGCGGGAGAGGCGGCCTGGACGGTCGAGGAGCTCCTGGCAGCCCTGATCCTCCGCAGCGCCAACGATGCGGCTGTGGCGCTTGCCCAGCACGTGGGCGGGTCGGTAGCGGGGTTCGCGGAGTTGATGAACCGGGAGGCCACCCGGCTCGGCCTCACCGACTCCAACTTCGTCAACCCGCACGGCCTCGATCACGCCGACCACTACAGCTCGGCCCGCGACATTCTCCGCATCTCCGTCGCCGCGATGCAGAGCCCGGCGTTCTCCCGGATCGCCGCCACCCGGAGCTTCAGCCTCCCGCCCACACCGGAAGGGGAGTCGCGGGTGGCCGTCAACCGCAACGACCTGCTCGCCACCTATCCGGGCACGCTCGGCATCAAGACCGGCTACACCGGCCGCGCCCTCCAGACGCTCTCGGCGGTGGCCCAGCGGGATCAACGCCGGATCTACGTGGTGGTGTTGGGCTCCCAGGATCACTTCGCCGATGTCACCCTGCTGCTCGACTACGGCTTCGGCGGCTTCGGGCCGTTGACCCTGGTCCCGGCCACATCCGACCTGAGCCGGCCGCTGGCAGGCGGTGTCGCCGCACAGCCCGGTACCGACTTCGAGGTCTTCCCGGCTCGGGCGGAGCAGCCTCCGCCGGATACCGTGGAGCCGGTGGCCGCCGATGCGCCGGGGACCGGAACCGGCCCGTCCGCTGTCGACCCTGAAGCCGAGGTTCCCGCCGCTCCCGTGACCCAGCGCATTGAACGTCAGGTAGAGCTTCCGGGTATCCGCGACGCGCTGGCATGGGTATGGAAGTACTGGCAAGGACTGAGGGGCGAACAATGATCGCTGCGGAGGCGATAAGCGAAGGCGACATCACCGAGCGCATCGCGGAGTTGGGAGAACGCATCGCCCACGACTACCGGGGCCTGCGGCCCGTGCTGGTGTGCGTGCTGTCGGGATCCCTGGTGTTCCTGGCAGACCTGATCCGCCAGATCCCCATCGAGTGCGAGGCCGACTTTCTCGGGCTGACCAAGTTCGGGGAGGGTGGCCGGGTACGCGTGGCGATGGACACCGCCACCAATCTCGCCGCCCGTCACGTGCTCATCGTGGAGGACATCGTGGACACCGGCCTCACGCTCCGCCTGCTCCGTCAGATGATGGAGGAACGCGATTGCGCCAGCCTCCAGACGGTATCGCTCCTGGACCGGACCACCCGGCGTATCGTTGACGTACCCATCGAGTACCGGGGCTTCGAGGTTGGGGATGAGTTCCTGGTGGGGTACGGTCTCGACTGGAAGGGCGAGTTCCGCAACCTGCGATCCTTGTGGGCCATCCTCGATTTTGCCTCCTTCGCGGCCGACCCGTCCGCACTGGTGCCCATTGCAGAGCCGGCTCGTCGTGAATAGGCTCGCACCATGAGCGAGTCGGTTCCCATGGATCTCATCGGGGTCAGGATCGAGTACCCGACCAACCAGCCGATAGTCCTGCTGCGGGAGTCGCACGGCAAGCGCTTCCTCGCCATCTGGATCGGCGCCATGGAAGCCACGGCCATCGCCTACGCCCTCGAGGGTGTCAACACCCCCCGCCCGTTCACCCACGACCTGCTGCGGATCACGACCGAGGTGTTGGGGGGACAGGTGACCCGGGTGACGGTGACCGAGTTGCGGGACAGCGTCTACTACGCAGACCTGGTCCTGTCGCGGGACGGTGAGGAGATCCATGTCAGCTCCCGCCCTTCCGACGCCATCGCCTTGGCCGCCCGCACCGGTGCGCCGGTGTTCGCCACTCCGGAGGTCCTTGACGACGCCGGCATCGAGATCAAGGACGACCACCAGGAGGCGGAGGTGGAGGCCTTCCGGGAGTTCCTCGAAGATCTGTCGCCAGAGGACTTCAGGAGCGGTTAGTTGTTAGTTGCTAGTTGTTAGTTGTTAGTCATTATTGAGGTCAAGTCAAGGCTGCCGTGGTTCTTTCTCCTGCTGTTTCCCGTGGTTCTCAGCCCCTGCGCAGTGAAACTCAGACGGCCTAAACCGACTCGGAACGGACCGTCCAGGCCGGGCTGAACCCAGGGCAAATCCCCGCGCCCGGGGGGTGGGCATCCCCGGGAAACCGTTGGAACGCGGCTCCCGATGGTCTA
The DNA here is from genome assembly GCA_028821265.1 of bacterium. Taxonomy (GTDB): domain Bacteria; phylum Actinomycetota; class Acidimicrobiia; order Spongiisociales; family Spongiisociaceae; genus Spongiisocius. The sequence continues at coordinate 28,707 of JAPPGU010000042.1, read as the reverse complement.
TCGTACGGCTCGCACACAGGTAATTACCTGGCTGTAATGACCCGGTGACAGCGGGTCGGCGCCGACCCGCCGGGGAGGGGAGTCCCGTTCCGATGGACCGAGATATCAACACCGAGAACCCGGCTGAGGCGATGCAGGGCTACCGGGCGCCCCAGGTGTGCAAGCTGGCCGGGATCACCTATCGCCAGCTCGACTACTGGGATCGCACCGACCTCCTGCAGCCTTCACTGATAGCGGCGCAGGGATCCGGGACCCAGCGGCTCTACTCCTTCTCCGACCTCGTCCGGCTACGGGTCATCAAGGGTCTCCTCGACACAGGCCTCCACCTCAACCGGATCCGGCAGGCGGTCGAATGGCTCCGCGAGCAGGAGATCGACCAGCCGCTCTCCGAAGCCAACCTGATCAGCGACGGCGCCACCATCCTGGCCAGCTTCGACCGCGAGGGAACCCAGGAGTACCTGATGGACGCTCTCCAACGCGGTCAGGGAGTATTCGCCATCGCCGTGGGGCGGATTCAACGTGACCTCGAGGGTGAGTTGCTGGACTTCGCTCCGAGCGCGGTGCAGGCCGAGCTCCCTTTTGCTGAGCTCCAATCCGATCCCGAGGCGGCCACCAGCTGACCTCCTCCGGCCCGAGTCCGGTCACATCTTCCCCTAGAGGCGTCGCCTTCGCCCACCACAGCGAGATCCAGTTCGCCCGGCTGCTCGACTTCTACCACGTGCGCTGGGAGTACGAGCCCCGCTCGTTTCCCATCCAATGGGACGAGGAGGGTCGGCCTACCAAGAGCTTCACCCCCGACTTCTACCTGCCGGACGAGGACGTCTTCGTGGAGCTGACCACCATGAAGCAGAGCCTGGTGACCAAGAAGAAGCGCAAGGTGCGCCTGTTCCGGGCCCGGTATCCCGACGTGGACATCAGGCTGCTGTACCGGCGTGACTACCTGCACCTGGTCTTCAAGTACGGCCTGGACTCGGCACCACCATCCGGATCCGAGCTGGTCCCCACCCGTCACTCCGGGCCGCCGCTCGTGACCCGGCTGACCGACCGCAACCGGAGCACGTCCGGCTAGTGACGTCCAGGGACCCCCGAGGGGACCCAGGGGTCTGCCTGTCAAACAACCTGGCGTGCTGTGGCGGCCATCGACGGCCCTCGCTGCGTTCCGCTTCCTCAACGTACCGCTGCGGGTATGCCTTCGTCAGCGGGCCTTGCGAGGAACGCCGCCGGCCAGCGCATACCACGCCGCCGTTCGACAGACAGACCCCTAGAATGCCGGCTACTTCGTGGCCATGGACCACCCCGGCTCCCAGGCAAGGTTCCATCGAATGACCGCCCCGCCCGCCACCAGCATGGAGATCGTCACCACCCGAGGCGGCGTCACCGAGTTGCGCCGCCGGTGGGAAGCCGAGGATCCATGGGCCTCGCTCCTGATCGTCCACGGCTTGGCGGAGCACTCGGGTCGCTACCGGGACGTCGGCGCCCGGCTGGCGGCAGCCGGTATCGACACCCACGCCTTCGATCTGATGGGCTTCGGAGCCTCCGGGGGAACCCGGGCCGACATAGCGGACTGGCACTCCTACCTGTTCCAGTTGTCGGACAACCTGGCCCGGTTGCTGGATCGCGGCCTCCCCGGAGTCGTGCTGGGCCACTCCGCCGGAGGCCTCCTCACCCTTGACT
>JAPPGU010000042.1:0-26933 GCA_028821265.1 bacterium | reverse complement strand
CAATGCACCCGCCGTGGACGCCGTCGTACCGGCCTGGAAACGGAGGGCCTCCCCGGAGTCGTGCTGGGCCACTCCGCCGGAGGCCTCCTCACCCTTGACTACGCCATGTCGCGCCATCGCCAACCCGACCTGGTGGTGCTCAATGCACCCGCCGTGGACGCCGTCGTACCGGCCTGGAAACGGAGGGCCTCCCCGATCCTGGCCGGGCTGGTTCCCACCCTGACCCTGGCCAACCCGATCAACCCCGACCAGATATTCAACGACCCCGCCTTCGTTGCCGGCTATCTCGCCGATCCGCTCTTGGAACCGCGTACCACGGTCCGGCTGGGCGCCCATCTGCTCAGCACGATGGACCGGGTCGGCGCATCCCTCGACCGCTTCTCGGCCCCGTGCCTGTTGACGCACGGCGAGGACGACACGCTCGTGCCACCGAAGACGAGTGACGTACTGGCTCGGCTCCCCAACGTCGAGCGGCGACTGTATCCGGGCGTCCGGCACGCCTCCTTGCAGGAGCCGGTAGGCGGGATGATCCTCGATGACATCGTGGCATGGATCCGGACCATGACAGACCACTGAGTCCGGATCAGCATGACGATCCGGACCGCCACCCTCCTACCTGCCCGCGCCAGGGGAATCCTGCTGTTGGCCGCGGCCGGGACCCTCTGGAGCACGCTCGGCCTCGGGGTGAGGATCATGGACACCGCCACCACCTGGCAGATACTGTTCTACCGGGCCATAGCCCAGGTCGTGGTGATCGGTGCCTGGGTAGCCATGCGCCGGGGACGGGGGTTCGCCCGCTCGTTCGCAGACATCGGCGCCGACGGGGTCATCGCCGGCGCCTCCATCTCCATGGCCTCCATCGCGTTCGTGTACGCCCTCAGCCTCACCACCGTGGCCGAGGTGGTGTTCATCTTCAGCATGGCGCCGGTCCTGGCCGGGCTGCTGGGATGGGCGCTGTTGAAGGAGCCCATCACCCGGATCACCTGGCTGGCAATGGCGCTGGTGCTGGCCGGCATCGCGGTGATGAACGGCCCGGACGGGTCGGCGGGGATCTCGCCTGGAGCCTTGCTGGCCCTCCTGTCGGCGCTCGGATTCGCCGTGTTCACGGTGCTGCAGCGTCGCCGCAGGCATGTCGACATGTTGCCGGCCATCGCCGTGTCAGGTCTGATAACGGCCGCGGCCACGAGCTGGCTGATCGGCGGCGCCGCCCCGAGCCCGCGGGACCTGGTGGTGGCTTTCTGGCTGGGAGGAGTCGCCCTGGCCGGTGGGTTGGCGCTGTACACGGTAGGAGCGCGATACGTGAGGCCGGCCGAGTCGGTGCTCATCTCGATGATCGAGATCGTGCTGGCGCCGCTCTGGGTGTGGTGGCTCTTCGACGAGACGGCCAGAGTCGCCATCCTCGCGGGCGGCGCCATCGTGGCGGCCGGCGTGCTGACCCAGGCGCTGGGCCGCGAGTCGAACTCCCGGCGCCGGCGGGGGCGACCGGAACCCCCGTCAGACCCGCCGCGGTCTACCCGTCCGCGCCGCCCTCGACGCCGTCCGGAGCCGGTTGCGCCTCCTCGACCGCAGTAGCCACCTGGCCGGCCAGAAGGCCGAACTCGAAGGCAGCCGTCTCGAAGGCCAGCAGGCCGGCGCGACGGGTCTCCCCGGTATCGGTCGACTCCAGGCCCTCCTGCATGGTCTCCGCCGCCGCGATGAAGGAGGCGAGAGAGCCGGCCAGACCCTGTTGCAGCCGGGTGCTGATCCCCGGCGGCGCGTCCACCCGGGCCAGCCGGGCGGAAAGGACGGTCACCCGGGACACCAGGGCGCCCATCTGCTCGACAGCCGCGTCGTACTCGAGGCTGCCGCTGTCCCAACCGTCGTTTATCTGCCGCCCGGTGTCCATCGCATCCGCCACGTCCAGGGCCAGCAGCGAGATCTCGTCCGCGTAGAACTCCAGGGCCGCCGCGTCGCTCTGCAAAGATGTGGTCTCGACGGCGGGCTCCACGGCCTCCGTGGAGGAGTCACGGCTGGTAAGGGTTCGCAGCCCGAGCACCAGGCCGGCCACCACCGCCAGGATCAGAGCAATCCGCCGCATGGAGCCCGGGCCGGAGGTGAACCGTCCTGTCCGGGCCGGGGATTCGGGCCGTCCTATCCGGTGACGGCACGACTGGCAGATGAAGGTCTTGGGTGTCCACTGCTGACCGCACTGGGGGCAGAAGCGTGGTTCGCCCTCCGGGACGCCCGCACCGGCCCGCGCTTCGCCGGATTCCGATCGGGGCGTGACCATCGCATCGGTCACCGGCACCTGATCGGCTTGGCGGACTCCGGACCAGCGGGAGTCCCCCGGACGGCGGGTACCTTCCGGCGGCTTCTGATCGTCCGACCAGGTCACGGCACTAACCCTCCGACGCCTATTCCACCCGGAGGATAGTTGTACCCTCCGGCGCCAATGGAGGTATGTCGCACTTCGCCGGGCGAACTCGGGGAGCAGCTGGTGAATCTCATCGCCAGGGTCGCCGAGAAGCAGGGCGCCCCGCCCTTCGGGGAGGTCCTTCGAGCAGCCATGAACGACCCTGGCAGTGGGGGACTGGGCTACGCCGCGCGGGCAGGCGGAACGCTGGTCTCCTATGCCTTCGCCGCCCCCAACCCCGACGGGAGGGTCTGGACGCTGGAATTGGCTGACGACTCCGGCCGGCCGGAACGGTTTCTCACCGGAGTCGTCGAGGACCTGGATGCCGCCGGGATCGAGGAAGCGGTGCTCTGGCTCCACACCGCGGCCCTCGAGCCGCCACGTGCGCTCTTCACCCACGAACGGGATCTGTACCTGATGGCGGCCGCACTTCCCGTCCCCGGCATCGGCCGGCCACCGGCGGGCGTCCGGTTCGCCGGCTTCGACGTCGACCGGGATGCGCAAGCCCTTATCGAGGTCAACAACCGGGCCTTCGAGGGCCACCCCGAGCAGGGCGGCTGGTCACTACAGGACCTGGCGCGGCGGACCTCGATGCCGTGGTTCGATCCCCGCGGACTCCGCACCGGCCGGATCGACGGCCGCCTGGTCACATTCCACTGGACCAAGGTCCATGATACGCCGGCACCCGACGGGGGCGCCCTCGGCGAGATCTACGTACTGGCGGTCGATCCCGCCTTCCTCGGCCGCGGACTGGGCCGCGCCATCGCACTCGACGGGCTCGACTACCTCGCTCGCCACAGGCATGCCACCAGAGCGATCCTCTACGTGGACTCGGCCAACGTCGCCGCCGTGAACCTCTACCGGCGCCTCGGCTTCACCACCGAACGCACCGACCGCGCCTACCGCTGGACTAGTTGCTAGTTGCTAGTTGCCAGTTCATAGTTGTATATGATCGATTGTATCAGCATGGATCGTTCCAGTGTCCGTAGGGGCCACTGACCGCCGGTCAAAGACCCTTTGGAACCAATCGCCTCGTGGCCGGCGCCGGGAGGAATACCGGCCGCCGCCGGGTCGTTGATTACGATGGCGAATCCATCTTCCCGGACCCGGCCATGAGCATCGAACTGATCCTTCCCGACCAAACCCTCATCCGCCGCGAGGCCGGAGTGACCGGCCTCCAGGTGGCCGGATCGATCGGCCCGCGCCTGGCCGGTGCGGCCGTGGCGGTGTCGGTGGACGGCGTCCTGATGGACCTGGAGCAGCCGATCCATGCCGGGGGGCGGTTCGCGGTAATCACCCCGGAGTCGGAGGAGGGCCGCCATGTCCTCCGTCACTCGGCCGCCCACATAATGGCCCAGGCGGTGCTCGGACTCTTCGAGGGCGCCACCTTCGCCATCGGACCCGCCATCACCGACGGCTTCTACTACGACTTCGACATCGGACGACCGTTCACACCCGACGACCTGGACGCCATCGAAGAGGAGATGGAGCGCATCGTCGCGGCCGATCAGCCCTTCGTCCGGGAAGAGATGTCGCGGGCCGCGGGACTGGACCTGTTCCGCGAGCACCCCTACAAGCTCGAGATAATCCGCTCGGTAGACGAGTCGGAGGTCGAATCCGGGGACGTGGTGTCCGTTTACCGGAACGAGGGGTTCGTGGACCTGTGCCGGGGCCCACACTTACCTTCAACCGGAAGGTTGAAGGCCTTCAAACTGACCCGCACAGCGGGGGCATACTGGCGGGGGGACGAGAAACGTCCCCAACTCCAGCGCATCTACGGGACCGCCTGGGAGTCGGGCAAGGCGCTGCGGACCTATCTCCACCGGATCGAGGAAGCGGCACGCCGGGACCACCGCAAGCTGGGCCGCGAACTCGACCTGTTCTCGTTCCCGGACGGCCTCGGCCCGGGCCTGGCGGTATGGCACCCGAAGGGCGGGATGCTGAGGCGCCTCGCCGAGGACTACAGCCGGCGCATCCACGAGGCCTTCGGCTTCGACTTCGTCTTCTCACCCCACCTGGCCAGGGCCGATCTCTGGCAGACGTCAGGCCACCTGGACTTCTATGCGGAGAACATGTACCCCGGCCTGGAAATAGACCAGGGTGACGAGTACCGCGTGAAGCCCATGAACTGCCCGTTCCACGTTCTGATCTACCGCTCGGACGCCCGTTCGTACCGGGACCTGCCCATGCGGCTCTCCGAGTTGGGCGCCGTGTACCGCTACGAGCGGTCGGGCGTGGTCCACGGCTTGCTCCGGGCGCGCGGGTTCACCCAGGACGACTCGCACACCTTCTGCACCCGCGACCAGGTCCCGTCCGAGCTGCAGCTCCACCTCGACTTCGTGCTCCGCCTCCTCCGGGACTTCGGCTTCGACGAATTCCAGGCCGATCTCTCGACCCGTCCGGGAGAGAAATGGGTCGGGGAACCGGAGTTGTGGGCGTTGGCCGAAGAGTCGCTCGGGGAAGCGCTCGCAAAGGCCGGCGTCCCGCACCGCGTGGCGGAAGGCGAGGGCGCCTTCTACGGCCCCAAGATCGACGTGCATGTCAATGACGCCATCGGGCGCCGCTGGCAGATGTCCACCATCCAGGTGGACTTCTCCCTCCCGGAGCGGTTCGGCCTCGAATACGTCACTCCCGCCGACACGAGGGAGCGGCCCGTCATGATCCACGCCGCCAAGTTCGGCTCGGTGGAGCGCTTCCTGGGCGTGCTGGTCGAGCACTACGCCGGCGCCATGCCGATGTGGCTGGCGCCCGTCCAAGCCGTGGTCGTGCCGGTCGCCGACCGTCATGACGGCTACGCCGGCCGGGTTGCGGGCAAGCTCCGGGACGGGGGCCTACGGGTCGAGTCCGCCTCGGGACCGGGCAAGCTGGGGGAGAAGATCCGCTCGGCCATCACGGGGAAGGTCCCGGCGATCCTGGTGGTGGGCGACCAGGATGCCGCAAACGACACGGTCGGCCTTCGCCTCCGGTCGGAGAAGAAAGAGAGGCGGGGCGTTCCGATGGACGAGGCACTGGCCGAGCTGGTCGATGCCGCCCGGCCTCCCGGCTGAACGTACTCCTCGAGCCCCCGCCGGGCTCAGCCGGGTTGCTCCAGTTGCTCCGTGTAGACCTCGTCGACGCTGTGCCCGCTGACCGCGTCGATCCGTACCAGTGCCCGCGCCAGCGGCGGGTCCTCCGCCGAGTACAGGATGAGGTTCCAGACCGGGCGCGACCGACCTCCTACGAACCCGAGGGCCGCCGAGGCGTGGCCCACCGGAAACGGAGCCACGGCTGCAGCCATGTCCAGCGCCCGCTCCTGGCCAATCACCAGCGGCCAGGCCGTGCGGTAATGAACGTAGGCGAGTGCCAGCAGCCCGATCGCGACCACCCACAGGCCGGCGCCGAGGTTGGCCAGCGCCCCGAACACGGCCAGCAGCCCCGCGGCCAGGTAGATGCGGGCGCCGATCCGGCGCCGGGACGGGGACGGGAACCGGTACGGACCCAGCTGCCCGGAGTCGAGATCGTCCGGGACACCCGCTTCCCTGGCCACCTCGGCGGGAATGCGGATTCCCTCCATCAACGCTCCGCCTGGGGCACGTAGTCTCGTTGTGAGTAGCCGGTGTAGATCTGGCGCGGGCGCTTGAGCGGGGCGCTCGAGGACTCCCTCATCTCCCGCAGCTGCGCCAGCCATCCCGGTAGCCGGCCCAGGGCGAAAAGCACCGTGAACATCTCGCTGGGAAATCCCATGGCCTGGTAGATGATGCCCGAGTAGTAGTCCACGTTGGGGTAGATGCGCCGCCGGATGAAGAAGTCGTCCGCCAAGGCCTCCTGCTCCAACTTCAACGCCAGGTCCAGGAGAGGATTGCTCTGGTTGTCGAGCAGGGCGCGGGCGTGTCGCTTGATGATCAGCGCCCGGGGATCGAAGTTCCTGTAGACCCGGTGTCCGAAGCCCATGAGCCGGAAGGGGTCGTTCCGGTCCTTCGCCCGGTCCAGGAACAGCCGGGTGTCCCCGCCCGCGGCCCTGATGTCCTCCAGCATCTCGATGACCCGCTGGTTGGCGCCGCCGTGGAGAGGACCCGACAGAGCAAGAACGCCGGCGCATATCGAGGAGAACAGGTCGGTCTGACCCGACCCGACCAGCCGGACCGCCGAGGTGGAGAGGTTCTGGCCGTGGTCGGCGTGGAGGATCAGCAACGCCTCCATCGCCTGGACATGGGCCGGGTTGGGTTGGTAACCCGAGCCGCCGGGGTTGAAGGTCATGTTGAGGAAGTCGGCCGCGTAGCCGAGTCCCGGGTCGGGATCGATATAGACCCGGTCCCGGTCGCTGCGGTGCGACCAGGCCACCAGCGCAGGCATCATCGCCACCAGGCGGGTAGCGGCCAGCCGGTTGGCCTCCACCTCTCCCGATCCTCCCGTTCTCGGGTAGTAGGCGCCCAGCAGGGCGATCGCGGTGGCGATCTTCTGCATCGGATGGGTACCGGCCGGGAACGCCTCCAGGACCTTCTCGAACCCGTCGGGCAGGGCTCGGCACTCCGCGATACGGCTCTCGAAGGCCGCCATCTGATCGGGGGTGGGAAGCTCGCCCCGGTCCAGCAGGTAGGCCACCTCCAGGAACGTGGAGTTCCCGACCAGCTGGTCCACCGGATAGCCGCGGTAGCGAAGGATCCCTGCTTCGCCGTCGATGAACGAGACCTCGCTGGAGGTCTCGGCGGTGTTCCCGTATCCGGGATCGAGGGTGACCATCCCGGTGGCGGCGCGGAGACCCCGGATGTCGAGTGCCCGCTCGCCCTCCGTTCCCGATGCGATCAGTAGGTCGATCGCGTCCTCACCATCGACGCGGATTGTCGCCTTCTCCATGTGCTGCGCTCGTCCCTCCTACTCGGCCGCGGCCTTGGTCGCCGCCACCACCCGCTGCACTTCCTGCGGGGGAGCGGGCTCGTAGCGGGCGAACTCGATGTCGAAGGATCCCCGCCCCCCGGTCATCGACCGCAGATCCACCGAGTAGCGCTGCACCTCTGCCATCGGGACCTCGACATTCAGGACCCGGCTCCGCCCGTCGGCGTCCATCCCGAGCACCCGCCCCCGCTTGGCGTTGATGTCACCGATCACGTCGCCCATGTAGTCCTCGGGCACCCGGATGGTGACCACGGCGATGGGTTCGAGGATGGTAGCCCGCAAATCGGGAGCCGCCGCCCTGACGGCCATGATCCCCGCCATCCGGAAACTGAGCTCATCGGAGTCGACGGAGTGGAACTTACCGTCGTAGACGGTGGCCCGGACATCGATGACGCGGTAGCCGGCCAGGATGCCCCGCTCGAGGGCCTCCCGGATCCCCTTGTCGACCGCCGGGATGAGGCTCCGGGGAATGGACCCGCCCTTGATCTGATCCACGAACTCGTAACCCTCGCCTCGCCGGTTGGGCTCGAACCTCACGTACGCCACGCCGAACTGGCCCCGCCCGCCCGACTGCTTCTTGTGCTTGCCCTCCACGTCGGCCCGCCCCTGGATGGTCTCCCGGTACGGGATGCGCGGCACGCCCGTGTCCACCTCGACCCCGAAGAGCCGCGCCACCTTGGCCAGCGTGACGCTGACATGGGCTTCCCCGAGGCCTGAGAGGACCGTCTCGCTGGTCTCGGCGCGTCGCTCCACCATGATGGTGGGATCCTCCTCCTGGATGCGGGCCAGGGCGGTCGAGAGCTTGTCCTCGTCCTGGGTGGAGCGGGGCGATACCGTCACCTCGTGTACCGGGCGGGGCACCCGGACCGGTGCGATCTCGGTAGCGCTTCCGGGGGCCCTCAGGGTGTCTCCGACCCGCAGGCGGTCGAGCTTGGCCACCGATCCGATGGACCCGACCGTCGCTTCCGGCAGCCCGGTGTGCTCCTTACCCTGGAGCGAGAAGAGGCTGGACATCTTGAGCTTGTCCCCGCCGGGGTTCTCGAGCACGGTGTCGGGCTTGAACGAGCCCGAGAAGACCCGGAAGGTATTGACCCGGCCCACGTACTGATCCCCTGACGTCTTGAACGTGTAGGCCACCGCCGGGCCGTCCGCATCGGGGGCCAGTTCGCCGCTCAAGGTCGCGGGCATGGTCCGTTCCAGGGGATCGGGGCCGAAGTCGACCACGAACTCGGCCAGGGTGTCGATTCCCACCAGCGAGCCCGCGGAACCCACCAGGACCGGGAAGATGTCTCCCGCCAGCATCCCGTCGTGGATGACCTCCACCATGCGTTCCGCCGACGGTTCCTCGCCCTCGAAGTAGGCCTCGAGCAGATCGTCGTCGGTCTCCACCACCGATTCCACGAGCGCTGACCGGGTCTCTTCGAAAGCCTCGGCCACCTCGGCAGGAACGTCGGTAGCCGTGCCCTCCGTCCGGCCCGATTCGTAGCGGTAGGCGCGACCCGACACCAGCCTGACCACCCCGCTCAGGCTCTGCTCCTCGCCGATCGGTATCTGGATGGGAGCGATGCGCTTGCCGAAGGCCTCCACGAGTTCGTCCAGGGTGCGGGAGAACGAGGCGCGGTCCCGGTCGAGCTTGTTGACGAACACCACCCGGGGAATGCCCTCCAGGCGGGCGGCCTCCCAGAGGATCTCGGTCTGTACCTCGACTCCGTCCACGGCGGAGACCACGAACACGGCCAGGTCCACGGCTCGCAACGCCGCCAGCGCCTCACCTACGAAGTCGGCGTACCCGGGGGTGTCGATGAGGTTGACCCGGGTCCCGTTGTGATCGAAGGACGCCACCCCGAGCCCCAGCGAGCTCTGGCGCTCGATCTCCTCGGGCTCATGATCCATGACCGTGTTGCCGGCATCTACGGAACCGACGCGGTTGATCTCGCCGGCGTTGAAGAGGAGGGCCTCGGCGAGGGAGGTCTTACCGGAACCTCCGTGGCCGAACAGGCCCACGTTTCGAATGTTCTCCGGTCGCATCCTCCTCCGCTTCCTTGTGGGGCATCCGAGTGTAGGCAATCATACGATGCTTCCCGTCTGTGGTAGCTTCCCGAGCGGAAGGAGCCACCGTGATCGAAGTCTGGGCCCGCGAGCATGTCGACAAAGTGGTGGCGCCTATCGGACGTGGCCTGGCCCGCCTCGGGGTGCGACCCGCCCACCTGACCGTGACGGGGCTGGTGGTCACCCTGGTCGGATCGACTCTGCTCGCCACTGGCAGCGTGGTCATCGGCGCCCTGGTCATCCTGGGCGGCTCGGCTCTCGACGGGTTGGACGGGTCGGTTGCCCGGGCGTCGGGATCGGACTCACCCCGGGGTGCGCTGCTCGACTCCGTATTCGATCGTATCGGCGAGACGGCCATGTTCGCGGCCTGCTCCTTCTGGCTCACCTCACGGCTCTCACCCGACGAGGGCGACCCTGCCCTCGTCGTGCTCTGCGTCCTGAGCCTGGGCGCATCTCTGGTCATCTCCTACCTGCGGGCCAAGGCCGACATCGGGCGGGTGGAGGGTCGGGGCGGCTTGATGGGCCGGGCGGAGCGGGTCATCCTCTTCGCGGCCGGGTTCATCTTCGATCAGGTCACGGTCATGCTGTGGCTGATGGCCATCCTCACCTGGCTAACCGTCTTCCAGCGGTTCTTCAAGACCTGGCGGCAGCTGTCAGCGGGTGACTGACCTGCTCACCTACCTGACCTACCGGGCAGGCGCGGGGATCTTCGGAGCTCTACCCGAACCGATCGTCCGCCACCTGGGTCGCTGGGCAGGCCGGCTCTGCTGGCTCTGGGCGGGGGAGCGCAAGGCCATGGCGATCCGGCATATGGGAAGGGTTCTCGGCCGGGGCGATGCGCGGGCCGTGGAGCGAGCGGCCCGGGAAGTGTTCAGCGCCTACGGTCGCTACTGGGCGGAGACGCTCTGGTTCCGCCCACGGCGGGCCGATGCGGTGAGGTCGCGGGTGACGCTGACCGGGCTGGAACACGTCCGGGCAGCCCAGGAGACCGGGAGACCGATCGTGGCGGCGCTTCCCCACGTGGGGAACTGGGAGCTGGCGGGCACCCTGGCGGAGGATGCGAACGTCCAGATCACCGCCGTGGCGGAGGCGCTGGCCAACCGCCGCCTGGCCCGGTGGTTCACCGGCATGCGGGCCCAACTCGGAATCCGGGTGGTGCTGGCGGAGGGCCTGTCCACGATGCGGGCCCTGCGCAACGACATGATTGAGGGACGGGTCATCGCGCTGGTCGCCGACCGTGACATCGGCGGGCGCGGCGTGGAGGTGGAGTTTTTCGGTGAGAGGACCACCCTGCCGGCCGGCCCGGCTGCCCTGGCGATCCGCAACGCCGCGGTCCTGCTCCCCGTGGTCTCGTACTTCAAGCGGGGCGCGGGTCACCGAGTGGTGGTGCTCGCACCCATCGAGGATCCCGGTCCGGAGGACCCGGACCGGATGGCCAGCATCACCCAGCAGCTGGCGCACCGGTACGAGGACATGATCCGGGAAGCACCCACCCAATGGCACCTGGTACAACCCAACTGGCCGTCCGACCGCGACTTCCTCGAGCGGCGCCGGGAGGATGCTTGAGGGTCGCCGTCATCTCGCCCTACGCCCTCGACATCCCGGGCGGTGTCCAGCAGCAGGTACTCGGGCTGGTCGAGCATCTGCGGCGGCAGGGCGAGGAAGCCTTCGCCGTGGGTCCGGGATCCGGATCCGGCGCTGCGGCGACGAACGCTGGCCGGCCGGTCATGTTTCCGGTAAACCGGTCCCGAGCGCCCATCGCCCTGTCTCCCGTAGCCGTCCGCCGGGTGCGGGCAGCCGTGGCCGGCGCGGACGTCATCCACGTCCACGAGCCCATGGTTCCCCTGGTCGGATGGGCGGCGCTCCGGACCGGACGACCCACGGTGGTCACCTTCCACGCCGATCCGTCTCCCATGTTCCGCGCCGCGTACCGATGGGGGAGAGGCCTGGTGAGGCTGTTGCTGGGAGACGTGGTGGCCACCGCGGTGAGCCGGACCGCCCGGAGCGCCGTGGAGCAGCTCGGTCTCGACCCGGTGGAGATACCCAACGCCGTCGATGTGCCCTCCTTCCGGGTCGAAGCGCGGCGCCATCCTCGCCGGGTGGCCTTCGTAGGCCGGCCCGACCCTCGTAAGGGCCGGGACCTTCTGCTGGCCGCCTGGCCGGTCGTGCGCTCCGAGGTGCCGGACGCCCGGCTGGTGGTGGTCGGTGGCGGGGAGTCGCCCCCGACCGAGGGCGTCGAGTACCTGGGCCGGGTGTCGGAGGCCGAGAAGCGCTCCGTCCTGGCCGGTAGCGGCGTGTTCTGCGCCCCCAACCGGGGCGGAGAGAGCTTCGGGATAACCGTCGCGGAGGGCATGGCGGCGGGGTGCGCCGTGGTGGCCAGCGACCTTCCCGCATTCGAGGACGTACTCGGCGGGACGGGCCTCATGTTCAAGAACGGCGACCCCGCCGCCCTGGCCGGCGCCCTCAAGGCGGTGCTGGCCGACCCCGGCCTGAGGGAGCGCCTGGCGGGGGGATCCTCAGCCCGGGTCGAACGGTTCGACTGGGGGAGGGTGATGTCCCGGTACGTCGAGTTGTACCGCCTGGCCGCCCGCGCCGGATAGCAACTTCTAAAGGTTGCGTTGAGGCTTGGACCCGGTAGAATATTCCTGATAACTGGTACTATCGAAAGGACGAATTCGCCATGGAACAGGGCACCAAGGCGGAGACGACCGGCACGCTGCGGGTCAAGCGTGGCCTGGCCGAGATGCTCAAGGGCGGCGTGATCATGGATGTCGTCAACGCCGACCAGGCGAGCATCGCAGAGGAGTCCGGGGCGGTGGCGGTCATGGCACTGGAGCGGGTTCCGGCCGACATCCGGGCCCACGGGGGAGTGGCCCGGATGGCCGACCCGAGCAAGATCCAGGAGATCATGGAGGCGGTCTCGATTCCGGTCATGGCCAAGGCCCGGATCGGCCACTTCGTGGAGGCGCAGGTGCTCCAGAGCCTCGGTGTCGACTACATCGACGAGTCCGAGGTCCTCACCCCCGCCGACAACAACCACCACATCGACAAGTGGGCCTTCACCACGCCCTTCGTGTGCGGCGCCCGCAACCTCGGGGAGGCGCTGCGCCGTATCGCCGAGGGCGCGGCCATGATCCGTACCAAGGGGGAGCCGGGTACGGGCAACGTGGTCGAGGCCGTCACCCATATGCGGCGGATGAACCGGGAGATCGCCCAGGCGGCCGCCGCCGGCGACGACCAGATGATGGCCCTGGCGCGGGACATGGGCGCACCGGTCGAACTGCTGCGCGAGGTGGCCGGGGCGGGCGGCCTGCCGGTGGTCAACTTCGCCGCCGGCGGCATCGCCACGCCCTCGGACGCCGCCATGATGATGCAGCTGGGATGCGACGGCATCTTCGTGGGCTCGGGAATCTTCAAGAGCGGCGACCCCGCTGTCAGGGCCCGGGCGATCGTGGAGGCCACCACCTTCTACCGTGATCCCGAGATCGTGGCCAAGGTGTCCCGCAATCTCGGCGAGGCCATGGTCGGGATCGAGATCGACGACATACCGGCCGGCCAGCGGATGCAGGAGCGAGGCTGGTAGAGACCGCGCCCGGGGCGCCGGTGGTCGGGGTGCTCGCCCTCCAGGGAGACGTCCGCGAGCACGCCCGGATGGTGGCCGCCTCCGGTGGCGTTCCCCGGGAGATCCGGACGCCCACCGACCTGGAAGGCATCGACGCCCTCATCATCCCGGGAGGAGAGTCGACCACCATCGGGCGGCTCGCCACCCTCTACGGGCTGGTCGACCCCCTCCGCGGCCGCATCTCGGACGGGCTCCCCACCCTCGGCACCTGCGCCGGGATGATCTTCCTGTCCACAGCGGTGACCGGGGGAGACCAACCCCTGCTGGGAGCGCTCGACATGATGGTGGAGCGGAACGCCTTCGGCCGCCAGAACGAGTCGTTCGAATGCGAACTCGCCGTGGAGGGCTGGGAGGATGCGTTCCCTGCGGTCTTCATCCGGGCACCCGTGGTGGACCGGACCGCCCCCGACATCGAGGTGCTGGCCAGCCACGAGGGCCGGCCCGTGCTGGTGAGAAAGGACCATGTCATGGCGTGCGCCTTCCACCCCGAGCTCACGGGCGACGACCGTGTCCACCGGATGCTCATCGACCTCGTGGCCTGACGTCGATGGCCGGTCATTCCAAGTGGGCGAACATCAAGCACCGCAAGGGGCGGCAGGACGCCGCCCGTGGCAACCTGTTCGCCAAGCTGTGCCGCGCCGTGGAGGCCGCGGCTCGTCAGGGTGGGGGCGATCCGGCGGGCAACGCCGTGCTGGCCACCGCCATCGACAAGGCCAGGTCCGCCTCGGTGCCCAAGGACAACATCGAACGGGCCATCAAACGCGGCACCGGAGAGCTGGTCGGCGAACGCCTCGACACGTTCTTCTACGAAGGCTACGCGCCAGGGGGAGTGGCGTTGCTGGTGCAGGCGCTCACCGACAACCGGAACCGGGCCGCCTCCGACATCCGGTCCGCCTTCACCCGGAACGGGGGCAACCTCGGCGAGCCGGGGTCGGTTGCCTACCTCTTCGACCAGAAGGGTTACCTTCTAGTAGAAGGTAATGAGGATGACATCTTGATGGCGGCCCTCGAGTCGGGCGCCGAGGACATCCGGGAGAGCGGGGACCAGTTCGAGGTGATCACGGCGCCGACCGACTTCCCAGCGGTCCGGGACGCGCTGGCGGACGCGGAACTGTCCGTGCAGACCGCCGAGATCACCCAACTCCCCTCCACGACCATCCCGCTGGACGCTTCCGGCGCCTCCAGGGTCCTGCGCCTGGTGGACACGCTGGACGAACTGGCCGACGTGCAAGGCGTCTACGGGAACTTCGACATCCCCGACGACTACCTGGCCGCTCTGGCCGACTAGACCCTCCGGGCGGGTCGGCGCCGGATCAGACCCCGACCACCTGGATGGTGTGGTAACCGGTGGCTCCGTCCGGCCGCGGCGGCACTATCTCGGAGGTCTGGGTGGTCCCGGTCCCATCCGTGGCCCGCACGGCAATGGTGTGGGCGCCCGGAGTGAAGTCGTATTCGAGGTGCCACTGGCGCCAGGTGTCGATGGTGAGCTCCTCGGGCAGGATGGCCTCCATCCACGGGCCGCCATCGACCTGGACTTCGACCATCTCGATGCCCCGAGTCTGTGCCCAGGCCACCCCCGCGATGGCTTGCGTACCGACTTGTACAGTGCCCGGGCGAGGCGTATCGATCCGCGACTGGGTCTTGATCGGGGCCTCCTTGGCCCAACCTCGCGGTATCCAGTAGGCGTCGAAGTCCTCCCAGCGGGCGAATTCGACCTCGGACAGCCACTTGGTGGCGGAGACGTAACCGTACAGGCCGGAAACCACCAGCCGGGCGGGGAAGCCGTGCTTGACCGGAAGGGGCTCTCCGTTCATGCCGATCGCCAGCAACGCTTCCCGCCCGTCGAAGACCGCCTCGGTGGGGAAGCCGACCGTGAAGCGATCGACCGAACGACCGATCAACTGCGTGCCCTCGGGCCGGACCCCGGCCCGCTCCACCAGGTCCTTCAGGGGAACGCCGAGCCACTTGGCGTTGCCGATAAGGTCGCCACCCACGGAGTTGGAGACGCAGCAGATCGTGATGTAGCGCTCCACCATGGGAAGGGCCGTCAGCTCGTCATAGGTGAGGCTGAAGGGTGAGTCCACCAGGCCGGTGAAGCTGACCTCCCAGGTGTCCAGGTCGACATTGGGAATGCTGAGAGCGGTGTCGATCCGGTAGAAGGTCTCGTTGGGCGTGATCAACTCCGACACCCCCTCCACCTGGGCGATCTGGGCGGGCGTCGGATCGGCCACGGTGCGTACCACCTCCTCAACGGCCCGGGTGGTGGTTGTCGTGGCCTCCGTCACCGGGGCTTCCTCGACCGCCGCCGCGGTGGCTGCCGTGGTGGTGGCGGCAGGCGCGGCTGTGGTAGTGGGCGAGGCGGCCACCGTAGGAAGGGTGACCTGCTCACGGGCCGCCACCACCGACTGGGTCCGGTCGGCGGCGAGCCGCCCGATCACCACCTGGCCCGCCGCGAGCACCACTGCGGCGCCCGAGGCGGTCATGAACGCCCGCCGGGAGTCCGGAGACACGGCCGGGACGGGATCGGTGCCCTCCGCGGCCGGTCCCTGGAGCAGGCGGCGGAGCAGGACGAGCACGGCGATGCCGCTCACGGCCGCCGCTACAGCCGGAATGAGGGTGGCGCCGGCGGTGGCGAGCGGATCGGTGATTCCCAGGGCGTAGCCGAGCACGCCGAAGGCCACGAAGCCGATCGCCGCCAACTCCATACGCTTGCGGGCCACCACACCCAGCAGGCCGCCGATGATGATCGTCACCACCACGATCCCGCCGATCAGGACCGCCTTGTCGTTGGTTCCGAAGACGGCGATGGCCCAGTCCTTGAGGGCGGCGGGGGTGATGTCGATGAACCGCTGCCCGATGGTCAGCACCAGCGATGGCGCCGACACGAAGAAGGAGGCGAGCATCTCGGAAAAAGCCACGGCGAACCCGCTCGCCACCAGCCCGGCGAGGAAGTAGTCCCTGGTCGATCTCCACCCGCTCGGGGGCGGGTTGCCCGAGGAGACGGCCTCGGGAACCGCGGGGTCAGCCGCCATGGGACACAGTTAGGATCATCGGGACGGGGAGTCTGTCGATAGCCCCGGCCCGGCGTGCATGTTCAGTTGCCATGGCACAAGGATAGGATCATTGCGATCGCTATTGCAGGGGTCCTGGCACCGAGGCTGCCTTCGGTCATGCGGAACCTGCCTGCCGCGTCGGAAATCAGCGCCACCAAGGGAAGGAATCGGAGAATGACCCTGACCCCGAGCGAAACAGCCGCTATCCCGCAGACCGAGGAGGAGTGGCGGGAGAAGCTGACCCCGATGCAGTACCACGTGGCTCGGGAAGCCGGTACCGAGCGGGCCTTCAGCGGCGAGTATTGGAACACCAAGGACGCCGGCACCTACATGTGCGTCGGCTGCGGAATCCCGCTCTTCCGCAGCGAGACCAAGTACGACTCCGGGACAGGCTGGCCGAGCTTCTACGAGTCGGTCGACGGAGCGCCGGTGGAGGAGCGCCACGACTACAGCTACGGCATGGTGCGTACCGAAGTGGTGTGCGGCAATTGCGAGTCACATCTGGGGCACGTCTTTCCCGACGGCCCACAGCCGACCGGCCAGCGCTTTTGCATGAACTCCGCCTCGCTCGAACTGGAACGCGACTGACCCGGCTGGGTTTCCCCACAAACCGCGCTGTCACCCTCCACAGAGGGGTTGAACGTGTCACACCGCCGTTGTATGTTAGTAGATAACCGTAATTACCAACGGCCCGGTTCGGACGTCTACCAGGCCGCGCGAGGGATCATATCGTTCGGGGCAGCCCCCACCAGGATTTGGCACCGATGCTCAGCCAACCCCAACCTATATGCTGTCAACCACATAACGTCAGTCGCAGCGACCTCCCGGACGGATTAGACGAAACCAAATGCCGGATTCGGCACCGATGACGGCTCATTACAACACCTCCAACCCGAATGGCATTTCCCATAGTCCATTATCTACGGCACCCCGTCAAGAGATAGCACCGATAGAGTCAGCCCATGAACCCACGAGCGCCACAAATGGGCAGCTTGGGTTGGCAACACGATCTGGGCCTACTCCGGCTGATATGCAGCTTCATGGCTGAACGACGGGTAAGCGATCCGGGCGAGGCGGAGTACGTGTTCGGCGACGGCAGCACAGCTTCCGCCCGGTTGAGGCTATTGGCCCGGATCTTTGCCCAGTCCTCGCGTAGCTTCGTCAACGAGGCAGTTCCCGACCCGCCGAATCTCGCTGTAGACATCGGATGCGGACCCGGCTACACGACGCGCCTCATCGCCAGAACACTGAAACCGCGCCTAACAGTAGGGATGGACACCTCCGAGGTGTACGTGGCCCAGGCGCAGCGTACCGCTAGAAGGAGTGAGCGGTACCTCGTTCATGATGCGACTGCTGTCCCTTTCCCCATAGGCCCGGCGGATGTCCTCTACGCGCGATTCGTGGCTACACACCTTCGGGATCCGGAGACTGTGATCGGTGCATGGGGATCGCAGCTTGTGAGAGGCGGCGTACTACTGCTGGACGAAGTGGAGTCGATCACCACTTCGAACCGCGTGCTGTCACAGTACCTGGAAGTCGTGAACTCGCTGTTGAACCACGAGGGAAGAACCCTCTACATCGGCCCTGTATTGGACACGATCACGTTGCCGGAGTTTCTCCAGACGAGAGCGAACGGAGTCCGGTCACTGCCCGTGCTGGACAGGCGCGCAGCGGAGATGTTCCGCCTCAATATGGAAGCGTGGCGACACCGAAGATTCGCTACCGACACCTATGGCGCAGACGCAATCCGTCTGCTGGCCTACGAACTCGACGTGATGGCGCGCGGCTCCAGTCCAAAATCGACCATCGAGTGGGAGATGCGACAAATCGCGTTCGAGCGCTCCTGACCGGGAGCATCCCGCGACGGGCTCAAGCAAGCTCAACTCGGCTCAGCATTTCGCGCCTCGCGTCCTCACCAATATCGTCTCGCAAGTCCGTGCCCAGAGGGAGCCCGACCGTGACACACGTTGTTCGTCGCAGCGCGAACAGCTCGAACCGTGAGGCCACTATCGGATGGCTGGCATCCCAGGCTGATAGCTCGGCGGTCTCAATATGGTGGCCGTGCACACGGAGCGCACGAACCAGGGCCATAACATCACCCAGCAACTCCATGTACCGGTCTTCAGGTCACGCTTACAGCCTTCAGTTCCCGAAGCAGCCGAACGAAAGTCAGGTAGTCCACGACGACCGCCGCCGCACCCAACTGCCGCGTTAGACGAAGACCAAATGTCGGATTTGGCGCCGAAGACCAGCAGACCCCGTGGTGGCGGTGGGGGTGGGCCCGGCGGGCGGCGCCCGCTCGCCGCGATTTTCGCGTTCTCGTCGGGCTCGGGCCGCTAGCCGCTGTTGCTGGGCGGCGGGATGTGGCGGATCACCTCGTCGACCACCTTGCTGAAGGGGAGCGACTGCAACCAGACCCGTCCCGTGCCTTCCAGGGTCGCCAGGAACAGCCCCTCGCCGCCCAGGAACATGGTCGACGCCCGCCCGGCCCGCTCGATCGAGAACTCGATCTGGGGCTCGAACGCCACCACGCAACCGGTGTCGATCCGGAGTTTCTCGCCCACCAAGCGCTTCTCGACGATCGTGCCGCCGGCGTGTAGGAACGCCATTCCGTCGCCCGAGATGTCCTGGAGGATGAATCCCTCGCCGCCGAAGAATCCGACGCCGAGCTTCCGGTTGAGGGCGATATCCAGCTTGGTACCCCGCGCCGCGCAGAGAAACGCGTTCCTCTGGGCCCGGATCCGGCCACCGAGCTGCGCGAGGTCGAGCGGCACGATCTTTCCCGGATACGGAGCTGCGAACGCAACCTTACGCCGACCGCCGCCCTGGTTGGTGAAGTGGGCCAGGTACACCGACTCGCCCGCCAGCGCCCGCTTGCCGGCCGACTTGAGCTTCCCCCATGCCCCCTGGTTGGGCTCCGACCCGTCGCCCATCTTGACCTCGAACGTGATGCCGTCCTCGATATACATCATCGCCCCGGACTCGGCCACCACCGTCTCCTGCGGGTCCAGTTCCACCTCGACGAACTGCAGGTCATCGCCGAGAATCCGGTAGTCGACCTCATGACTCCTCACGCCCACCTCCCAAACGCCGATACCGATGGATCACAGCAGAACTTACCACCGCGCCGTCCGTAGTTTCTGCCCGGGTGCGGGCACGGAATCCGGTGTTGCTATTGAGCAATCGATTCATGTAATAGACCATTGATATGATGTTGCACATGTTTGGAAGGTGTCCTCCAAGCTGCCGATCCGACTCCGGATGCCGAACTCGATGCGCGTGAGGGTGGCGTCCCGGTTCGTGGCCGCGAGTGTTGCCCTTCTACTCGGGCTCCTCGCTCCGGTATACCCGGTCGAGGCTGCCGGCGAGCCACGGACAGACACCGCGCCCTTCGGCACCATGGTCGTGAACGGATTCCTGGTGCCGATCCCGCGGCCGCCGAACGACCAACTCGTGATGCACCCGGTGGCCCGGATCGCCGGCGACCTCGCTCCCAAGTCGGTCGTGGCGTCGGGAACCGGCTTGTACCTGGCGCAGAACATGATGTACCGGCACACGATCACGGTCCTCGACCACACGAAGCGCATCGTCAAGACCATCGACGACTCCGTCAACCTGCGGGAGTTCGGGTACAACGCCTCCGGAGATGTCTACCGGGGAGCACCCGTGGAGGCGGCGTTCACGTCGGACGGATCGTTCGCATTCGTATCCAACTACCGAATGTACGGCCCGGGATACGACCCGCAGGCCGGCAGCGACACCTGCGGAAAGGACCAGGGCCAAGACAGTTTCGTGTACCGCATAGACACCACGGCGCTCGAGATCGACCGTGTCTATCCGGTCGGTCCCGTACCGAAACACCTGGCCGTGACGCCGGACAACCGTCTCCTGGTGGTATCGAACTGGTGCGGCTTCGATGTCACCGTGATCGACCTGGTCACGCATGAGACGCTTGCGGAAGTCGATGTCGGTCGCCACCCGAGAGGTGTTGCGATCACGAGCGACGGCAAGACCGCCTACGTGGCCGTGATGGGATCCACCGGCATAGCCGCCATAGACCTCTCGGCCTTCTCGCCCGAACACGGCGATACCGGTACAGGAGACCAGCCGGCGCCGACGTTTATACGCGACGTCGGTATCTCGCCGCGCCACCTGGTTTTGAGCCCGGACGACAAGACCCTGTATGCCACGCTCAACGGAGAGGACGCGGTCGTGGCAGTCGATCTCGACTCGGGACAGGTCATCCACCGCACACGGACCGGCCAAGCACCCCGAAGCATGGATATCTCCGCCGATGGCACGGCCCTGTACGTGGTCAACTACAGGTCGCACACCGTGAGCAAGATACGGACCCGCGACTTCACGATCCTCCAGGAGTTCGATACAACTCCCAGGCCCATCGGCATCACCTACGACCCGTTCAACAACGAGGTCTGGGTCTCAACCTATTCGGGCTCCATCCACGTATTCGCCGAGCAGCCCGGCTAGACACCGACCAACTCGAATTGCCCCCCTGGATGCTTCCCCCAACTCAGCCGTTCGATGTGCCAAATCTGTTAATTTTTTTGAGACTTCTGTGATTGTAGGGAATAGTTTGTCATAGCCAGACGTTATATTAGTTGGTATGTATGAAGCACCGACTTTTCATGACGCAGACTCCATTCTGGTCGCTGAGAACAACCTCAAGGATGCCCAGGGGGAGATCGACCGGCTCCGGGGCCGCCAACTCGCCTGGCTCAAGATGGTGGTCCGCCACCGGGGGATCGTCCGGGACGGATACCGATCCCTCATCGACTGGACAGCATCGAGACTCGACATACCCCACACCGTCGCCCGCGATCTCGCCTACCTAGCCCGCCGCCTCGACGACGACACCATCGACCTCATAGGACGCGGCCATCTTCCGTTCGACCGCACCGTCTCCCAACAACGGCTTCTCCAAGCCGGTGCCAGCCCCTCCGATCTCGCTGCCTCAGAGGATCTCGACCTGGCCGGGGTCACGAGGCTGGCCACCAGGTTCCGCAAGCTCAGCCGGGGAAACGAGCGGAGCGCGTTCGAGAGACAGTACGTCAACCTGAGAGCGTCGGATGACGGCGCCGTGTGGCACCTCTCGGGCAGGCTGACCGCTACCGACGGTCAGATCGTACGCCAAGCCCTGGACCGCCGCGCCGACCAGATCCCACCCCTCACCCCCGACACCGATTCCGACTCCGAGTTGACACCCGCTCAGAGACAGGCCATCGGCCTCACCACCATGGCCCAGGACGACCTGGACCAACACCTTCAACCGGGTGATCCGGCCGGTAGAGAACCCGTCATCATGCTCATCAAAGATGAGACCCTCGCCGAGGGATCAGACAACACCCAGGGCGTCGAAGTGTTCGCAGGCCCCCGAGCCGGCCCCCAAACCGTCGAGGCGGTCGAATGCGAAGGACGCACCGAACCCGTCACCATCAACAACGGCCAGGTCGTAGAGATCAGACCAGCCCGGCGCCACGTTCCCAAACGGCTCCGCCGAGCGGTTCTCGCAAGGGACCGCAAGTGCGTCATCGACTCGTGCCAGAGCATCTACCGCCTCCAGACCCACCACGTCATCCCCAAACACCAGGGCGGACCCGACACGGCCGACAACCTGGCCACCCTCTGCTGGTACCACCACCACATCGCCATCCACCGGAAAGGCCACCGAATCGACCCCCACGCACCACCACACCGCCGCCGACTCCTACCACCCCGAACCTGGCCCCACTACCGGCACCCCACCAACGTCGAATACCTCAGCCCCCACGAACAACAACAGCGCGCCTACCAGGCCTTCATCGACAAATACCACCCCCAACAACCCCACCCCGGCGGATAGCCACCCACACTCGACCCGATCAGGACCAGCACGAGGGTGGGACGCTGAATTCGCCTGCCCAGGGACCGTAATCATGTCCATCCGAAGGTTCACCGAAGTCGAGGCCTACCAGCATGCCGACGACGGCTACTACTACCGGCCGCTGGTCGCCGGCAAGGAGCTGTTCTCCTACGTGGCCCACGTGCCCGCCGGCGGCTACATGCCGCCCGATGCCGAGAAGGCCGAGCGGTTCGAGCTGTCGCTGTTCATGCTCGAGGGAAACCTGGACGGGATCCTCGACGAAGACCGCGTAGCCCTTTCTCCCGGCGATGCGCTCCACATTCCCAGGGGGATGCCCTTCGGAGTGGAGAACCGCGGTTCTGCCACGGTCTCGTTCGTGCTCAGCTTCGCACCTCCACCGCCCGGCGTAGACCTCGACACGATGAAGCAGTCGGCCATCGAACGTGGCCGTGTGGTCATCGACGCCGCCGACGTGGAGGACGTAGTAGGCCCGGTCACCTTCCCCGGTTAGCCGACACATCCAGCCGCTCGTCTCGAAAGGCCTGATAGTAAGGTGTTTCCATGCGTATCAGGACTGCGGAACCGCGGGATGCCGATTCGCTCGCCAGGGTTCACGTCGACTCGTGGCGGTCCACCTATGCCGGCATCTTGCCTGACGAGTTCTTGGCCGGACTCTCGTACCGGGACAGGGAGTCGTTCTGGGAACAGGTCCTGACGACGGCGCGGCCCACCGTCAGCAACTTCCTCGCGGAAACCGAGTCCGGTGATGTGGTCGGCTTGGCCGCGGGAGGGCCGGAGCGAACCGGAAACGAGACCTACCTGGGAGAACTCTATCTCGTCTACCTGCTCGAGCAGTACCAGCGCAGGGGTTTGGGGCGCCTCCTCGTCTCGGCCGTCGCGGAGAGGCTGTTGGCGGACGGGTTCCACTCGATGCTGCTGTGGGTGGCGAAGGACAACCATCCGGCGTGCCGCTTCTACGAGGCGCTCGGAGGGGAACCGATCGAGAGCAGAACCATCGACATCGCAGGGGCAGGCGTAGCCGAGGTGGCCTACGGATGGCTGCAGGTCGCCGACCTGGTGACCGAACAGGCGGGAGCTTGAGCAACCCACAGCGGCAGCCGCCGGCCCCTAGGACCTGACATGCGAGTAGCGATTCTGGGCTCGGGGTGGTGGCACCGCACCCGAGGCGGCCCGGCCCATGTCGTGTCCTTCGGGGACACCAACGTGATGTTCGACTGCGGTCGAAAGGCGGTCAGCCGTCTCTTTCGCGTCGGGATCCCTCCGGCGGAGGTGTCGGCGCTCTTCATCTCGCACAGCCATTTCGACCACAACATGAGCCTGGTCGAGTTCCTGTTCGGCTCGTGGCTCACCGGACGTACAGAACCGGTCCCCGTCTACGGACCGAAAGGCACGGCCGCGCTCATCGAGTCGCTCGTGGGCCCGGAAGGCTTCTATGCCCGTGACATCGCATCTCGCACGGACGGCTCGGTCGGCATGGATCCGGGGGGGATCGAGGTACTGGCCGGCGACGTAGAAACCCCCGGGATTGTCCACGAGGGAGAGAATTGGAAGGTCACGGCGGCCGCCGTTCCCCACTCCCCATTTCTCGACGCCTGGGCATACCGGTTGGACACCGAACAGGGATCAGTGGCCTATTCGGGAGACACGGCGCCGTCGGACGAGATGATACGGCTGGCCCAGGGAGCCGACCTGCTCATACACGAGTGCACGGCCACCGACGAGATCATCCGGGAGAAGGGTCTCGGGGATTTCCACACGTCATCGACCGACGTAGGGCGGATCGCCTCGGAGGCGGGCGTGCGGATGGTGGCGATCGTGCACTTCGGCGGGAACGGTGATGCCACCGGCCGGCGGGCGGTGAGGCGCATGGCCCGAGAGGTCCGCCGGGGCTTCAAGGGCAAAGTGTTCGTCGGCGGCGATCCCCGCATTATCCGGATCTGATGCCCCGTGAGTTCCCGGGATACCTCCATCACTAACGAGCCCATGGATGCTCCGAACGTCGTCATGATCCTTCTTGACGACTTGGGCTTTGCCCAACTCGGGTGCTACGGCGCCGAGATCGCCACTCCCAACATCGACCTGCTCGCGGATGGCGGCCTCCGCTACAACAGTTTTCACGTCACGTCCCTATGTGGACCGACAAGGGCCACGCTCATTACAGGTCGCAACCATCACGCTGTCGGCATGGGGATCGGTCCCGAGGTCCCGATGGGATTCCCCGGCTATACCGGGCGGATCCCGAAGTCTGCGGGAACCCTTCCCAGGCTGCTGCGTGACGCCGGCTACAGCACCCTCGCGGTGGGGAAGTGGCACCTGACACCCCGCTACGAGCGCAATCAGGCAGGCCCGTTCGAGTGTTGGCCCCTCGGTCTCGGCTTCGAGCGCTACTACGGCTTTCTCGGCGCGCTGACCGATCAGTGGACTCCACATCTCGTCTGCGACAACCGGTTCGTCGAGCCGCCGCTGACCCCCGAGGAGGGATATCACCTGACCGAGGACCTGGCGTCTCAGGCAATCCGGCTCATGCAGGATCAACAGCAGGCAGCACCCGACAAGCCCTTCTTCCTTTACTTCGCAACTGCGGCTCCTCACTCACCTCACCAGGTGCCGGACCCCTGGATCGAGCCCTACCGCGGACGGTTCGACGACGGGTGGGAGGCTGCGCGCTCTCACATCTTCCAGAGGCAGAAGGAACTGGGCGTAATACCGCCCGACACGACCAACACCGAGCGCCCCTCCTGGGTGGCCCGATGGGCGGATCTGCCGGTCAAGGAACGCCAACTCTATGCACGCATGATGGAGGTATACGCCGGGTTCGTCACGCATACCGACGCCCAGATAGGCCGCCTCATGGAGTTTCTCGACGCAATGGGCATAGCGGACAACACCCTGGTGATGTTCCTGTCCGACAACGGCGCCAGCGCCGACGCAGGGCCCCACGGCATGGTTCGCCGCTACGGGCAAGGACCGCGTAACCGTGACATCGACTCCATGGCCAGTCATATCGACGACCTCGGGGGGATAGGCGTAGCGAGCGACTACGCCTGGGGGTGGGCCTGGGCCGGCAACACGCCATTTCGGCTATGGAAGCGATATACCTGGCTCGGCGGGGTCCGAACTCCCTTGGTCGTGAGGTGGCCGGCGGGCATCCCGGCCGAGCACAACGGCGACGTGCGCCAACAGTTCTGTCACGCCATCGACCTGATGCCGACGGCTCTCGAGGTGGCCGGGGCCGACCGTCCCGTCGTGCTCGACGGCGTCGGTCAGCAGCCCCTCCACGGAGAGAGCCTCCTGCCGACGTTCAGTGAGGCGGACGCCCGGATAGAACGGACTCCCCAATATTTCGAGATGCTGGGGTCCCGCGCCATCTACCACGAGGGCTGGAAGGCAACCACCGACCATGTCGGCAGCATGCTCCAAGCCGAGCGCGAGCTCATCGAGGGCAGCGGTGACTACGAGTCGGACCGCTGGTCGCTGTACAACCTGGAGGAGGATTTCTCGGAGGCGAACGACGTGGCGGGGGAGTACCCCGAGCGGTTGAATGACCTCGTGGAGCTCTGGTGGTCCGAAGCCGACCGGAATCAAGTCCTACCGCTCATGGATGGCTTCTGGGATTCGAACCAAGCCGCCGCCATCGAGCCACCCCCGCACGTCGGCCGGCGCCGATACGTCTATCTGCCCGGGGGAGGGCCCATCCTCACTTCCGCTCTCGTGTCCAGCTTCCGCCTCGTGGCCGACATCGAGGTAGACGGAGATCGGAACGCCGCCGGAATCATATGCACCCAACGCCTCGGCATGATGGACCACTTCACCGACCATGGGTGGGCCCTTTACCTTCTGGACGGCCACCTGGTCGTGACCTTCAATCTACGAGGCACACCCGAACGCCTCGTGGCCGGCGAACGGATCCCGGCAGGCAAACACAAGCTCGAGCTCCTGCACACCGAGGATGCGAACGACCACACCATCAGGCTGGCGTTCAACGGTCGAGAGGTGGGCGCCATGGACCTCACGGACAACCCTCTTGCCGCCCAGTTTCGACTAGGGCGCCTGCTAGTCGGCCGCGACTACGGGACACCGGTGTGCGACGACTACCGACCACCCTTCCCCTTCACGGGACACATCGGACGCGTCGTCTGCGACGACCTGAGCCAACCCCAGCCCGCCGATCTGCGTGAGCAAATCATCAGCACCCTCGAGAACGACTAGTTCCCATACCGGATGGCAGGTAGGATTCCAAGCATGGAGGACACCACTTTGAGAGGAGTGACTGTGACCTCTGTTCCTGCGACTGACACCGCCGATAAGGCCCTTACGCTGGCTGACATAGATGCGGCCACCGGCAAGAACCCGGATCCGACCGGGGACTTCGCCGCAGGTCGAACCCATTTCCACGAGAGCACGGACGACTTCCTGGCGTGCCTCGCCTCCCAACCCCAAGAGCCCACCAACCGCTAGCCGCCCACCAATGCCGACTCATGAGGAGTCTGCCGCGTTCCTACGCGACTTCCGGCGCCTGACCCACTCGCAGCAGGCGCGATTCGCTAGAGCACTGGGCCGATTCGTTGCCGATCTCCTGGCGATGGAGGCGGGTAAGAAGGCCTGGTTCAGGCCAGGTCTACGCGTGAAGCCGGTAAGAGGAGTTCCTGAGCTGTTCGAGATGTCTTGGGCACCTGATGGGCGCGCAACCTTCTCATGGGGTGATCCCGTTATCGCCGGGACACGGCACGTTCTGTGGCACCGCTGCGGCAACCACAGCATCCTGCCTTGAACTGGGTCGCTTGTCTCTGCCGGGTGGCATCATGGGGCACCGGAGGACAGGAGGAACCCGAGTGGCTGTGGAGATGGCGATCTGGAGGATGACCGACCGCGGGCCGAGTCAACTGAAGACGCTGCCACTCGATTCCGAAGCGCGCCTCGAGGACATGCTTTATGAGGATCCGGGCATAAGCGGCATCGACCTGCTCATCGTCGGAAGACAGGTCAGGACAAGCTACGGCGGATATATCGATTGGAGTTGCCCCGCTTTCGTGGACAGTTCGCGATTTGTTATCCACAGGGTGG
>JAPPGU010000075.1 GCA_028821265.1 bacterium | reverse complement strand
GATCTACCCATGACTCCATTATCTCCCAACTAATCGAGTGATGGTGACCGGGTTTTCGGAGTTAGCTCACTTGGATGAGTGGTGCGGAGGTTGGGTTTTGTTGTGGTGGATTCTCTCGTATTCGATCGGGCTTCGCATCCCGAGGGCGGAGGTGACCAGCGCCGAGGTGGCCGATTGGTCTATGGACCATCCCACGACGCGGCGGCTGAACACGTCGAGCACGACCGCGCAGTACACCTTCCCTTCTCTGGTTGGGTGCTCGGTCACATCCGTTACCCATAGCTGGTCCGGCTGGTGACGGGCGAAGTTGCGGTCGACCAGGTCCGCCGGGGTATCCACTGGTGTTATTCGCCGCCGTCTAGGGCCTCGGCTTCCGCTGAGACCGGCTAGGCCGGCTCGTCTCATGAGCATCGCCACGGCGTTGTGCCCGACCGCGATCCCGTAACCCAGCTTCAGTTCGGCGTGGACGCGCAGTGCTCCGTAGGTGCCGCGTGACTGCTGGTGGATCTGGTGGATGAGATCCGTCAGCCAGGCGTGGCGAATCGCCCGAGTCGATGGTGGCCGGTTCCTCCACTCGTAGAACCCGGACTCCGACACCCCAAGCACCCGGCACGCGACTTGGGTGGGCAACCCCTCGCCCCTCATCACCCGGATCGCTTCGAACCGTCTTTTGGGGATACCACCTGGGCTTTCAGCAGCTCGTTGGCTCGTCGGGTCACGGCCAGCTCGGTCTCCAGCTCGGCGATCCGCCGCCGAGCAGCCTTCAGTTCCTCCTTCTCCGAAGACGTGAGACCCGCCTCGACACCTCGGTCGACAGCGTCCTGGCGGCGCCAGTTATAGATCGTTTGATCCGACACACCAAGATCAGCAGACAAAGACGCCACCGACCTGCCAGCAGCCAACAAATCCAGGACCTTGCGGCGGAACTCGGGAGGATATCGATATGGCATGAGACCCCTCCTTTTCGGGTCAGCACACCACCAGATTCAAATGTCCCGACTCCACAAAACTAGGTATCCATCAGAGTCTCCGGGGAAACCGGCGCGATTCAGTGGCCGGAACCCGCTGCTATCAACCAACGGCTTGACAGCCTCGACAAGAGAGTCGGCAACATTGAGAACCACAAGATCAGCAACATGATGGCCTCACTCAATCGGATCGAAGGCATCGTGGCTGAACTCACACAGCAGCCCACAAGCACTAGCCCAACTAGCCTGCGGGCATGAGCAACGACCTCACCCACACCGCCACCCTTCCTTTCCGAAAGGTTCCATGGCCGCTACCCTCACCGGCATGATGGCCTTGAAACACCAGGCGTACTGGCACGGCATCGAAACAGCCACACACGGATGGGCCCTCATCAACCTGTTCCCACCCAGACACCGGGCCAACCAGATCGGTTGGCGAGACTTCTGGTATGG
Source organism: bacterium (assembly GCA_028821265.1). Classification (GTDB taxonomy): domain Bacteria; phylum Actinomycetota; class Acidimicrobiia; order Spongiisociales; family Spongiisociaceae; genus Spongiisocius. The sequence continues at coordinate 2,623 of JAPPGU010000075.1, read as the reverse complement.
GATCGGTCTCGCAGCCTCAGCGTCAAACTAACTATGAGCCGATGCTACCCTGCCGGGACATGACACTTGAGACGCTCACCACAGAACTACAGGACCGCCTTATGGAAGCCATGACGGACCCACAAACCCAACCTGGCATCCCGGTGACGATCATCGACAGGCCGGGATTCCGAGCCGAAGTCACCTTCAAAGTGGCAACTCCGCCACCCTTGCTCGAACGGTTACACGAAATGGGCTACCGCATCCCGTCAAACTAAATACTTAAGTCCCAATCAGCCCATACCGGTAGCCGGCCTGGCGACCGAGCCTCTCGGATGCTGTTGGAAGGCGCCCGGTCCTGTTGAGCGGCCCGGTGGGAGCCTGGCCAAAGCGAGACACACCCGTGGAGGGGGTGCGGTCCGTGATCGTCCGAGTGCCGGACGCCTGATCAGATCACTCCGGGCCACCATCATGGCCACCACGAATCGACTCGCCACCGCCTGGCTGTTGCCTCCCGTAGTTTGTAGTAGGAGGCCCCTATGCTGGTCAGAGCTTGCTGAGCAGCGCCGCAGCAGCAATCGGAAAGGCAACGAATGTCTGTCAGCGCCTCGATCATAGGTCGGCAAGGATCGGGGCGTTGAAAACGGTCACCGCTGTGGCAGTCTGGTGCCTGCTTGTCGCCGCATGTGCAACAGACCCGCCCTCAGGCCCTGACCCCGCTATCGCTGAGTCCGCCATCCACGCGGCCGTGGTGCGCCAACTCGTGGAGTTCGACAACACATACGGTCCGGATCATCGATTCACCGAACTGCTGATACTGGACCACGTCGACACCCACGCAGGCGACCCGTATCGGCAAGGCAACCCAGGAGCTTCGCTTACCGACGGCCAGCGTTCAGCTATACGCGCCGCCGTCGAACACCTCGCACCGGTCAGGTTCATCAACAACCGGGACAACTACATAAGACGGGATGTGCTGATGCCCACCATCTCAGGAAGCGCCATCATTACACTCGCACCGGTCGAGTTCGACAACCAGGGAGCAACCGTCGGGGTGGAGCTTTGGTGCGGCGGTGTCTGCGGTATATGGCTCACCTACCGCGTCGTCCAAGAACCCGACGGTTGGACCGTCACCGGTACCGAAGGACCCCGTGCTATCTCCTAAAGCCAGCCCGGCAACCGCCTCCCCAACCAACCAACACCTACCAGCCGGTCTCGATCAGGACTAACCCGAACCGCCACCGGATCGGATCCCAGGTCCCCACCAGTGGGCACGCCGCCGCTCCGCGAGGCCGACAGCGGAGACGAACGACCGCCGTGACCATCCACGTGCTCTAATCATCCATGCTCCCAGCACACCGCCGTGCCACTGATCCAGGTGAGTTGACTCCACCAAACCCGGTCACCACCAGTTTGTTGAGAACGCTGGAGCGGTTCGAGGTCTCGGGGAACCGGCTCACGCTCTCCATAGCGAGGGTGGACAGGTGCTAGTCCTCGAGGTGGCCGGGCAATAGCCCGGCCGCCACGGGCCGCAACCGGGCGGCCGGCACAGTCCATCCCACCACAGGCCACCAAAGGGGGCCGGCCATCGAGGATCAACCGGCAGTGGAGTCCATTCTTGTGGTGTGCGGGAGAGCTGGGACGAGACCTACCAATTGGTGACCCGGGCGGACCAGATCGACATTGCGACGGTCGCTGCCTACTGCGAGCTACGGGAAGGGGGACCTCCCCGATCATCGCAGCGGCCCCCCACCGAAGAGGGCACCTTCAATATGAGTGAGTTTCAGTGATCGCCATTACGGCTACGTGGCCTCAGGGGACCGGCACGCGTGGTCAGGACCTCCTGCTGGCCGGCTCCCGACTCCTACGCCACCGAGGCGCTGAGTCGCCAACGGTTTGCCCATGGGGTGGCGGCCGAAGTCGCAGAAACTCCGGAGCGACCGGTCGCCGTGGTCGTCCTACCTGGCACAGGCGGGGTCGACATCCGTTGCCGATGGCCTCGATTGAAAAACTCGGGCTAGTCAACTTCGGTAAGGGGTACCCCCGGCGAGCCGGTCCGAGAACGTTTCGAACGAGGACCGGGCCTCATCCGGTATTGGCATCCCACCCGCTACGCGGGACCGTAGCATCGCAGGCGGGTTCGTGTTCGCCATCACCGTCTGGGTTTGGTCTCAGGGCTCTTCGTCTTTGCACATGGCCGCTACTTCTTGGTCGGTGATCCAGCTCGGTGGGTGGTGGTAGACGTATGCTTCTCTCACTTCGTCGCCGGTGACGCAGATGATGCGGTATTCGATGGGTGGTGCGCTGGCGCGTCCGATGTAGTAGGCGGTGGCGGTGAGAGCGGCACATGCGACGAGGATGATGAGCAGGGTACGTGTGGGAACCCCCCTTGAGGGGGGTTCCCATTTGTTCGGTGGTACGGCCGGGTTCAACAGCAGACGGTCCGATGCCCGGTACTTACCACCAGCAAACAATAATGCCGAACGTTCTTGAAGTACACAGTTTCCCACCCTTCGGACACCAATGGTACAGGTCTGACAGCACACATTGGGTGGGCGCTCGCTGAACCGGCGCGGTCACGTCCAGGGTTGTGGTGTATGGAAGGCGTTCCGCGTCGCCTCTGTTGTTGGGTTCTGTTTTAGCT
>JAPPGU010000086.1 GCA_028821265.1 bacterium | reverse complement strand
TGTTGGGTCTCTGTTTAGTTCGTTAGGAGCCCGTGGATTTTTCCCACATTGCGTGAGTGGTGGATTGGCCGGGATGGTGGGCGAGCGCGGGAAGGGACGCTGTTGCGGCGCCGGTCCGGGCCTGTAGTCTTGGTCTTCCGACAAGGAGTAGGCCCGCGCGGGAGGATGTCCCCGCCGGGCCTGTGGCCGGTATGCAACTTCGTTTTGCGACGGGGCTTTCCGGCGAGGACTACGTTAGGACCGAGGCGTGGCGCGATGCAAGCCTTGATCGCTGCCCGAACCACCCGCATGGCGGATGTTCCCTGGGACCCAACGGCACCTACGCGCGCAAGAGTCCGCGCGGTGCGAGGGTTGCTCGCTGGTATTGCCCGGAGAGTCACACGACGTTCGGCCTTCTGCCGGACTGCCTGGCGGCGCGTCTGCCGGGCACGCTGGACGATCTGGAGGCGGTCGTGGTGGCGGCCGAGGAGGCCGGCAGCCTGGAGGAAGCGGCGAACGCGGTGCGCCGCCCCGAGGACGATGACGCCATCGAGCTTCCCGGGGCGATGCGCTGGGTGCGCCGCCGGATGCGTCTCATTCACGACATTGTGTCACGGGTCATCGGCCTGATCCCCGACCGGCTGGCGGGCTGTGCGGCGACCATGGTGGCGGTTCGCGAGCGTCTCGGAGGCGACGGCGCCCTGATGAAGCTGCGCGCACTGGTCTCGGCGCAGCTGCGGACACTGCCCTCGCCTTTGGGCTTCCAGGCCGGTGGCCTCGGCGTGACGGATCGCATCTGTGCCTTCCAACACTCGACGGGGCCTGATCCGCCCGGTGCGGCGGCGTAGCGTCATGGTCCAAGGGGCATGAGAGCCCTCTGATGCGAGGACCGTGACATGACAGAACCGACTGACGAGCGGCGCCAGGCGGTCGCGCTCTTCCGATACGGCGTGATCGCCGACCTGGTGCACCTGCCGGTGGGCACGCCGGGCACCGGCGCGATGCTGCGCGCCAAGGCCGGGCGGACGTATGTCATCCCCGGCAGCAGCCGCACCCGCGTCGCTGCCGAGACGATACGCGACTGGATCAAGGACTACCGGCATGGCGGCTTCGAGGCGCTCTACCCGAAGCGGCGCGGCGACCGCGGCAAGCCCCGGCGCCTGCCGGTCGAGGTTGCCGACCGCCTGATCGAACTGAAGACGGAGAACCCGAACTTCTCGGTGCGCCTCATCATCAAGGCGGCCCGCGACGAAGGCGTCGATCATCCGCTCGCTCCATCGACCGTGCACCGGCTGCTCGCCCGTGAAGGGCTGTTCGAGAAGGCGGCGAACGACGGCGCCGACCGCCGCCGCTTCGCCTTCCGCAACGCCGGCGAGCTGTGGATGTCGGACGTCATGCACGGGCCGAAGGTCCGGCACGGCAGAACCCGGCGCAAGACCTACCTCATAGCCTTCATCGACGATGCCACGCGGGCAATCCCGTTCGCCGCCTTCGCCATGGCCGAGAACACCGCGGCCTTCCTGCCGGTGTTCAGGAACGCCATCGTCAGGAGGGGCCTCGCGGAGAGACTGTTCGTCGACAATGGCTCGGCCTACCGGTCGCGTCATCTCGCCCTGATCTGCGCCAGGCTGGGCGTGGCGCTGATCCACGCGCGGCCCTGGCAGCCCGCGAGCAAGGGCAAGATCGAGCGCTTCTTCAGGACCCTGCGCGGGAGTTGGCTGAACCACCTTCAGGACGCCGACCGGGAGACCCTGGAGAGCCTGAACCGCAGCCTGTGGGCGTGGATCGAGGGCGAATATCATCATACGCCCCATCGCGGCCTCGGCGGCCGCACGCCCCTCGAACAGTGGGCCCTGGCCTCGGACGCCGTCCGCTACCCCGGGCCCGAGCTGGACCTCGACGATCTCTTCCTCTTCGAGGCCAGACGCCACGTCTACAAGGACCGCACCGTCAGCCTCAACGGCCGCGTCTACGAGGTCGATGCCCTGCTCGTCGGCCACAAGGTCACCCTGCGCTACGACCCCGAGGCGCCGCCCGGACGGCCCCTCGACGTGGTCCACGACGGCAAGCCCGCCGGCAAGGCAACACGCCTCGACGCCTATGCCAACACCGCGGTCAGGCGGAACCGGCCGGCCAGGGAGATCGAGGCCGATGCGCCGCCGCCGGAACCGCCGCCGTCGCCGCTCAGAATGCGCAACTTCAAGAAGAGGGACCCCTGATGTACCGCAAGCACTTCGCCTTCACACGCCTGCCCTTCGAGACCCCGGCCGAGACCGACGAGCTCTTCGAGTCCAACGCCCGCCGCGAGGCCGAGGCCCGCCTCGGCCATCTCGTCGACCTGCGCGGCATCGGCCTCATGACCGGCGAGGTGGGATCCGGCAAGACCACCGTCTGCCGCCATGTCGCCGCGGGCCTCCATCCCGGGCTCCACCGCGTCCACTACGTCTCGCTCACCACCGGCAGCGTGCTCGACATCTACAGAGAGATCGCATGGGAACTCGGCGTCCCCGCCCAGAACTCCCGCGCAGGCGCCCGCCAGGCCCTGCGCAACGAGATCTCGCGGCTCGCCGTCGAGGCCAGGCAGCTGCCGGTCCTGGTCATCGACGAGGCCCATCATCTGCGCAACGACGTGCTCGAGGATCTCCGCCTGCTGACCAACTTCGCCATGGACGCCGAGCAGCGCCTGTGTCTCATCCTGGTGGGGTTGACCGAGCTTCGCCGCCGCCTCGCCATGGCGATGCACGAATCCCTCGCCCAGCGCCTCGTCGTCAGACACCATCTCGCCGGCCTCGACCGCGACGAGGTCGAGGCCTATGTCGCCCACCGCCTGCGGCTCGCCGGATGCGAGCTGCCGCTGTTCGAGGCCGCCGCCCTCGAGGCCCTGTTCCAGAGCGCCCGCGGCCTGCCGCGCCAGATCAACCGCATCGCCCACTACGCGCTCTCGGCCGCCGCCCTCGATGAGGCCAGGACGGTCACCGCCGAGCACCTCGAAGCCGCCCTCGACGAGCTCTCGCCATGAAGGGCTTCCCGACCCGCGCCCCGGCCGAACTCGAGGAGCGCCCGCGCGAGCAGCAGTGGCTCGTCGACACCCTGTGGGGCGACGAGGCCGTCGGCATCGTCGGCGGCGAGCCCAAGTGCGGCAAGTCCATGCTGGCCCTCGATCTCGCCGTCTCGGTCGCCGCCGGCGTCCCCTGCCTGCGTCACTTCGCACCCGCCCGCCCCGGCCCGGTGCTGCTGTTCTGCGCCGAGGACGCCGGCCACCTCGTGCGCCGGCGTCTCGAGGGAATCTCCCGCGCCGCCGGCGCCTCCTTCGAGACCCTTGACATCGCCGTCATCGACGTCGCCACCCTGCGTCTCGACGAGGCGGGCGACCGGCGCGCATTGCGCGACACCGTCAAGCGCGTCGCGCCGCGTCTGCTCGTCCTCGATCCCCTGGTCCGCCTGCACGGCGTCGACGAGAACGCCGCCGCCGACGTCGCCCCCGTCCTCGGCCATCTGCGCGACATCCAGCGCCGCTTCCACACCGCCGTCATCGTTGTCCACCATGCCCGCAAGAGCGGGGCCACGCGGCCCGGCCAGGCCCTGCGCGGCAGCAGCGAGCTGCATGCCTGGGGAGACAGCAATCTCTACCTGCGCCGGCGCGACCGGCAGACCCTCCTGACCGTCGAGCATCGCGCCGCCCGCGGCCTCGACGACATCGAGATCGAACTCGTCGACGATGAGCCGGAACCCTTCCTGCGTCTGCGCCAGCCGCTCCCGGCCGGCGAAGACCCGCAGCCCCAAAACCCCGAACGGCGCATCCTCCAGGCCCTCGCCCAGGCCGATGCAGCGCTCTCCCAGCGCCAGATCCGCCAGCAGGCCGCAACCCGCCACAAGACCGTCGGCGACGTCCTCCACAAGCTCGTCCGGGAGGGCCGCGTCCGCCACGACGCCGAGGGCCGGTACAGTCTCGTCGCAGACCTCTTCGAAACGCGACCGCCGGACGCCGATGCCTGTCCTGCGAACGCCGCCCGGTTCCCGGTTCCCGCCGCTCACGCATAGGGCTTCGAGGCGGAACCGCCTTCGGGAACCACCCCCCAACCGGCCGTCAGGCGATCGGCCCATGGCCGAAAGCGCCGCTCGTGGCCATGGACGCACTCACCCGGGCGGGCGGCGGTGGGTCACCCGACCGACCAGAGCGCAGGAGATGCATGGCAGATCGACGCGTCCACGGCCGTCAGACACTCCGCCAGATCGGAACGACCCGACAATCCGGGAAATCTACACGCCAGTCGCGCGAAACAATCCGGGAAACTCGCGGTCAATCAATGTGCGAGACAACA
>JAPPGU010000074.1 GCA_028821265.1 bacterium | reverse complement strand
GCTGGATCGGATTCGCCGGGAACCCGGCCCGGACATCCTGCCAAGTCGTCGCCGTGGAGAACAACACCGCCAGCTCCGCAACCGTCAGATCGGTTGCGAACGTGTTCCCGGGCGAGACCACCACCGCCAGGGCATCCGTCCCCACCCGGAACTCGATCGGCTCCCGACCGATCGCGCGACACTGCTCCACCTCCGGGTCCTTGATCGGACGGGACGCATTGGAGACATCCGACTCGCCGGCCACGCAGAACCGCTCGAACCCGGCGCCGGAGCCGATCGAATCGACCGTGATCAGCCCCGAGTAGCCCTCATCCTCGAACCGGGCCGCCATCGCCTCCGCCAACGGGAACACCGTCGAGGAACCGGCCACCACGATGTCCCCGGTCACCGACAACGGATCGGACGGAGGCAGGCCGCGAACGCCGGACACCACCGGACCACCGCCGGCCGAGGATGGCGCTTGGGTGGGCGCCGTGGTGGCGATGGTGGTTACGCGGCTGGAGTCGGGCCCCCAACCGCATGCCGCGGCAACCAGCCCCGTAACCGCGACGAGCGCGAGCGGGCGCCAGACGTTGCCGATCGGCTTCCATGCTCTCTGAACCCTCAATCCGGAGGGAACGCTAAGCCGTCAGGGTTAAGGGACCGGTCTTCCAGGGTGAACGCGAGGTAAACCTTCGAAGCCCCCCCCCCCCTGAGGTCACAGTCAGGACGGACCTGACATGCTCGACAGTCGTCGATTGCGGGGAAATCCAGTTGCGGTGTGCGACGCCCTCGTTTTGGTCTTGAAAATGTGACTGGGCAGCTGCGGTGGCACTTTGCCACATTTTCTGGTCACAATTGCCACATTTTCTAGCCGAAAAAGACAGATGAAACGGTGGCCAGGGATTTCTCCTGGGTTTCTGACAGTGAATATGTGGATGGATCGACCCGCCCGATCGGCTCTAAGACCGGCACGGCGACGTGACAGGCGACCCGCGCGCCTCCGCGTCCCAGGGGCGCCGCCTCACAGCGCATTCCGCGCTTGTTGAGGATTCTCCAGGCCGGAGGCGTTTTCAGGAACGTTACGTCAGGCTTGGCCTAGCCTGAGCGGGCTAGGAGGGTGCTGAAAAAGACGGGGATGTGTTGGTCCGCGATCCCTTGACCTGGGGTTTCATTGCCGAGTGTCGGGACAGCTGGACATTTTTCAGTACCCTCCTAGTGGGAATGGGCGTGGGATGCCGCGTAGTAGGGGTTCTCGCCGCCCTGGTGGTCGGTGATGTCCACGATCTCGACGATCTCGGGGATGGCCTCGCGCAGGATCCGCTCGATTCCCTGGCGCAGGGTCATGGCGGCCATCCCGCAACCCTGGCAGCCTCCTCCCATCTGGAGATAGACCACACCGTTCTCCTCGCCCACCAGGCTGGCCTGGCCTCCGTGGGCCGCGATCGCCGGGTTCACCTGGTGTTCAAGGACCTGCTGGACCCGCTCCGCGATCGGACCGGTCAGGTCCCCGGCGTCGAAGTCCGGGATGTCCGGCGACGGGTTGTTCGGGTTGTCGATGGCCAATCCCGGGGTCATCGGGTTCGACGACATGGCCAGCCGGGCGCCGGTCATGTTCTCGGTGTCCGCAGACGGGATGACGACCGCCAGATCACCGTGGCGCTCCACGTGATCGGACGGCTCGGCCTCGTCGAGCGGGACGAACGACAACGAGTATCCGAACTGGAGTCCCTGGACGCCGGTTATCTCGATCAGCAGGCCGTACTCGTCTTCGCCCGGCTCCTGGTCACGGATCTCGATGATCCGCTCAAGGGCTTCGTCGCTGAAGTTCATCAATGCGTTGGTGCTCATGGTCAGCAAGGGTAGCCACCCGTCCGGCCAACCGTTGCCGTGGCGAGTCGGGTACAGTCCACACATGAGCCTCCGAGCAGGCGCGGCCCGATCGTGGCGACCAGGAATGCTTGCCCTCGTCGCGGCGATGATGGCTCTCGGCCCGGCCTGCTCCACCTCGAGCAACGAGGTCGTTTTCGAGGGAAGTCCTTCCACGGAGGCGACCACCGCCGCAGCAGCGGAGGACGGCGCCGCAACGACCACCGCCACCACCGCGCCCGCCGCGACAGGGACCGGCGCCACGACCGTCTCGGCAGCCGACACGACGACCATGCCGGCCGCGCCGGAGCGGTCGGCCCAAGGGATGGAGGCGCTTACCGCCCCGGTGCTGGTCGACGGGCGGTTCGGCGGAGGCATCACCGTCGTCGGCCCCGGAGCCGAGCGGAACGCCCTGTACGTGGAGAGGGCGGATGGCTTCCTGGCCCAGCCCATCTGGTCGCCGGACGGCCAGCTGGTGGCCTTCTCGAGAGCCTCGACTACCGAGAGTTGGCTGGTCATCGGGCCTGGAAGCGGCGGAACCCTGGCCGCCTACGAGACACCCTTCGTGGTGTTCTACATCCACTGGAGTCCGGACGGTCGCTTCGTGGCGATGCTGGGAAGCGCCGACTCCCGGGTTGCGCTGGCGATCCTCGACCTGGACACCGGGACGGTGAAGAGGGCGGATTCCGCCGTCTCCTACTACTTCCACTGGTCGCCGGACAGCACGCGGATGCTGGCCCATCTGGACAACTCGCGCCTCCAGATCCTCGACCTGTCCTCCGGAGAGATCACCCGCATAGCCGCCTTCGACTTCGTCTGGTCCGCATACCAGGCGCCATCCTGGATGCCCGACGGCCGCTCGATCCTGTACGTGCGTCCCGCCGGTGACCAGAGCGAGGAACCCCCCGACGAGCTGGTGATCCACGACCTGGTGAGCGGCCGGATCGAAGTGCTCGCGACGGGAGCCGGGTTCTTCGCATTCGCGGTGTCACCTGACGGAGCCCGGGTGGCCTACTCGCTCCACAACCTGAACTATTCCACCTCGATGTACTTGGTCGAGCCGGGTACCGGTCAGGTGGCGGAGCTAGATGCCCCGAACACCGTGGCCTGGCAGTGGAGCCCCGACAGCCGCAAGATCCTCCTGCTCGGGATAAGCGAGGAGAGGCAGCTCTCCATGGACGTGTACCAGGACGGCTCCATCACCTCGTACCCCGGCATAGCCCCCACCGAGAACTTCCTGCGCAGCTACATCCCCTTCTGGAACCAGTACGGCCACAGCCATACGCTCTGGGCCCCGGACAGCTCGGCCTTCGTGTACGCCGCCTCCGATCAGGGAGACGACTACGTCTTCCTGCAGCCGCTCGAGGAGGAGCGTCCCCTTCGCCTGGGCGCCGGCTCCATGGCGGTGTTCGCGCCTCGCAACTGAATGGCCGTCATCCACGTCTTCGCCGGGGGTCATCCGGTCTCGCCGGACCGGATCGACGGGCTCGGGCCGGCCGACCTGGTCGTAGCCGCCGATTCGGGCGCCGACCTCGCCGCCGCCGCCGATGTGGCCGTCGACATCCTGGTGGGCGACCTCGACTCGATTTCCAGAAGCACCCTGGAGCGGGTTTTCGATGACGGGACGGCCATCGAGGCCCACTCCCCCGACAAGGACGCCACCGATCTCGAGTTGGCGCTGGAAGTCGCGCTCCGCAACGACCCGAGCGAGATCGTCTTCGTGGGCGGTGGCCACGGGCGTCTCGACCACCTGCTGGGCAACGTCGGGATAATTGGGAGCCCGGCGGCCGGTCACGTTCCGGTCAGCTGGGTCATGGAGCGGGAGACGGCCTACGTCGTCCGGGGCGGCAGGTCGATTCCCACCACGCCCGGGGAGGTCTTCAGCCTCATCCCGATCGGGAGCGAAGCCCGCGGGGTGCACGTCCGGCACGCCCGATGGCCGCTCCGGGATGCCTCGCTCCTATTCCACAGCTCGCTGGGAATCAGCAACGTCGCTCTGGGCACGGAGGTCGAGATCGAGGTAGCCGAGGGCGCCGTCCTGGCTATCTTCAACCACTCCGTCTAGTGGTCAGTGGTCAGTGGTCAGTGGTCAGTGGTCAGTGGTCAGTGGTCAGGCGTACACCTCGGGGTTGGCGCAATACGGCATCCGCCGCCCTTCCAAGGCAGCCACCAGGTTGGCCGCCGCCCGCTCCGCCATCCGGATGCGGGTGCGGACGGTGGCGCTCCCGATGTGCGGGACGATGAAGCAGTTGTCCATGGCCACCAGGGGATGGTCCGCCGGGATGGGTTCGGGATCGGTCACGTCCAGGCCGGCGGCGGCGATGGTCCCCCCGGCCAGCGCCTCGACCAGCGCGTCCGTATCGACGACCGGACCCCGAGCCGCGTTCACGAGCGTGGCGGTCGGCTTCATGGCGGCCAGGGCATCCCGGTCGATGAGGTGGTGCGTGCCCGGGTGGAAGCTGGTCACCACCACCACGTGATCCGCCTCCGCCAGCAGTTCGGGCAGGGTGCGGTACTCGACTCCGAGCATCTCCTCGGCGCTGCGATCGCGGCTCCGCTTGGTGTAGAGCATCCGCATGCCGAACCCCGCACCCCTCCGGGCGACGGCTTGCCCGATCCGCCCGAGACCCACGATGCCCAGGGTGGATCCGGCGATGTCCCGGCCCACCAGCGCCATCGGATCCCACTCCCCCCAGCGGCCCTCCACTACATCCTCAAAACCCTCCCTGAAGCGGCGAGCAGCGGCAATCAGCAGCCCGAAGGCGGTGTCGGCGGTGGTCTCGGTCAGGACATCGGGGGTGTAGCCGACCGGGATGCCCCGCGCCGTGCATGAGGCCAGGTCGATGTTGTCCACTCCCACCGCCATCTGGCTGATGGCCTCGAGCTGCCCGGCGGTCTCCAGAAGCTCCGCGTCGATGCGGTCGGTGAGCATGCAGTACAGGCCGTCGGCATGACGCACCCTGGCAAGCAGTTCGGCCCGCGGGATGGCTCGATTCTCCGGAAACACCCACACCGCGGCCACCGCCCGGAGCATCTCCACGACCGCCCCGGGCGGCCGGCGCGTGACGATCACGTGCGCCCTGGTCACGCCTAGGCCACCCGGCCCCGGTGCCGGCGCCCCGTCCCGACCGCGCCGATGCTCAGTCCTCGTAGAGCTCTTCGATCTGGCGGAAGTAGCGCTCGAGCACCACCCGGCGCTTCATCTTGAGAGATGGGGTCAGCTCGCCGGTCTCGGCCGACCACTTCTCCGACACCACCGTCCACTTGCGAGCCTGCTCCACCCGGGCAACCCTGGTGTTGGCGGATTCCACCAGCCGGTCAACCTCCTCGAGAACCCCCGGATGGCGGGTGAACTCGTCGAAGCTGCCGTACTCCAGGCCCTGGCTCTCGGCCCATCCCTCCGCCATGTCGGGGTCGAGGGCCACCAGCAGGGTCAGGTAGCGGCGACCGTCTCCCACCACGCACGCCTGGGAGATCAGGGCATGCTCGTTGATGAGGTTCTCGAGCCGGGCCGGGGCCACGTTCTTGCCGCCGGCGGTGATGATGATCTCCTTCTTGCGCCCGATGATGGTGAGGTAGCCGTGGTCATCCAGCCGTCCCAGGTCGCCGGTGCGCAGCCATCCGTCCTCTCCATAGGTGGCGGCGGTCGTGGCCGGGTCCCGGTAGTAACCCTCGGTGATCAGCCCGCCCCGCAACATGATCTCATCGTCATCGGCGATGGACAGCTCCACGCCCGGCATGGCCCGACCGACAGTGCCGATCCGGTTGGCGCCCGGCACGTTGGTAGTCCCCGGCCCGGAGGACTCGGTCATCCCGTAGAGCTCGAAGACCGGTAGCCCGATACCCCGGAAGAAGAGCAGGAGATCCGGCGAGATCGGCGCCGCGGCCGAGATGGCCAGCTTCAACTCGTCCATACCGAGACCGGTCCGGAACTTCTTGGAGAACAGGATGCGATCGAACAGTCCGAGCTTCAGGCGGTCGACCAGCCCGAGGTGGCGGCCCTCCTGCTCGGCCCGTTGCCCCTCGATCGCCAACTCGATGGCGCCGAGCGCCAGGGCCCGCCGCCGGGCGTTGGGCTCGGCGTTGACCCGCGCCATCAGGCCGGCATGGAACTTCTCCCAGACCCGGGGCACGGCGAAGAAGACGTGCGGGCGGGTCTCCTGGACCGCCGCCGCCACTTCGGTCAGATCGGGGATGTAGCGGACGGTTCCGACCCAATACAGGCTGACGTAGTGGCTGGCCATGCGCTCGCCGATGTGCGCCAGCGGCAGGTAGGAGACGAGCCGCAAGTGATCGGGCAGGGGGTAGGTGCGGGCGACGCACTCCAGGGTCCACAGCACGTTGCGATGGCTGATCATCACCCCCTTGGGCACTCCGGTCGTGCCGGACGTGTAGATCAAGGTGGCCAGGTCGTCCTGCGCCACCGCCACCGACGACCGATCGACCAGCTCCGGATCGCCCGCCAGTGCCTCCCGGCCCGCCGACCGGAGATCCTCCCAGGACATGATCCGCTCATCGTCACCGTCCTCGGGCGGCTCCATGACGACGATGTGGGTCAGGTTGGGCAGGTCCCCCCGGATTCCCTGCCAACGCTCCAGGTAGTCGGCGTTCTCCAGCACCGCCACCCGGGCGGAGCAGTGACCTGCGATGTACTGGATCTGCTCGGAAGCCAGGGTGTTGTACAGCGACACCGGAACGGCGCCCGCATGAACGATCCCGAGGTCGGCGATCACGTGCTCGGGCCGGTTGCCGGCCATGATGGCGACGAAGTTCCCGGCCTCGACTCCGAGGGTGCGCAACCCGGCCGCCACCTCCACCACCTGGCCCCGATACTCGGACCAGGTCAGCGTTCGGGTCTCCTCGCCGGCGTTCCACCGGATGGCCGGATGGTCACCGAACCGCTCGGCGTTCCGGCCGAGCAATCCGACCAAGGTCATGTCGCCGATAGCTGCCCCTATGGCCTGGCGTTCGTGTTCGACTCCGGTGTTCATCGCTGCCCTCCCCTGGGGAAATACCCGCCGTCGCGATGTTAACCCGACCCGGGAGAGGACACGGGTAGCTGGAGGACCGTTTCAGGAGACCGGCAGTCCCCACCACGGCACCTGGAATACCCACCAGGCAGGCAACGGTCACACGCTTCCTGCCTGTATCCTGTATCCGGTCACGCGCGGGGATGGTCGTGGAACAGGTTTCGTTCACCCGGATGGAAGACGGCACGCAGGAGGAGTACGAACTCCTCGAGAGGATGGAACACCAACTCCATACCGACTACGTCGACCGCCTTCTCGAGTGGGTCCAATGGAACGAGGGAGACACCGGCTACCGGGTCAGCCGCTTCGAGCACTCCCTCCAGTCGGCCAGCCGCGCCTACCGGGACGGTAAGGACGAGGAGTTCGTGGTGTGCTGCCTGTTCCATGACATAGGCGATCTCGTCTCCCCCTACAACCACAGCCAGGTGGCGGCCGACATGCTGCGTCCTTACATATCAGAGAAGAACTACTGGATCATCAGGCACCACGGCCTCTTCCAGGGCTACTACTACTTCCACTACTTCGGTGGGGATCGCAACGCCCGCGACAGGTACAAGGATCACCCGTGGTACGACGACACGGTGGAGTTCTGCGCCCGTTACGACCAGAACTGCTTCGACCCCGACTACGAGTCCCTGCCGCTGGAGTTCTTCGAACCGATGGCGCGCCGGGTGATCTCGACCCGCCGCCACGACACCCCCTGAGCTAGTCGCTAGTCGCTAGTTGATTGCGCTGGTTACTATTTGTTCAGAACGGCCTTCTACTGGAGCGCAATCGACACGCGCTCGGCGGCGTCGGTGACACGGGCGGCGATCGCGTCCCGGTCGGCCGAGCCCGGGAAGCGGTATGAGGGGCCGTGGACGTGAATCGCCCCGAGCACCCTCATCTGGTGGTCGTAGACGGGGGAGGCGACCGAGCTCATCCCCTCTACGAACTCGTCCACGACCCAGACGTGGCGTTGGGTACGGATCGACTTCATGCGTTGCCGTATCAGCCGGGGGTCCGTCACCGTATAGCGGGTGTAGGACTCGGGGTTGGAGGCGATGTAGCTATCCAGCTGTTCAGGCGGCCAGTGGGCGAGGAACACCAGCCCGGACGAGACCACGTGCATGGGTAGAAGGGTGCCGGTCCAATCCCTCACCACGATATTGTTTTGGGCGTCCTCCTGAGCGATGTAGTGGACCCGGTTGCCGTCCGGAACGGCAAGCCCGGCGTCCTCCCCCAGTCCATCGGCCAGCATCTTGAGATGGGGCCGGGCCCGCGCCACTAACTCGGCCGCCCGGCTCCTGCCGGCGGCCAGACCGGACAGGCGGGGACCGATCCGGTAGGTGGAACCGGGCGACACCCGCTCCACGGCGCCCAACTCCACCAGGGTCTTGACCAGCCGGGCCACCGTGCTCTTGGGCATCGCGACCCGCTCGGCCAGTTCGGTGATTCCCAGGTCGGAGGCCGAGATGACGTCCAGAATGGCGAAAGCCCGGTCAATTGATTGCACCCTGCCCATGGCCGGATCTCCCGATGTCGGAGGTACCACCTCGCGGGAGGAACGTACCACATCGTGGACCGCGACCGCATCGAGGAACACCGGAAACGGCAGGCCCGACCGATGAGAGGGGACCGAACGGCGAGAGCCCGGGGCCCAAGCCTCGATTAACCTGTCGATCGTGGACCACGCGCGCGCCGCCGATGCTGCCGCTCCCTGCGCCTCGTGTGGCGACACCCTCGACAGCGACGAGGACGATGATTTCTGTGCCAGCTGTTCCTGGCTGGTCCTGACCGCCCGGTAAGGAGACACCCATGGCCACGCCGCACATTTCAGCTCCGGACGACGCGTTCGCCGAATCCATCCTGCTCCCCGGCGATCCGCTCCGGGCTCGCTACATCGCGGAGACGTTCCTCGAGGACGTCACCGAGGTGACCGCCGTCCGCAACATGCTCGGGTTCACCGGCAGCTACAAGGGAACGCCCGTGTCAACCATGGGCACCGGCATGGGGATGCCATCGGCATCGATCTACCTCACCGAACTGACCCGCTTCTACGGCGTGCGGCGGCTGGTCCGGGTGGGAAGCTGCGGCGGGATCTCCACCGACGTGAAGATGAGGGACGTCATCCTGGCGATCGGCGCCGGCACCGATTCGGGCATCAACCGCACGCGCTACAACGGCTGGGACTACGCGGCCACCGCCAGCTACCCCCTTCTCCGGGCGGCCGCCGATGCCGCCGCCGGAATGGGGATCGACACCCATGTCGGCAACCTCCACTCCTCCGACCTGTTCTACAACAGCTACAACAACGCCTTGGAGATCTGGCAGCGGATGGGGGTACTGGCTGTCGAGATGGAGGCCGCGGCGCTCTACGCCATCGCGGCCGAGGAAGGCGCCCAGGCGCTGGCCATCGTCACCGTCTCGGACCACCTCGTGACCGAGGAACAGACCTCCTCGGACGAGCGGGAGCGCACCTTCGACCAGATGGTGAGGATCGCGCTCGAAGCGATCCACAACCTGGAACAGGGCTGAAAGAGCCCCTTACCGTCGACACCTGCCCGGACACCGGGCCCGGTGTCCCCGAGATGTCAGGCGCCCCAGCGCGTCACCATGACGAGGACGGCGAAAGCCAGCACGGCGGTATCCACCCAACCCACCAGGCTGGAGCGGCGGGACAGGCTCTCGGCCTGCTCGTGATCGGCCCGCTCGTACGCGGCCGCGATCCGTCTCCCGTTCGGGCCTGTGACGGTCATGGCCAGCACCGCACCGATCACGACAGCCAGAATGCCCACCACCACGAACGGATCGGTCATGCTGTAGACATCGTTCGCCAGACCGACCAGGCCGAACCCGGTTACGAACACCACGATCGCGGCCGGAGTGTGGATCACCCGGCCCATGGAGACGGTGACGCGGTGCCAGGCAGCAGCGGCGCTATCGTCCACGGTCGTCATCGGGCCGCGGGCGAAGGCCCGCACCACGTTGGCGCCGAACCAGGACGCCGCGCCCAGGACATGCAGGAACTCCATCAACTCGTACATGCGGACTCCCTTCCACGCACGCCCGCGTCAGACTAGTGGTCTGTCTGCGGAGTGGCGGTGTGGTATGGCGTCGGCAGCGGTGTTCCTCGCAAGGCCCGCTGACGAAGGCGTGCCCGCAGCGGCACGTTGAGGAAGCGGAACGCAGCGACGGGGCGCCGATGACCGCCAGACCACGCTAAGCCATTTCGCAGACAGACCACTTGGTGGTCCACTACCAGTCGTCGGGGTCCACGCGCTGGTTTCGAAGCCACTCGATGACCCGGTCACGATGGAACAGCAGGCGTCCCTTGACGCTGGCGCAGTCGATCCAACCCTCTCCGATGAGGCGGCGGGTCTCCTCGATGGAGAGACCGAGCAGGTCGGCCACCCCGGGCACATCGAGGACCGGGGGGAAGAGCCGGGGATCGCTGCCGGCATCCGATGGGTAGATCATGCCGTCGCCCAGTCGTCGCGCGCGAATCGCAAGTCCCGCTCCATTGTCAGGGGTTGGCAGGAGCGACGGTCACGTTTGTGATCTGGTCCGTCACCCAGGTGATCACGGTTGTCCCCGCATTTGTAAGCCCCGTCCGGAGGGCGAACACCACCAGCACGCCGACCACTATCCAGGCCAGGATCGTCGAGGTCTCGGCTGCTCCCTTCTCCTCCCGAATCCACAGCGTACGGGCATGAACCCGCGCCATCGTCCTGGCGCCGATCTTGATCTTCACCTTTGCTCCCTTCCTATCTCGGAATTGCTCGATACGACCCGACCAACGAACCAGCAGAGCCACCTGACCCGCCGAACCCCTGCTCCCCCAATCTGCTCATCCCCCGAACACGATCGATGGGATCGGGGCGGCCATGAACAGCATCGTGATGGGCGCGAGGACCACCACCACCGGAATGACCATCAGGATCCGCCGCCGCGCCGCCGCCCTCCTGAGCGCATCCCGCCGCATCGCCCTCAGGTCCTTCGACAGCCCGAGCAGCGCATGGGAGAGATCGGATCCCTGCTCCTGGGATCTCGCCATGACGCGGTAGGTCCGGGCCGCCTCCGGCTCCGGCGTCAGCCTCTCCGCCCGGGCCATGGCCTCGGCGAAGACCCAACCCCGCTCGTGCAGGTGGAGCACCTCGGCGATCTCCTCCACCGCTATCCCGCGGGCGCGGCCGACCACGTACCGGAGACCCTGGATGGGTCCACCTCCCACCCGGGTATACATGGCCACCAGCTGGTTGATGGTGTAAAGCTCCGAACGGATGGCCTCACGGCGGCGGCGGACCGCCTCGGACAACCGGGCCCGAACCTGGAGACCGCCCAGGGCGGCGCCGGCCGTCAGGAACAGGATCACCCTCATACCGGACCCGCCACTCACCAACGCGATTCCTGCCAGACCGGTGGCGTACAGGACCATCAGGCCGAGGGATCGCACCCGGTATACCCGGGGTCGTGCGGCTTCCTCCAGGTCCGGGAAGAGACCTCCCTGGCGCAGCCGGACCGCCAGCTCCCGATCGTCCATCGGCATCAGCAACCGCGCCAGCGGATACACCGTCCCGGCCAGCATCGGTCCCAGCAAGCGGCGAATGGCGCTGTCGCCGAGCGTCCGTCCCGGATCCATCCGGACCGCCGCCTCGGGACTCGGACGGAACTCAAGCCTGGTGGCGTTGGAGTACGGTCGCACCCGCGACCCCAGCCGGCGAGGCGGCTTTATCCAGAGCGCAACGCCGGAGACGGCGAAGACCACCGACGAGGTGACCGCGAGGACCGTCAGGCCGAGGTTCATCGCCACCGCCCCTTGCCAACGTCTCCGGCGCCGGCCAGAACGCGTGGCTCACCGGTCGACCGACCGATGTACTTGAGGAGCGCCACCCCGATCACCGACCACACCACCGCCGCCAGGACCACCAGCAGGCCGGAACCGGAGCGATAGAAGGTCCGGTACTGGTCGGAGGTCTGGGTCAGGAACAGCAACAGGAGCCACGGAATCAGCACCACCACCCAGCTCTCGATACGCTGCTCGGTGCCGTCGGCCCGGATCTCGGCCTCCAAGCGGAGATCCTCCGTTATCTCTCCGATCAGATCGCGGAGCACCTCGGCCACTAGGCCACCGCCGTGCTCGTGCGCCAGCACCAGCACTTCGAGGATCCGGTCGGAGTTGGGGTCGCCCAGCTCTTCCTTCATCAACTCCAGACCGGGAACCACTCCCATCATGCGGGCCATGAGACGGAACCGGCCGAAGGCGGGCCGGAGCGGCGCCGGACCACGTTCGGCCAGGTCGCCCAACGCCAGCGTCAGCGTGGACCCGGCCGAGATCGCCGCGAGCGCATCCCGGAGGGCATCCGGCCAGGCCTGGCGGATCTTGCGAAGCCGTTCGCGGCGGCGGCGCGTGTAGAAGGCATATGGCGAGAGCGCCATGGCGGCGGCCGGCATGATCGCCAACCACCAAGCCTCCGTGACGATGGTCGTGACGACCAGGGTCGCCAGACCGAGGACGCTCGAACCGGCGAGGAACTGGAGCGGGCTCAGATCACTTCCCGCCTGGACCAACCAGAGGTGATGGCGGGACAGGTCACGCCGGGCGGCTCGCCTGCGGCGCATGGCGGCCGTGTAGCCGGTGAACAGGCCGGCCGCCATGTAGGCGGCGACCGCCGTGGCCAGGGACGCCAGCAGCCTCACAGCGGCGGCTCCCAGGACTCCGAAAGGACGGCTTCGATGCCGACGCCCTCTGGAAGAGACCGTTCCAGGCGCTGCCGGATCCCGGTCGGCGGAAGCACGCCGGTCCATTCGAGGGTCCCGCCGGCATCGTTCCTGCGGAACAGGGACTCGGTCGCGAACCCACCACTCCGATGGGGGGAATCGAGCACCAGTATCTCCATGACCCGGCGCCGGATGCCAGCCTGGCCGTTCAACTGATCCCGCTGCAGGTGCACCACGAAGTCGATCGCCGTGCCGAACACCCGGGTCAGGATGGCTTCGGTGACGTTCTCACCTGCCATGAGGGCTGCATTCACCAGCGCCACCAAGGCCGCCGAAGCAGAATCGGCGTGGATGGTGCAGGCGAAGCCGCACCCGGCGTTGACCGCCCGCGTGAGTTCGAAGGCTTCCGATCCCCGCACCTCGCCGACACAGATGAGGTCAGGACGCTGGGCCAGCACCACCTTCACCAGGTCCCGCAGCGTGTAGCGCCGGCTGCCGTCAAGGTTGGGCGGGCTCGCCTCGTAGAAACTCCCGTGCAGCAAGGGCATGTCGAGTTCCCGGACCTCCTCGCATACCCGGACACACCGATCGGCGGGAACCGACCTCAGGTAGGCGCTCAGCAGGGTGGTCTTGCCCGCCCCCGGCGGCCCGCTGAACAGGATGGTGGTGTTGTCTCGCGCCGCCACCCACAAGAAGGCCGCCGCAGACCTGGACAGCACGCCGCCCTCCACGAGAAAGCTGAGGTCGTAGTTCTTGACCGTGTACTTCCGGAGGGTCACCGACAGGCGGTCCGCCACCGGCGGGATGACGGCGGTCAGGCGGGCCCGCCCACCGAGCACCCGCGCCTGCTCGATCGGGTTGGAGACATCCAGCCGCCGGTTGGTCCCGGCCAGAATGCGGGTGACGATCTGGCGGTTCTCCTCCTCGGAGGTGGGGGTGTCGAGAGCCTGCAGACGCCCGGACGAGTCGATGAACGTCACCCGCTCGCCCTCGATGAACACCTCTTCTATGTCGTTCCGGTCGATCACCGGGGTCAACGGTCCGTAGCCGACCAGGGAGTCGATCAGTCTCGCTCCGATCTCGACAGGATCGCGGAAGGGGCGGACACCCCTTCCGCCGAAGGCTCTCCTCTGGTAGGCCGATACCAGCTGGTCCACCTCGGCCCGGATGGTCTCGCCGTCCTCGAGAGGATCCAGATCCAGCTCACCGATGCGTTCCGCGGCTCGCCTACGCAGGGTCTCGTACGGGCCGGTGCTCACAGCGCCTCCCGGTTTGCGCTGCTCACCATGGCGCTGCCGAGCTTCTCCACGGTCCTGATGAAGGATCCCTTCGGCGTAGGCGTTCCGTTCCACACGGCCCGTTCCAGGCCGTTGTCGACCGGTAGCCAGGTAATGGAGTCGGGAACGAGGTTCCTCAGCAGCTCATCGCTCAGTTCGCCCCGCTGGAACTTGGTGAGGGTGCGGGACTCGAACACAATGTGGAGAGGCGCAGCGGTGATGGTGCGTGCCCTGGCGGACCAGGCGAGGGTTCTCGACAGGCCGACCGGGGTGGGCTCGGCCAGGCAGACCACCTCTCCCGCCAGTCCGAGCAAGGCCCGGCTCACATCGAAACGCCCTTCACGGGCCTTGGCCGGACCCGGCTCCTCGAGATACGGCGACGCCTTGAGGATCACCTCGTCCTGGACCGAGGAGATGGACTCGACCAGGTCCACCATTTCCTCGGCCTGTACGGTGTGCCAGTCGGTGGGATCGGGCAGGCCGGTCAGAAGCGTTACGCCGTACGGCCCGGCCATGAACGAGTCTCTCACGTCACCGCGAAGTAGCAGATGGGCGTCGAGGGCTGTCAGCAGATTCGGAACGACGGGTAAGGAGAACCTCTGCGCCAGCATCGGGGTGATGGTGTCCACCTCGATCACCATCGCCGCACGCTGGCGGGCTTGGAAGGCGCCGGCGAGTATGACGGCCACGTCAGCGGCCACGTCACCTCCGGCCACGATCGTGATGCGGCCCAGCCGGGTCTGCTCGCGGACCGTGGCGGCCGCCACCCGTGATCGAGGCAGGCCGTCGAAGGCCACCGTCGCGACGATCTCCAGGATCGTCTCCGGCCCGCCGCCGGCCGGCGCCAGGCCGTCCACACCCAACGCCAGGAGGCGTTCCCTGCCCAGATCACCCGAGTCGGGGTCGAAGATGCCCACCACCTTGCGGCCTTCCCTCTGGATCCGATCCACCAGACGCGGGCTCAGGAAGCTGGTGATGTCATCGATCAGGAGGACCTCGTACTCCGTCTGCAGCGCCTCCGTCGCGGTGAGCACCGTTCCCTTGAGGCGGGCACCTCCGAAGTCACTGAGGAACCGCACCAGCTCGGAGGCCCAACCCCGTTGCGACCCGGCGATGGCGATAACGGGCTCGAATCCGATCACGAGCCTGACCCGAGCGCAGGCAGCCGGGTCTCCCGGATGGCCGGATAGCCACGGTAGGCCGGAAGTCCGGTCGACCTGAGCAGGTGAATCGAACCGGAGTCCAGGGCCGCGGAGATCAGGAGGGCCTGCACCGGGCTCACCGACACGGTCAGGCCGAAGCCGGACCCGGACAGGCCCCGACTGTCCGCTGTCACGGCCAGCACCTCGATCCCTGAGGCGACGAACCGGCTCCTGCTCCCCTGGACCAGCATCACATCGATGCGGTCACCGACATGGAGGGCCGCCCCGACGGCACGATCAGGCGAGATCGGAATGCTCATCGCCCGCTGGCCGTCCGGAGTAGCGACCGGCCTCAGGTCGTCCGCCATCAGCGGGGCGCCCGCATCCACATCGCGCACCACCACCTGCCCAAGAAGGTTTGCGAGGCGCTCACGGGAGAGCGCCCGATCCACGAACGGGCCGGCGGCATCCACATACCGGTAGGAGACGTCGGTGGTGGCCAACCGGCTGCCGGCCGGTATGGCATGGGCGGCCACCGGAACCTCGACCCCGCCGCCCTCGTCCCGGAGGATCAGCACATTGAGCAGGAAGGCCAGCAGACCGGCAGTGATCATCACCGCGTGGCCGAAGGAGAGGCGGGTGAAGGGATTCCGCCTGCGGCTCGTCGAACCCCGTGGGGTCGCCGCCGTCCATGGTGGTGCGCTGGGGTCGACCATGTTCAAGCTCTCCTCTGCCGCCATCCGTAGCGGGATGACTATATCCCATAGTTTCAGAGGATGCAGTAGTGTTGAAATAATTTTTTAGCACTTTAAATAAGTATGAATGATTACCAATTAACGGACAGGAGCACCAGATTCCAAGAACAATGTAGAGTTCTGAGTATTCGTATCCGGCCGGTCCGGCCGGTTGCCGGACGCCCGACGGGCGGTGCTGTGACCCCTCTTATTTCGGCTTGGTGCGGCGCATCACATATGCCACCCGATCAAGGGCAACGTAGATCTGCCCGATCGCGGTGCTCACCGCAACATGATCTCGTGCCACCCACTCGATCTTCCCCGTGAAGCCGGATTCTCCGCCCCGGCAAACCACTTCGAAGTCTGCTTCGACGAGTTGGAGCATGCCTATGCGGGAGACAAACGTCTCAACCGTATGGCTCTCGGGCCGCCCTTCGCCAGTGTCGGGCAGCACCGTAAGCGCATCCACACCTGGTATGCAGACCTCGGCCCGCCCGTTCGACGTCTCCATGGTCATCAGATCGTTCCGGACGTACACCGGCAGGCCGTCCAGCCGGCGCCTACCTACGAGGATGCGCACCATACGACCCGCTTGGGAAGCCTCCCACGCGACGTCGGACATCCTCTTCTGGCGAGCCGCCAGGATCATCGCCTCGGACTCGGCTACCTCGAACTCCTGCCGGATGTGCGTTTCCATACGCCGGTGCAGTCCCGGATCGAAAGGATCGTCTCCATACACAGATGCTCTCCCACACTGGCTTCGTACCGGCAAATGATGCTCACGCCCAAGAGTATCGCTACCGCGGGGAAGGCGAACCGGCTTCGCTAACGAATTTTCCGCGTTCTGGAGTTTCCGCGTTGCTTTTGGACCGGTATTCAGCTGTCAAGATGGAACGGATGGCAGGATCCAACTGTTTGCGTTCTTATGGGTACTAGTGGTCTGTCTACGGAATGGCGGTGTGGTATTGGGACGCCGATGGCCGCCAGAGCACGCCAAGCTGTTCCACAGACCGAACACTGTGGTCTATTATCAATTGTAATCTAATGTAACTAGCAACTAGCAACTAGTAACTAGTCGACCGCTACGAACAGCCGTTCCGAGGCGAAGACGCTGATGCCGACCGGCCGGTCCTGCACCTCTACGGTGATGCCCCCGTAGGGGTCCTTCTGCACCAGGCTGATCCGGGCGTCCGGCCGGATGTGGTTCTCGTCGAGAAAGCGCATCATGTCCGCATCGAGCTCCAGCTCCTCCGAGATCCGCTCTAGAGCCAGCGTCTCACCCCGCTCCATCTCGGCGATGGACTTCATCCGCGGAGGCTGGTAACCGGCGCCCGGGATGGGATTGCCGTGGGGACAGGTCTTCGGGTCGTCCATGACCTGCCACATGGCCTGCTCCACGTCATCCGAGATCATGGTCTCCCACACCTCGGCCTCATCGTGCACCTTCGCCCACGGAAGCTTCAAAACCTCGGAGAGGAACCGCTCGGCGAGCCGGTGCCGGCGTACCACCACCGCCGCGAGGTGACGGCCCTCCTCGGTGAGGCGAACCTCGTCGGAGACCTCGACCAGGCCCTCCGCGAGCATCCGGCGGACCATCTCGGACACGCTGGCCGGGCTCACTCCCAGCCAGCGCGCGATGCGGGCCTGGAGCACCGGGATGCCGGCCTCCTCGAGTTCCCAGATGGCCTCGGCGTATTCGCGGCATCGGACGGAGTAGCCGGGATCAGTCATGTGGTAATCGTAGACACCGTGCGGTCGTACCGCCCGGTGGATCGATCGGCCGGACCCCCGTCTCGGTCGCCAGGTGGGTCATCGGTACGTCGTGGGAATCGGTGGGAAGCCCTTCGACCACCAGGGCCGAGACCGTGACTCCGACCCTCGCCGCTCCGTCGGGCACCGTCAGCAGGAACCGGTCGTAGTAGCCGCCGCCGCGGCCGAGACGCTCGCCATCCGGCCCGAACGCCAGGCCGGGCGTGAGCACGACCGCCACGGACGAAGGATCGACGCGGGGGGCAGTCGCCACCGGCTGCTCGAACCCGAACCGGTGCCGCTCGCGGGGCGCGTCCACCGGGTGGAGTGTCAGGGGTCCGCTGGGCGGGGTGCGGGTGACCGCAAACGTGCGGCTCACCCGGTCCGGAACCGGCGTCACGTCGATCTCGTCGGGGAGCGGGAGGTATATGACCACGCTCCCGGCCGAGAGGCCTGCCCCGGCGAACCAGTCGACTATCCCGTCGACGGCCGCCGCGGCCTGATCCCGGGAGATACCCGGCCGGCGCATCCGCCGAGCCCAGCGCCGGAACGCCTCCTTACCCGCACCCGGCGGCGGCGGTGCGTCGCCGGCTCTCCGGTGGGTCATCGCGGTCCAGGCCGGATGGCTCGGAAACTCGAATACCACCCGGCGCGGCCGGCTGGCAACTTCCGGCAACTCGGAGGTTCCATTCGGTCAAGTTAGCGACAATCTCAGCCGCGCCCGGCTAGCCGGGGGTCGGACCGCCGCGCCGGGTAACCTTCCGGCCATGGGAACACTCGCCCGCGGCCTCCGATCGAGCCTGGCCTTTGCCGTCGGCATTCCCCTTACCGCGGGCTGCGCGGTGGCGGTCATCCTGCACACCTTGCTGAGACCGCCGGGGGGACTGCTGGACCGGATCCCCGGCTTATGGGGCCGGACATGGTGCCGGGTCGCCGGCGTGAAGCTCACCGTCGAGGGCTTGGAACGCATCGACCCGAAACAGGCGTACGTGGTGATCTCCAACCACCAGTCGGCCTTCGACATCTTCGCCCACTTCGCAGCGTTGCCGGTTCCGATCCGCTTCCTGGCCAAGCAGGAGCTGTTCAGGATCCCCCTCTTCGGAGCGGCCATGCGCAGGATCGGGATCGTGGAGGTCGACCGGGGTGCCGGCCGGGCCACCCACCAGGCCGTCAACCGGGGCGCCGCCCAAAACATGAAGCTCGGACGCTCCCTCATGATCTATCCGGAGGGAACCCGATCGCGGGACGGTGCGATGCTGCCGTTCAAGAAGGGGGCCTTCGCCATCGCCCGCAACCTGAGCGTGCCCATCGTGCCCACCGCGATCACGGGCAGCCGCCAGGTCTGGAGCCCGGGGTCCAAGATCATCCGCCCGGGACACATCACCGTAACCATCATGGATCCGATCTCGACCGACAACATGACGCTGCGGGACCTCGGCGACCTGACCGAGCAGGCCTACTCGCTGATCGCGAGCGTGGCCGATACCAGGGCCATCCGGGAGCCCAGCGACAGCCGTACCTGACCGGCGAGTTCCGCTACACGCCGAGCGTCCCTGACCTCCACAACAGGGCGCGACGCCGGGGG
Organism: bacterium; assembly: GCA_028821265.1. Taxonomy (GTDB): domain Bacteria; phylum Actinomycetota; class Acidimicrobiia; order Spongiisociales; family Spongiisociaceae; genus Spongiisocius. Next base: position 22,343 of record JAPPGU010000074.1, on the reverse strand, counting down.
TCGGCGAGTCGAGCCCTCCGAGCCAGCCACGCCAGGTAGGCGATCCCGACGATCTCCTGGCCGATCGTCAGCGGATCGGGCATGGACAACCTCGCGAGTCCCGACCAATCGGATTGGACGCCGGCGGGAAGCTCGTAGCCCAGCATGGGCCACAGGAGGAGCTGTGGGTCGATCCATCCCAGGTCCAGCACCAGGTGCATGATCGCTCCGGCCACCACCACCACAGCCCGCTTGCGGCCCCGGCTATGGCGGCGGGTGAGCACCAGCGCCGCCACCAGCAATCCGAGACAGAAGGCGACGGAATGCCCGATGAGCCGGCCGTCACCCGGATCCCACCAACCGGCAACCAATTCGATCGCGTCGGGCAGGAGCGCTCCGATCGCCAGGAAGCGGAGGTCCGCGTCAGAGTCCTTGAAAGCCAGCCGGAAAAGGAATACAGCTCCGCCCAGGTGCCAGAAGATCATCGCCCCGCTAGCAGAGCTTCAGAGGCACAGGATGGCGGCGCAGTGGATGCATTGGGGGATGCTGTCCGACGCCACCTCTTCGTACTCGGCCACCGACATCTGAAGATGGCAGGCGCCGCAGACCCTTCCGTCCACCTCCCCTACGACCACCCCACCCCGACGCTTCCTCAGCTGAACGTACTTCCGGAGCAGCCCCCGGTCGATCTCAGGCGCGATTTCGGCCTGCCGTTGCCGGTACCGCGCCAGCGACGCGTCGATTGCCGCCTCGAGCTCGGCGACCCGGGCTGCCAAGCGGCGCTCGACCCCCGATGCCTCCGTAGCCGTCTCTCTCGCCGCCTCCTCTTCCGCGTCCAGGCGCTCGCGCTCTTCGAGCAACTCGAGCAACTCGTCCTCCATCACGGAGACCCGTTTGCGGAGGTTGCCGACCTCATGGCGCAGATGGTCTGCCTCCCGGGCGCTCATGGCCCCTGCGAAGAGGCGCCGCTCCTGCTCCCGAACGCGTTGCTCCGTCATGGTGAGCTCGTCCTCGACACGGGCCGTGGATCTCTCGACGGCCCGCAGCCGGTCGTTCACATCCGAGTGGGCGGCGGCAGTGGCCGCGGCCTCCACCGCAGCCTCCCGGAGCTCGGCCAGTTCGGGCAGCGTGCGGCGGTCAATCCGTAGCTTGTCGATGAGCGAATCCACCTGTTGCAGTTCGAGCAGATCCGAGAAGCTGGTCAGCCGTTCCATCAGAGTCCCCACGGATTGTCGTCGCCCCCGACCAATTCGACGGGCATGTGCGCTATTCCGGCCACCAGATCGTAGAGCGCTCGTACCCCGGGACGCTCCGTGGGGGCATGCCCTGCATCCACCATCACCATCCCCGAGTCTGCCGCCCGCCGAGCCTCATGATGCGAGACGTCGCCGGTGACGTAGGCATCAGCGCCGGCGCAGGCGGCGTCCTCGACTCGGGAGCCACCAGAGCCGGGCAGCACCGCCACACGGCGCACGACCCGGTCGAGCGGGCCTGAGAGGCGGGGCCGGGCGCCGAGCCGTGCTTGCACGAGGTCGGCAAGATCCCCCACCGAGCCACCGAAGGATCCGAAGCGGCCCAACCAGATCTCGTGCCCGGCGCCGGTCATCGAGGAGGCGAAGCCCTCCGGGTCCCGGATCTCCAGGGCAGCGGCCAGCGAATCCGAACTTCCCCCGGCAGCCGCGTCCCAGTTGGTGTGGACCGAAATGACGGCCACCCGCCCTTCCGCGAGGGCGAGTACCCGTCCCTCCGCACCGGGCACGGCGGTCACCGAGCTGAGGGGGCGGAATAGCAGCGGGTGATAGGTGACCACCAGCTCCGCCCCGGATGAGAGGATCCCATCCAGGATCCTGCCGGTGAGCTCATGGACCACCGCCATGGTCGAGACCTCCCGCTCCGGATCGCCGATCTGGAGACCCACCGCGTCCCATTCGGCGGCGGAGGAGAACGGCGCTCGCCGGTCGATTGCGGCAAGGATCTCACCGACACGGAGGCTCATGATGCCGGCCGGACAACCGTGCGGGGGAGACCGGTACCGGCGGCCGGCGGGGAGCCCACGACCTCAGGCGACGCCCGAGACCTCCCACACCCGGGCCTCCCAGATGGACCGCGAGCCGCGGGTGCTGACCCGGACCACTCCGCGCTCCACCAACTCGGAAAGCACCTGGCTGGTGGCGAGCTTGCTCGGGAGGGGTATGGCCCGCTCGGTGAGCTTCCTCACCTTGGTGTAGAGACGCCTGGCGGCCTCGATGATGGAGGATTCATCCTGCAGGGATCCGGTCGGCAGGAATAGGCGCCCGCCGGCGCTCAGTCGGCGCCTTGCCTCCTCGAGCATGCGAATGGGAAGCTCGCTCCCCCGGGTGCCGCCCCCGCCCCTGGTCGGGAACCATCCGCTCTCATCCGCCAGGGTGTCGGGGATACCGGACACATCGCCGATGATCACGTCTGCTCGAACATCGTCGGCAAGGGGCTCGAACAGGTCGCCCTGGTAGAACGTGATGCGATCGGCCACGTCGTTGGCTTCGGCGTTGGCGCGGCCCACCTCGATCACGTCCGGGCTCTTGTCGATGGCGTGTACGTGGCGGGCGCCGAGCTTGGCGGCGATGATCGACAGCACCCCCGATCCGCATCCGACATCGATGGCCACCTCGCCCTCCTGGATACGAAGCTCGCGAGCGATCAAGGCCGAGATGGTGGAAGGACGGAACGTGGTGTCCGAAATCTGGAGGTTCATCGGGCCGAGCCGGCCCTTCCACAAGAATTCCTCGGACACCCTTTCCCGCCTCCGTGACGACTAGGGGGCAACGATAGCGACTCGGAAGCAACCCGGAAACAGAATTGCCGGGCAGCAGGCGCCGCAGCAAACTGTTCGGCAACGGTTTCCTCTACACGAATGGCCGGTGGAAAATGCGCCTCTCGCCAGAAGAGATACACCAGCGCCTCTCCGATGCCCGGTCGGCCACCCTGGGAACCACCGACGGCGCGGGCCGGGCCCACCTGGTTCCCATCGTGTTCGCCCATCGGGACGGTGTCATCTACACCGCGATCGACGCCAAGCCGAAGTCCACTCTGCGCCTGCGGCGGATCCGCAACATCGAGGTCAACCCGCAGGTGTCCGTGCTGGTGGATCACTACGAGGACGACTGGGACCGCCTCTGGTGGATACGGCTGGACGGGGTGGCCCGAATCGTGAACGACGGCCCCCTCCGAGAGACCGCCCTCGAGATCCTGACGGAGAGATACCCCGTCTACGCCGACCAACCGCCTCCCGGCCCCGCCATAACGATCACCGTGGAACGCATCCGGTCTTGGTCCGCCTCCTGACCCCGGCCGGGATGCGGTATCTGACTAGTCAGACTAGACTCTGCCCATGGTCACATACTCGACATACGAAGCCAAGGCACGGTTCTCCGAAGTCATCAGGCGCGTACGAGCCGGGCAGACGGTCGTAGTGTCGTATCGAGGAGAACCGGTGGCGGAGGTGCGCCCGATCAGCGCCCGTGACGAGTCGATCGAGCAACGACTCGACGACTTGGCCGCCCAAGGTGTAGTGGTACGCCAGGATGGGCCGCGGGCTTTCCTGCATCCGGAAACGCGCCGAACAGGCGCTCTGGAACGTTTCCTTGCCGAGCGCCACCGATGAGCGTCGCGTACGTGGACACCTCGTCACTGGTTGCTATCTCCTTCGCCGAGCCTGGCTATCCCGAGCTAGCCGACCGCCTGAACTCCTACTCCCGGTTGCTCTCCTCGAACCTGCTGGAAGCCGAGATGCGGGCTGCCTTCGCTCGGGAGAACAGGGTGTTCGACCCCCGTCGGCTCATGGGCCTCGACTGGATCATTCCGGACCGACCACTCTCGCTCGAGTTCAGCAGGGTGCTGGACATCGGCTACGCGAGAGGCGCGGATCTCTGGCACCTGGCAACGGCTCTCCACGTCGCCCGCGAGCCGCAGGATATGGCCTTCATCACACTCGACGATCGCCAGCAGAACCTTGCCGGCAGGCTGGGATTCGGAACCTGACCGCTGGGGCGCTCCCCGCGACCCGACCGGGACTTCATCCGCACCCGCCGGCGCTAGCGTGAAGGATCATGTCGCACTTCACGCCCGCCCTGTTCGACTTCCTGGAAGAGTTGGCCGAGAACAACCGGCGCGACTGGTTCCAGGCCAACAAGCAGCGGTACCGGACCGACGTCCAGGATCCCCTTCTCGGGTTCGTGACGGACTTCGAGGATCGGCTGGCGAGCATCAGCCCCCACATGGTGGCCGACGCCCGCCGGTCCGGCGGGTCGGTATTCCGGATCTATCGCGACGTCCGATTCTCGAAGGACAAGACGCCCTACAAGACCAACGCCGGTCTCCACTTCCGCCACGAGGTGGGGCGAGACGTACACGGACCGGGCCTCTACCTGCACCTGGAACCCGGCATGGTGTTCGCCGGCGCCGGCATATGGAGGCCCAACGCGGCCACCGCCGGAAAGATCCGGGAAGCCATCGTCGATGACCCGGATGTATGGCTTCGGATTGTGGACGAGCCGGACTTCGCATCCACGTTCACCCTGGAGGGCGAGTCGCTGAAACGCGCCCCGAGAGGTTTCGACCCCGACCACCCCCTGATCGACTACCTGAAGCTGAAGTCGTTCGTGGCCACCACCAGCTTCGCGGAAGAGGAAACCTGCGCCGCGGATTTCATGGATCTCTACACCGACACCTGCCGGGTGGCCGCACCCTTCACCGGATTCCTCACCACCGCTCTAGACCTTGCCTGGTAGCGGGATGGTGGGCCGACCTGCGCGGTAGGCAGAGCCGAGCCGTAGGGATGCCCGACGGCATGCCAGGAGGTTGGTTGGGAAGAGGCCTGGTGTCGTCGATCGGCACGGCAGTGGAGCGGTGCGCGACCTGGCGCATAGCGGTCGCCGCTTCGGTGGGCGTCGTCGGGTGCGTGGGTGGTCTCGCTTGGCGCCAGGCGCGGCTGGCGGGACTGGACCTGCTCGACAGTCGGGTCTGGTACACGCCGGACGAAGCGGCAGCCCTGTTCGACGCCCTCGACCGGCTCGATGCCAGCGCAAGGGCCGTCTACGCGACGACCGCACTCACCATCGACATGGTGTTCCCGGCCTCCTACGGCCTGCTGCTCGCAGTCGTACTGTTCCGGCTGTTCCGAGGCGGAGCGCCGCTGTACCTGCTGCCGCTGGCGGTCGCCCTGGCGGACGGGCTGGAGAACATCACCGTCGCGGTGCTGGCGCTAAGCCATGACGGTGTGCCGTCTCTCCTGGCATGGCCGGCCGCCGTGTTCACCGCCGTCAAGACAGCGCTGTTCGTGGCAACGCTGGCCGTGACATGCGTCGGCGCGATACGTTGGATGTGGCAACGCAAACGGCATCCACGCTGATCAGGAACGCCTCCGACCCGGGAGGCCCGGAGTTCATTCTTCGGCGGTCCTGGCGCTACATGTTCCGGCGGTACTGGCCGCCCACGGCGTAGAGCGCGTGCGTCATCTGGCCGAGGCTGCACACCTTTGCCGCCGCCATGAGGGCGTCGAAAGTGTTGCCGCCCGATAGCGCGACTCGCTGTAGGTCGTCGAGGAGTTCCGCTGCTTGTTTCTCGTTGCGATGGTGAAGCTGGTCCATCTCGGTCACGAGCCGGTCTCGTTCCTCGGATGCGGATCGGATGATCTCCTTCGGCCGCACGAAGGGCGATCCATCGTCCGAGAGAAACGTGTTGACACCGACGATTGGGAGAGCGCCCGATGACTTGAGGCGCTCGTAGTGGAGCGACTCCTCCTGGATCTTGCTCCGTTGGTACTGAGTCTCCATCGCTCCGAGGACGCCGCCTCGCTCGCTGATGCGGTCGAACTCCATCAACACCGCTTCCTCGACGAGGTCGGTGAGTTCCTCGACCACGAAGGACCCTTGAAGCGGGTTCTCGTTCCGGTTCAGGCCCAGCTCCTCGTTGATGATGAGCTGTATGGCCAGCGCCCGCCGGACCGACTCTTCGGTCGGGGTCGTTATCGCCTCGTCGTAGGCGTTGGTATGGAGCGAGTTCGCACTGTCGTAGATCGCGTACAACGCCTGGAGCGTCGTTCGGATGTCGTTGAACCCGATCTCCTGGGCGTGGAGGGAGCGCCCGGAGGTCTGGATGTGGTACTTGAGCATCTGTGAGCGGTCCGAAGCCCCGTAGCGGTCGCGCAGAGCCTTCGACCAGATCCGCCGCGCCACCCGGCCGATGACGGCGTACTCGGCGTCTACACCGTTGGAGAAGAAGAAGGAGAGGTTGTGGGCGAAGTCATCGACGGCCATGCCTCTCGCCAGGAAGTACTCGATGAACGTGAACCCGTTCGCGAGCGTGAACGCCAGCTGGCTGATGGGGTTGGCCCCCGCCTCCGCCATGTGATACCCGCTGATCGAAATGGAGTAGAAGTTCCGTACGGCGTTGTCGATGAAGAACTGCTGGATGTCGCCCTGCATGCGGAGGGCGAACTCGGTCGAGAAGATGCAGGTGTTCTGAGCCTGATCCTCCTTGAGGATGTCGGCCTGCAGGGTGCCCCGAACCCTCGCGAGCACGTCGCGCCGGATCTCGGCGTAGACGTCCTCCGGCACGACCTCGTCCCCCGAGATGCCGAGAAGCCGGGTGCCGAAGCCGGCGTTGCCCTCCGGCAAGTCGGCCCGATAGACCGGGCGAGCCACTCCACGATTCTCGTACCGATCGTTGAGTTTGGCCTCGACGACCTCCCAGAGCCGGTGCTCGTCGATGTACTGCTCGCATTGCTGGTCGATCGCGGCGTTCAGGAAGAAGGCGAGGATCATGGGGGCCGGGCCGTTGATGGTCATCGACACCGAAGTGCTGTTGTCCAGCAGGTCGAAACCCGAGTAGAGCCGTTTCGCGTCGTCCAGCGATGCGAGCGAAACGCCGCTGTTGCCGACCTTGCCGTAGATGTCCGGCCGCTCATCCGGGTTCTCGCCGTACAGCGTCACCGAGTCGAAGGCCGTGGACAGGCGGACTGCCGGCATCCCTCGTGACAGGTAGTGGAACCGTCGGTTGGTCTGCTCGGGACCGCCCTCGCCGGCGAACATGCGGGTCGGCCTTTCGGTCGTGCTGCGGAACGGGAAGACACCACCGGTATAGGGAAACGATCCGGGCACGTTCTCCTGGAGTACCCATCGGACGCGGTCGCCCCAGCCGCGCATCCTGGGGAACGCGACCTTGGGCACCCGCGTCCCCGACAGGGTCTTCGTGGCTGCCTCTACCGTGACGAGGCGGTTCCGCACGGAATACGACACGTCGTCGGTCTGGTATCGCTCCCTCATCGCGTCCCACTCGTCCAAGGCCCGCATCGTTTCGGCGCCGAGGCCGGCCCGGAGCGAGTCGATCTCTTCCGAGAGGTCCAGGCCGGTGCGGTCGGCGGTGGCGATGAGCCCCTGCAGCTCCTGGGCCAGGTCCGCCTGCCGTTCCACGTCGGCGTTGTACTCACGGATCGTCTCGGCGATCTCGGAGAGGTAACGGACCCGGTTGGCCGGGATGATGGGCCCCGCGTCGGTCCCGTCGACCCGAAGCTCGCGATGGGGGCGGAACTCGAGGGACGACCGCCCGTCGATCTCGGCCATCAGGGCGTGGAAGAAGCGGTTCGTACCCGGATCGTTGAAGTGCGAAGCCGACGTGAGGTACACGGGCACGCCATCATCCGGGCGGTCGAAGTCGACCCGGTTGCGACGCCACTGCTTCTTGACATCGCGCAGCGCGTCGAGGGCCCCGCGCCGATCGGACTTGTTGATCGCCACGAGGTCGGCGAAGTCGAGCATGTCGACCTTCTCGAGTTGCGAAGGCGCCCCGTACTCGGGCGTCATCACGTAGACGCTCAGGTCCGAGTGGTCGACGATCTGGGTGTCCGACTGCCCGATGCCCGACGTCTCGAGGATCACCAGGTCGAAGCCCGCCGCTTTGACGATGTTCACGGCGGCCGAGACGTGGGGGGACAGCGCCAGATGCGCCTGGCGGGTTGCGAGGGATCGCATGAAGACGCGCGGCTGGTGCACCGAGTTCATGCGGATCCGATCGCCCAACAGAGCACCGCCCGACCGTCGGCGAGATGGGTCGGTCGAGATGATTGCGATCGATCTGTCCTCACGATCGGCAACGAATCGCAGCACGATCTCGTCGATGAGCGACGACTTCCCGGATCCGCCCGTGCCGGTGATCCCGACGACGATGGACGAGGATTCGGCCGCGGCCGACGCGACGGATTCGAGGAGCGCAGCGTGCCTCTTGGGCGCGTTCTCCGCCGCCGAGATGAGCCGGGCCACGGCGCGCTTGTTCGTCACCGACAGGTCGGCGAGACCGGCATCTACCTCGACCCCGCGGGGGGCATCCGCCCGCGCGATCAGATCGTCGATCATCCCCTGCAGGCCCAACTCCCTGCCTTCGTCGGGACCGTAGATCCGCTCGACTCCCTGAGCCCGGAGGCTCTCTGCCTCCTCGGGGAGGATGGTGCCCCCTCCCCCGCCGAATATCTTCACGTCGGTTGCCCCGACCTCGTCGAGCAGCGAGCGCAGATAGCGGAAGAACTCGAGGTGGCCTCCCTGGTAGGAGGTGACGGCGACGGCTTGGGCGTCTTCTTGAACGGCCGCCTCGACGAGTTCCCGGACCGGCCGGTTGTGACCGAGGTGTATCACCTCCACGCCGGCCGCCTGGAGGATGCGGCGCATGATGTTGATCGCCGCGTCGTGACCGTCGAAGAGGGAGGTCGCCGTGACGACACGCAGGTGATGGTCCGGTCCTGGCATCGGCTTCCTCACTACTAGTGTGGAGTTACTTTGATGTCAAAGGATATACCAAAGCAGGCGGCACGCCAACCGCCCATGGACCCGATCGCCGAAGCGCGGCGGCAATGGGAACACCATGGCTGGGCTGACGCGGCCGCCGGCATGTCGGCGGTCACGACTCTGGTGAGGGCGAACCAGATCGTCACGGCAATGGTCGAGGTAGCTCTTGCCCCGTCCGGCCTCAGTTTCGCCCGGTTCGAGATCCTGCGCCTGCTCGGGTTCAGCCGCGCCGGTGAGCTGCCCATGGGGAAGATCGGCGCGAGGCTCCAGGTCCATCCTGCCAGCGTCACGAGTGCCGTGAAGCGCCTCGAGCGCGACGGACTCGTCGGTCGACGGGTCGACGTGACGGACAGCCGGGTGGTGCTCGCATCGATCACGGCCAAGGGCCTCGACATCGTCGGCCGGGCGACGGATGCGGTCAACGCCGTGTTCCGGCGCCTCGATGAAGAGGGCGTCGCGACCGAAGACCTGACGAGATTGCTGAACCGGATCAGATGGCTGGCGGGCGACGCCGTTGCCGGCTTCTAGTGGTCTGTCTGTGTAATGGCGGTGTGGTATGGCGTCGGCAGCGGTGTTCCTCGCAAGGCCCGCTGACGAAGGCGTACCCGCAGCGGTACGTTGAGGAAGCGGAACGCAGCGACGGGACGCCGATGGCCGCCAGAGCACCCGGTTGTTTCGCAGACAGACCACTAGTGAGCATGGCGCGCGCATCAGCGGTGCCGGCAGGCGTCGATGCCACGGCGCTCAAAGCCGGCCATAGAATCCTGAGGGTGCCGTCCCAGGGAGGTGTTTCTTGATCGAGTTCGCGCTTACCCCTGAGCAGGAGATTCTGAGGGAGTCCACGGCGAGGCTCGCCGACGAGGTCTACGCCGCCAAGGCCGAAGCCTGGGATCGGGACCGCACGTTCATGCCTGACGAGGAACGAAGGCGGCTCGGAGACCTGGGACTGCTCGGTATCGGCCTCCCCGGCGCCTACGGCGGAGGAGACGGAACCCTGCTCGACTCGCTCATCGTGATCGAGGAACTGGCAAAGCGGAACCAGATCGCGGCCTTTCAGGCGTTCGAGTCGAACACCGGTCCGGCCCGGGCCATCGCCATGCTCGGCTCCGAGGCCCAGAAGGAGAGGTTCCTGCCGCCGGTGATCCGGGGCTCTGCCACCATGGCCATCTCGATCTCGGAGCCGGACGCCGGGTCGGCGGCAACGGATCTCACCACGTCGGCAGTCCGTGACGGAGACGAGGTCGTCATCAACGGCATGAAGCGATGGTGTTCTGGCGGCGGGCACGCCGAGATGTATCTCGTGTACGTCAGGATGAACGAACAGCTCGGCTCGAAGGGCATCGGCGCCGTGGTCGTCGAGGCCGGTACCAGCGGCCTCACCTTCGGCCCGCAAGAGGACCTGATGGGCTTTCGCGGTATCCCGTCGGCCGACATGTTCTTCGAGGACGTGAGGGTCCCGGCGGAGAACGTGATAGTGCCTGCCGGGAGATTCCGTGACCTGTTCACCGCCTTCTCCATCGAGCGTCTCGGCAACGCGACGATGTCGCTGGCCATCGGCCAGGCGTGCCTCGACCTCACGGCCAAGTATGTGGAGGAGCGTCAACAGTTCGGGAAGGACATCGTCGAGTTCCAGGCGGTTCAGCTGGCTCTGGCGGACATGGTCCTGAAGACCCAGGCGGCACGGCGTCTGATATGGACCGCGGCTGCCGGCGCGGGGACCGGAGCGCCCGATCCGCTGGATGCTTCGATCGCGAAGTGCTACTCCAACGAGATGGCCAAAGAGGTCTCGGATCTCGCTATCCAGCTCCACGGCGGGTACGGCTACTCGGTGGAGTACGGCCTGGAGCGCTATCACCGTGATGCGCACGGATGGGCGCTGGGAGGCGGCACGCCGACGATCCAGCGGATACGCATCGTGTCACAGTATCTCGGCCGCAGGTTCAGGCAGAGAGCCTGAGTCCCGAGTAGCCGGGCTGCCGATCAGGGCTCCCCGATCACCATCACACAGGCGATGACGCCCGGACCGCCGAGGGTGTGCGCCAGTCCTTTCGTGGCGCCGGCGACCTGGCGAGCACCGGCCCGACCCGTCACCTGATCGGCGATCTCGACAACCATGCGCACACCGGTCGCGCCGACCGGGTGGCCGCACGCCTGGAGGCCTCCGGACACGTTGACGGGGATCTCGCCGTCATGGGCGGTCGCCCCGGACCGTAGCAACTCGACCCCCTTGCCTCGCCCGGCCAGCCCGAGGTCTTCGGTGTTGACGATCTCGGTGATCGTGAAGCAGTCGTGGCACTCGACCAGGTCAAGCTCGGACCTCGGATCGATGACGCCCGCCTGAAGGTACGCCCGCGCGGCCGCTTCGCGGGTCGATGCGAAGCCGAGGTAGTCGCCCGACTCCTCGAAGAAGTTCGACAGGTAGCCACCGGTCACGGATAGTCCGACCCCGTCGATCAAGGCATAATGCGAGGCGTTCGCGTCCGCCCATTCCCGCGATGCCAGGACCACGGCGGCGCCCCCGTCGGTCGTCGGGGTGCAGTCGTAGAGGCCGAGAGGTCCGGCGACGATCGGAGCTTCGAGTACCTGTTCCATCGTGAGTCTCGAACCGAACTGGGCACTCGGGTTCGACATGGCGTTGCGGTGATTCTTGATGGCCACCCGGGCGAGGTCGTCTCTCGTATATCCGTAGGTGTCGAGGTAGCGGTTGGCGAGCAATGCGAACTGACCGGGCGCGGTCCTGCCCTTGGCCAGTGTCGGGTGGCTGCCCTCGGCGGTCTTGGCCACGAGGGACCCCTTCGGAGTCACGTCGCGCATTTTCTCCGCTCCGATCGCCAGAACGAGGTCGTACTCCCCGGCGGCGACGGCGAGGGCTGCGCCACGCACGGCCTCCATCCCACTCGTGCAGAAGTTCGAGACCCGTGTCACGGGGCGGGGAGAGAATCGCAAGGCCTCGGCGACCGCAGCCCCGGAGTCCCCGATGAGCCCCGATGTCTGAGGCTCGGCAGTCGCCAGCCAGGCGGCGTCGATGGCGTCCATGGTGAGGCCTGCGTCGGTAACGGCGCCATGGGCGGCTTCGGCCACTAGGTCGAGGTAACCCATGTCGTGGAGCACGCCGAATCTCGTCGTTGCCGTGCCGACAATGGCCACTTCCCCGGCGATGCCCATCAGGTCGCCCCTGCCGTCGCAGCCTGGATCTTCCAGAAGTAGTTGGGCGCGTTTCCCCCCTCGTGCAGCCTGCGCACAACCAGTTCCACACGGTCTCCGATCTCGACTTCGAGTCGGTCGGCGACTTGGCCGTAGAAGCGGCCGCCGCCGTCGAGGTCGACGACCGCCATGGAGAGCGGGCCTCCGAACGGGAACACGTGGTCCCGAGCGAAGGTCACCACGGTGCCGGTGCGGGTAAGGTGGTACGGCTCGAATCCGGCGCTCGACGCGGCGGGCGGCGGCGGGAAGACGACCTCCCCGGTCCCGGTGTTCCTCGCGGCGAGCAGGCGAAACGTCTGGCCTCGCTCCCGGTAGGCCATCGCCTGGGATGAGTACGGGGTGAACGTGGACTCGTCCGGATCGGCCGGACGGTCTCCGCGCAGTCCGCCCGCGATCTCATCGGCAGCCTGCTCTCTGATGCCGGAGAATCGGGATCCGACCGTTATCCGGACGGCGTGGCTGATACCTCCGGCCGACGAGGCGACCACCAGATCCCGGCCCTCGGTGGCGTCACTCGTGAAGAGGCCGATCAACGGTGCGGCGCATCCCGGAAATCCTGCGCCTTCGATCTGCGGACCGGAGGCGGTTGAGAGAAGGACTCGGTCGGCGTCGAGCCGGTCGGCGAAGCCCTTGGCGGGTGAATAACGATCGAGAGACCGGTCACCTGCCTGAACTCCCGGTGTGTCACGACGCTGCCAGCGATCCAGGAACAACTCGGCGCCGCTCTCTGCCGGGGTGACACCGCCCACATCTCCGACCGAGTCGATCAGTAAGGCGACTGCTCCCGCCCCCAGAGGCCGGCCCTTGGTATCCCGGCGGTCATCGGAGGCCACGACGAGCACCGGCCCGCGGCCGTCGGTTACGCGCCGCGCCGCTTCGGCGACCGCGGCGACACCGGCAGAGACCGACCCGGTCAGCTCCAACACGTCGGGCCCGGGACGATCCGCAGCGGACCGGATGTCCAGCACCTCGGCAAGAAAGGGGGCGATACCGGGCTCCGGGAGCGGGGCCGACACGGTTGCTGCCACCAAACCGTTCGGAGTGACGTCCGGGTTCCTGTCCAGGATCGCCAGGCCGCACCTGGCAGCCATCGTGACGGCGTCCTCGTCGTGCGCGGCCCGGGAGACGGTCCCCCGGCCAGTCCTGCTACGCCACCGGCCCAGCGAGACCTGCGCATCGACGATGAAGGCGCTCGCCGTCGCTTTCTGATCCATCGACCGCCTTCACTTCCGGGATCGGCTACGGCCCGAGTGGCTGAGCCTACAACGGCGCCGCCGTGACGACCCGGGCTACGGCCCGGTGCGCTCCGGTCGGCCCTTGACCTGGCGGGCTACGTCCAGCGAGTCGTACCAGACACTCAACGACTTGATCTTGCCGTCGGAGATGTCGAACACGTCCACCGCGGAGAAGGCCACGGGGCGTCCGCCCACCGTACGGCCGTCAAAGTCGATCTCGACCACCACGCTGCTCCCTGATACCAGGAGCCGGGTGGGGCGGTCGGTTCCTTCTGCGAAACCCGCCAGCAGGGTCTCGAAGTAGTCCACCGCGGCCTCCACGCCCTCGAGGCGTCCCCTGCCGACGACCTGCAGCGACAGGTCTGGATGGAGGGTCTCTCGGAGCGCCGGCCAATCTCGAGAGTTGATCGACGCGAAGTACTGCCGGACGATGGTTTGCGGCGAAGTTGGAACGTCCACGGCCTTCTCGAGAGAGCCCCTCAACGAATCTAGCGCTCACGATCGTAGTTGAAACGGTGCCCGAGAGGGCGCCCTGCCGAGCCGCCGCGACCGCGTTCTCGCTCTCAGGCCAAGGCCCTGAGAGCGTCGTTTCCCTCGGCGATCGCCGGCCCGATCCCTCTCGGAGCCCGAGCGTCGCCGATGACGACGAAGGGCACCTCGAGCTGATCGAGCCAACTCGGCCGGACCGGGCGCGCCGGATCGGCGATCACAACCCCGCCGCAGGGAATGAAGATCTCGCCGTCCTCGGCCGACGCCACCAACCCGGACTCGTCAATGCGTCGTGGGATCGCCGTGACGACCGATCCGCCGGCCGACTCGATGCGGCTGAGATACGCCCGCCTGGCCAACCCGCTGGTGTCGTTGCCGGCACGCGTGCCGGTTACGACGACTACAGGATTCCCCTTGTGGATCAGCCACAATGATGTTGCCAGAGCTCGGCGACCCCCACCGAGGACCACGATCTCTCCGACGGGTTCCGGCGTTCCCAGAGTCGATTCCTCGGCAGCCAGCAAGGCCTCGGCGGACCAGACGGGCATGCAGTCGTATCCGTCGAGCACCGGCACCTCGGTGACACTTCCCGTGGCGGCCACCACGAAGCCGGGGGCGAGATCGCCCACCGAAGCCGCCGTGGCCTCGAATCGAAGTCTCACATCGACGTCGAGGTGCTCCATCTCTAGGGAGAACCAATCCGCAAGACGCTGCATGTGGCGCAATGGCGGCGTCTGCGCGGCCAACCTGAGGCTGCCCCCGACCGTATCCGCCCGATCGACGATGACGACTTCATGGCCCTCGAGGGCGCCCTTCCGGGCCGCTTCGAGGCCGCCAGGCCCTGCCCCGATCACCACGAGCCGGCGCGGTGAGGAACGGGCACGCAGGAGGGTCGGACGGATCTCTCTCCCGACATCAGGGTTCACCGAGCACGAAATGGGGTCGCCGTGCTGGAGCATTCCCGCACATCCCTCCACCGTTCCGATACAGGGCCTGATCAGGGCAGGCTGCCCGTTTCTCGCCTTGGTCGCCCAGGCAGGATCTGCCAGGAGCGCCCGGCCGATCGCCACCGCGTCACAGCGGCCCGAGGCCAGCGCCATCTCTGCGGTCGAGGGATCGGTGATGCGCCCGACGGCCACAACGGGGAGGTCTACGCCGGCGCGCACCTGAGACGCGAGGTCGACGAAGGTGCCCTCGGGATCGTCGAGCAGCGGAATGGTGTAGGGAACGGAACCGTAGACGCCCGCAGACACGACCAACCCGTCGGCTCCGGCGGCCGCAAAGGACCTGGCCGCCACGACGGCGTCCGCCATCTCGAGACCGCCGGGCACGAAGTCGGCCCCGTTGAGGCGAACCATCACGGCGAGTTCGGGGACGGCGTCCTTGATCGCACCGACGACATCGACGCCAAAGCGAGCCCTCGCGGCGACGGTTTCACCGCCGTACACGTCGTTGCGCTGGTTCGATCCGGCGGACATGAACTGATGGATGAGGTAACCGTGCGCAGCGTGCACCTCGACAGCCACGAACCCGGCGGTCCACGCCTTCCTGGCCGCGGTGGCGAACGCGGTGACGAGATCCTCGACCTCGCTGGTCTCCAGGGACCGCGGTTGCCGGCTGACGTGGACGAGCGGCGCCATCGCGGAAGGGGCCACGGGGTCGCCGCCGATCACCTTCGGGCTCACCTGGCGGCCGCCATGGCCGAGCTGGAGACAGGGCGAAGCGCCGTTGGCCGCTATGGCAGCGGCCAGCGGGGTGAGGGCTCGGGCCGCGCCGTCGAGCCACATCCACGGAACCTGCTGCTCGACTCGACCCTCCGGCGCGACCGCCCCGAAAGCCACTACCGCCATCCCCACATCGTGGGTGCGAGCTGCGAAGTACTCGATCAGCTGCTCCGTGGGAAGCCCGGCCTCGAACCCGAATCCGGTCGTCATGGGCGACAGCAGTATCCGGTTCGGGAGCTCGAGCGGTCCGAGGCGCCAGGACGAGAAAAGGGTCGGATACGAGTTCTGAGCTGCCTTCACCGGCGCGAGTGTACGGACCGGGGCCGGAAGGCGGGCGGTACGGTCCAGGAGGGCGCCCAAAGGACCCGGATGGATCTCTACTGGTTGGCAGCGACGCTTCTACCTGGGGGTTCGATTCCGGCTACCGGGCCAACCGGACGCTTGTCAGTACCCTCCTAGCCATGGCCGTCGAGGTCCAGATCGTGCGAGCTGCCGAAACGGCCCTCGGGCGTTCGCTCCGAGCGGCGCGCGTCGAGCCGATGGCGGGCGGGCACTCCTGGGATACCTACCTCGTGTCGACCGCCTCAGGTCCCGAGGCAGTGGTGAGAGTTGCTCCGCGAGGCGGAACGCTCGCTCCCTACGACGTCGAGGTGGAACGGCGAGCGCTCCGGGCTGCCCGTGGGGCGGTGCCTGCTCCGGACGTGCTGCTCGTCGCCGCTCATCCTTCCCAGTTCGGGGCGCCGCTGCAGGTCCAGACCGTTGCCCCCGGAGCGAGACTGCGCAGCTCGCAGGAGCTCCCGCTCCACGAGAGAAAGCGCTGTCGAGCAGCGATGGCTGTGGCGCTCGGGGATCTCCATCGTCTGGGTGATCCCTCCCGGCTCTCCGCGGTCAAGACGACGGGAGAGGCGATTCGAACGATCATCGACGTCGAGGTGGCGCACTACCGCCGGGCCGCCGCCGCGCGACACCCGGGGTTCGAGATCGGCCTTCGGTGGCTTCTGAGCAACCTTCCGGGAGGCAACGACGAACCCGTTGTCTGTCACGGGGACTACCGCATCGGCAACATCCTGTGGGATGACGGCGGAGAGATCAGCGCAGTGCTCGATTGGGAGCGAGCCTGGGCCGGCGACCCGATGTGCGACATCGCATTCACCCGCCAGTTCTCCGCGTGGGGAGGAATCGACGGAGAGGCGGTCGCTCTCTATCAGCGGGCATCGGGGCGAGAGGTCGACGAGTCCCTGATGGCCTTCTACCTCAGGCTCGAGCGCTGGAGGTCTTACACGGCCTCGATGCGGGGGATCTCAGCCCTGGCTTCGGGGAATTCCGACCGCGTGGCGCTGGCGGCGATCGGAGAGGCAGGAAACTCGGGCATGTGGGATCTGGCGAGCTGGCTCGAGGACGGTCTCGTTCCCCTTCCCCCCGGGCTCGCCAAGCGGCCGAGCCGCTACGCGCCCATACTGAGCGCTGCGAGACGTATCGAGATCGCCCGCCACCCCGGTACCGGCGGACCGCTGCGATCGCACCTGCTCGACGACAAGGAGGCAAGCCGCGCGCTGCGCCGGTCCGTGGATCGGTTGCGAGCCATCGGCGGCATGCCGGATCTGGCGAGAGCGCTCGACGTGTCAGACTTGGAGGCGGCATGGGAGGCGGCGTTCGAAGTCCTTACCGTGGCGGTGGCAGACGGCGGGCGTAACCTACAGGAAGCATTGCAAGCGCTGGGGCTCCGTTTCACGGGGCGCCCGACCTTTCTCCAGGAGATGGCATGGCGCTGAAGGAACGAGATGAATACCTCCACGCCCCTCCCGTCGACGCCCCCGACAAGCACCTCTGGAGCGACAACTTCTGGTTTTCCGTCGTCGACCGCGAGGCAGATGTCTTCGGCATCAACCACATCCATGCCTCGCTGAGTCACGGCTACGTGCGGGCGAGCGCGTTCTACGTCATCGACGGCGTCCACCAGCAATGGGCTTCACGCCGACCGCTCGAGGTCGATCCGGTGTTCGAGACGATCGGGGATCAGCGGCTCACGTTTCGGGTCGACAAGCCTTTCGAGCAGTATCGCTGGAGGTTCGACGGCCCCAAGTTCGGATTCGATCTCACCTATCGCAGCCGTTTCGCGGTCTTCGACTACGACGACTGCCTGGGGGGCAATCCGCTCGCTGCCTACGAGGACTACGGAGGCCACTACGAGCAGGCGCTCTCCTGCGAAGGCTACTTCGAGGCGTACGGAGGACCCCGCAAGGGCGAGCGACGGGCCATCGACTCATGGGCCCACCGCGATCACTCCTGGACCCACCGATTCGTGCGCCCCAGCTCCTGGGAGCCGCGCAGTCATCGAACGCCACAACGATCTCTCGGGCACTTCTGGCCGTCGATCCAGTTGGAGAACCGTCACCTCAATGCGTTCGGCTGGATGAATCCGGACCGGAAGCTGCCCGAGGGCGCCAACCCGGTGGGAGGATGGATCGGCGACGCCGACGGGTCTCGACCGATAGTCGGCGCTTCATGCGTGCCGCGTCTCGAGGACGATCGCCGCACGGCTATGTCGTTCGACATCCGGTTCGATCTCGGCGACGAGCAGCTCACCATCGCGACGGGCCGGAAGCATGCCCAGACCCGCAACGGTTTGATGCGTGATGAGAACGACGCAGAGGCCCGCCTGGATTGCTACGAGCCCTTCTTCGATTTCGAGGTGCTCGAAACCGGAGAGCGCGGCTACGGCGTCGTCGAATACTCCATCAACCCGCCCCTGCCCCGATTCCGGTACTGATGCGAGCCGCCTTCCTCGACGGAGCGGAGGAGATCACAGTTCGCGAGGTCCGGCCCGACCGGACTGAAGGCCACCTCGTCGAAATCGACGTGATCGCCTGCGGGATCTGCGGTTCCGACCTTCACCGATGGCGTCATCCGGACATGATCGTCGGGCAGATCGAACCATCGATCCCCGGCATGGCGGGACACGAAGTTGTCGCCCGGGCACCACGAACTGATGGAGGAGGCCACCGCCGAGTCGTCGTCGAGCCGAATCTGGCGGGGAATTGCGGGAAGTGCCCGGCGTGTCTTTCCGGCAAGGCGCTGTTCTGCAGCGACCGCGCCGCTCTCCGGTCATGGGGGTTCTCGGAGCGGATGTCGGTCAACGGCTCGAGCTTGTTCGACGTTCCCGACGGGATGGCCGACGAATTGGCGAGCCTCACGGAACCGCTTGCATGTGCAGTTCACGCCTTCCGGGCCAGCCATACGTTCGCCGCGCAGGACGGGACGCTGGCCGGTCGCAGGATCGCGGTGATCGGAGCGGGCGCGATCGGGCTGCTGGCGATCGCCGCTGCTGCCCGCCTCGGCGCCGAGGCCCTGCTGTGCGTGGCCCGCTACCCCCGGCAGGCTGCTGCGGCCGAGGCCCTCGGGGCGATCGACGTCTTGGATCCCGTGGTCGACGATGTGGTCTCCGAAATACGCGGGTTCGCGCCCGATGTCGTAGTCGAGGCAGTCGGGGGAGGGCCGGAGACCTTCGATCTCGCGGTCCGAACCGTGAATCCGGGTGGTGAGGTGCTGGTGCTGGGACTGTTCGACGATCCAACGCACCTTGACACCCGCCGGGCCGCGTTTCGCGAGTTGCGCCTGTTCTTCTCGATGACCTACGGGGTCATCGACGGCCGCCACGACTTCGAGGTGGCGCTCGAATTCCTCGAGTCGGACCCGGGTGCTTTCGGCGGTCTCGTCTCGCACCGGTTCCCTCTCGAGGAGACGGCCGACGCGTTCGTCGCGGCAGCGGACAAGTCGACAGGGGCTCTGCGGGTCGTGGTGGCGCCTTGAAGTTCGGACTGCACCTCCCCCAGCTCGGCCGAGCGGCCTCGCCCGAGAGGGTGGGGGCCGCAGCCGTGGTCGCCGAGGACCTCGGCTTTGCCGATGTGTGGGCGTCGGACCACGTAGCGGTCCCGACGTCGATCGAGGGCATGCCCTCGTTTTTTCCGGAGCCGGTTCCGCTGCTGGCGCTCGCCGCGGCCCACACCCGCCGGGTCGGCCTTGGAACCAGCGTCATCGTTCCTGCCTACCGGAATCCGATGCACTTCGCCAAGCAGTGGGCGACGCTGGACTGGTTGGCGCCCGGACGCACGATTCTCGGGGTCGGAGCCGGATGGCTGACCGAGGAGTTCGCCGCCGTCGGCGTTCCGATGCGGGGCCGCGGCGCGCGACTCGACGATTACATCCGTGGGTGGAGAGCCCTCTGGACGGGAGCCACGGACTTCGAAAGCAGATACTTCTCTTTCGAGGCGGTCAGAGTAAATCCGAGGCCGTCCGAGGCGATCCCCGTCTGGGTAGGTGGTTCATCAGCGGGTGCGTTGCGTCGAGCTGCATGGTGTGACGGCTGGCACGGGACCTGGGCGCCGCTCGACGAGTTCAAGAGAAGAGTCGTGATGCTCCTCGCCGAGATGGAGAAGATCGAGCGGGATCGTACGGAGGTCACCGTGTCGATCCACATGGAGGTCACGATCGGTGACAGTCTCGACTACTCGGGCTGGTCGTCCGTCGGCGACGGCTACGGCGATCGGCGACCGGTGACCGGGCGTCCGGAGGATGTCGCCGAACTCCTGGTCGACTACGCGGCAGCCGGGCTCGACCATGTCCTTGTCACACCGGTGGTTCGCGGCGCGAGAGCCTGGGACGAGATGGTGCTCGGCATCGCCACCCTCAAGGATCTCGTCGAGAAGGGCGCGCCTTGAGCATCGGGTTCTCGCAGATGCACCACATCGGGATCGTCGTATCGGATCTCGATGGTGCGATGAGCGAGTTGAGCACCCAGCTGGGCCTCACGTGGGCGCCGATCCGGCACGGCGAACGCACCGTGCGCCACCTCGGCCGGCTGGTGACGACCGACCTCCGACTCACCTACTCGATAGAAGGCCCGCCCCACCTGGAGTTGATCGGCGAGGCCCGAGGCACGCCGTGGGAACCGACCGGAGGAGGCATACACCACACCGGGTTCTGGGTCCAGGATCTGCGCGGCACCGGCCTCGAACTGGCCCGGGCCGGGATGACCCTCGAAGCAACCTATGACGCCGAGGACGGCGGCTTGCTCGGCTTCGCATACTTCACCGACGCGAACGGCTTCCGGGTCGAGATCCTCGATGATTCTCGCCGGCAGCCTTTCGATGACTGGCTTGCGGGCAGGTCGGGCTAGGCCGGATCCGCCAACTGCCCGACCGCGACGAGCGGATACGATCTACTTGCACGAGGAGGCCGATCATGTCGATCGACATCGCGGGTATCAGCCACACCGCGCTCGCGGTCGCCGACCTCGAGACGGCGATGAGAGTGTACGGGAACGCTCTCGGCCTGACATGGGCACGCCCCCAGCAACGAGCGATCAGCATACGGGTTGCGGACGGTGACCTGAGGACTGAGATCCGGTTCACCTACTCCCGGCAGGGTCCTCCCCATCTCGAGCTCATCGAGGGCGCCGCCGGCACGATCTGGGCGCCGGTGAGCGGCCTCCACCACATCGGACTGTGGAGCGACCAACTGGAGACCGACGCGGCGCGGCTGGAGCATCGAGGGATGCCTCTCGAGGTGGCCGGCCTCAGCAGGTCGGGCGAGCAACCATCCGGATTCACCTACCACCGTTCGGTCCACGGGCTGAGGGTCGAACTGGTGGATGCCGCGGCGCGGGCCGCCTTCGAACGCTGGTTCGCGGGAGGGGAGCTTCGCTGACCGGGGCGACACCGGGCGGGTTCGGTTCGAGTCTTCGCCGTCGGAGGGGACTAGTGGTCCATGTTAGATTGCCGTCGAGCCGTCCGAAGGGCGAACGAATGCCGGCTGTCCACATCGATCACGTCGCGATGTGCGTGCGCGATCTGGAAACGGCGATCGCCGATTGGCACGACATTCTCGAAGTTCTCTCGCCGGAGCACACCCTGCAGCTGACCCGGGGTGAGGGCACGGCCGACGGCGTTCACATGGTGTGGGCGACTTTCCAGAATCCCGATCCCCTCGGCGTCAGCATCCAGTTGTGGGCGCCGGGAATGCCGGGAACCTGGGTCGACAAACTGCTCGACCGCCGCGGCGAGTTCGTCCACCACATCGCGTTTCTATCCGACGACTTCGGTCACACGGTCGAGCAATGCCGTCGAGCCGGGCTACCGGTCCTTCTGGAAGAGAACAGCGGTCCCCCCAACATCCCATGGCTGCAGTGGAACTTCATTGGAGAGGACAAGGCGCACGGGGTGCTGATCGAACTCGCTACCCGGTACCAAGCGGTGGGCGATCGCTGGTACCCCCACCCCGGCAACGCCGAGAACGACCATCTCGCGGCGGAGCTTCGCCGGCGTTGGGACGAAGCGCCCTTCGGCGAAGATTGAACCGGGCTCCAAGGCCTCGCTCCGGACCCGATCTCAGCCTTACGCGACGCGCCAGTCGCCCGCGTCTTTTTCAGCACCCTCCAAGGACCTACCAACCAAACGTTTGGTAGGCTGTTAGACGTGGATCGCACCAGCAAGCGACGGTGATCCCCGCCCGGATGTTTCAAAGGGAGTCGAGCAATTCTCGATGCGGATCGATAGCCGATCGGGAAGGCTGACGTGGACTTCGGTCACACCGAAGGATTCCCGGAGTGTCGGGTGGCGAGGGAAGGAGAGGATATGATGGCTAGGAGATTTAGGGGTTTTTGGGGGTTGTTGGTTCTGGGGGTTGCCTTTGCTTTGGTTGTGGGGGCTTGTGGGGGTGATGAGGAGCCGGCGGCGCCGCCTGAGACTGTGGTGGTGACTTCGATTGTTGAGGTTGAGGTTGAGGTGCCTGGTGAGACGGTGACTGAGATTGTTGAGGTTGAGGTTGAGGTGCCTGGTGAGACGATCACTGGAGTTGCCCCGCTTTCGTGGACAGTTCGCGATTTGTTATCCACAGGGTGG
>JAPPGU010000052.1 GCA_028821265.1 bacterium | reverse complement strand
TGATGGTGAACCGGCCGCCGGTCATGTCCGAGACCCGCTGGGCGAAGTCCACGGCGCCGCCGTAGATGGTGTCCAGCGACAGCGGCCAGCTGGTGCCCATCTCCCACTCGATCTCGGGACCGCCCTGGGTCATGACCACCTCGACCGCTTCCTGGGCGGTGTCCGCCGTGGCAGCCGTGGTGGCCGAACCCGACGTCCCCTGGGTGGTGGTGGCCTCGGATTCTCCCGTTCCGCAAGCGCCGATGGTGGTAAGCAACCCGCCTGCGGCGACGGTCATGCCCGCCTTCTTCAGGAAGTCACGCCGGTCGACCTTGGTCTCCAGCGTCTCTTCCAGCGAGGGTCCTCCCCTGTTATCTCTCGCCAATGGCTCCTCCTCTCCCGACTGGGTCGAGCGCCGTCCCGGGAGGGTCGTGGAGGACCCCGTTGATGCCGGCATGACGATCGACGGCAAAGTGCAGGTCGGCGCGTAGTGCGCCTTCCCACCAGGTGCCGACAATCTTACCGGTCATTCGTCGGCTATGACCTCGTAGGGTTCTGAGAAGTCCCTGCTAGAAGTGCCCTTGATGACCACAACTCCCAGACCGGATGGTGTACATACCTGCACCTCAAGACCTCTCGGGCCGCCTGCTCAGCGACGTAGGACCCGACCGCTACGGTGGCCCGTCTCAGTACCGTCGCTGACCGTAACCCCTCCGTTCACCAGCACATGCCGGATACCGACCGCCGGCAGGTTCGGATCGTCGAGCGTCCCCCGATCCGAGAATTCGTCGGGATCGAAGACGACGACATCAGCCTGCTTACCCTCGATCAGGCGACCCCGGTCGCCGAGCTTCATCCGGTCGGCCGGCTGGGCGGTCAGCTTGTATACGGCCTCTTCCAGCGTCAGTTCCCGCCTCTCCCTGACCATGGTCCGGAAGAAGATCCCGACCCAGGTGTAGGCGCCGAGGAACGTGGTGTCGGCGAGGGGGCCGTCCGTACACAGGGCGGTGGCGTCCGACTCGGTGGTGCATAGTGGGTGGCGAAAGGTGTGGGCCAGCATGTCGTCGTCGTACGAATGGACGATCAGCAGCGCGCCATGGAAGTCGTCGCCCTCGGCCAGCAGCAGGTCGTACATGGTGTCGTAGGGATCACCGCCGGAGGGCGTCAGGTCGGCGATGCTGTAGCCGGCCTTGGAGGGGGAGCCGGCGCTGCGAAACAGGGCAACCCGGTCCCAGCCTCCCAGCCCGAAGGAGGAGATGATGCTGTCGTATCGCTTCAGGCGATCCCTGACGGCCGGATCTCTCAGGTAATCCCGCAGCCGGGCCGGCCCGTCGTCCATCGCCCAGGAGGGGAGCACCGCACTCAGGTTGGTGATGCCGTGAAGCCGGGTGTGAGCATCGAATTCGACGTCGAGCCCGTTGCCATGGGCAGCCTCGACCGCTTCGATGCAGCGCTCGAGCGAGTCTGGCGGCCCGCCCCGGCGCGGGATTATGTGCGACAGCTGGAGCCGAACCCCCGTGGCGGCCGCGGCGCGCAGGCCTTCCTCGACCGCTTCGATCGCCAACACCTCGCGGTTTCGCTCGTGGGTCGCGTACAGCCCACCGTGGCGAGCCGTGACCCGGCACAGCTCGATGAGCTCCTCCTCGGACGCCTCCCGCTCGGCGGGATACTCGAGTCCGGTGGAGAACCCGAAGGCGCCCGCGTCGAGACCCTCCTCCAGGAGTCGCGCCATCAGTGCGGATTCGTCGGCGGTGGCGGGCCGTCTCACGTCGCCCACCGCGGCGAGTCGCAGGTTCCCGTTGGGGACCAGCGTGGCCACGTTGACCGCCGGTCCGGCCTCTTCCAACCGGGCGAGATAGCCCTCCATCGTTGTCCAGTCGATCGGGAGGATGTCCTGGTAGCCGTAGATGTTCCCGGTGAAGGCATCGACGTTCGGACCCAGTGGTGCGCAGCCGTGGCCGCAGTTGCCGACCACCTCGGTGGTGACGCCTTGGAAGATCTGGCTATGGGCACGGGGATCGATCAGCAGCGTGAAGTCCGAGTGGCTGTGAATGTCGATGAAGCCGGGCGCCACAACCATCCCGGTCGCGTCGAGCGATCCTCTGGCTTCGGCCCGGCTCAGGTCGCCCATCGCCGCGATCCGATCTCCTGCTATGCCGAGGTCGCCCGAACGGCTCGGCGCGCCGGTGCCATCCACCAACCGGCCGCCCCGGATCACCAAGTCGAACATCGCCGGCCCTTCTCCCTCGTGATGGATCAGCCTACGCTCCGCGCCGGGCCCACTCCACTCCGATCACATTCCTCCTTAACAATTCTCAACAAGGTATAGGACTGATCCATGGCCTGGGAGTATCCGGCAAGGATGTCGCATCACAGCCGCACGGGGTACGCGACCGCCGCTGTGGAGGACATGCCGCACGCCTGAGGAGTCGACTACGGAGTGATGGAGGAGACCCTCCGCTGGCTCGAACGGGCCCGGGCGCCGGTTACGCCGAGGCTCAGGCGCTGGACCAGGATCCTGCCCGCTCCCGGTGCTGCGTATTCCGGGCCTGCTCCAGGATGAGTTCGAAGATCTTCTCGACCTCGACCGGAACCAGACCGTGCCTCTCCGCTTCCTGCCTGACGACGGCCAGCAGCTCCTCCTCGCGCTCGGGTACGTGGACCGGCATCCCACGTTCGGCCTTGATCCGGCCCACCCGCATGACCATGAGATACCGGCGCGCCAGGAGGCGGACCAGATCGCGGTCGATCATGTCGATGTTCATCCGGACCCGATTGACGCCCAGCGCGTCCATGAGAGCGGTGAACATCTCGAAGGTGATCTGATGGGACACCGCGGTGCGGGCCGCCATGGGATCCGGGTGGACCTCCACCATCAGCCCGTCGGAGCCGACGCCCTGGGCGGCCAGCGACAAGGGCTGGATCCTGGTCCGGGATCCGGCGGCTGCGGAAGGAGCCACGATGACCGGGAGGTGGCTGATCTCCTTCAGCACCGGGATCGAGCTGAGGTCCAGGGTTGCCCGGGTCGATTTCTCGAAGGTGCGGATGCCCCCCTCGCACAGCACCACCTGGTCATTGCCCTCTGCGAGCACGTACTCGGCCGCCCACAGCCACTCGTCCACGGTGGCCGAGCCTCCGCGCTCGAGCAGCACCGGCTTCCCAGTCCCGCCGATCACGCGCAGCAACTCGAAGTTCTGCATGGAGCGGGGATCGACATGGATCATGTCGACATGGGAGGCGACCAGCTCGACGTCCTTAGGTTCCAGGGCCTTGGTAACCGTGGGCAGGCCGACTTCGGCACCTGCGTCCCGCAACAACTCCAGGCCGGGCTGGCCCAGTCCCGGAAACTCGTACGGCGAGGCGCTCGACTCGTATACCCCACCCCGGAGGACGGCTGCGCCGGCGTCGGCCACCACAGTGGCGACCTCCATGATCTGTTCGTCCGACTCGACCGCCCGGGGGCCTGCGATGGTCGGGAACGGGTCGTGCCCGAACCGGGTCTCTCCCACCGCGACGATGGTGTCCACGGGTGATCCGTTGCGTAGTGCTCTGCGTTCCATGATGCTCCTCCGGTGGGATTTCGCTCCGAACGTCAAAGCGCCCGGAGCGGGCGCTCCGGGCCTTGGCTTTCTACGACAGGTGAGGTCTAGACGTCACGCCAGGCCCGGGCGCCGGGCCCGGTAAAGGCGAAGTACGAATACACCTGGGTAGAAGTCACGATGGGCAGGTTACCCCATCGGCAACCGCCCCGACAACCCGAATTGAGCGGATCGAGACACAAGGCTCGACGCCGGCTCTCGCTCGCCGGGCACTCCGTTACGTAGCGGCGCCCTGGGCTCGGTCGTTCTCGGGTGTCACCACCGGGTTCCGCCTCCCCAGCCACAGGAACAAGGCGACCCCGCCGACGGCGGCCGCCAAGGCGCTCCACTGGCTCCATGTCAGCGCACCCAGGGTCCGGTCGCCGCCGACATCCAGCGCGAGCCGGGTGAAATCGATGAGGAAGCGCTGGACGCCGTACCAGGTCATCCAGATGGCGAACAGCTGGCCGTAGCGGAGCCGGGCGCCGGAGCGGAAAACCAGCCAGTAGAGGAAGCCGAAGCATACGGCCGCGGCCAGCATGTCATACAGGGCGGCATGGTGGTAGATGCCGCAGAACTCGCCCACGGTCGCCGTCACGCACTCCAGCCGGTCGTGCTGAGGCGCCACGTCGTAGCCCGGCCGGATCCCGTATCCCAGCGCGAAACGGGTGGGCCCGCCGAGGTGCTCCACGATGGCCAGGTCGCCGATGCGGCCCACCACCGTACCGATGGCCAGGCCGAAGGCAGCCACGTCGACGGCCGGTCCCAGCCGCAACCCCAGCCGGTGGGCCCGCCAGACACCGGCACCGATCCCGCCGGCGAAACCGCCCAGGATCGAGTAGTTGCCGCCGATGTTGATCAGCTCGCCCGCGTCGAATCCGTTCTCCGCCCAGTAGGCGGGCAACGTGAGCCAGCGGGCGCCCAGCAGCGCCCCCACCAGCGCCCAGGTCAGGACCGACTGGAACAGGT
>JAPPGU010000005.1 GCA_028821265.1 bacterium | reverse complement strand
TTCAGACGCTGTCGAGCCAGGTGGCGATGCGCCCGGCCACCGCGGGACCGGTCAGGCCCAACTCCTCGGCGATGCGGCCGGCGGGCGCCGATGCGCCGAATCGGTCGACGCCGATGTTCAGCCCGCCCGCGCCGGTGAACCTTGACCAGCCGAAGGTCGAGCCGGCTTCCACGCTGGCGACCGGAAGGCCGTTCCCGAGTACCTGGCGGCGGTAGTCCTCCGGTTGCTCCAGGAAGAGCTCCGCGCACGGCATGCTCACCACCCGGATCGAGTAGTCGCCGGCCAGCAGGTCCGCCGCCTCCAGCGCCACCGAGACCTCGGAGCCGGTGGCGATCACCACCGCTTCATCGCCGTCCCGCAACACGTAGGCGCCTCGGGCCACGCCGCCCTCCCGGCCGGAGCGTTCCAGCACCGGCACTGCCTGCCGGGTTCCGAGGATGATGGCCGGATGGCTCCGGTTGAGCACCGTCTCCCACGATTCGAGCATCTCTCCCGCATCGGCGGGCCGGAACACCGCCATGTTCGGCATGGCCCGCATGGCGGCCAGGTGCTCGATGGGCTGATGGGTGGGACCGTCCTCCCCCAGGAACACCGACTCGTGGGTGAAGACCCAGATCGAGGGGATGTCCATGAGAGCGGAGAGGCGGATGGCGGGACGCATGTAATCGCTGAAGACGAAGAAGGTGGCGCCGTAGGGTCGTAGCCCGCCGTGGAGGGCAAGACCGTTGACGATGGTCCCCATGGCGTGCTCGCGCACCCCGAAGTGGAGGTTGCGGCCGCCCGGATCGGAGCGCGAGAAGCTCCGTCCGTCCGACAGTTCGGTCTTGGTCGACTCCACCAGGTCGGCGGAGCCGCCGATCAACCCGGCGACCCGGTCGCCGATCTCGTCGAAGATGGCGCCCATCGCCGCACGAGTGGCGATCCTGGCGCCTACCTCGAATCCCGGCCCTTCCAGGCTCACCCGCTCGGGGTGGTGGTAGGCGGACCAGCGTGCCCCCAGTTCGGGGTCGGCTCCGGTGGCGGCCCGGAAGCGATCCTGCCAGCGGCTCCGGGCGGCGCGGCCCCGATCCATACCGGCGCCGAAGTGCTCTGCCACGCCGGCGGGAACGTGGAAGTCCTCATCGGGCCAGCTCACGCCGCGGCGCCATCCGGCGATCTCATCCGAACCGAGCGGCGCGCCGTGGGCGCCCGACGTGTCCTCCTTGGTCGGGGCGCCCTTGCCGATGAAGGTCCGGGCGATCACCAGGGAAGGACGGTCGGCCACCGCACAGGCGGCGGCGTACGCCTCGTCGATGGCGATCGGGTCATGACCGTCGACCTCCACCGTGTGCCACCCCACGGCGCCGAAGCGCTCCGCCACGTCCTCGCTGAACGTCAGGTCGGTGCGGCCGTCTATCGAAATGCGGTTGTCGTCGTACACGTATACGAGCTTGCCCAGACCCAGGTGTCCGGCCACCGACGCCGTCTCCGCCGAGATGCCCTCCATCAGGTCACCGTCGGACACGAACGCCCAGGTGCGGTGGTCAACCAGGTCGTCGCCGAAGACGGCGTTGAGGTGGGCCTCGGCCATCGCCATTCCCACCGCGGTCCCGAAGCCCTGCCCGAGCGGGCCCGTGGTCATCTCGATCCCCAACTCCGGCTCGTACTCGGGGTGCCCGGCGGTGGGCGACCCCCACTGGCGGAAATCCATCAGGTCCTGCATCGTGACCGGGAACCCGCACAGGTGGAGAACCGCGTACAGGAGCATCGAACCGTGCCCGTTCGAGAGCACGAACCGGTCCCGGTCGGGCCACTGCGGGTCGTCGGGGTCGACCACCAGGTGGCGCTGCCACAGTACGGTGGCGAGATCGGCCATTCCCATCGGCATGCCGGGATGGCCGGAGTTCGCTCGCTGAACCGCGTCCATGGCCAGGGCGCGGACGGTGTTGGCTGCCAGGTGGTGACTCTCGAGGTCGATGGCCATCGGGGTTATCAACTCACCCTCCCGCCGCCAACGCCTCGAGCATGGCGCCGACCGCCTCGGCGGCGACGCCCCCGCTGATCCGCCGGACGACCGTGCCGGACCCGTCCACCAGGACGTAGTACGGGAAGGCATTCAGTCCGTATGCGTTGGCGATACTGCTCGTGGCGCTGTCCACGACCACCCGCTGTGTCCACCCCTCCCGGCGCAGCCACGCATCCGGTGGGTAATTGGGCCGGATCTCGTCGATGGAAGTCGCAACGGACACGAAGTCCACGCCTGCGGGCACCCCGTTGTCGTCGATCCAGGCCTGGACCGCCGGAACCTCTCGCTGGCAGGCCGGACACCAATGCGCAAGGAAGAGAACCATCTTCGGGATCCCGTCCCTCTCTATGGAGGCAGGCAGCCCTGAGAGGTCGTTGGAGAAGACCTCGGGCATGGCGAGACCGACACCCGGATCCTCGGCCGTCCCGGCGTAGGGCGGCAGGATGGATCCGCTCACCGTCACATCGGGGGTCAGAAAGGCGGCCGCCTCGGTCCCCTGCTGCTCCTCGGTCGCGAGGTTGATCGCCAGAACCACCAGCGCGGCGACCACCACCAGGCCGAGGCCCACCAGCAGTATCTTCTTTCCGAGCCCGGTGGACTCCTGTTCATCCGCCGTCGGCAGGGTCGCCCGGACCGGAGCGGGGGCGGCCGCAGGGCGGGCCTTGGGCTGGTTTCTCTTACCTGCCGTCCTTGCCATGCGAGTCTCTCCTGATTAGTGGGCGGTGGTTCGAGCCGGTCTGCTCATCTGCAGTGCCACCAGCAGGGCAATGAGGCAGAAACCGGTGAACGCCATGAAGGGTATCGACATGAACCCGAATTGTTGAACCCATATGAAGGTACAGGGCGCCTCCGCCGAGCAGAATTCCTCGGATCCGCCCCACCATCCCTGCTGCTCCCCGTAGTGGTAGGCGGCGGTGAGGGCGCCACCGATCGACATGACGAGCACCAGCAACTGGACCGCCCGATTCGGCTTGGCGATCGCCCAGGCCAGGAGCAGCACCAGCGGGTACATGAACCCTCGCTGCACCCAGCAGAGCAGGCAGGGAACGAACCCCTCCACCTCGGACAGGTACAGCGAGCCGAGGGTCGACACCGTCGCCACCGTCACCGCCACCGGAAGGGCGTAGCTGCCCAGCTCGCGTACCGCGGTTGCTCTGAGACCGGGGCGGGCCACCATCGCGACCAGCCCGAGACAAGCCGCCAGCGCCAGCAGGCTCAGCAACGAGAAGAACAGGACCAAGGCGCACCACCCGGAAGGGACCGACGGCAGATATTAGTGGTCAGTGGTCAGTGGTCAGTGGTCAGTGGCCAGTGGTCAGTGGCCAGTGCTCAATGGTTGGTGGTCGGAACCAACCGCCTAGAAGGTTGCCCTATGGGCTTCCAGGTCGGACAGATCAGCCCACTCCAGAGTCCGAGCATGGGTGGCCTCGAGCACCACATCGGGAGCTACACCGGCCCGCTTGGCCTCCACCCATCGGGCCGCGCACAGGCACCATCTGTCCCCCGCCTTGAGCCCGGGGAAGCGGTGGGCGGGCATCGGGGTGGACAGGTCGTTGCCCACCGACTTCGAGAACTTGAGGAACTCATCAGTCACCACCACACACACCGTGTGGACGCCGTAGTCGTTCTGGTCGGTATTGCAGCAGCCATCCCGCCACCATCCGGTCAAGGGATCGAGCGAGCAGAGCTCGAGCTCATCGCCTAGTACGTTGCGCGCCATTGACCGTATTGTGCCAGATCATCGGCTAGTGGTCACTGGAAGCTGGCCACTGACCACCGACCACTAGAAACTAGCCCCAAAGCTGGAGATGCCCCGCAGGCCGAGCCCCATCATGAAGAGCAGGACCAGGCCCCAGCAGAGAGCCGGACGGCGCTCGAACTGGACACGGTAGATGTAGACGAAGGTCAGGGTGAGCAGGATCACGAAGCCGTAGAACATGTGGATGCTGCCCGGCTCCATGTCCTGGGCGAAAAGCACCAGCCCCAGTCCCACCTGCAGGATCGCACTCACCACGCACACCGAGACCATGGACCTGAACACCACGTCGGGCCGGCGCCGGCCGAAGTGGTAACCGAGAGCGACCAGGCCGGCCAGCCCGCAGACCACCACCACCGCCCATCCCAGCCAGCTGTGGAGCGAGGCCGTCAACGCCGCCGCCTGCGAGGCGCCCTCAGACCGATTTTCCCGTTCCGCGGGCCGGCTTCATGGCCGGTCGGAGAGGAAGGAGCCATACCGATCCCTCATCACCTTCTTGTCGAACTTGCCGGTGCTGGTCTTCGGGATCTCGGACACGGCCACGTAGGCATCCGGAAGCCACCAGTCGGCCACCTTCCCCCGCAGGTGGTCGGCCAGCTCCTCATCGCTCACCTCCCCGCCCGGATGCGGTACTACCAGCGCGATGGGCCGCTCCTGCCACCTGGAGTGCTCCACCCCGACCACCGCCGCCTCCGCCACCTTGGGATGGGCCATGATCAGGTTCTCCAGGTCGATCGAGGAGATCCACTCCCCACCGGACTTGATGACGTCCTTGGCCCGGTCGGTCACCCGGATATACCCCTCCGGCGTGATCTTGCACACATCCCCGGTCCGGAGCCAGCCGTCAACCATGGTCTCGGCCGTCCGCGGATCCCGGATGTACTCGGCCGCCACCCAGGGACCCTGTACCAGCAATTCCCCGAAGGCCTTCCCGTCCTGGGGCAGTTCCCGCCCCTCGTCGTCCACGATCTTGCCGCGGAGCCCCGGAATCAGCAGGCCTTGCGTTTCGATGAAGTCGAGTTGGCGTTCCCAGTCCCAATCCTCCATCTCCGGTCTGAGCATGGAGAAGGTCGCCACCGGGTTGGTCTCGGTCATGCCCCACCCCTGTATCACCCTGATGCCCCTGGCCCGCCAGTACCAGTCGATCATGGCTCTCGGAACCGCCGATCCCCCGCACATGAAGGAGTGGATGGAAGACGTATCGCGCTCCGGATGCGCCTCCAGGTAATGCTGGACGGCCAGCCACACGGTGGGAACACCGGCGGAGAAGGTCACCCGCTCGCCCTCGATCAGGTTGACCAGGCCCTCGGCCGACAGGTCGTGTCCCGGATAGGTGATCTTGCATCCGGCGGTGATGGCCATGAACGGATGCCCCCAGGCGGCGGCATGGAACATGGGTACCACCGGCATGATGTTGTCCCTGGCCGCCAGCGGGCAGAAGACGATTCCCGACAGGGCGTGCATGTAGGTGGAGCGCTGGGTGTAGGCCACACCCTTGGGGTTGCCGGTGGTCCCGGATGTGTAGCAGTACATGTGGGGCGACCGCTCGTCCAGCTCGGGCCAGGACCCCGTGTAGCCGGGATCGGAGATCAGGTCCTCGTAGGCGATGGCGCCGGGCAGCGAGGTGGCGCCGGGATCCCCGTCGAGCATGATCCAGTACTCCACGCCCGGCAGGTCGGGCGCCAACCGCTCCGCCGCCTCCACCATGTCGCCGGAGATGAACACCGCTCGGTCCCGGCCGTGGTCGACGATGTACCGGATGTGGTCCGCCGACAGGCGGAGGTTGACGGTGTGGCAGATGCGGCCCGTGTTGGCGGTGGCCCAGTAGATCTCGTGGTGCCGGTGGGTGTTCCACGCCAGGGTGCCGACCACCTCGCCCCGCCCGATGCCCAGCCGGTCCAGGGCGGCGACCAGCCTCCGGACCCGGTCGTCCGTCTCTCCGTAGGTGCTCCGGTGGAGGGAGCCGTCGGCGTTCACCGACACTATCTCCTGGTGCGGGTAGATCCGGACGGCCCGCTCGTACAGAGTGGACAGGAGCAGGGGAAAGTCCAGCATGTGCGGGGGCATCGAATCCTCCTCTACCGGGGCAGACCGCCACGCTGCCTCCGGACAGACACCGGATGGTAGTGCTGGGTCGGTGGTCGATGGTCAGTGCTCATTGGTCATTGGTCAGTGGTCAGTGGTCAGTGGTCAGTGGTCAGTGGTCAGTGGTCAGTGGTCAGTGGATGCTGTGACACGGGAACGACCCGGACACCCAACACGCCTAAGAGCCACAAGGAAGCGATCAACCGATCAGGTCGCTCACTGGGCACTGGCCACCGGCCACCGGCCACTATTCGGAGGCCGGAAGGTGTCAGGGACCTGCTAGACGCGAGGCTCAACCGCCGAGGACAACTCGGCCAGCACGCCTTGAAGCATCGACAGGGTCGCGGCGTCGCCGATCCGACCTTCCGAGTCGACGAGCCGGGACACTTGCTTGACGGGGTGCGGTCCCCCTACGACTGTCGCCTGTGCGCTGGTGAGGACACCGATCGTGGTCTCCTGGGAACGCAGAGCCCCGAAGCGTGACGGGCTCGCGCCGACCACCGATACCGGCTTGCCCGCGAAGGCGGACTGGCCGTATGGGCGCGATGCCCAGTCGATGAGGTTCTTCAGCACGCCCGTAATGCTGCCGTTGTACTCGGGTGAAGCGATCAGGATGGCGTCGGATGCGCGGATCCTGGCGCGCAACTCCAGGACCGGGCCGGGCGTCAGATCGCCCTCGGAGTCCTGATTGAAGAGCGGTATCTGTCCTGCGCCGTCAAAGAAGTCGACTTCGATCGGCGACCGTGCCAGTTGCCTCGCAGCCTCGAGCAACATCCTGTTGTAGGAGTCGCGCCTGAGGCTGCCGGGTATGGCCAGGATGCGGATAGGTTGCTCGTCCAAGAATGAGCTCCTCTGTACGTATTCGCGTCCGAAGGTGAGTTACGCCTAGGAGTGCGGGATGACGAACAGGTTCCGCATCGCCCAAGTGCTGGATTCGGTTCCGGTTGTCCCCGGTCGCGAGTGTAATCCCCGCCGCCCAGCGGTTCGGCCCTGGTCAGTGGATCGTGTAACCCAGGGACGTTAAGTACAACCCCAAGAACCTTGAGGCCTAACGAAACCCGACTACCTCCGGGGCGCCACTGGCCACTACAAGCCACCGGCCAACGGTCGGGGTAACCTTCACCGATGGCCGCTGTCTACCGGACCGAACTGACACCGCTGTCGTTCCTGGAACGGTCGGCGCTCGTCTATCCGCGAAAGGTCGCCATCGTCGACGGTGACCGGCGCATCACCTACGACCGCATGGCCGGGCAGACCACCCGGATGGCGAACGCCATGGCCGCCTCGGGCGTGGGTCCGGGGGATCGGGTGGCCTTCCTCTGCACCAACATCCCGGAGATGTTGATGGCTCACTTCGCGCCTGCCCTTCTCGGTGCGGTGCTCGTGGCCGTCAACACGCGTCTCTCGCCGCAGGAGATCCGCTACATCCTCGATCATTCGGGAGCGAAGCTCCTGGTCGGCGAGACCCATCTGCTGGCCGGGCTCGCCGGCATCGCCGAACGCCTCACCACCGTTTCGGAGGTCGTGGGGATCGACCGTGCCGGAGATCGCGCCGGTTTCCCGGTCACTCCCTTCGATGAGTTCATGGCCCGCGGGTCCGACCGGCAGCTCCCGTGGGAGGTTGACGACGAGGAGCGGACCATCTCGATCAACTACACCTCGGGCACCACCGGCCGGCCCAAGGGTGTCATGTACACGCACCGCGGCGCCTACCTGAACGCCTTGGGCGAGATCATCCACTCCCGCCACTCTCCCGACTCCGTATACCTCTGGACGCTTCCGATGTTCCACTGCAACGGTTGGTGCACCACCTGGGGCGTGACCGCTATCGGCGGCACCCATGTATGCCCGCCCAGAGTCGATCCGGCCGAGATCTGGTCGCTGATCGACTCCGAGAAGGTCACCCACTTCAATGCCGCCCCCACCGTGCTCATCAGCCTCGCCAACGCTCCAGAGGCCCATCCCTTCCCCCGGCCCGTGACCATCACCACCGCGGGGGCGCCGCCGAGTCCCACCATCATCGAGGTGATGGAGAGCCTGGGCGCCGAGATCGTCCACATGTACGGGTTGACGGAGACCTACGGCCCCCACACGGTGTGCGAGCTCCAGCCCGGTGTGCCCGAGATGCCGGTGGAGGATCGCGCCCGGTTCCTGGCCCGCCAGGGCGTGTCGTTCATCATCGCCGACCCCACCCGGGTGGTGGATGAACAGATGCAGGACGTCCCCCAGGACGCCACGGCCTTGGGAGAGGTGGTGATGCGCGGGAACAACGTCATGAAGGGCTACTTCGATAACCCCGAGAGGACGGATGAGGCTTTTGGAGGGGGTTACTTCCACTCCGGGGACATCGCGGTATGGCATCCGGACGGATATGTCGACCTGCGTGACCGTTCCAAGGACATCATCATCTCCGGGGGAGAGAACATCTCGACCATCGAGGTGGAGAAGACCATCGCCTCGCACCCGGCGGTGCTCGAGTGTGCGGTGATCGCGGTCCCGCATGAGCACTGGGGCGAGCGCCCCAAGGCGTTCGTGGTCCGCAAGGCGGGCAGGACGGCGTCACCCGAGGAGCTCATCGACCATGTGCGGGAACGCATCGCCGCTTTCAAGGCGCCAGACGAGGTCGAGATGGTGGACAGCCTGCCCAAGACCTCGACCGGGAAGATCCAGAAGTTCGTGCTGCGGGACCGCGAGTGGGCAGGCCGCGAGCGGCGTATCAACTGAACGGCCACGGGACGAACCGCACCCGTCCAAAAGGAAAACCCCGAGTGAGCTTGCGCCCTCTCGGGGTTCCCTTGCGCTTCAACCGCTGCCACCCGAAGGCAGCCGCCGCTCAAGCGCTGAGGAGCTTCTCGTCTCCTCTCCGCCTCAAGAATGCCTGGCCGTATCGCTACGACCGCATCCCTCAGGCGGTAAGCCGGGCGCCGATGCCACGTTTTACCGTGACTCCGTTGCCGGCGGTTCGGGATCCGGTGCGGCATTGCTGCCACCTCGGCTCCCTGACCCGTTGGGACGGGGCCGAAGCACCGCCCGGCGTGGGCCTCCGCCTCCTCGTCCCATAACATCGCTGCTCTACGACGAGGAAACGTCCTTTCCGAAGTTTTGGATCCGGTACCTGAGTACCGAATCCGGACCCTCCGGTCCGGTTCCCCGACCGGGTTGCCCCGGTTGGTTGACACCAAGTTACCCCGCCAGGCAGCATCCAACTATCCGTTTGGCGCCAAGTTTTTCGCGCTCCCCCGGATATTTTCGCGACCTGACCGCCGGACGGGTAGGCGGCCGGTCGCCGCATCGCGACAGCGTCATGGCCGGTCTTTATGATCCTGCTCATGTCATCGTTGAAGTCCGCGGCCCGGCAGCCGGCGCTGTTCGAGAACGTACCCACGCCGGACTCCCCGGTCGGCGCGGACCGGACCGCTGCGAGCTCCGAGACCGTTCTCGAGACCATCTCTCCCAGCCGCGCCGGTGACTTCAAACAGTGTCCCCTGCTCTTCCGATTCCGGGCTATCGACCGGCTGCCCGAGCCGGTCACGCCCCCGCAGGCGCGGGGCACGACCGCCCATCTGGCCTTGGAACGCCTCTTCGATCTCGCCGCCGCGGAGCGAACGCCGGAGCGCCTGTTCGACCTGTTCCGCGAGGAATGGACCGCGCTGCGGGCCACTCCCGAGTACTCCGGTCTGTTCGAGGACCTGGACGCCGAACGGCAGTGGGGAATCGACAGCCTGCGCGTGGTGGCCAACTACACCCGGCTGGAGGATCCGACCTCGGTCGCTCCGGTCGAGCGGGAACTCATGCTCGCCGAAGACCTCGGGGAGATCGTGGTGCGCGGCATCCTCGACCGCATGGATGAGCGACCCGACGGAAAGCTGGTCATCATCGACTACAAGACCGGGGCCGCGCCACCCGAGCGTTTCGCCCTTCCGGCGTTCTTCGCCCTCAAGATCTATGCCCTGCTGGTGCAGCGGCAGAGGGGCCGGACCCCGGCCGAGCTCCGCCTCATGTACCTGGGCAACTCCACCGTGTACTCGATCGAGATCGATCGCAACACCCTGGACGGAATCGAGCGCCAACTCCTGGCCCTGTCGACCACCATCCGGGCGGCCATCGAGCGGGACAACTTCCCGCCCAAACCGTCAGCCCTGTGCCGGTGGTGCGCCTTCCAGGACCTCTGCCCGGAGGGCCAGGCCTACGCCAAGCCGGAGCCCAACCTACCCCTCGACTAGTAGCCGGTGGCCACTAGGGATAGACCCCTCGGACCAGCTTGGCGCGGGCCACCCTTTCGATTCCTCTCATCAGAGCGGCGGTTCGCATGTCCACCTTCTCCCGGATGCTGACCTCCAGCACCGACTCGAACGCCCTGATCATGATCTCACGGAGCCGGCTCACGATCTCGTTCTCCGACCAGAAGTAGTTCTGCAGGTCCTGCACCCACTCGAAGTACGAGACCGTCACCCCGCCTGCGTTGCAGATGATGTCGGGCACGATCAGCACTCCCCTGTCGAGCAGGATGCGGTCTGCCTCGAGGGTGGTCGGGTTGTTCGCACCCTCCAGGATCAGCCTGGCTCGGATGTCGCCGGCGTTACCGGCGTGGATCACTCCTCCCACCGCCGCCGGTATCAACACTTCGCAGTCGATCGCCATCAGCTCGTCCGAAGTGATCTCATCGGCCCCCGGGAAGCCCTTCACGCCCCCGACCTCGTCCACGTAGCGCGCCAGGCGGCCGACCTCCAGACCGTTCCCGTTGTGGATCGCGCCGGTCAGATCACCCACGGCGACCACGCGGCACCCGACCTCGGCCGCGGCGATGGCCGCATAGCGACCCACGTTGCCGAAGCCCTGGATCACTACCCGCGCTCCGTCGACCGCCACCCCGCACCGCATGGCCGCTGACGGCAGCAGGCTGATGATCCCCCGGCCGGTCGCCTCGCGGCGGGCCACCGACCCGCCCAACTCGGGCGGCTTACCGGTCACCACGGCCGGGACCGCGTGCCCCTGGTGCTGGCTGTAGGTGTCCATGATCCAGGCCATGACCCGCTCGTCGGTGCCCAGATCCGGCGCCGGGATGTCCGTCTGCGGACCAATCATGCCGATGACCTCGGCCGTGTAGCGCCTGGTGACCCGCTGCAGCTCCCTCCGGGAAACGGCGTGCGGATCGATCCGGACGCCTCCCTTGGCGCCTCCGAACGGCAGGCCCACCAGCGCGCACTTCCAGGTCATGAGCATCGCCAGCGCCGCCACCTCGCCCAGATTGACGTCCGGGGCGTAGCGGATGCCGCCCTTGGTGGGACCCATGGTGAGAACGTGCTGCACGCGGTAGCCGTAGGCGGTGCGCACCTTGGAATACTCGTCCGTCCGGTACGGGAAGGTGACGACCAGGGACCTTTGCGGCATGGTCAGGCGTTCACGGATGTTGTCGTCAAGGCCCATCTTCTCGGCCACGTTCTGGAACTGGGAGACCGCCTCCTTGTACATGGGGGAATCCCACTCCATCTCGGGGGCGACCGCGGGTGCTCGGTTCCGATCGGGCATGGTCACCGTTCCCGGCTTCCCGCCGTCGAGCTGCCCCGTGCTCGCGGATCACTTCCGGCCGCCTGCTCCTCCCAGCGGACCACGAGCAGTCCGGAGCGAGGCTTGGGAGTGAACCAGGTCGACTTGGGGGGCATCAGGCTTCTCGCATCGGCGACCGCGGTCATCTCGCCGATCTGCGCCGGATGCATCGCGAAACCCACGGCGCCAGGATAGGCCGCAACCTGGCTCTCGAAGGCTACGGTCGTGTTCTCCCCCACCTCGTACCAGAGACGCGGATCATCGCTGGACGAGATGCCGAACACCGGACCCAGGATGCTGTCGTGGAGCAGGCTCACATCGAGGCGTTCGACCGGATGGTCCGGACGCCGCCCGCGGAACACCAGCCGGTACGACGAGCCGTCCAGCACCATGGCGATCTCGCCCGTGCCCCGCGGTTGGGACTCCACCGAACCGGCCGGCCCCACTTTGTCCATGTCCCACCCGGCACCCAGCGACCGGCGGACCTCCTCGGGAGACGGGAGGAAGTCGGGCACGATCACGCGGTTGTAGGCCAGTGCCCGGAGGTGGTCGTTGGGAAACATGATGGCCAGGAACCAGCCGGGGCCGGCTCTCCGCTGCCGGGCCGCCGCCACGCGATGGTGGCCGTCGGTGATGTACATAGTCCCGACCCGGGATGCGGCCGCCCGCACGGCGGCAAGTCCGGACGGGTCCATGACCGCCCAGAGGCGCTGCCGGACACCGTCCGGGCTCGTGAAGTCCCGGAGCGGCGTGCCCGAGGAGAGCTCCCTCATCAGAGCGTGGTGATGCTCATCCGCATCGAACCCGAGCGCCACCGGGCTGGACGAGAGCCGTGCCCCGCGGTAGAAGTGGGCCAGATCCTCCACCGGGCCTTCGAGGGTGTCCTCGTGACCGAGTATCCGCCCCTCCTCGACCGCCGCCACCGAGACCCCACCCACGATTCCCACCTGGCGATGGCTACCCGTATCCAGCTCGTAAAGGAAGAAGGCCGCCGAAGGGAGGGGCTCGAACAGCCCTCGCTCCAGCATCCCGCGGAAGTGACCGGAAGCCCGCTTGACCACCGCCTCCCGGGATGGCGTCGGCCCGGGGAACTCGCCCACCGCAAGGGTGACGTTCATGAACGAGTCGGGATGATCAACCGCATAGCGATAGCTGTCCCCGCCGGGGACCGAGTCGGCCTGGGGGGCGACGACGTCGGCAACCCGGTCGGCGCGGGCTATGAGGGCTTCAACAGGTATGACGGAGACCACGAGCTATCGGCTACTCCGAAAGTGGGCTTGGGCAAGTGTGACGGACGATGATACGGCATCGATCCGAGCCGGACGCCGCAGGGACGTCGCTGGACCCAAGGATACCGTAGGATCTCGGGCTAGAGGATGCCGAGAAACGTCCGGTTGACCCTGCAGGCGGCAACGAAACCGCAGGTCGGGGCCCCGCGGCCGACCGTCCACGCCTTCTCCGGCAACCTGCCGTCGGATCGTGTCACACCCTCCCCGTAAGTTACGGACCATGGCTGAAGACAAGAGAACCCAAACCAGCCGGGACCAGGAAGCCATCCTGGCCGCCGAACTGGCGATCATCGAGGCCGGCTTCGGCTTCACCGTGGTGCTGGAGGAGACCGGGCAGGCAGAGGCTGAGGCGGCGCTCGCCACCCGGCCGCCGCTGGCCGCTTGACGGGCGTTCCGGACCGGGTGACTCCGGGCCCGACCACAGCCCGGTTCGCCGAGCTACGGCTCCGTCCCGAGGAATGGGACGGGCCGGTGAAGGCGACCGAAGGCCCACAGCTGGTGGTGGCAGGCCCGGGCGCCGGCAAGACGGAGTTCCTCGTGCGCCGGATCGCCCATCTGCTCGACGACCGCGGCGTACCGGGCTCGGCCATCCTCGCGGTCACGTTCTCCCGCCGCGCCGCGTCCGACTTCGGGAACCGGCTCCACCGCGCCGTGGCAGGTCCGGCCGGAGGCATCGGTGCGTCCACCTTCCACTCCCTCGCCTACCGCCTGCTGGAGCGGCACGCCCATGACGTGCTCGGATGGGACGCCCTTCCGTCCATCCTGACCGGCCCCGAGCAGGTGGACCTGGTCTCGGAACTGCTGGCCGGCGACCCGCCGGGCAACTGGCCGGTTCCCCTCCGGCGGCTCCTCGACAGCAGAACCCTCGCCCACGAGGTGACCGACTTCATCCTGCGAGCCCGGGAACAGCTTCTCGACCGCGCCGACCTGGCCCGGATCGCGCGGGAACGCCGCTACTGGCGGGCCCTGCCGGAGTTCATCGACCGCTACGACGCCGAGCTGGACCGCCGGGGACGGATCGACTACGGAACCCTGATGGCCCGGGCGATCGAGGTGCTGGCCGACCGGTCGGAGGCGGAGCCCGGCGTCCGGCCCTACCGCTACGTGCTGGTGGACGAGTACCAGGACACCACGAGGGCTCAGGCAGTGCTGCTCAAGTGGCTGGTCGGCCCGGACCGCAACCTCACCGCGGCGGCCGACCCCTACCAGTCCATATACGGCTTCCGCGGCGCCGACCTGGGCAATGTCCAGCGCTTCGCCGCCGACTTTCCGGCCGGGGACGCGAGTCCGGTACGGCGCTGGGTGCTGGCGACTTCCTTCCGCACCCCGGTCGAGATCCTCCGGGCCGCCGAACGGCTCACGGTCGGGGCCGACCTTCCCGGTGCGGCGGGCCCGGTGGAAGCCGCCACCGGGCCCGGTCGGGTCGAGATCCGGGTGTTCGACCAGGAGTCCGCCGAAGCGGAATGGATCGCCACCCAGGCCGGGCGGCTCCGGGTGGAGCAGGACATCCCCTTCCACCGGATGGCGGTGCTCGTCCGGACCAAGCGGCGGCTCCTCCGGGAGCTGTCGCGGGCCCTGGAACAAAGGTCGATCCCCCACGAGCGTCCTGACAAGCGCCTCGCCGACCACCCGGCCACCCGGGTCATCCTCGACCTGGCCCGGGCCGCTCTCGGCTCCCACTCCGGCCCGTCCGCCGGCAGCGGACCGATCAGGAGGGTGCTGCTGGGTCCCCTGTTCAACCTGGGCGTGGGCCGCCTCCGGGCGGTCGACCGTGACCGGAGGCTGTTCGACTTGGAATGGTCCGAGGCCATCCGGGCCCATGTGGAGGGAGGGGAGGAACTCGCCGGCCTGCTCAGCGATCCGTCCTGGATCCATTTGCCCGCCATCGACGGGTTCTGGCATGCGTGGACCCGGCTCCCGCAGCTGGAGCCCTTCGTGAGCGATCCGGCACGCGGCGACTTCCGGGCGGCCTGGGCGAGCCTATCCCAGGCCCTGGCCAGGGTGGCCGACCGCGATCCGAGCATCACCCTGGTCGACTACATCCGTCTGGTCGAGTCCGATGACTTCGAGGCCAGCCCGTTGCTCAGCTACCGGGATCCCGGCGAGGATCGGATGGTCCTGACCACCATCCACCAGACGAAGGGCCTCGAGTTCGACGTGGTGTTCATCGCGGATGCGGTCGAGGGAGTGCTACCCGACCTGAGCCGCCACCGGTCGCTGCTCCAGGTCGAGCACCTCGACCCCCTGCGCTCCCTCGCCCCCCCGGACCGATCCGAGGCGGCGCCCGACCGGTCGACTAACCGACGCCTGCAGGAGGAGACCCGCCTTCTCTACACCGGTATGACCCGGGCGTGCCGGCGTGTCGTGCTGACCGCGACCAACGCCGGCTCCGGCGAGGCCCACCACCGTCCCAGCCGGTTCCTGGAGATGATCCGGGGCCCGGGAGTGGACGTGGCGGGCGCCGACCCCGCTCCGGCCAGGCCCGTCACTCCTAGAGAGGCGGAGACCTGGTTGAGGCGCGTCCTGGTCGATCCCGCCGAGCCCGACCATCGACGTCTCGCCGCCGCCACGGTGCTGGCCACCACCTCGCGCCCCGGCATCCGCACCCCGCAGAGCTACGCGGCCGTACGCCGGGAGGATGCCGATCAGGGCCTCATCCGTGGCCGGAGACGGTTATCCCCCAGCGATGCCCTGGGCTACGACAGGTGCCCCCGGCAGTTCGCCCTGGGACGGCTGCTCGAGGTGGGCGCCGACGGCAGCCCCCACCTCACCTTCGGCACCCTCATCCACACGGTGCTGGAACACGCCGAGCGGCAGGCGGCGCGAGAGGACCGCCGGTCCACCGTCGATGAGGCCCTGGCCCTCCTGGGCTCCCATATCGAACGGCACGACTTCGGAACCGACTCGCTGCGATACGCCTGGCGGCGGCGGGCTGAGGAGTTGCTGGAGAAGCTCTACACCGGCTGGCCGGAGCCTGCCGGCAGCCCGGTCTTGCTCGAGCACCCCGTGAGGCTGGAGCTGGGAGGGACGACCTGGCGGGGGCGGGTCGACCGGATCGAGCGGAAAGCCGACGACACCCTGCGGGTGGTCGACTACAAGACCGGGAAGACGGCGGCCACCAACGAGGAAGCCCGCAACTCCCTCCAGCTCGGCTTCTACTACCTGGCCTCCAACGCCGACCCGGCGATCGCCGAGCACGGGCCGGTGACCGGCGCCGAGTTCTGGTTCCCGCACGCACCCGCCAAGAAGGTCACCGTCCGCATGTTCGGCCCGGACCGGGAGGCGGAGACCAGGCGCCGCCTCGAGGAGATCGCCCGCCTGATCCACGAGGAGGCCTGGGAACCCCGGCCCGGCCGGGCCTGCGGCAACTGCGACGTGAGGCTGGTATGTCCGGCGTGGGCCGAGGGCCAGGAGGCCTACCGCCGATGAGGCCCCGCCCTTCGGCCCAGCAGCAGGCGGTCATCGACTACGGGCTGCGACCTCTGCGCGTGACCGCCGGGGCCGGCACCGGCAAGACCTTCACCCTGGTCCGCCGTATGACCGCTCTCATGGAGCGTCACGGTGTCCTGCCGGAGCAGATTCTCGGAGTGACCTTCACCAACAAGGCCGCCGCGGAGCTGGCCGGGCGGATCCGGTCGGCCCCCGAGCTCTCATCGATACCGGGGATGCGACCGGAACAGGCGATCGATGTCTTCACCTACCACGGGTTCGCCGCCCACCTGCTCGGTACCTACGGAGCCCTCGTCGGGATGGATCGGGGCACCCGCATCATCACCCCGGCGGCCGGCCGCCAGATCCTCCACCGGTGCGTCCTCTCCACCCCCTTCCGGCTCGTGGACGCCACCCACGTGCCGACCGTGGTGCGAAAGCTGGTCGACCTGGCCGGAGAGCTGGCGGACAACCTGCTCCGTCCCGAGGACGTCCTCGCTTCGGATCCGGAGGACGAGGTCGGCGCCCGCCGGGCCGAGCTGGCCACCGCCCTCGTCATGTTCGAGAAGGAAAAGGAGAAGATGGGGGTGCGCGACTTCGGCGACCTCACCCGGCTGGCCGTGGAGCTGGTACGGGACCCCGATCACCGCGGCATACTGGATCGGGTCCGATCGCAGTACCGGTGCGTCCTGCTGGACGAGTACCAGGACACCAACCCGGCCCAGCGGGACCTCTTCTCGACCCTCTTCGGGACCGGCCGGGCCGTCACCGCAGTGGGCGACCTCGACCAGACCATCTACGAGTGGCGGGGCGCCAGCCCGGCCAACTTCGGACACTTCCCCACCAGCTTCCGGGAGGCTGACGGGTCGGAGTCGCTCACCCTCCGCCTGTCGGTGAACCGCCGGTCGGGCCGGCGCATCCTCGATCTGGCCAACCGGGTCAGGGCCCGAATCACGGGCTCCGACCCGGCCGATGACCTCGAGGCGCTGGAGGGCAAGCCCCCCGGCTCGGTACAGGTCTCCTGGCTGGGCGACGCCCGGGAAGAGGCCGAGGAGATCGCCCGGGAACTCCGGCGTCTCCACGAGTCCGGGATGGAATGGTCGGAGATGGCGGTGCTGTTCCGCCGCAACGCCAACATCGAGCTGGTGCGCCAAGCCCTCGAGGAGCACGACATTCCCCTCCAGGTCACCGACCTGGGCGGCCTGCTCAAGGTTCCCGAGGTGGTCGAACTCCACGCCTGGCTCCGCCTGCTGGACGACCCGGCCGACAGCCCGGCCCTGGCAAGGATCCTGATGGGCGCCGGGTATCGCCTGGGCTTGGGCGACCTGGCGCCCCTTGCCCGCTGGGTGGCCTCCCGCAACCGCGACAGCGGCGGCCTGCGGTTCATCCTGGTCGAGGCACTGGAGCAACTCGACTCCCTGGACCTGCT
Source organism: bacterium (assembly GCA_028821265.1). Taxonomy (GTDB): domain Bacteria; phylum Actinomycetota; class Acidimicrobiia; order Spongiisociales; family Spongiisociaceae; genus Spongiisocius. The sequence goes on along the minus strand of JAPPGU010000005.1, from coordinate 24,625 downwards.
CCCGGACATCAGGGGCCGCCTGGAGCGGTTCCGGGACATCTACCGATCACTCCTCGTCGAGGCCCAGGGCGCAGGGCCGTCCGAGCTGGCTCGATCGGTCCTGGCCAGGACCGGGGCTTGGCAGGACATCGACGCCATGCCCACCCCTTCCGACATCTCCGCCCGTCTCAACGTCCACCGCTTCCTCGACTTCACCGAGCACTGGCAGCCTCTCGAGGGGTCCTTCTCGTTGCGGGCGTTCCTGGACCATCTGGAGATGATCGGCAACGACCCGGGCGACGGGCTGGACACGGCCCGGCTGGCCGACGAGGAGGCGGTCACGCTTTCCACGGTCCACCGGGCGAAGGGGCTGGAATGGAGAGCCGTATTCCTTCCCGCCTTGTACGAGTCCAACTTCCCGGCCCGGCTCCGGGCGTATGCCGACCCGTCCACGCTCGACTCGTCGGTTCCTTCCCACCTCCGTATCGATCCCGAGTTCCGCACCAACCTCGACCCGGCGCTCGACGACCGGTCTCGCCGGGACTGGCTCCGCCGGCGGCACTACGACCAGGAGTGGCGCCTGGCCTACGTGGCGGTGACCCGTGCCGAGCAACACCTCTACCTGAGCGGGGCCCACTGGTACGGCTCACCGGAGCCTCTCAAGCGCCCCTCCCGACCCGGCGATCTCGTCGAGACCGCCCGCCGCCTGGAGCATGTGACGATCGGCCGGTGGATACCGGAGCCACCGCCCCGACCCGACAGCCTGCGGTTCCCGATCCCGGAGGCCGGGCCGGACGCGGTGCTGGGGACCACCTGGGAGATGGCACTCCACGAGATCGGCTCCGATGCGGGTTGGGCGGTCCGCAGGGCCGGCCGGCTAGGGGTGGAGGACCTCTACGATCAGGCTGTGGAGGAGTTTCAAGACGTCCTGCTGTCCCTCACCGATCCCGCCGGACACGATCCCGAACCGGAGCCGGCCGTCATCAGCGTGACCGGCCTGGTCACCTATGCCGACTGCCCGAAGCGGTACTACTGGTCCGAGGTGGACCGGCTTCCCCGCCGGCCGGGACCGGCTGCTCGCCGCGGCCTCGAGCTGCATCGCCGCATCGAGCTGCACAACCGGGGCATGGTCCCCTTCGAGGACCTAGAACCGCAGCTGTACGACCGCACCCCCGATGAGGACACGGCTTCGTCCGGAGGCGAGCGCACCGGCTGGGGCGCCTTCCTGGAGTCGCCCTACGCCGACCGCATCCCCGTCCATGTCGAGGCCCCGTTCGAGCTCCGGATTTCCGAGTCGGCCCGCATCCGGGGCCGGATCGACGCCGTCTACGGTGACGGGGCGGACCGCTGGGAGATCGTCGACTTCAAGTCAGGCCGCCGTTCCCACCGGCCCTCGAGCCAGGTCCAGCTGCAGGCCTACGCCCTGGCGGCGCGCCAGTCCGGGCTGGGCGCCGCCCCACCGGAGTCGCTGAAGGTTTCCTTCGTCTATCTCGGCGACGGACTCGACGTGGTGAGCGAGGAAGCGGACGGCGCCTGGATGGAGCGAGCCGAGCAGCGGGTGACGGAGCTGGTCGAAGGCATCCGGTCGGAGCGTTTCCAGACCGTCCCCTCCCCCGCCTGCCGCTCCTGCGACTTCCTGTCCTTCTGCAAAGCCGGCCAAGCCCACCTCGCCTCCGAATAGTGGCTAGCCACGATCATGGGCAGGTTCACGTCGGCCAAGTCCGGTGGGAGTTCTAGCTTCACTCGCCCAAGCTGTTCAGGAACACCGGAGCGTTGACGATCCGCACTCCCTCGATTCTCCCCAACGGCAGGAGATGCCGTCGGTCTCCGGTGACCAAGTAGTCGGCGGACGCTTCCACCGCGCACGCCAGGATGCGGTTGTCGGCCTCATTGCCCTCGACAACCGGAGGAATCCGGTCGGGATCCAGGAGCGTCGCCCCGTTCCTGAGCGCGGCGAGAATCCTGGCCAGGGACTCACCTTCCCATCCGAACTTTCTCTGCAGCACCCCGGCGGTCTCCTGGAGTATGAACGGCGATAGATACCACTCGAATCGGACCGGCGACCGAAACCTAGGACGATCCGTTCGTTGCCCGACGAATTGAGGCCCGAGACGATGAAATCGGTGTCGAGAACGGCCCTCACGCCCGTATTGAGGGCGCCTCCGCCCGATACTCCTTCACCAGACGGCCTACATCGGCCGGACCGATACCCCGCTCCCTCGCCCGCGCCTCTCCATAGCGGAGCAGCCGACGCCAATCCGACTCTTCCACATAGCGGAGTAACGCCTCCCGGATCAGCTCGCTCCGGCTCCGTCCCTCCTCCGCCGCCACGTCGCGGATCTGCTTCGCGAGTTCGGGCGGCAAGGAAATGGTCATCGTGCTGGTAGTCCTCATGGCGAAGAGCCTTTCATGTGGGTCTTGCCGACTAATACGAAGATACCCAACCGCCTGACCCATCGGCGCTGGCACCTTATCGGGCATGGTTACAGAACCGGGCATCACACGTCCATGAACCAGATCCCTGGCACGACCGGAGATTTTTCGCGTTCTCCCCGGCAAGGGTCGAACTTGTCACACCCCTGACATACATTGCCTATCGCCAAGCACCTACACCGGCCGATGAGGCGACACCGATCGGAACGGCCGGCCCGGAGGGAACAAGACAGCTCATGGAGCGAACCACCGACTCCCGGCAGCCAGCCGGGCATGGCCGACCACGCTCCGAACCAGGACAGGTGGTGGCGGGGGAGGGCCCGGTGCGAAGCACCGGATTTTCGCGAGTTTTCCAGGATTTTCGTGAGTTTTCCCCGGAACCTCGGTTCTTGATGCACAGGGCACCACCCATGACGCCCTGAACCTCAGGAACACCGCACCACCCATGACGCCCTACGCCTCAAGAACGCTGCGGTTCCCGAACCTCAGGAACACCGCACCACCCATGACGCCCTGAACCTGAGGTTCGCTGCCGGGCGGCGAACACAGGCTCGTCTAGCTGCTATATGACCCGGCCGGCGGCGGTCTCGACCATGAGGGTGAACGGTCCGTTGTTGCGGAGGTCCACCTCCATCATCGCTCCGAACCGTCCGGTCGCGACCTCCACGTCCAGGGCTCGCACCGCCTCCACGAACTCGTCGACCAGCTGTTCGGCCTGCTCGGGCCGGGCCGCCTCGGTGAAGCTGGGACGCCGGCCGCGTCGTACATCGGCATACAGCGTGAACTGGCTCACCACCAGCATGCCGCCTCCCACGTCGATGAGCGACAGGTTGAACCGGCCATCCTCATCGGGGAATATGCGGAGCCCCACCACCTTGCGGGCCAGCGCCATCGCGTCGGCGCCGGTGTCGGCCCGGCCGGCGCCCACCAGAACCAGCAGCCCGACCCCGATCCGCCCGACCACCTCGCCGTCCACCGACACCGAGGCATGGTCCACCCGTTGGATGAGCGCCTTCATCGATGCCCCTCCCCCGGGTCGGCGTCCACTGTGATCGACAGGGCCACATCGAAGACCGCCTCGTTCGCCGCGTCCAACCGCGCCTGCTGCCTCTCGGTGAGCGGATCCAGGAAGCTCTTGTCCTGGTCGAGCTGATCCCACACCACCAGCAGCGCGGTGGCGGCGAAGCCCGAGTACCGCGCCACCGCGTAGAGGGTGGCCGCCTCCATGTCCACCGATCCGTAGCCGCGGTCCCGCCACTCGGACACCATCTCCCCGCTCTGGGCGAAGATCGACACCCAGGACAGGTGTAGGGAGTCGGCCACCCTGACATCCCGTTCCATGAGACGGCGCCGGCCGAGCGCGGCCAAGCCGGGATCGCCTTCGACAGTGTCCGAGACCCCGTACAGATGGGCCACTCCCTCCCTGGCCACCGCAACTGACGGGACCACCACGTCGCCGGTGGACAGCCCGGCGTGAAGAGCGCCGCAGGTCCCGATCATCACCATGCGGGGCGTCCCCAGCACCCCGAACAGATGGGCCGGCTCCACCGCGCGGGGCGCCCCGTACACGCAGGAATAGACCACCGGTCTCCCCCGCCGGTAGCCGAGGAAGATGTCGGGGAAGGCCAGCTCGCGCACGTCCTCCAGCCGGCTGAGCCGCCAGGCAGTGCGTTGCTCCCTCCACCAGGAGCCCTCCAGGATCACGGCATGGGGGATGTCGGCCTCCGCGATACCGAGCGCGGCTATCCACTCGTCTCGACCGAGGTCCATGACCGCCCTATGCCGGGCCATCGGAAGCTCCTTCCCGCACCTGCCGGGTTCGCGCCCTGGCATACCAGCCGTAGGACCACAAGGCGCCCACGAGCACCGATCCGGCCAGGAACAGGAAGGCGGTGTCCCAATCGTCCTGTCCGACCAGCCTGCCCATCACCGGCGACCCGGCTCCGCCCCCGAGGTTAAATGCCAGGGCGAACACCCCCGACGTCAGGCTCACCGCCCCCGCGGACCCGACCCTGGGATACAGTCCCAGCACCACGGATGACGAGGCCCCGACCAGGGCGGTGGCGGCGGCAACCGCCGCGAAGCCGCTCCAGAGACCGCCGACCCGGGAAACCGTCGCCAGCGCCGCGGCGGTCACCAGGATGACGGTCCCGCCCCGCAGGATCACCCCGGACCCGTGGGGGATCCGGAGGAACCAGCGGCCGGCCGCGATCGTCACGACGATGGACACGGCGGGCATGGCCGACGACAGGAGACCGGCCCCGCCCACCGACACGCCGTGTACCTCCACGAAGTAGGTCGGGGTCCACACGATGAGCGCCACGTAGGCCACCCCCAGAGCCGCCGCCGGGGGAAGCAGCCGGATCGCCGCCGCCAGCGACCCGGGACCTTGATCGGCCGGTGAAGCCTCGGGCAACGGGTCCCGCACCCCGATCCACCAGACCACCCCGATCGGCACGAGGACCAGGAAGGCAGCCAGGAACACGGCGTCCACCCCGCCCCGCTCGATGATCAACCCGCCCACCGCGAAGGTAAGGGCGGTGCCGGCCACGAAGCATGAACCGAACGAGGCGATCACCCGAGCCGACCGGCCCGCCTCCACCCACCGACCCAGCGCTCCGGCCAGAGGGGTCCAACCCATGGCCTGGAACACCCCGTTGGCCGACCAGATCACCAGCGCCCACCGGAAGTCCCCGGATCCGAGCACGAACGCCGCGTTGAGGAGCCCGCTCCCGACCAGCCCGAGACCCACCAGCATCCGGGCCCCGAAGCGATCCGCCAGGCGGCCCACCGGAACCGCCGACAGCGAGTAGACCCAGAAGAATCCGGCCGCCAGCGCCCCGATCTCGGTGGCGGACAGGCCCGCCTCTTCCTCGAGCCGGGGCACGGCCACCGAGAAGTTGACCCTCCCCAGGTAGTAGAGGGCGTAGACAGACCATCCCGATGCGACCAGCGCCCAACGGGTCGCGGCCGGGGTGGGGAGCAACCGGCCGCCTACTCGTGGGCGGCGGCCGGCCCGATCACCCAGATCTTGTTGGAGTCGAACGTGACCGGCACCTCGTCCCCGTCGTTGAACATCTTCACCTGCCCGGGGTCCGTGACCGCCTCCACCTCGATGTCGCCCAGCGTGACCCGGAACCGGGCATACCGCCCTACATAGACGTGCGACCTGATCCGTCCCATCACCGAGTTGCCCCCGGCGGCGCCCAGCGTCACCGCCTCGGGGCGGATGCTGAGCACCGCATCACCGCCGTCCACCGCCGACCGCGGCGCCCGGAACCGGCCGATCGAGGTGGTTATCTCTCCCCCCTCGTAATGGCCCGGAATGAAGTTGGTGCCGCCGAAGAACTTGGCTATCTCGACGCTCTGCGGCGACTCGAAGAAGGCGTCCGGCACGTCGAACTGCTGGAGCCGCCCGTCGAACAGCAGGGCGATCCGGTCGGCCAGCACCACCGCCTCCTCCTGGTCGTGGGTGACGAAGACGGTGGTGATCCCCATCTCGGTCTGGATGCGCCGGATGAGCTCCCGCATCTCGTCCCGGAGATGGGCGTCGAGGTTGCTGAGGGGCTCGTCCAGCAACAGGACGTTCGGTTGGACGATCAGCGCCCTGGCCAGGGCGATCCGTTGCTGCTGGCCGCCGGAGAGCTGCCGGGGCTTGCGGTCTTCGAAACCGGGCAGCTGCACCAGGTCCAGCATGTCGGTAACCCGCGTCCGGATCTCCTTGCGGTCCACCTTTCGCATCTTGAGACCGAAGCCGATGTTCTCGGCGATGGTCATGTACGGGAACAGCAGGTAGTTCTGGAACACCATCACCGCTCCCCGGTCCTCGGGAGGGATGCTCAGGATGGAGTCGCCGTCGAAGCTGATGTCGCCCGAGGTGGGCCGGAGCAGCCCGGCGATCATCTTCATGGTGGTGGTCTTGCCGCATCCGGACGGCCCGAGAAGGGCGGTGAGCTTGCCGGACTCGATCTCCAGATCGAGCTGATCCACCGCCGGGGGCGATTTCTCGTCGAAAATCTTGGTCAGCCCGCTGAGGGTTACCTGGGTCATATGTTTCCGATACCTCCTACGGCGGCGTTGTCACCGGACAGGTAGCGCGAGCTCAGCAGCAGGACGATCACCGCCGGCAGGATGAAGACCACGCTCAGGGCACCGGCGATGGCCGGGTCCGAGCGAACGAATCCGAACAGCAGTAGCGGCAGGGTCTGCACCTGCCCGCCTCCGATGAGCAGCGTCAGCACGTACTGGCTCCACGAGATTATGAATGCGAACAGTGCTCCCACCACCACGCCCGGGAAGATGGCCGGCAGGGTGATGAGCCGCTGCGTGGCCCATCGGCTCGCCCCCAGGGAGCGCGCCTGCAGTTCGAAGTCCGTGTCGTAGTTGGCGAACACCCCCGACATAACCAGCGTCATGTACGGGAGGGTGGGCACCAGGTGGACGAGGATGACACCCGGGATGCTGTTGGACAGTCCGGCCCGGATGAACAGCACGTGGATGCCGAGCACCACGGCCAGTCCTGGGACGATTATCGGGGCCAGGATCATCCACTCCACCAGCCGCTTGCCCCGGAACTCGTAAAGGCCCAGCGCCCGGCCGGCCGGGACGCCCAGCAGGATCGACAGGGCTGTGACCACCAGCGCGATCAGGGCCGTGTTCCACGCCACGCCCAGCACGTCGTTGTGGGGTGTGATCACCTCCGTCCAGGCGCGGGCGCTGTACTCGGTGGGGAGGATGGCCGGATAGAACCATCGGAAGCTGATCGACCAGATGAACAGCGGAACTATCGGCGCCACGAGGAACGCCAGCAGCCCGGTGATTCCCACCCATCGACCGGTGATCCGCCAGCTGAAGCGGCGCTCCTTGTCCTCCGGCGCGACGCCACCTGCTCCGGCAGCGGTCGGTTCGATTCGAGTATCCGCCATGCCCTAACTCCGCACGTACCGGCGTGACACCTTCATGTACGCCAGGATCATCAGGCTGCTCATCACCGCGATGACCATCGCCATCGCCATGGCCTGCGGTCGGGCCGCCAGGTCGACATCGGTGTAGCTCTCGAAGGCCAGCACCGGCAGGGCCTTGGGGAAGGTGGAGCCCAGCAGCCACGGGATCTCGAAGGCGCCGAACGTGAAGGCGAAGACGATCACCGAGGCGGATACCACTCCGGGCATTATCAGCGGCAGGGTCACGTTGCGGAAGGCCTGCCATCGGTTGGCGCCCAGCGACCGGGCCACCGACTCGTAGTCCTCGCCCACCGACAGAAGGATCGCCAGGACTATCACCCCGATGAAGGGGATCTCCTTCCACACGTACTGGATGATGATGCCGATCGCCCAGGGGTCGTTGACCATGGCCGGGAAACCCGCCGGGCTGTCTATCAGGCCGGCCCCGGTGGCCAGGCGGGAGACGAGGCCGCTACCCGAGAACAGGTAGAGAACGCCCACCGCTCCCACCAGGTGGGGGATGGTGAGGTTGAGGGAGAAGATGAACTGGACGAAGCGCTTCCCCCGGAAGGCAGGCCGGAGGAGCATCGCGGAAGCCACCGCCAGGATGCTTGCGATAAGGGTGGAGGTGAAGGCGATATGGAAGGTGAGGATGAAACTCCGGATGAACCCGTTGTCGGTGAAGATGATGGAGTAGGCGTCGAAGTTGAAGTCGTTGAGCCCGATCAGCGGGAAGTAGCCCAGGCTCCGCAGGAAGCCGGTGACCAGACCCCCCATGAACAGGAGCAGGATCACGAGGATGGCCGGCGCGAGGAGCACGGTGATCGTGAGACGCCGCGCCGCCTTCTCCGAGAGGCCGGTCCCCGTTAGCCGACGTGTCCTAACCGCCACGTTCCATCCTTCTCCGTGTCAGATGAACCAGATCGCCGGGCGCCCCGCAAAGACGAGTCGTGCGATTGGAGCGCAGACCGGCGTGTGAAGGGCCGGGGTCGTAGGCCCGATGAAGACCTTGCCCCCGGCCCTTCCCATGATCCGGTTGTCTAGTTCTGGGCTACGTTTTGGACCCAACCTTCCTCAATGATCGGTACCCAGTCACCGAGGAGTTCGCCCAACGAGCTGATCAGGCCAGGATCGACCACCGACGGGTGCCGGGGTACGTCGGCGAAATGCGACTGCGATGCCGTATTCAGCACGTTGATCTGGCCCCAGACGTCGGGATAGGCCTTCTCCAACTGGCCGTCGATGCTCAGCAACAGGTCGGCCACCACCAACGCCGCCGCCTTGTTGGGCGAGTTGTAGGGGATGGTCACGAAGTTGGTGTTGCCGATCTGGCCGCTGTCCAAGCCGTACGTGCGGGTCGACTCGGGGAACAGGCCGCTATCCACGTTGGAACCGGCCGCTGCCGGGCCGTAGGCCAGGAAGTGGCTGACCTCCTGGTTGGCGTACAACTGATGGAGAGCAGGCAGGTCCACCGGATAGGTCTCGCCACCGCGCCACAGGCAGGGCTCGACCGCGTTCAGGGTCGCCCATGTAGCCGACGCCACCTGGTCGTAGATCGCCTGGTCGAACGGGATACCGACCATGTCGGCGTGCCCGCCGGGCAGGATCTTGTCCGCCTCGTTGTAGAACACGTGGCGCACGAACACGCTGCCGGTGAAGTCCGGCGGGGCCGGGTACGTGAACGTTCCCGGATTCTCGCAGGCCTGGGCCAGCAGGGCGTCCATGTCGGCCGGAGGATTCGGCACGAGGGCGCTGTTGTAGAACACCGCCGACTGGGCCTGGTTCCACGGAACTTCGCACTCGTCCACCGGAGTACCGAAGTCGAAGGCGATGGGTCCTGCGTTCTGGTCCACATTGGCCATGCTGGGCATGATGTCCCAGTAGCCGCAGAACAGCAGTCCGGCGTTCTTCATGGTCTTGAAGTTCTCGCCGTTGATCCAGATCATGTCGACGGAACCGCTGGCGAACTCGCCGGCTTCGGTCTCGCTGATCACCGTGTCCACCGCGTTGACGGTGTCGGTGATGCGCACCTGGTTCAGGTCGATCCCGTAGCGCTCCATAGCCTGTTCCTTGACCCAGCCGTTGATGTAGCCGTTGATGACCGCGCTACCGCCCCACATGAACCAGTTGAGCCTGGTGCCGTTGGCGGCTGCCACGATCTCGTCCCACGACATGCCTGCCAGTTCGGAGTCATTCAGGTCCAGGAGGCCTGGCCCGGAGGGTCCCATCGGCTCGGCCTCGACCGGAACCTCGACCTCGACCTCGACCGTCTCGGTCACGATCGACGTGACCACGACTTCCTCCGTGACCACGACTTCTTCGGTGACCACGACTTCCTCGGTCACTACCTCCGTGACCACGACTTCTACCTGCTCGGTCACGATCGACGTGACCACCACCGTCTCGGGCGTCGCCTCCTCGCTGCCGCAGGCGGCGGCAACCAGGGCCACGACCGAGAGAAACGCCGCGAGGCGTAGCAGTCCCTTGCTTCTTGTAGTCCCGCGCATTTGCCGGCTTCCCTCCTTGTTTGTCATGTTCCTCCGGACCGATCACCCACCGGTCATCCCTGCTCGGGAACGGCGGTCGGTCGACCCGGCCTCCTATTCTACGCTCTTGCGCCCCTGCGTGCCCCCTCCAGCGCCAGCAACCTGCCCCCGGCAATCCTTGCTGACTTGAGGTCAGTTGGAGGGAACGCGCCCGAGCACCTCGTACAGTTTCCGTTCCGCCGACCTCATCTCGTGGGCCATGTTCAACTCCCTGACCCGGTCGAACTCGGGGAACCCCGCCCGCTGCTCGGCCGCCCACTCCCGGGCGAACGAACCGTCCTGGATGTGGGAGATGATCTCTCTGAGACGAGACCTCTCGGCTTCCTCCTGCTCGGGAGAGAGCCGGGCGGTCACTTCCTGCCCGTACTGGCTGGTACGGGAATGTAGCGTGATCTGGTCCCAGAGCCCAATGTCGCGATAGGCCTTGGCGGTCTCGATCCCCTCACCCGAGGCGTAGAACTCCAGCATCGCCACTTCGGGGCTGCAACCGGCCTCCACCAGGACCTCGCAGTAACGCCGTACCGCGTAGAGATATCCCACCTGCTCGGCGAACAGGTCCACGGTCGCCTCCTCGAGAAAGCTGGATTCGATCACGCCCATCCGGGTGGATCCGATCCCCTCGCAGAGGGCCAGCATCCGGGCGAAGGCTGTGCCGCTGGCGTCTTGATGGACTGCGATCAGGCTCGGGAACCCCTCACCGCTCAGGTACGTGTCCCGTACCCCTGCTCCGATCATGCGGGGAGCGATCAGCACCACGTCCACGTCGGCCGGAGGCGCGATCAGGTCGAAGGCGATGTTGTAGCCGCTGGCGAACACCACCATGTCACCCGCCGAGAGATTGGGGCCGATGTCCCGCTCGAACACCTGGGGCATGACCTCGTCGGGCACCAGGAGGAAGGTGATGTCGGACCGTTCCACCGCCTCGCCCACCGGCAGCGCCTCGAAGCCGTCCTGGATGGCCGCCTCGTAGGACTCGTCCCGGCGGCTCCCCACGATGACGCTCAGGCCGCTGTCCCGCATGTTGAGGGCCTGGGAGCGGCCCTGGTTGCCATACCCGATGATGCAGACGGTCTGGCCGGCCAGATGGCGCAGGTCGGAATCGTCCTCGAAATACATCGTGGCCATCAGCCGTTCCCTCCCCCCGGACCGGCCACGTCGATCATCACCTTGACGGCGCCGGAGGACACGCTGAGGGCGGTATCCATCGCCTCGGAGGTCCGTTCCAGGGGGAAGCGGTGGCTGACGAGCCGCGTCCCGTCGATCCGGCCCGATGCCAGGAGGGATATGGCCTCGGGGAAGGCGTCACGACCGAGGTAGACGGGTATGACGGTCGCCTCCATGGACTGGGCCAGCAGCAGGTTGAACGGGATCCGCTCCTCGGTGTTCACCCCCACCGCCACCACCCGCCCGCCGGGCCGCACCAGGCGCAGGGCGGTCTCGAGGGTGCGCGGGCTGCCCACCGCTTCGAAGACGACATCCGCGCCCGGGCGTTCGGTCCGTTCGAGGATCTCCTCGGGCTCCAGCCCGCCGACGTTCACCGTGGTGGTAGCCCCCATGTCCGCTGCCAGCGCCAGCCGCCCGTCATCAAGATCGGTGGAATGCACGGCGCCGGCGCCGTAGGCCAGGGCCACCGCCAGGATCAGCAGGCCGATCGGGCCCGCCCCGATGATCAGCACCGTCTCGCCCGGTCGCACCTCGCCCCGCCTCACCGAGTGGACCGCTATGGAGGTCGGTTCCACGAGGGCGCCGAGGGCGAAGTCCATCCCCTCCGGGAGCGAGTGGGCGCCGCGCGCCGGCACCGCCACCAGGTCCTGGAGGGCGCCGTCGGTGTGGGGCGACCCGGTGAACCGCATGCGGGGACAGAGGTTGTAAACGCCCCGCCGGCACGCGTCGCAGGCCTCGCACGGCACGATGGGCTCGACCGCGATGTGATCGCCGACCCGGGTGTTCCCCACTCCCGCACCGAGTTCCGTAACGATGCCGGCGAACTCGTGACCCAGCACGTGCGGGCGCCGGACCCGCCAGGTGCCGATCCGCCCGTCCTTGTAGTAGTGGAGATCGGAGCCGCAGATACCCACCAGCCGGGGCGCCACCAGCACCTGCCCCGGACCCGGGGACGGCGCAGGCCGCTCCCTGATCTCGATACCGCCCTCGGGAAGCAGGCAGGCTGCTCTCATACGTCCTCGCCTCCTCGCTCCGCTTGCCCGGTCACCGCGACGCCAGGATGCGGTCCTGGTCGTCGAGCTTGACGATCAGATCGTGGTAGACGGCGTCCCGGTCGATGCCCACCGCCTCCAGCATCAGCGGCCCGTCGGGTCGGGCCTGCCAGACCAGGTCGTCGTCGAGGTGGGGGGTCCTCGTGGTCCGCGTCGGCACCCAACTGCGGTCGATCAACCAGGCGATGTTGATCAGGTCCCAGACCACCCAGGACTGCCCGGGGAATGGCTTGACGCCGCGCTGGATCCAGATGGGATTGTGGACGTAGAGGTGGTAGAGGTAGTCGCCGATCTCGCCCTTGCCCTTGATCCAGGCCTCCGCCTCGGGATGCGAGAAGTTCAGCTGGGCGCCGATGTGGTAGCCGGGCAGGTAGACCAGCGGCACGCCCGACGAGAAGAGCAGCCGGGAGGCATGGCGGTCCTGCACCAGGTTCAGGGAGGGGGTGTTGTCGAGGTCGACCCAGGTGGGATACCCGGAGGTCCAGTTGACCACCATGCGGGAGGCGATCTCGGGCGCCATCAGCAATGCCGAGGTGACGTTGGTGACGCATCCGATGGCCACGACGTGCAGCACCCGCTCGTCATCGGCCAGCGCTGCCTCGATGATGCGGTGGGCGCCCTCGCTCTCGACCGGAACATCCGGCGCCGGCATGTAGCGGTCCGCGCCGCGGAATGCCAGGCCGTCGCCCGCGATCCCCAGCTTGCCGAGCACGCGGTGGATCTCCTCGTACGACTCCTCCATACCCTCGGCCGGACCCACCAGTTGCAGGTCCTTAGGCTCGACTCCCTGGGCCATCAGGTGGCGAACCCATCCCTCGTACTTGTTCTCCACCGCGCCGGTGGTGGTGCCGGCCCGAAGGGCCTCCAGTTCGGCAACCAGCTCCTCCCGCATGTGGAGGTGGCCGAACGGCTCGGCAACGACCGCCTCCACCTCGATGCGCTCGGGCGACAGCAACGCCCAGGCCAGGGCGAACTGGTCATCGATCTCGTTGGCGGTGTCGGTATCGATGAGAACCCGGGCCGGCCCCGCCTGGTCGGCGAACATCTCCAGCCGCCGCTCGTCGCTGACGGTAGGGAACGAAGTCATCTAGCACCTTCCACGGTAGAACCGGCCTCGGAATACGGGTGGCCCACAATTTACACCCGGAGCGAAGGGCTTGATTCCCGAGCGACATCTCGGCCGACTCCCTCCGGAGGGCAGGGCTTCCGGCCGGCCTCCCCACAGACGGTTTGCGCTACAAACTTAGGCTGGCTAGACTGGTTTGTGACGCAAACTGTGGTGGATGACCGGCTCCATCTCGAAGGGAGGCTCACGATGGTAGGACCTGACGAAGGAACGGCGGCGCTCACGCCCGAGGAGGGTTGGAGCACCATCCACCGGACCCTGGACCGGACGCGCAGTTCGATGTACGTGGCCGGGACATCAACGATCCTGCTCATCTGGGGAGCGATAGTCGCGATCGGCTTCGGCTCCCAGTACGCCGTCCAGACGCTCGCATCCGACTTCGCGGCCGATCGCCCCTGGTATCCCGGGCCCCTGTGGGGGGTCCTGGTCGTCGCCGGGATGGTGGGCAGCGCAGCCGTCGGACGCCAGGCGTCCCGGAAGATCGCGGTCGGGATGGGCATGAGAAGCGTCGGGATCAGGGTGTTCCTGTTCTGGCTGGCGATCCTCGTGGCGACCTTTCTCATCCCTGCGGCGGCCGGGTTGTGGACCGGAGGCGAGGCCGCAACCAGGATCCCCCACGTCGCCATCGGCATCGTGACGCTCGGATACGTCCTGTTCGGCATCATGGTGCGTCCGATCCTGGCGGTGGTGGGGCTGGGCGTGGCGATGGCCTTCTACATCCCCGCCTACCTGGTGGAGTACCCATCGTCCGCGGCGGTATCCGCGGCGGCCATCCTGGCCGTGTGCGCCATCTCCTGGGCATGGATTCGCAGGACCGGCGTCCTTTGACGAGCGACGCGATCGTCCTCGACGAGACCATCCACCAGTCCACCCGGCTCCGGATAATGTCCATGCTGGTCGGGCAACCCGACAAGGACCGCCTCGCCTACGGGTTCATCCGCAACACCCTCGACCTGACGGGCGGGAACCTGACCACCCACCTGCGCAAGCTCGAGGCCGCCGGGTACCTGGACATCATCAAGGACTCTCAGGACTCCAAGCCGCGCACCTGGATACGGATGACACCTGATGGACGACGTGCGTTCGCCCGCTATCTCGCCGACCTGGAGAAGGCTCTCAACTGGCGCGCACCGCGCTGACGGCAACCGCTCGGCGAATCCACCGGTGCGCCACTGTGTACGGCAAATTGCCCTCGTCCTCGACGCTGGCGCCGGGTAGTCGCCGCTAACCAGAGGACCGTAGACCGGCCGAGCCGTGCGCGCCGGGCCGCGGCACGGGCTCCGAATTGGGGATGGGCATCCGATCCACTAAACCGGTCACGCATCCCGAAGCGAAGGTCCGGAACCGAATGGCCACCGATCCCCTATCCGACGCCGTCAAGCCTGCCCGGCGATTCATCGGCTGGCGGATCGCCGGGCTGGCCGTCATCACGGGCGCCATGACCGGCCCCGGCCAGACCATCGGCGTGTCGGTCTCGATCGACCCGCTGATCGCCGAGCTGGGGCTGAGCCGGCCCCAGGTAGCGGCCGCCTACCTGATCGGCACCCTGGCGGGCGGAGCCGCCCTGCTGCCGGTGGGTAGCTGGATCGACCGGGTCGGGACCCGCCGCGCCATGAGATGGATCGGGGCGGCCTTCGGTCTGGGCCTGGTCGCCATGGCGGGCGTGCGGGGCTTCGTGACCCTGGCGATCGGGTTCACCCTCATCCGCTGGCTCGGCCAGGGCGCCCTGACGCTGGTGAGTTCGCTTTCCATCACCCACTGGTTCGAACGCCGGCGCGGCCGGGTGTTCGGGGTGACGTCGCCCACCATCAGCGGCCTGATGAGCCTCACCCCGCTGCTTCTGGGGCTGGCCGTGGCGGCCTACGGCGTGCGGGTCGCCTGGCTGCTGGCCGCCGCCGCCGTCTGGCTGGTGGTCATACCCATCGGGCACTTCGGCATCATCGACCGTCCCTCCGATGTCGGTCAACGCCCCGACGGCTTCAAGCGGCCGTCCCCCACCGCCTCCGGGGCCGCCGCCACCGCCCGCACTCCCGCCACGCGCGGCCAGGCCGTCACCCAACCCCGGTTCGTTCTCATGGCGTGCGTCATCGCCACCTCTTCCATGGTGGCCACCGGGCTAAACTTCCACCAGATCTCGATCCTGACCGGAGCTGGCCTGTCCGCGACCCAGGCCGCGGCCATGTTCGTGCCCCAGGTCACGGGCATGATCACCGCCGGCCTGGCGGTCGGGGCTCTGGCCGACCGGCTCCCCGCCCGGGTGCTGCTGGCGGGTTCGATGCTCTTCCTGACCTGCGCCCTGGTGATGGTCGGGCGCGTGGAGCCGGGCTGGCAGGCGTTCGCCTACACGGTCCTCCTCGGCGCCGGGGGCGGAGCGCACTTCCCGCTCGTCCCCACGCTGCTGCCCCGCTGGTTCGGCCTCGCCAACATCGGAGGCATCCAGGGCGTCTCCATGCTGATCATGGTGGCGGCATCAGCGGCCGGACCCGTCACCGTCGCGCTGCTCGCCTCCGGCGCCGGCGGTTACGCGGCGGCCGCCTGGTGGCTCACCGCCATCCCGCTGGCCACCGGCTTGGGCGCCCTCTGGATCACCGAGCCGGCGTGACGCCCGGGGAGGCCTGCGGGCCGGTCGCCGCTCCCCCGGATCGTGAGCCACCGGACCACCCTTAGGTACACTCCGAGCCGCCGCGGCGGGAGTGCCGGATGCTCGGCCGGGGCATGGCCGGGCTGCCATCCCGGTTCGGCATGGAGGTTGTGCAATGATCCTGTTCGACAATTGCCGGTTCCTGATCGCCACGCCCGACCCGGAGGGCGTCATCGAGGCGGGATGGGTGCTCGTCGACGGACCGGTCATCCGCTCGGTGGGCGGTCCCGACGACTCCCCCAAGGACGAGGTCCTCGAGCGCGGCGGCGAGGTGGTGGACTGCGGCGACAGGCTGGTGATGCCGGGGCTGATCGACAGCCACAACCAACCATCTGGCCAACTACGCCTTCAACCTGCTTCCGGGCATCGACCCGTCCTCCCTCGAGTTCAGCGGCATCTCGGAATGCCTGGAGAAGTTCATCTGGCCCGCCTACACGTGGGCCTCGGACGAGAGCACCTACGACATGACCCTGGTGGCCATGTGCAACGCCATCAAGCACGGCACCACCACCATCACCAGCGCCTTCCCGTTCCCGCACGGGACGTTCCGCGCCGGTGTCGCCTCGGGGATGAGGCTCATCATGCATCCCCAGACCGTCAGCAACGTCATCCTCGGGGACGGCCTCGACGATGACGGATACCTCGCCCTCACCGAGCAGGTGATCCAGGACTACCACAACGCCGAGGACGGGCGGATCCAGGTGGCAGTCCACCCCCACACCACGTACTCGTGCTCGGAGCGGTTGCTGCTCGGGTGCATGGAGCTGGCCGAGCGCTACGACGTGGGGTTCGCCACCCACCTGCTCGAGAGCGCCGAGGATCGGCGCATGTCGGACGCCCAGTTCGCCGCCTGGGGCGGGATTGTCGGCTACCTCCAGGCCAGGGGCATTCTCCAGGAACGCACCCTGTTCTTCCATTGCGACCAGGTGAACCGGGCGGAGGCGGAGATCTTCGCCGAGGCGGGGGTCGCCATCTCGCACAACCCGCAGTCGAACGCCACGTACCACGGCTCGGTGGCCGACGTCCCCGCGTTGCGGGCGGCCGGCGTCACCCTCGGCCTCGGCACGGACATGCCGGCCGGCAACCTGTTCGACAACATCTACACGGCCTACCTCGTCAACGCCATCATCCCGCCGGACCAGGAGAAGCAGTTCGAGCCCTGGGTGCCCATCGAGCTGGCCACGATCGGGAGCGCCCGGGCCCAGCGGCTCGGGGACCGGATCGGGACCATCGAGGCCGGCAAACGAGCCGACATCATCACGGTGGACCTGCACCGGAACACCACCCTCTACCCCCTCAACGCCGGGAACCTCCTCTACTGGATCGTCACCAAGTGCGCGGGAACCCTGGTCGAGGACACGATGGTCGACGGGAGGTTCCTGCTGCGGGGCGGAGAGTTCACGTTCCTGGACGAGGAGGCCATCATGGCCCGTTCCGACGAGTGGATGGCGAGGTTCGGGTCGTGGTACCGGGCCCGGAAGGCGGCCGGGGAGCCGGTGACCGTGAGGACCTACCCCGACTACGAGAGCCGGTAACCCCGAACCTCGACCCTCCCCGGGAACCGCCCTGTCCGGCGAGGCCGGCCGGGATGTCTCGGGACCGCAGGCCCGTTGGGTCGGCAGGCTCGCTCCGGACCGTCAGGCACGGGCGCCGGTTATGCATTGTCATGGCCCGGCAGTAACATCGTGGCCGGCAGCGAAGGCGCCTGATCCCCGGCTCCCGAGCTGCCTCGGATCACGGAACTAAGGCTCTCGTTGGTGGGATTCCTCCCAGGATCTTCGACTCGGTCAGCATGCTCGCAGGCGGGTGGGCCATTGACTTCGGTGTTCCCCTAAACGGTCTTGGTGCTATGCCCGGTGACCTCGAAGAGCCGGGTGGAAGAGCAAAGGAGTGAGCATGACGAACTGGCGGCCCAGGAGCCCATTGACGTTCCTCGCCGTGCTGGCGATGCTGGTAGGGATTCTGGTCTCGGTTCCCGCATCGGTCGGCGCCCAGGACACGGAAGGGGACGACCCCTTCGTCCTCACCATCCTGCACAACAACGACGGCGAGTCGAAGCTCCTGCCCGACGACGGTTCGGATCCGGGCGTGGCCCGCTTCGTGGCGCTCATGAAGCAGCTGCAGGCCGGGGCGTCCGGTAGCGGCGTCGTGACGCTCACTTCCGGCGACAACTTCCTCGCCTCCCAGGAGTTCGGCGTCTCGCTGGCCCGGGAAGGCCCGCTGTACGACTCGGTCGCCCTGAGCGGAGTTTACGACGCCATGGCCCTGGGCAACCATGACTTCGACATGGGCCCGGAGGTGACCGCCCGGTTCATCAAGGGATTCGATCCGGCCATCCCGTTCCTGTCGGCCAATCTCGACTTCTCCGCCGAGCCGGAGCTGCAGGCTCTGGTCGACGAGGGCCTCATCGCCGCCAGCACCGTGATCGTTACCGGCGGCGAGCGGGTCGGGGTGATCGGTGCGGTCACGCCGATGCTGCCCAACATCTCGAGTCCCCGCAACGTGGTCGTCTCGCCGGTGCTCCCCGCCGTCCGGGCCGCGGTCGAAGCCCTGACGGCCGACGGCGTCGACAAGATCGTCCTGGTCAGCCATCTCCAGGACGTGGCCGAGGAGATCGAACTCGTGGCGAGCCTGTCCGGCGTGGACGTCGTCATAGCCGGAGGCGGCGACGACCTGCTGCGTAACGACGGCGACACCTGCCTGCCCGGCGAGGATGCCGTGGCGCCCTACCCGATCATGGTCGAGGACTCCGCCGGGACGATGGTGCCGGTGGTCACCGCCCCCGGCGGGTACCGCTGCATAGGGGAACTCAACGTGACCTTCGACGCGGGCGGCAACGTCACCGCCGCCGAAGGGAGCTCGGTAGGAGTCGGCTTCGACGTGGAGCCCGATCCCGGCGTGCAGACCACCGTGATCGAACCCCTCACCGCGGCCGTCGCGCTGATCAGCTCCGAGGTCATCGGCGCCAGCGAGGTGGAACTGGACGGCCGCAAGCCCATGGTGCGGACCGTGGCCACCAACGAAGGCAACCTGCTGGCCGACGCGCTGCGGGCCACGGCCACCAACCTGGCCGAGGGGTTCGGCAGCCCGGTGCCCGATGTCGCCATCCAGAACGGCGGCGGCATCCGCAACGACGCGGTGATCCCGCCGGGAGACATCACGGTCGGGACCACCTGGGACATCGCCCCGTTCCGCAACTTCGTGGTGGTCGGCGAGGTGCCCCGCGAGACCTTCCACATCCTGCTCGAACAGGCCCTGGACCGCCTGCCGGGCGCCGGGGGCCAGTTCGCGCAGGTGTCGGGATTCACCCTCACCTACGATCCGTCCGCCCCCGCCAGGGAGATCGCCCGGGACGGCGACTGCTCCCTGGTCGGCAATCCGGGCGGCCGGGTGCGCGAGGTCGTCCTCGACGACGGCACGGTCATAGTCACCGGCGGCCAGGTGGTGCCGGGCGATCCGGTGGTGCTGGCCACCATCGACTTCCTGGCCGGTGGCGGCGACTGCTACCCGCTCGCCGATGTCGAGTTCACCAAGCTGGGCGTCAGCTACCAGCAGGCCCTCGCCAACTACGTGTCCGAGGACCTGGGCGGGAAGATCACGGCCGAGGACTACCCGGCCGGCGGAGGGGGACGGATCGTCGCCCTCGAGCCCGAACCGGAACCCGTGGCCGAGCCGGCGCCGGAACCCCGGACGGTCACGGTGAAGCCCGGTGACACGCTGCGCAGTATCGCCATGGCCTACCTGGGCGACGAGAACCGCTGGCCCGAGATCTTCGAACTCAACAGGGGCGTGGTCCAGGCCGACGGCAGGGCACTGACCAACCCCGACCTGATACGGATCGGCTGGGTGCTGCAGATCGACCCGGAAACGTTCCCCATCGATCCTGCGGTGCGGGTCGGCACGCTCGACAACGGCTTCACCTTCTACCTGAGGAGCAATGACCGTCCGGGCAAGAGCGTGACGCTACGGCTGGTGGTGCGGGCCGGGTCGGCCCACGAGTCCGAACCGGGCCAGGGCCACGCCCACTTCCTGGAGCATGTGCTGTTCGAGGGCACCGAGGCCTACACCGCCGAGTCTCTGAACTCGACGATCCGGAGTCTCGGGGCGGAGTTGGGTCCCGACACCAACGCCTACGTCAGTTATGACCAGACCGTCTTCGAGCTGACCGTGGCGGCCGATCCCGCCCAGAACATCTCCACCGCGCTCCACGTCCTGTCGCAGATGGCCCATGCCGCCACCATCGACCCGGAGGCGGTGGTGGCCGAGCGGGGGGTGGTGCTCGACGAGCTACGGTTCCGCGTCGCGGACAGCTACGGATACGTGGGCGCCGAGTTCGACCGCATATACACCGAGGGAACTCCCTACGAGGGGCGCTGGCCGGGCGGCACGTTCGAGGCCGTCGAGGCGACCACGGCAGCCGACCTGCGAGCGTTCTACGAGACCTGGTACGTGCCGTCGAACATGGCCATCGTCGCGGTGGGCGACGTTCCGCTGGACGATCTCCAAGCCCTGGTGGAGGAGCATTTCGGGCCCATACCGGCCGGCAACGCCCCGGCGTTCTGGCTACCCGAGGTCACGCCGGATCCCGAGCCCTCGTACCATGTGGTCACGGACGAAGGTCAGGGCTTCACCTACATCTCGCTGGACATCCCGATCCCCACCTTCGAGTCCGGGACGGCGGACGGGCAACGCCTGGGCCTGATGGAGACGCTCATCCGGCTGATGGTCCTGAACCGCCTCGAGGATGCGTACTACCGCGGCGAACTGACCCAGGTCGACAAGCCCGACTTCAGCACCTTCAACCACGGATACCTCCTGCGGTTCTTCGGGACCAACTGGCAGGGCGAGAACCTCGACACGGCCTCCGCCGCCTACTACTCCGTCCTGCTGACGGCCGAGGAGTACGGCTTCACCGACGTCGACCTGGCCATCGCGCGAGACGAACTGGTCACGGCCTTGGACCACGGATTGGAGACCGCCGCCACCATCACTGACCCGGCGTACGCGGACGGCTACGTCTCGCACTTCCTGTTCGGCGGCGACATCAGCGCTCCTCAGGAACGGTACGACCGGCTCACGGCGCTGCTCCACGAGATAACGGCCGGGGAGCTCACCGACCGCTACCGGTGGCTGATGGAGCGGTCCGCACCGTTGGTGATAGCGGTCGGTCCCGACCCGGCCAGCGTGCCCACCACGGCCGACCTGGAAGCCGCCTTCGACGCGGCCGTTCCCCGCAGCGAGCCCCCGCCGGTGGAGCAGGGCATCGACGAGTTGCTCCCGCTTCCCGATCCGGTCGACCCCGTGGCAAGCGGCCCGACCGGCGTCCTGGACGGCCACGAGTGGGTGTTCGCCAACGGGGCAAAGGTGGTGTTCGTGTACTCGGACGAGGTCGAGGCGACGGTGAACCTCCGGGCCAGGGCTCTCGGCGGGTGGTCAACCCTCGAGCCCGGAGCCCGGGCCCTGTCACCCAGAGCGGTCGAGGCGGTGGCGGGCAGCGGGTTCGGCGACCTGACCAAGTCACAGATCGACCGCTTCCTCAGCGAGAGGGCCGCTTCGCTCGGCGCTCTGATAGGTGAGAGGACCGAGGGTTTCGACGGCACCGCCAACCGGGACGATCTCGAGACGCTGTTCCAGCTCATGCATCTGATGGTCACCGCTCCCAGGGTGGACGACCTCGCCTTCGACCAGGCACTGAACAGCGCCGCCATCCGCACCCAACTGGCCGAGGTGAACCCGGCCTGGCAGGCGTGGGTGGCGTCCAACGAGGCCCGCTTCGGCCTGGAATGGCACCGGCCGGTGGCCACCCGGGAGCAGCTCGCCTCGATGACCGCCGAGTCGCTGCTCGATCTGTACACGCGCCGCCTCGGCGACGTGGACGACCTGGTGGTGGCCGTAGTCGGCGATACCGACCCGGAGGTGGTCGCGAGCCTGGCCCGCCACTACATCGGGACCCTGCCTACGGGTGAACCCGATACGTATGTCGACCGCCATCGACCCTTCCCGACCGGACTGGTGAGGCGCGAGATACCGGTCAGCGCGGACGAGAGCGCGGTGATGCAGATGTCCTACGAGTCGGAGATTCCTGTGACCCCGTCGCTGCGGGTCAACGCCCACGTGCTCAGGGTGATCCTGGACAACCGCCTCACCCTGCTGGTGCGCGAGGAGTTGGGCGCGTCCTACGTCACGCAGGTGTCGATCAGCCCGGCCTTCGCCCCGCGGCCGACGGTGTACTCGGACATCGTGTTCACCTCCGACGCCGCCCGTCTCGACGACGCCCACGCCAGGACCCTGTCGATCCTGGCCGATCTGGTGGCCAACGGGCCCACCGCGGAGGAACTCGATCAGGCCCTGGCAGTGGCGCAGGTTGACTACTCCACGCCCAGCAACGGCAGGCTGCTCAGCGTGCTCACGAATCGGCTCCACACCGACGACGCCAGCCTGCTCACGCCCGAACGCTCCCTGGAGGAACTCGCCAGGGTCACGGCAGCCACCGTGCAGGCGCTGGCCGCCGACCTATTCGACACGGAGAACCGGATCGAGATCGTCCGCATACCCGCCTCCTACGGCGGCTAGGACTGTTGCATCAGGAGGGCGTAGACCTCGCGCCCTCCTGGTGTCCCCTCCCCCGTCTCCGGTCCGCCGCGTTCTGAGAGACCTGTGACCGTCGAGGGTGGTGTGGGCCCAGTGCCCGAACAAGGGGGTTGAAAACGTCACAGGCCCGTCGCATACTGCCCGGCAGTCACAAACACCACCGGTTCCTTGCTATTCGACGTCGAGGGAGCCGGAACCGGGATCAATCCGGGAGCGGACCCGCCAGGGGATAGCGGAACGCGCCCGGACCGAAGGAGGTGGTGGCTGGGGGATGGGCCCGCCGGGGAGGCGGCGTCTTGGCGATTTTCGCGTTCTCGGCGTGTTCGGGTGCGGATGTGGAACTCCCCGAACACGGATGGGGAACCCGGAACGGGGCTCTAGTGCTGGGTGTTGAGGGTTCTCAGGGTGGCTACGGAGTGCATGGCTAGGACCAGGATCAGCATCAGGCCTCCCACGAGGGTGGCGCCGTGCGGGGCCTCGCCGACGGCTAGCCAGACCCAGAACGCGCCCAGCACGGTCTGTAGCAGGAGGAGTAGGGCCACCTCGGGCGCCGGGATGTACCTGGGGCCGGTGGCGATCAGGCCGAACGCCACGGGCACTATGAGGAGGCCGACCAGCACCAGCATGAGCCAGTCCCCCGAGTCGGCCGAGCCGGGGCTGGCGGCCGGTAGGCCGACCAGACCGGCGAGGCCGGCTCCGAGGGCCACCGCCGGGACCAGGTTCAGGGATGGTCGGGACCGGAGCACCACCAGCGTCCCGCCGATCGCTATCGCGGCCACGAGGCCGGCGAGGGTGCCGAGCAGGTCTCCCGTGACCAGCGAGCCGAGCAGGATCACCAGCGTGGCGACCGTCGCCCCGCCGATGGCGAGCCAGGTGCGGCGCGGGACCGCCTCCCTCAGCACCATGCGGGTCAGCAACGCCGCGAACAAGGGGCTCAGGCTGATCATCAGCAGGGTGTTCGCCACCGAGGTGTGGGTGATCGAGTAGATGAACATCACGTTGTCCAGGGCGAACAGCACTGCCGCGACCACTCCGGCCAGCCCCATCGCCCGCAGCTGAGCTCGCCATCCCGTTCTCTCCATCACCAGGAAGAACACGAACAGGCCCGGTGCCGACAGGACCCCTCGCACGAACACGAGCGTCCATGCATCCACGTCCATCAACCGGATCGGGACACCCTGGACGCTCAGGATGATGACCCCGGCTGACGTGATCACCAGACCCTTGGCCGGATCGGAGAGACGGGAGAACCTACCCGGAATCGTGGACCTCCCGGTCGGTGTGGCCGGCGGCCAGGTCGAGGCTTCTCAGGGTCGCTACGGAGTGCGCCGCCAGCACCGCGATGAGCACGACCCCGCCCACCACGGTAGCCAGGCTGGGGACCTCCCCCACCGCCATCCACACGAACAATGCCCCCAGCACCGTCTCGAGCAACAGCAACAGTGCGACCTCGGCGGCCGGGATGTACCTGGGGCCGGTGCAGATGAGGCCGAAGGCCACCGGCACGAGGAACAGGCCCAAGGCCACGAGGTACACCCAGTCCTGGGGACTCGCCGAGGAAGGGGTGGAGGCGGGCAGGCCGACCAGAGCCCCGAGCGCGGAACCCAGCGCCACGGCAGGGACCAGGTTGAGGTGCGGCCGCGCCCGGAGCACCACCAGCGTCCCCCCGAGCGCCACCGCCGCCACGAGACCTGCCAGCGTGCCCGGCAGGTCGCCCTCCACGAGCGAGCCCACCATGATGACCGAAGTGGCCACGGCTCCCCCTGCGATCGCCAGCCAGGTGCGCCTGGGCACCGTCTCGCGCAGCACCATGCGGGTGAACAGTGCGGCGAACAGCGGGCTGAGGCTGATCAGGAGGAACGTGTTCGCCACCGAGGTGTGGGTGATCGAGTAGATGAAGCCGACGTTGTCGATCCCGAACAGCACCGCTGCGACCACTCCGGCCATCCCCATCGACCGCAGCTGGTCCCACCACCCTCGCCTCTCCATCACCAGGAAGAACACGAATAGGCCGGGCGCCGCCAGAACTCCCCGCAGGAACAGCAGCGTCCACGAATCGACCTCGATCAGCCGGATCAGGACCCCTTCGGCGCTAAGGATCAGGACGCCGACCGTGGTGATCAACAACCCGAACGCGGGGCGGGACAGGC
>JAPPGU010000006.1 GCA_028821265.1 bacterium | reverse complement strand
CCCGGGACCATCGTCCCAAGTCCTCGAGTGTCCACCAAAGCGGGTCAACCTCAAACACGTCTGCGGTCGTGATCACGTCTACTCGCTTGGGGCCGAGCTTCGGATACACATGGCGGCTGAAACCGTTACGCCACGCCGACTCTGTTCGGCTACCCGGCTTCCAGCCGTCGCGGTGCAGGGCAATCACCTTGTCGGTGGCCCTCGCGAAGGTTGGGATCCCTCCGCCTCGCGGGTCCCTGCCTGCCTGGATCTCGCGGCGGTTCTTGAGCGCTTCTCGTCGGGCCTCGGCCAGCGTGACGGTCGGATAGGTGCCGAGCCCCAGGTAGGTAGGTTTGCCACCGATCACAACCCGTTGGGCCCAAGCTTTTGACAGCCGACCGTTGCGAGTTTGCTTGACTCGGAGGGTCAAACCAAAGCCACCGCGCCCGTCGCCGTAAGTTCCCGGCACGGAAATGGTCTTACAGAAGGCTGCTGTGAGCGTTTTGGGCCGGCGCATTTTCACCCTCGCATGTAGAGCTAGTCGGTATGATGTTACTTATGATGTTACATAATCGGTGGAATTATGTGAAACAAGACGGGTGCCTCTGCAACCGTGGGGCCTGGGTTTAGGGACCAAAAGCCCTGGTAAATGGCGGTTTGAGGTATCTTGTGAATCCCTATGAAACCACTGTGGGCGTTGACGGGCTCGAACCGCCGACCTCTTCCTTGTAAGGGAAGCGCTCTCCCAAGCTGAGCTAAACGCCCTGGGAACGCTGCATTGTAGAAGAACCCCAGGTGGAGCGACCAGCCCCCGGTGCCCTACGCCGGATCATCACCGTTGGGGAGCCGCACCCGCCAACTATCGGCTCGGACCGACAGCAGGGCGTCGGCTTCCCGGGGACCCCACGAGCCCGCCGGGTAGGGGGCGGGCGAGAGATCCGCCTCGAGCAACGGCGTGTAGAGCCGCCACGCCTGCTCGACTTCGTCGGATCGGACGAACAGGGTGCGGTCGCCGCACATGACGTCGTACAGCAAGGTCTCGTAGGCGTCGGGAAGGTCGCCGAACGCCTCCTCGTAGGCGAACGACAGCGGCTTGGTGGCCAGCTCGGGATGGTCGCCCGGTACCTGGACATCGAACAGCAGTTCGAAGCCCTCGTGAGGTTGGAGGCGGACGAAGAGGACGTTTCCCTGGTGGCGGCTCCGGTCGAAGGACTTGAAGAGCGGCACCGGCGGCTCGCGGAATGTGACCGCCACCTGGGTCAGGCGGGTCGCCAGTCGCTTCCCGGTCCGCAGGTAGAAGGGCACCCCGTGCCAGCGCCAGCTGTCGACGAAAACCCGCAGCGCCGCATAGCTGGCGGTACCCGACTCCTCGCCCACCCCCGGCTCGTCCCGGTAGCCGCGAACCCTGCGTCCGCTGATCCTGCCGGCCGCGTACTGGCCCAGCACCACGTCGTCGTGTGTGAGGGTCCGGATCGACTGCAGCACCTTCACCTTCTCGTCGCGGATCGCCTCGGCGTCGAACGACACCGGCGGCTCCATCGCCACGAGGCTCAGGACCTGGGTGAGGTGGTTCTGGACCATGTCGCGGAGAGCCCCGGACCGGTCGTAGTAGCCCGCCCTCGATCCGATGCCGAGATCCTCGGCGACGGTGATCTGTACATTGGAGATCCGATCACGATTCCAGACCGACTCGAACAGAGGGTTGGCGAACCGGAACACCAGAAGGTTCTGGACCGTGGCCTTGCCGAGGTAGTGGTCGATCCGGTAGATCCGGCTCTCGTCGAAGGTCTCGTGGAGGACGGAGTTCAGCGCCACTGCGGAATCCAGGTCGACACCGAAAGGCTTCTCCACGACAAGACGGGTCCAGCCCTCACCGCCGGCCAGGCCCGATGCGCCCAGGCCCCTCACGGTGGGGCCGAAAGCCGCCGGGGGTAGGGCCAGGTAGAAGATGCGGTTGCCCGGCAGACCGTGGTCTCGCTCGAGGGCTTCGATGCGGCGCCTCAACCCGTCATATCCGTCCGCTCCGAGCTGGTGGTAGTGCATCACCGCTTCACACCAGTCGGCCGGACCCGCGCCGGGGGTGTCCAGCGGCATCTGGCCGGGTGAGGCCTTCTCGATGGCGTCGCGGGAGTGGGCCCGGAACTCCTGGTCGCCGAGCGCCGCACGGGCGACGCCGAGGATGAGGCACCGATCGACCAACCCGTACTGGCGGACCAGGTGATAGAGGGCCGGCGCCAGCTTCTGGTGATACAGGTCTCCGGTGGCGCCGAACACCACCAGCAAGTGCCGGTCGACCGCTCCGGACCCGATCGTCGGCAGTGATTCCACGGCTACCTACCCTCCAAGCAAGCCCGCGACCGTCTCGACCGCGGAGCGGGGATCACCGGCGAGCCGGACCCGCAGCACCCGGCGGTCCCGGCCGGTCAAGGCCTGGTAGTCGCCGGCCGCCTGACCTTCGAGCAACTCCCCGAAGCTGAAGTCCGCCTCCGGAACATCGATGTCGGGACCCGGGGAATCCACCAGCTGGAGGAACACCCCGTTGTTGGCGCCGCCCTTGTGGAGCTGGCCGGTGGAGTGGAGGAACCGGGGTCCGTAGCCGAGCGTGACCGGCACCCGAAGCCGATCCCGTAGAAGCGGCACGAGCGAGTCCAGAACGGGCGCGGCCGGACCGCCCATGGGAAGGTACGCGTGTATTCCGACGTAGTCACCCGGCTCGATCGTCGCCGCCCAGGCCCGCAGCGCACCCGCTAGCCGGGGGGAGTCGCTGGATGTCTCCTCGACGCTGCCCTCCAAGCCTTCCGGCGACATGGCCTGGCGAGCCAGGTCCTTGGCCACCTGGACATCGGGCTGGTCGAAGGGGTTGATCCCGAGGATGGATCCGGCGGACGCCACCGCCATCTCGCTGCGGAACATCTCCGCCCCCAACTCGTCCAGGTGATGGAGGTTTACCTCGACCACCGGATGGCCGCGCCGGCGCAACCCGGCTTGGGCCACCTCCCACTCGGATGGCCGATCTCCTTCGAGCGCCATGAAGACGAACAGGCGATCCTGCCCGTAGCTCGCCGGATCTCCCAGAGGCTCACCCGCCACCGGGACAATCCCGGTGCCGTTCTTACCGGTGCTCTCCGCTACCAGCTGCTCGACCCAGGCTCCGAAACCGGCTATCGCGGGTGAGCAGACGTACGTGAGCTTGTCCCGGCCGGCCAGCGCCGACTCACCCATGACCGCGCCCAGCCGGAGTCCCGGGTTCGCGGCCACCGGGCGGTCCGGCCCGCACTCGACGGCCATGACGCTCGCCTTCGCCTGAAGGCTCTCGATGTCCATGCCGATCAGGGCAGCCGGAACCAGACCGAACGGCGTGAGCGCCGAGTAGCGCCCGCCGACCTCGGGCGGCGTGGCGAAGACCCGGCGGAATCGCCGCTCGCGGGCCAGAGCCTCCAGGCCCGAACCCGGATCGGTCAGGGCCACGAACCGGTCGCCCGGGCGATCATGGACGCCCGACACCACACCCCAGAAGTGGCGGAACAGTGACAGCGTCTCGATGGTGCCTCCCGACTTGGAGGCCACCAGGAACAGGGTCCGGGACGGATCGACAACGGCGGACACCGCCCGCACGGCCTCGGGGTGGGTGCTGTCCAGGACGGTCAGCAAGGGATGGCCGGAGGCGCTCCCGAACGTGTTGGCGAACACCGCCGGCGCCATGCTCGACCCGCCCATCCCGAGCAGCACCACCCGGTCGGCTCCGGCGCGCGCTTCCTCGGCGAAGGCCCTGATAGCGGGCAGCTGCTTAGTCTCGTAGGGCAGCCGGAGCCACCCCAGCCGGTTGGCAAGGTCAGGTATGTCCTCAGCGGACCACAGGGTGTGATCCCTGTCCCACATCCGCACCGCGTAGTTCTGTTCTGCCCATGCGGCCAACCGGTCGTGAACCCGGTTGGTCAGGCTTCCAAGGGCAAAGGAGTGCGTAGGGCGATCAGGCATCATCCGTCCCGGTCCGCGTACTCGATGCTCCGACGTTACCCGGATTCGCCGGGCTCACGGCCATCCTCCAGGCGCTCCGATCCAGTCCGGAGGCCGCCGCCGAGGTAACGCGTCACCCCCACCGCCTGCATCGCGCCACTCATCGAGGCGACCGAAAGAGAGGTGACTCGCTGGAACCTCTCGAAACAGGCCTCTTGACTCTAAGCATCGTTGAAGGTAGTCACTATGGTATGGGAACCACAGCGGCGATTCTCAAGGCCATGCGCAAGAACCCGACGGGTGTCCGGTTCGCCGACCTTGCCGAGGTGTGTGACGAGCATTTCGGACCATCACGGCAGACCGGCGGCAGCCATCGGGTATACCGCACACCGTGGCCGGGAGATCCGCGGGTGAACATACAAGACAGCCAAGGCATGGCGAAGGCATACCAGGTGCGGCAGGTCCTGAAGGCAATCAGAAAGTTGCAGGAGCATGGCTACTGACCTCTACACATACCGGGTGATCTGGTCTCCAGAAGACGGGGAGCACGTCGGTCTCTGCAATGAGTTCCCGTCGCTTTCCTGGTTGGCGCCAACAATCGACGAGGCAATGGCCGGAATCCGTCGGCTGGTCGACGAGGTCGCCATTGATGTGCAAGCCGCCGGCGAGCAGCCTCCCACTCCCACCGAGTTGGTCCGACCAGCCGTGTAGCGGAAGCCGGTCTGCGGGCCAACTGGACATCTTTCAGAACCCTCCTAGCGAACATGTGTTCGTCTATACTGCCTTGGTCCATGGCAGAACTTCGCTGGACCACGACCGACGCGCCCGGCAACAAGAGTGCGCTGTTCGACGCGGTGGTCGAGCGGCGGATCGGTCGGGGTGCCTACACGGGACTCGAGTTCCTCCACGTGGAGTCGCGCACCATCATCAACCGGATACCTCAATCGTCCGCGTTGCCCTTCGAATACACCATCAACGCCTACCGCGGTTGCAGCCACGCATGCACCTACTGCTTCGCCCGACCCACCCACGATTATCTAGGCCTCGGCATCGGGCGCGACTTCGACACCAAGATCGTGGTCAAGATCAACGCACCCGAGGTCCTGCGCCACGAGACCGCCCCGCAGCGCTGGGCGGGCCATCCGATCGCGATGGGCACCAACACCGACCCCTACCAGGCGGCCGAGGGCAAGTACAAGCTGACCCGCCAGATCATCGAGATACTCGCCGAGCGGGGTAACCCGTTCTCGATCCTCACCAAGTCGCCTCTGGTGCTCCGGGACCTGGACGTCCTGACCCGGGCTGCTGAGACCGCCGAGATCAGCGTCAACTTCTCGATCGGGACCCTCGACACCGATGCCTGGTCACGCTCGGAACCGGGAACGGCCCACCCCCGCAAGCGTCTCGACGCGGTCCGGCGGCTCAACGAGGCGGGCATCTCCTCGGGCGTGCTCATGATGCCCATCCTTCCCGGAATCTCCGACCATCCGAAGCAGGTGGAGGAGCTGGTCAGGGGAGCCGCCGAGGCCGGGGCCCGGTTCATCATGGGCGGATACCTGCATGTACGGGGACCGCTCAAGGACCACGTGCTGGGGTGGATAGACCAGGACTACCCCCACTTGTCACGGTTCTACCGGCACACCTACGGAACCAGGTCCTACGCTCCGCCGGCCATGCGCCGGCGTCTCGGGGGCACGATCGGGCGCGCGAAGAGTGCCCACGGCGCTCCGGGCGGGGAACGCCGGCCGCCCCGCGATGCGACACCCCGGAAACAACCCGACCCCCAACTCGCCCTGTTCGCCTGATCGAGCACCGCGGTCCGGCCGCGGGAGAAAGCCCGGACGGCCGGACCGGACAGCATCAGGCGACCACCGGCACCTCCGCCAGCGCCGCCGCGATGGCCTCGGACGGGTACTCGTAGTCGTGCAGCTCGCCCGACAGGAACGTGTCGTAGGCGGCCATGTCGAAGTGGCCGTGGCCGCACAGTGCGATGAGGATCACCTTCTCCTCACCGGACTCCCGGCACTCATTGGCCTCCCGGAGCGCCCCCGCGATGGCGTGGGTCGGTTCGGGGGCAGGGATGATCCCCTCCGTCCGAGCGAACTGCAGGGCGGCCTCGAAGCATTCCACCTGGCCGATCGCTTCCGCCTCCATCAGCCCGAGTTCGACGATGTGGGAGACCAGCGGTGACATCCCGTGATACCGCAGCCCTCCCGCATGGATCGGATCCGGTACGAACCCGTGCCCCAGGGTGTGCATCTTGATGAGCGGCGTCATGCCGATGGCGTCCCCGAAGTCGTAGCGGTACTCACCCTTGGTTATCGAGGGGCATGCCGCCGGTTCCACCGCCCGGATGGTGGGGTTGATGTTCCCGGCCAGCTTCTCCCGCATGAACGGGTACGACAGGCCCGAGAAGTTGGAACCGCCCCCGGTGCAGCCGATGATCACGTCCGGTGTCTCGTCCACCTTGGCAAGCTGGGCTGCGGCCTCCTGGCCGATCACCGTCTGGTGCAGGAGCACATGGTTCAGCACCGAGCCGAGCGAGTAGTTCACGTCCGCGTTGGTGGCCGCCACCTCGACAGCCTCGGAGATGGCGATGCCCAGACTGCCGGTGCTGTGGGGATCCTTGGCGAGAATGGCCTGGCCGGCGTTGGTCACCTCCGAGGGACTGGAGTGGATCGTGGCTCCCCACGTGCGCATCATGGAGCCCCGGTAGGGCTTCTGGTCGAACGAGGCCGCCACCTGCCAGACCTCGCACTCGAGGCCGAACATCCGGCAGGCCAGGGCGAGCGCGCTCCCCCACTGGCCGGCGCCAGTCTCCGTGGTCAGCTTCCTGACACCTGCTTGAGCGTTGTAGTAGGCCTGGGCGACCGCCGTG
Organism: bacterium; assembly: GCA_028821265.1. Taxonomy (GTDB): domain Bacteria; phylum Actinomycetota; class Acidimicrobiia; order Spongiisociales; family Spongiisociaceae; genus Spongiisocius. Next base: position 35,479 of record JAPPGU010000006.1, on the reverse strand, counting down.
TTCGGCTTGTGGGATCCGGCCGGGCTGGCACCCTCGTACTTGTAGTAGATGCGGGCCGGCGTGTCGATCTCCCTCTCCAGCCGGTGCGCCCGGTACAGCGGGGTGGGCCTCCACAGGCGGTAGATGTCCCGGACCGGTTCCGGGATCTCGATGTAGCTGTCCTGCGAGACCTCCTGCAGGATGAGGTCCATCGGGAACAGCGGCGCCAGGTCACCCGGGCCCACCGGCTCGAGGGTTCCGGGGTGGAGCACCGGAGGGGGCGGCGCCGGCAGATCGGGGATGATGTTGTACCAATGGGTCGGGATGTCCGACTCGTCGAGCAGGATCTTGGTCGGTACGGTCATCGACTACTCCTCCGCCTAGCCAACCTAGGCTCGATCGCGGGTACTGCCGGAACGCAGAACGGTACACGCTCGCGGCGCCCGATGCCCACAGCCGGCCTGCGAGTTCCGGCCCCGATCCGAGAACCGTGTCACATGGGAGGCACCCTGCTTTCGCCCGAGTCTCCGCCTGCCACAATGAGACTTGTAGCCGCCTCAGGAAACCGTGAGCACCACCATGTCAACCGCCAACCGGCCGGCCCCGCCCGACCCGAAAGACTTCCTCGGCTTGGACCGTCTCCTCGGTCCTGAGGAACGCCTGCTCAGGGACACGGTTCGCCGGTGGGTGGGCGACCGGGTACTCCCGTCGATCGGCGACTGGTTCGTCGAGGGAATCCTGCCCAGGGAGCTGGCCACCGAACTGGGCGGGCTGGGCCTGCTGGGGATGCACCTGGACGGCTACGGGTGCCCGGGCGCGTCCGCGGTCGAGTACGGATTGACCTGCCTCGAACTCGAGGCGGGCGACTCGGGACTCCGCAGCATGGTGTCGGTCCAGGGTTCGCTGGCCATGTTCCCCATCCGGGAGTACGGGTCGGAGGATCAACGCCGGGAGTGGTTGCCACGGATGGCTTCGGGCGAGGTTCTGGGGTGTTTCGGCCTCACGGAGCCCGATTCCGGCTCCGATGCCGCCTCGATGCGCACGACCGCACGCCGAGACGGTCCGGATTGGATCCTCAACGGCACCAAGACCTGGATCTCCAACGGGTCGGTGGCGGACGTGGCCATCATCTGGGCCCGAGCCGAGGATGGAGTGCGAGGGTTCATCATCCCCACCGATACTCCAGGATTCGCAGCCCGCGACATCCCGCGCAAGCTCTCACTCAGGGCCTCCCATACCTCCGAGCTGACCCTCGACGACGTACGGCTTCCGAGAGAAGCGGCGCTGCCCGGCGTGTCCTCGATGCGTGGCCCGCTGTCCTGCCTGACCGAAGCCCGGTACGGCATCGTCTGGGGAGTGATGGGCGCCGCCCGCTCCTGCTACGAGGCGGCTCTCGACTACGCCACCACCAGGCAGCAGTTCGGCCGGCCGATCGGCGCGTTCCAACTCACCCAGCGCAAGCTGGTGGAGATGATGGTCTCTGTGAACCGGGGACTGCTGCTCGCCCTCCATATCGGCCGTATGAAGGATCGGGGTCATGCCGGCTCCGAGCACGTGTCTCTTGGCAAGTTCGACAACGTCCGGATGGCGCTGGATGTCGCCCGGACCGCCCGCTCCGTGCTGGGAGCGAACGGCATCACCCTCGACTACCCGGTAATGCGCCACATGAACAATCTGGAATCGGTGATCACCTACGAGGGCACCAACGAGATCCATACCCTGATCCTCGGCCAATCCCTCACCGGATTCCAGGCCTTCACGTAGGAGGGCCGCGGCCACCCCCCAATGACCATCTTCATCGGCCTCCTCGCCCCACTGTCCATCGGGCTGGCCGATCACATCGGAACCAACGTGGGCCGGCGCGGGCGCCTTCTGGCCACCGTGCTCGCGATCTACGTTTTCACCTTGCTGTCGACGCTGATCCTGGCGGTCTGGTGGGGCGGAAGCCCCACCGTTCCCGACCTGGTGCTCGGCGGCTGCTCCGGCGTGTCCTCCGGAATGGGTCTAATCCAGCTCTACCGGGGCTACACCACCAGGGGCACGGGAATAGTGGGGCCGGTGGCCGCGGTAACGGGAGCGGTGGTCCCGATCGGGGTGGACACCGTCGTGTCGGGCCTCCCCTCGATGGTGGTCGGCTCGGGACTGGTGGTGGGCCTTATCGGTGTCTGGCTGATCGGCATGAAGGACCCTGGAGCGGAATGGGATCTCATCGCCATGAAACACGGCCTGGCCTCAGGTGTCCTGTTCGGCATCACCGCCACATTGCTGGGCTTGACAAGTGATGACGCGGGGACCTGGCCGGTGGTGCCGGGGAGGGTGGTCGCTGTGGCATTCGTCCTGCTGCTGATCCTCATCCGCAGGGAAGCGACTTGGCCCCACCGGGGCACCACTCCTCAAGCCGTCATGGTGGGCATACTGGGCGGGATCGGGCTCGCGACCTTCACGCTGGCCGCCCAGGTCAACCTGGCCGTGGCCGGCCTGTTCTTCCAGATGGCCTACGGTGTCACGGTCCTGTTCCAGGTCCTCTTCGCCGGAGAGCGCACCACCCGCATCCAGCGTGCCGGGTTCGGGGTGGCGATCGTCGCCCTCGCGCTGATCATCCTGGGTTAGTGGTCCAAGTAGACTGCAGGATCCCGGGGGTGTAGCTCAGTCGGCAGAGCACCTGGTTTGCAACCAGGAGGTCGTCGGTTCGAATCCGATCACCTCCACCGGTCGCCGGGTTGGGGACTCTGAGGTCATCCGCACACGAGGGGAGACAGGCATGCACCGGGCAGTCGTCGTCGACGCAGTGAGAACACCCACCGGCAAGCGGAACGGCCGCCTGCAGGGTTACCACCCGGTCGACCTGGCCGCCATCCCGTTGCGAGCCCTGGTGGAGCGCAACCAACTCGACCCGGCCCTGGTGGATGACGTGATCATGGGCTGCGTGACGCAGACCGGGGAGCAGAGTTTCAACGTGGGCCGGAATGCGGCGCTGGCGGCCGGCTTCCCCGAGGACGTGGTGGGCACGACCGTGGATCGCCAGTGCGGCTCGGCGCAGCAGGCCTCCCACTTCGCCGCTCAAGGAGTGATGGCAGGCGCCTACGACGTGGCCATCGCGGCCGGCGTGGAGTCGATGAGCCGGGTGCCGATGGGGATCACGGCCCACCAAGGACCCGGGCGGCCGTTCGGGCCCCGCATGGAAGAACGTTACGCCAACAGCCTGGTGCCCCAGGGGATCTCGGCCGAACTCATCGCCGAGAAGTGGGGCCTGTCGCGGGAGCACCTCGACCGGATCGCCTACCGCTCCCACATGAGAGCCGCCAGGGCCACGGACGAAGGCCGGTTCGCCCGCGAGATCGTCCCGGTCGAGACCCGGGCGAACGGCGCCACAGAGACGGTGACCACCGACGAGGGCATCCGTCCGGACACGTCCCCGGAGATCCTGGCCGGGCTTCCACCGGTTTTCAAAGCGGACGGCGTGGTCACCGCCGGCAACTCATCCCAGATCTCGGACGGCGCGGCGGCCGTGCTGATCATGTCGGAGGACAAGGCCGTTGCACTCGGGCTGGAACCCAAGGTCTACTTCCGGCAATTCGCAATGGCGGGCGTGGACCCGGTCAGCATGCTCACCGGACCGATCCCGGCCACCGCCCGCGCCCTGGAGCGGGCCGGATTGAGCATCGACGACATCGACCTGTTCGAGGTGAACGAAGCCTTCGCCTCCGTGGTCGGGATCTGGCTGGCCGAGAACGGCGGGTCCGACCCGGACGCCCTATGGGAGCGGACCAACGTGAACGGCGGGGCGATCTCCACGGGCCACCCGCTGGGTGGAACGGGCGCCAAGCTGACCGCGACGCTGGTCCACGAGATGGAGCGCCGGCAGGCTCGCTACGGACTCCAGACGATGTGCGAGGGTGGGGGCATGGCCAACGCCATGATTCTCGAGCGGGCCGCGTAGAACGCTGCCGAAGAATCCCGGGATGGCACCGCAAGCCCCGGCAAGACCTCCACCGCCACCGGCCACTGACGGATGACGCTTCTCAACATCATCATCGCTGTGGCGATCGGGGCCGCCATCTGGACCGCCTCGATGGCGGTGATCCGGGCGGTGGCCAATCCCCCACCGGATGTCGATCCAGACGACGTGGTGGAAACCCGCCGGCGTTTCCGGTGCAGCCTCTGCGGCACCGAGGTGACGATGACGGTCACCAACACCACCGCCTCGAACCCGCCGCGTCATTGCCGCGAGGAGATGGACGAGGTCCCGGTCACCTGAGCCCGCCTGGACGGGCAGCTCACCCAGTCACCCCGGTTATCCCCAGCTGTGGATAACTCCGGGGAGAACTACAGGGCTGTAACTAGTGGTCTGGCAGGCCAGGAGCGCATTCCACGTATCGCGGGCGCTCGTCTCTCGGTGGCGGGATGGCGGGCGCGGCACAGGGGAGCCCGGGAAGATCGGAGCAGCCCGGGCTTCAGTGATAGTTGGTGGTCATCAGGAAGCCGCCGCCCATGGCAGCGAGCCCGACCAGCAACAACCACGAAGGCGTGTCGAGCACGTACCGGGTCACAACCAGCAGGACCCCGAGACCCATGAGACCGAACATCACGGCCACGTAGAGCTTCGATGATTCCTTGGCCTTCTTCCCGCGGCTCGCCGCGCTCTTGGGCGGTGTCGGACGACCCGCCGTCTTGGACTTACGACGTCCCTTGGATTGCGGCATGCAGACCAGGCTACCACCGCCCGTTACGAGCAGGCCCGGCCGGGTCGCGGTGGCGGCAGTTCCATGCGGCGGTTCGGTAGGCTTGGCGGGCGATGCGAGTGCTGGTTCTGGACAATTACGACAGCTTCACCTTCAACCTGGTCCAGTACCTGGGCGAACTCGGCGCCGAGCCGACCGTGATCCGCAATGACGAGATGGACGCGCCCGCCGCCGCCCGGTTCGATCCGGAACGGCTGGTCATCTCACCGGGACCCGGACGCCCCGAGAACGCCGGCTATACGGAGTCGTACATCGGGCACTTCGCCGGCCTGGTGCCCATCCTCGGCGTCTGCCTCGGCCATGAGGCCATCGTCACCAAATTCGGCGGCACCATCGACCTCGCCCCCCGGATCATGCACGGCAAGACCTCTTCGATCCGCCATGACGGCAAGGACGTCTTCTCCGGTCTGAGGAATCCCTTCGTCGCTACGAGATACCACTCGCTGGCGGCCAGCGAATTGCCCGACGTGCTCGAGCCGTGCGCCTGGAGCGAGGACGATGTCGTCCAGGGAGTCAGGCACCGGGAGCTTCCCATCCACGGCGTGCAGTTCCATCCGGAGAGCGTGCTCACCGACGAGGGGATGGCCCTACTCGACAACTTCCTGACCGGCCGGTCCTAGTTGCCAGTTGTAGTGGCCAGTGGCCGGTCGCCAGCGGCCAGTGAGCGACTCGGCGGTAGTCAAGTTCCCATCGGCCCCTAGGGCTGTCGAGTTGTTCGTGTCAGTCCCGCGCCGCAACACTTCACTGACCACTGACCCCTTGGAACTAATCGTCTAGTGCCCGCGGCCCGGTTCTCGGACCGCGGCGCACTCAGTGGTTGTGCTCGTCGTGGTGAAGGTCGACCGGATCGGACTCCAGGTGGATGGATCGTTCGTGGGAGTGGTGCCCGTCCGTCTCGTCGTGATGAGGATCATCGAGGAACAGGTGGGTGCCCTCCACGTTCATCAGGCCCAAGCCGTAGGCGGCCGTCATGTGGGACGCCCTCAGGACCTCCGCGGGCGGCCCGGCGGTAACGACGCGCCCTGCCAGGAGGACCACGTAGTGGGCATCCCAGGCCTCGGTCAGGTCGTGAGTGGTGACGATGACCGTGCATCCGTGTTCGTTCTCCGAGCGGATGGTGTCCCGGACCGCCTGGATGGACACCACATCGAGGCCGGTGGCAGGCTCGTCCAGCAGCAGGATGTCGTGGTCCTGCGCCAGCCCTTGGGCCAGTAGCACCCGGTGGCGTTCCCCGCCCGAGAGCCGGGAGAGGTGCCGCATGGCGAGGTGGGTGATGTTGGTCCTCTCCATCGCCTCGTCGACCATCCGGCGATCCTCCTTGGTAAGAAAGCGCAGCGGCCGGCGGCCCCCATAGCGGCCCATGCTGACCACCTCCCGGACGGTGACCGGTAGCGAAGGATTGACCTTGGTCTCCTGGAGCACGTAGGAAGTGCGGTAGGTCCGTCCGTTCCTGGATCCCACCGTGACGCTGCCCGACGCCGGCTGGACCAGTCCGGCAAAGGCATTGAGCAGGGTCGACTTGCCTGCGCCGTTGGGGCCGATAAGCGCCGTGATCGATCCGGCCGGGATGTCGACGCTGGACCGCCCGACGACCGTCTTGGAGCCGTAGCGGAACACGGCGTCCTGCACCGTCACCGCCGGTCCGTCGGCCCCCTTAGCGTCTTGGCTCCGGGCCTCGACAGATGCCACGGCAGCCCCCAATCCGTCTACGATTCCGAACTCTCGGTCTCGGAGTCCACCACCGGGGCAGTGTAGTCGCCGAGCACCACCAGCACCGTCTCGCCTGGCGAGAACTCCTCGCCCGGACCCGGAGCCTGGCGGGCGATCCTCCCTTCCAACTCGGGCGTGTCGACCGCAGCCCTGGAGGCGGCAACCTCAAGTATCAGACCCAGCCCGGCCAGGGTGGCTTCCGCCTCCTCAGGGGTGGCACCGGTGAGGTCGGGAACCACCACCAGATCCGGTGCCGTAGACTCGTACAAGGTGATCGTGTCGCCCACCTGCAGTTCCGTCCCCCCCGGCGGATCGGTGCGGATGACCATGCCCACCTCGTGGCTCGGGCTGGGCTCCTCGATGACCTGGACCTGCATGCCGGCCTCCCCGAGAAGGATGATCACATCGGCAACCGGTTGGCCGGCCAGTTCCTCGAGTACGAACAAGTCCGGACCTTCGGAGATCACCAACTGAACGCTCCATCCGGGGTTCACGTCCGCCCCGGGAGCAGGGTCCTGGCGGGCCACCACCCCGGGCGGTACGTCGTTGTTGCGAGTCAGAGTTGTCGAGACCTCCAGACCAAGGCCTTCGAGCATTCCCTCCGCTCGATCGCGGCTCAGTCCGATCACCCGGGGCATTTCGATGGGCTGCGGACCGGCCGAGATCACCAGTTCGACCACCGATCCGACCGGGGCTCTGGCCTCGCCCGCCGGATCCTGGCTGATCACCAAACCCGCCCCTATCGTGTCGTGGCGGGCGGTACGCTCCGTGAAGGCGAAGCCCTGACCCCGGAGCTGCCCGATGGCGCGCTCCCTGGTAGAGCCGACCACAGTGGGAATCTGCAGCAGGGCCGGCCCGTCGGAGACGACCACATTGACCGGTGACTCCTCCTCGGCGACCGTTCCGGCCGCCGGCTCGGTCCGGATCACCGAGTCCTCCGGAGCCTCGCTGGACTCCCTGCTCGTCGTGACCAGGAATCCCGCCTCCTGGAGCACGATGCGCGCCTCCTCCTCGGATTGGCCGGTCACGTCGGGAACAGCAATGGTCACGACCGGCACGGTGGTCGACGGCGCCGGATCGTTCGAGAGGCTGTTGAGCAGGAGGTATGCGCCGAGCACCACTCCGGCCGCCAGGAGAACAGCGGTGAGGATGAAGGGAAGCTGCGAGGGCTGGCGGGGCTGGCCCCGCATACGGCGGTAGGCATCGTCGTCCCGCGGCGGGGGAGGCGGCAGGTCCTGAGCGGTTTGGGCGCGGGCGGGAGGAGCGACCGGGGCCTGACCGCTGTGCGAAGACCGGCCCTGTAGCAGCACGAGAAGGTCATGGTGGATGTCGGCGGCCGTCTCGTAGCGTCGATCAGGGTCCTTGTCGAGAGCCCGCATCACCACGTTCTCGAGCTCTAGCGACACGTCGGTATTGAGCCGGCTCGGCGGAACGACTTCGGCGGTGACGTGCTGGTACGCCACCGACACCGCGCTCTCCCCTCTGAAGGGGGGACGCCCCACCAGCATCTCGTAGAGCACCACTCCCAGGCTGTAGATGTCCGACCGCTCGTCGGCCGGGTCGCCACTGGCCTGTTCGGGGCTGAAGTAGGTGGCCGTTCCGATGACTGATCCCACCTTGGTCAGTCCCTCGGAGGCGTTGCGGGCCCGGGCCACGCCGAAGTCGGTCACCTTGACGGTGCCGTCCGTGGTCAGGAGGACGTTGCCGGGCTTGATGTCGCGGTGGATGACACCGCTGCGGTGAGCGGCGTCAAGCGCCTTGGCGATCTCGGCTGCTATCTCGGTTGCTCGACGCGGCAGCAGCTTGCCCTCGGCCTGGATGATGTCGCGCAGGGACCGCCCCCTCACCAGCTCCATGACCATGAAGTAGGTGCCGTCCTCCTCGCCCCAGTCGTAGACCGACACTACGTTGGGATGGCTCAGGTTGGCGACCGCCCGGGCTTCCTTGCGGAATCGGGCCACGAAGGTATCCGTCTCCGCAAACCGGTCGTGCAGGATCTTGACGGCCACCTTGCGGTCGAGGAGACGATCCCGAGCCTCGAACACATCCGACATGCCGCCCCGCGCGATCTGCGCGGTCAATTCGTAACGGCCCAGCGAGTTCGGGGTAACCATTCAGGAATGCACCACTAGACCGCGCACATGGGGCTCGGATGGTGGCCGACCACTTTCATACCAGGTAGTTTGCCACGGGCGAGCCCCTTAGCGTTTGTTTGTCGAGAGGTCTGGTCAGTGGCCACGGGCCAGTGGCCGGTAGCCAGTTGCCAGTGGGCAATCTGGGGGTAGGCAGGTTCCCTGTGGCCCTTGAGGTAATTGTCCGTGTCATCCTGGGTCACAACATTCGCTGACCACTGACCACTGACCACTGACCACTTGGAGCTACCCGTCTGGGACGCTGGTGGGGATCATTTCGATCCAGGCGGCCAGCACTGCTCGACCGACGGAGGCCGCCGCCGCTCTGCTCGGCCCGCCCCCGCCGGGCCCGTCGGAATACACGACCACCGCCACCACGATGGTGGGACGGGTGGCGGGCCAGACGCCGAAGAACCACCCGGCCGGCTCGCCCGCACCGGTCTCGGTGACTCCGGAGTTGCCGACAGCCTCCGGCGGCCGATCCTGCGAGGCGCCGCCGACCGCCACCGGGCTGCTCTCTCCGTAGAGCGACAGGGCTGCTTCGTAGCCGAAGGTTTCGGCCATGGGTTCCGGATCCGTTCGCGAGACCTGACTGGAATCGGCGTCGAACACCCCAGCGGTTAGGTACGGGCGCATCATCAGCCCGTCTTGGCCGGCCGCGGCCACGCGCGAGGCGATCCCAAGCGCCGAAAGCGGATCCATCTCGTCGAGAGTGATCGTTCCCTCAGAGGTGAGCAGTTCGGGCAATGACCCTGCGATGGCGCGGTTGTCGAGGGGGCCGTCGGTGCTCTCGGTCAGGGCTTCCCAAACCACCGCGGCGTTCGTCCCGACCAGGGAATTGGGATTGAACGACGGCGAGCTGACCATCGCCAGCACCTGACCGGTGGCAGGATCCAGGGCCACCACCGCCCCGCGCCGATCACCCAGGGCTCGGGCGGCGGTCGCTTGAAGTTCGTGGTACAGCGTGAGCTGGATCGATCGGGGTCGCAGGTCGTCGCCGAGCAGCGCGTTGATAATCCCCGAGGTGGTCAGGTCGCGGCGCGATCTGAGAAGCGAGGCGTGGGCGGCTTCCACGCCCCGGTCCCCGAACAGGGCCGACGAGAAGCCGACCACGTGCGCGTATACCGACCCGTACAGGTACTCGCGCCGGTAAGCGCCGGGATCGAGAGGATCGGGCACCGATCTGGCCAGCACCACCGCGTCCGCGGAGAGGATCTCGCCGCGTTCCCGACCCGACCGGGTCAGCTCCACCCGCGGGTTCCGCGGGTTCTCGCGAAGCCGGTCGGCGGCGATGGCCTGCCAGTAGGTGAGGTCCACCACGAGAACCAGGAAGACGACGCCGAGAACCAGGACCACCCGGCGGATCGGCCCGTTCATACCCGCTCCTCGTGACTTACGCGGGCCAGAACGGCGAGAATGACGAAGCCGGCCATCGTCAGGGACAACCCGTACGACAGGAAGGGAATCGGCATGGCGGTGCCGGGCAGGAGCCCAACCACCCCGGCCACGGACATCACGGCCTGTCCACCAAGGAGCAGCGACAGCCCGCCTGCGAGGAGTTTGTGGAACACCTCCCTGGCCCGCAGCGCGATTCCGAACCCGGTGACCACCATCAGGGCGTACGCGGCCAGCACCACCACGGTCCCTGCGAGGCCCATCTCCTCGCCGACGGCCGCGAACACCAGGCTGGTGGTGGACTCCGGTATCAGGTCGGGGTCGCCAAGACCGAAGCCGGTACCCGAAAGGCTGCCCGCCGCCAGCCCGAACAGGCCCTCGGCGAGCCGGTTACCCGGACCCTCCGGCTGGGTCCACGGATCCGTCCATACCGTTATCCGGGTCTGGAGACCCTCCGACAGCCAGGGACCGGCAACCAGCCAGAGGACTCCGGCGCCGAACCCGCCAACCAGGTAGGCGGACCGGTTGGTGGCCATGTAGGCCATCACGCAGAACATCCCCACCACGATCATGGCCGTTGCGGAATCCCGAACGGCGACGCCGACCAGGACGAGTCCCAGCAGCAGGATGGACTGCCAGACCGTCGTGACCCGGGCCGGGCGGAGCGGGGCCGTGTACCGACCTCCGGCGGAGAAAAAAGCCTGCCTCTCGGCCAGGAGGATGGCGAAGAGGGCCACCATCACAAACTTGACGATCTCGCCGGGGTTGAGAACCACCGCCGGAGCCGACCTCCACGCCACCCAGATCGTGCCACCATCCGCGCCCAGGGAAGGGATCGCGACCAGTCCGGCCGCGAGGGCCAGGAGAGGCCACCATCCACCGCCCCGATGGCCCAGACCCTTCTCCGAGACGGCGTAGAGCCAGAGGGCGGACATGGTGGCGCTGAGCAGCAGCCACCAGCCATGAAGGCTCGCCAGGTTCTCGTCCAAGCGATAGATGGTGACGAAGCCCACCGCGGCCAGGATGGAAGCGGCGGGAATCAGGAGGGGGGTGGCGTCCGGCGCCCACGCACGGATCGCCACGAGGAACAACCCGAACGCCACGGCCAGCACTAGGAACGCCGCCAGTGCCGGCATGGCCCGGACCTCCTCGCGGGCCAGGTTGACGAGCAGGACTCCGAAGGCGGCCAGGCCACCTGACGCGCAGACGAATACGATTTCCGCCGGACGGCTCATCGGGTCGGGCCTTCCGGACGTCCGCGCCATGCCCCAGGGACCATCGGGAGCGGACGGGGTGATCCGTTCAATCCCCGCTCGCTTCGTCCTCTGCGATCGCCACCACGATTACGGACACGTTGTCCAGACCTCCCGACCGGTTGGCCGCTTCGATCAGCTCCCACACCGCCTCCGATGGCGCCCCACTCCCCAGGATGGCGGCGATCCGATCATCCCTGACCATCGATGTAAGACCGTCGGAGCACAGCAGCAGGCGGTCACCCACCGAGACCTTCAGCCGAACAAGGTCGACCTCCAGACCGTGACCGAATCCCAGCGCCCTCGTGAGGACGGACCGCTCGGGATGGCTGTGAACCTGTGCCGGGTCCAGCCGTCCGGCATCGACCTCCTCCTGGACGAAGGTGTGGTCAACCGTGAGTTGCTTGAAGCGGGCGGCATGCCACCGGTAGGCCCGGCTATCCCCCACATGCGCCACGGTGACCTCGCCGTCGGGACGCAGTTCGGCGACCGTGAGCGTGGTCCCCATCCCGACCAGTTGGGGTTGCTCGAGAACTTCGTCCAGGATGGCCTCGTTGGCCGCCCGCACCCGATCCTCGGGGGTCCCGCCGGCGCTGACCGCCTCCTTGACGGCCACGCTGCTGGCCACGTCACCCCCGCGATGGCCCCCCAAGCCGTCAGCCACCGCCACCAGTAGCACGCCGGACGTCCGGCCGTCATGCTCCGGATGGATCGAGTCCTCGTTCTTGGGACGTCTGCGGCCGGTATCGGTTCCGGACGCCCAGACGAACCTCACTTCACCTCCAGTACGGTCTTGCCGATCTGGATGGAGTCACCCCGGCTCAGCGCCACCACCGCGGTCACCCGCTTTCCGTTCACGTAGGTACCGCTGGGGCTACCCAGGTCCTCCAGCGTGAGCGATTCCTCCTCGGGATCCAGGCGGGCATGGAGGTCCGACGCGTAGGCGTCGTCGATGCGTACGTCCGCCTCGCTGCCGCTTCCCAGCACGATCGGGCGGCGGACATCGAATTCCAGCCCGTTCTGGGTATCGCTCCTCACCACGGTCAGCCCGGTACCGGGACCGCCCAGGACCCTCCAGGGCTTGGCGCCGACATGCTCGGCCACCGCGGTAGCCACCCTCCAGACCAGCAGGTAGACGAGGGCCACGAAGATGAACTTCAGAGCGACCAGGATCGCCGCGGGCATTTATGAAGCCATCCTCAGACGGCGCTCGACCGCACCGACGGGTGCCCGCGCCATCCGCGCCTCAGCATCCTCGGGGTCGCGCACCGGTGCCACGCCGGTCAGTCTACGGCACCGGACAACGGCGCCCACCGGCAGCTCCCCACCTCCGGCGACGTGACACACCGCCGGTACCTAGCCCTGATTATTCCTGTTCCCAGCACACCAAATGCGGATCAGGCCACTTCAACCACATGATTTGCACAAGCTGCCACCCTTCACCCTGCGGCTGATTCCGCACCGACCGGAAGAAGGGCTGTCAGACGGCCAAAACCCCAGGCCAAGGAGTATGCAGCATCCACTCTCGTCACCCGGACAAACCCCCACCATGAATAATCGGGGCTACGGCATGGGGCCGGGTTGTGGATCGTAGCCTGGTTGGGCACAATCGCGACCAGCGAGCAGGGGAGTGGAGAAAGTGGCCGCAGGAACCCGACCCGTAGTGGTGATCGCCGAGGTGCTGGCGGCAAGTTGCGCGGAGTACCTGCGGGACACCTGCGAAGTGGTAGAGGCCGCCGGGGAGCCCAGGTCGCGACTCTTGAGCCTGGTCTCGGATGCCGAGGGGCTGGTGGTACGCAGCGGCACCAGGGTCGACCGGGAGCTCCTGGAGGCCGCTCCCCGGCTACGCGTGGTCGGCCGGGCCGGCGTAGGCGTGGACAACATCGATCTCGACGAGGCCACCCGCCGCGGCATCCTGGTGGCCAACGCTCCGCTGGCCAACAGCGTGTCGGCTGCTGAGCACGCCTTCGGGCTGATGCTCTCCCAGGCCCGCAACATCGCCCGGGCCGATGCCACCATCCGGGCCGGTAGGTGGGATCGGGCGGCCTTCCGCGGGGTGGAACTCGACGGCAAGGTCCTGGGCCTGGTGGGTCTTGGCAGGATCGGTGCGCTGGTGGCGCATCGGGCTCTGGCGTTCGGGATGAGCGTGCTGGCCTACGATCCATACATCACCGCCGACCAGGCCCGGCAGGCCGGAGGGGAGCTCCGGGACCTCGACTCGCTGCTGGCGGAGTCGGACTTCATCTCCCTCCACCTCCCGAGGACCCCGGAGACCGAGAACCTGCTCGACGCGGTCGCCTTCTCCAAGGTCAAGCCGGGGGTGCGGATCGTCAACGCCTCCCGGGGCGGGATCATCGATGAGGATGCCCTGGCGGCGGCTATCCGCTCGGGACGGGTCGCCGGCGCCGCGCTGGACGTCTTCGCAACCGAACCCCTGGTCGGCGGGCCACTGGTCGACCTACCCCAAGTGGTGCTCACCCCCCACCTGGGGGCATCCACGGCCGAGGCCCAGGACAAGGCCGGTCTGCACGTCGCCGAGGCGGTGGTGGCGGGGCTGATGGGCGAGCCGGTTCCAGCCGCCGTCAACCGGGTTTGACCGCCTCCGCCCTTCTGGCTGTATTCTTATGCATCAAACGTGTATAGTCATGCAGCCATGACACTGCAGGTTTCGGTACTAGGCGCCTCCGGGTACGCCGGGGGCGAACTCATCCGGCTGGTGGACGACCATCCGGAGATGGAGATCGCCTACCTCGGCGCGCACAGCCGGGCCGGATCCCGGCTGGGCGACGTCCACCCGCACCTTGGTGGCGCCGCCCGCCGGCTGGAGCCGATCCGCTCCGACCTCCCGGACCGGATCGACCTCGCCTTCCTCGCCCTGCCGCACGGCTCGTCATGGGAGCCGGCCCATCTCCTGGCAGAGGCCGGAGTGGCGGTGTTCGATCTGGGGAGCGACTACCGGATGGACACGCCGAAGCGATACGAGGCCGCCTACGGGAGCCCTCACCCCCTTCCCGCCGAGTTGCCCTCCTGGCTGTACGGGCTGCCCGAACTGTTCGGCGACACCCTCCCCGGCGCTCGCCGGGTGGCGGTCCCCGGCTGCTACCCGACCTCGGCGCTGCTGGGCTTGGCCCCGCTCCTGTCTGCCGGCCTAATCGAGGGTCCCATCGTGGTGGACTCCATGTCCGGAGTTACCGGAGCGGGGCGCGGGCTGAAGGCCGGGCTCCTTTACGGAGCGGTCGACGAGAGTGTCAAGGCGTACGGGGTGACCACCCACCGCCACCGTCCCGAGATCGAGATGGGGCTGGAGGCTGCCACCGGTGCCCACGCACCGGTTCAGTTCACCCCCCACCTGGTGCCCATGCAGCGCGGCATCCTCTCCACCTGTTCCGCCACACTCACCCGGGCGGGCGCGATCGATCCGGTGCTCCGGGCGGCCTACGACCGGACGGCCTTCGTGGACGTCATCGACGTGCCTCCCGAAACCCGCTGGGTGGTGGGCTCCAACCGTGCCCTGGTACACGCAGCCGAGGACGCTCCCACCGGACGGGCGATCATCACAGTTGCGATCGACAACCTCGGAAAGGGCGCCGCCGGCCAGGCGATCCAATGCGCCAACCTTGCCCTCGGGCTCCCCGAGGCGAGCGGGCTGACCGCGGTCGGATGGTTGCCGTGACGACCGGCCACACCGCTCCTACCCCGCACCGCTCGCGTATCGCCGCCGCCATGGCCAAGGCCAAGGTCCTCACCGAGGCCATGCCCTACATCCGGGCGTTCGCCGGCAAGACCGTGGTGATCAAGTACGGGGGTTCGGCGATGGTGGACGACATGCTTAGGTCGAGCTTCGCCCGCGACATCACCCTGCTGGGGCTGCTGGGCCTCCGGCCGGTGGTGGTTCACGGCGGCGGTCCCCACATCTCGCGCGCCATGGCTCGGGCCGGCATCGAGCCCCGCTGGGTGGACGGGCTGCGGGTCACCGACGAGAAGACACTGGGCGTTGTCCGGACGACGCTGGGGTACCGGATCAATCCCGACATCGTCGCGTTGTTACTCGATCATGGCGCCGAGGCACGCGGGTTCACCGATCTCGGCAGCGACCTGCTGGTCGCTCGCCAACTCCATCCCGACCTGGGCTTCGTGGGTGAGATCGTGGACGTGAACACCGGCCCGATCTGCAACCTGCTGAGCCACGGCATGGTGCCCGTACTGGCGCCCCTGGCGCGCGGCACGGACGGCCACGACTACAACATCAACGCGGACACGGCAGCAGGCGCGCTCGCCGCCGCGCTGGGAGCCCGGAAGCTCATCTACCTCACCGATGTCGAGGGACTGTTCCGCGACCTCGATGACGAGGACAGCCTGATCGAGGCGATGTTCCTCGACGAATTACGGGAACTCCTGGGGAACGGTAATGTTTCCGCGGGGATGCTCCCCAAGCTCAGGTCGTGCATCAGGGCACTGGAAGACGGTGTTCCCCAGGCCCACATACTCGACGGCCGGATCCAGCACGCCGTCCTCCTGGAAGTATTCACCCCGGAAGGAATCGGAACCATGATCACACCCGGAGGCAAATCGTGACCAACTCCCTGACCATCCCCGAGCGGGAGGCCGCCTCGATTATCCAGACCTACGGCCGATCCCCGGTGACCTTCGTGCGCGGCGACGGCTGCCGCCTGTACGACGAGGACGGCAACGACTACCTCGACTGCCTGGCCGGCATCGCGGTGGCGTCCGTCGGGCATGCGAATGCCGCGGTCGCCGCGGCGGTGGCGCGCCAGATGACCCGGCTGGTCCACGTGTCCAACCTCTACTACATGGTTCCGCAGGTCGAGTTGGCCGAGAGGCTCACGGCTCTCTCCGGACTGGACCGCGTGTTCTTCGCCAACTGCGGCGCCACCGCCAACGAGACCGCCATCAAGCTGGCCCGGCGCTGGGGCCAGAAGACCCGGGGTCCCGACTGTTACGAGATCGTGTCCCTGCTGGATTCGTTTCACGGACGCACGCTTGGCGCCCTGGCCGCCACCGGCCAACCCAAGAAGCAGGCGGTCTTCCAGCCCCTTCCCCCAGGGTTCATCCAGGTACCGGCCAACGACATCGAAGCCATGGCCGGGGTGGTCGGTCCGCAGACCGCGGCCGTGATGGTCGAGACGACGCAGGGCGAGGGCGGAATCCGTCCGCTCCGCTCGGACTACCTCCGGGAGCTGCGGGAGCTCTGTGACGAACGGGACGTGCTGCTCATTCTCGACGACATCCAGGCCGGTATGGGACGCACCGGATCGTGGTTCTCCTGGCAGGACCTGGGGATCGAACCCGACATCGCAACCCTGGCCAAGGCCCTGGCCAACGGCCTGCCGATCGGCGCCTGCCTCTCGACCGAGCGGGCGGCGGTGTTCGACTACGGGGATCACGGCACCACCTTCGGCGGCGGCCCCGTGGTCACCACGGCGGCGCTGGCCGTGCTGGACGAGATCGAACAACGCGATCTTCTCGCCAACTGTCGGCAACGGAGCCGGCAGTTCGTCTCGCTCCTGAGCGCAATCCCTGGGGTCAGCGCTGTCCGGGGCCGGGGGCTGATGCTGGGAGCGGTGCTCGACTCCCCCCGGGCCGCCGAGGTCAACGCGGCAGCCCTCGCCAACGGGTTGCTGGTCAACAACGTGACCGCGGACACCGTGCGCTTCACTCCTCCTCTGGTAATCACGGAGGACGAGACCGACGAGGCGGTGTCGAAGTTCGAAGCCTCGCTCGGGTAGCCGAGTCTGTTTTGGGCACCCAGCCCAGGCGCCGGTGGTGAAGGCGCCGATAGACCACTGAGTTACGTAGCATGGTTGTTATGAGAATGATTATCAGTACCCTGACTCCTACGCCCGGCATGCCCTGGCGGCTGCTGCTGGTTTCCATCTCGGCCTTCGGTTTGCTGGCCGCGGCTTGCGCCGATACGCCGAGAGACAGCCTGGGCGACGGTTCGCTAGGCACTGTGGAGGTTGCCCGCGGTGAGGCGATCCAGATCCGCTCCGTCTACACCAACGGCGGAGACCTCACGTTGTTCGGTAACTCGGCGGAGCGTGCCATCGTGTTCGCCGTGGCGGACTACGGTCGCATCCACGGGTTTGCCGTAAACCTCGGAGTCGGGCTCGACGACATGTGCTCGCCCGAAGGCGGCATGATCACCGGGTCACAGGTGGTGGCGGAGGGGGATGTAGTCGGTGTCGTCGGCACGAACTGCTCGGTGGCGGCGGCCCATGCGTCGCCCCTCATCACCAAGGCGGGCATGGTCCTTATCTCGCCGGGCAACACGGCGCCGTCCCTGACCTCGGATCTGGTCGGCAACGAGGGGGAAGACCACTTCGCCGGCTACTACCGGACGGCCCACAACGACCTGATCCAGGGCGAATCCGTGGCCCACTTCCTGTCCGGAAAGGGCGTGATGAGCGCGGCGGTGGTTCACGACGGCGGTCCTTACACCCAAGGGTTGGCCACCGCCTTCTCCAACGCGTTCGCCGGACATGGAGGCGTCATCACCGGTACCTGGGAGGTCGACCGCGAGGACGAGAATCTGGTGCCGGTGCTCACCGAGATAGCAGCGGGCAGTCCCGATGCCCTGTTCTTTCCTATCTTCTGGCCGACCGGCGGTTATCTGGTGGAACAGGCCGCGGAAATGCCCGCCTTCTCCGGGACCGTGTACGCGACGGCGGACGGTCTGCTCAACGACGACTTCCTGAGCCTGCCGCAGAGCGAGGGCACCTACGTGTCCGGCCCCGACAGCCGCTTCGGGAACAACACCAACCAGACCACCGGCCAGAGCGCGCCCGGCCTCCGGGCCCGGTTCGAGGAGACGGTGGGAGGGTCACCCACCGGGACGTACTGGGGCCATGCCTACGACGCCACCGTCCTGCTACTCGATGCGATCCGCGCCGCCTCCTACGTGAGGTCGGACGATGGAACGCTCGTAATCGATCGGGCCGGAGTGCGCGAGTACCTGGACAACCTCTCCGGATTCCAGGGCGTGACCGGGGTGCTGAGTTGCGACGAATTCGGGGACTGTGGTGGCGCGGGGGTGGTGATCCACGAGCACCTCGACTCCACCGACATCGAGGCCACCCGCCAGAGCGTGGTCTACGAGGCCGGACCCGGCGACCGGTAGCACCGGCGCACCCTTCAGCAGAGCGCGGGCGGTAGCGACGCCCGCTCTCGAGAAGGGAAATTCTCAGGCCGGCGCTCTTCGTTTGAATGCGAGCGCCAGTACGAAAATCCCGCTCGCCACCAGGGTCATGGCCGGACCGGCCGAAAGGTTGAGGTAGTAGGAGACATAGAGGCCTGTGACGGCGGCCGCGGCCCCCAAAGCCGCGGCGGTAATCATGATCGAGACAAAGCGCCTCACCAACAGGTACGCCGTAGCGGCGGGTGTTACCAGCATTGCCAGGACGAGAACGATGCCCGCCGCCTGAATCCCGATCACCACGACGAGGGCGAGCATGACCAGGAAGGCGTAGTCGGCAACGTTGGCTCGTGTGCTGTTTACCTGCGCTCCCAGGGGGTCGAAGCTCGCGAAGAGCAGCCAATGGTGGAAGGTGAATAGCCCCAGGATGACCATCACCGTTATCCCGAGAGACACATAGATGCCGGTGGGGGTTATTGCCAGGATCTGACCGAGAAGCAGGTCTTCAATGTTGACCTTAATCGTCGTTGACCTTGCCAGCATGACTAGTCCCAGCGCAAACATGGTCGCAAACAGTATGCCTATGGAAGTGTCCGAACTGAGGCCCGCACGCCGGCTCACTGCCCTGACCAGCAGGGCGACGGCGACACCGGTCGGGACTGCGGCTATCGCCGGGTTGATGCCGACTATGTACCCGAGCACTATTCCCGGAAGCACGGCGTGGGCGAGAGCGTCGCCGATAAAGGCGAGGTTCCTGGTGACGGCGTACGAGCCGACCAGCGGACACATCACGCCCACAAGGATCGCGCCGATAAGGGCTCTCACCATGAACCCGTGTTCTAGTGGCGCGCCGACAAGATCAATCACGTCGAGTTGGTTAACGCTCTCCGTCGGTCGTGAGACGCACGCCGTGGGCGCCGTACATCTGTTCCATGACCTCGGGCGTGAAAACCTGCTCAGGAGGCCCGCAGGCGCACACATGGCGGTTCAGGCACAGCACCTGGTCGAAGCGACCGGTCAGGTTGGTCAGGTCGTGCGTCGCCAGGAGCACGATTCGCCCTTCGTCCCGTAGGGTCTGGAGGACCTCGACCAGGGCTTCCTGGGCGGCGACGTCAACCCCGCTGAAAGCCTCGTCCAGCAGGAGCACGCTTGCCTCCTGGGCCAGCGCCCTGCCGACGAATACCCTCTGCTTCTGCCCTCCGGACAGCTCCGTCATCAGAGCGGAGCGATGATCCCACAGGCCCACACGGCCCAGGCACGCCTTCACGATCTCTCGATCTCGCCTCCCGGGCCGCCGGAACCATCCCAGCCTGCAGCAACGGCCCATCATTACGACATCCATCACGGTCACCGGGAGCCGCCAGTTGACGCTCTCTCGTTGAGGCACGTATGCCAACCCTCCGCTCTCCTGTCCCGCACGGTGAAGGGATACCGTGCCTTGGCGAACGGGGAGGAGACCGGCAATAGCATTGAAGAGAGTGCTCTTGCCGGCTCCATTAGGTCCTACGACGCCCATGAGGGTCCCTGCTTCCACGTCGAAGGTGACGTTGCTCAGGGCCAGGTGCCCGCCGATCTCCACAGACACGTCCTGAAGGGACATGCTCGCCCTGTGAGAGATCGGCGCGGCGATCACTTCAGTGCCTCAACGATGCGTTCCACGTTGCTCCGTACCATGCCGAGGTACGTGTCAGCGCCGCTGCCTTCCTCCCCGAGGGAGCCCGAGTAGAGCTGGACCACCGTCGCGCCGGTCTCCCTTGCAACGGCTTGCGCCAACTTGTCGCTGACTGTCGTCTCGCCGAACAGTGCCGGCACGTTGTGTTCCCGTATCACATCGACCAGTCCCGCAATGTGCGCCGCAGAGGGCTCCACATCAGTCGCCAAGGACGGTATCACCAAGCCGACTATCTCGAACCCGTAGAGCTCGGCGAAGTAGGAGAGGCTGTCATGCGACGTAACCAGCAGTCTGCGTTCCGGCGCCACCGCACTGACCTGCTCCTGGGTCCAGGCGTGAAGCTCGTCGAGCTTCTTCCCATACTCCGAGGCGTTCTGACGGTAGAAGTCCGCGTTCTCGGGGTCTATGGCCGCAAGCCGAGCGGCGATCTCGTTGACCGCGATCTTTACCCGGATCGGATCGAACCAGAAGTGCGGATCATGAGTGCCGTGATGGTGGTGAGCGTGGCCGTCCCCTTCGTCCGCGTGGTCATCGTGATCATCGTGGTCGGCGTGATCATCATGATCATCCGCATGGTCATCGGCGTGATCATCGTGATCGTCGTGGTCATCGTGACCTTGATCGGGCGCGCCGCCCGAGTCGGCGACACCGACGAACGCCAGGCTCGACGGTGCGCCGCCGACGTGCCACTCCTCTTCGATCTCCATGTGCGTGAGATGGACCCCGAGGACATGACCGCTGTTCGGATCGGCGACGTACATCATGTCGCCGACGACGATCATCGCGGGTGAGGGACTCCCGAACACCATCTCGAACGGGTCGACCAACTGCATGGTGCCGACCAGTTCGCCGTCGTGAGCGTCGAACGCGCGCAGAACGCCGTCAGCCGCGAGCATGTAGAAGGTCTCTCCGTCGCTCGAGAACGCAGCCGCAGCACTGGGCTCGGGGAACACCTCGTGCATCTCGCCGTGGCCCACGTCCACCAGCCAGACGCCGCCCTGAACACAACACTCTCCGCCGGGGAATAGGGTCGATTGGCCGAAGAAGTGCTCGCTGTGATGGTGACCGAAGTACTGGCCGATCGCGAACTCTCCGTATTCACCGGCCTCCGGTGGATATGAGATGAGCTCACGCTCGTACTCGCCGTCGTGCGCGTGCAGGAAGAGCGTTCCGTCCCAGCAGCCGAAGACGGCGCCGTGCGCGTTGTGCGATTCGCCGTGCAGGCGAGAGCAGGCTCCCGCGTCGAAGACGAGTTCGTTGCCAAACGTACGCACTTCAACACCTTCCGGAAGGATGTTCCAGAAGCCGGGGTTTTCGGCGTACTCAGGATGCGGAGTCGAGACGGCGACGTGTCCCTCAGAGATCACCAGAGCTGCCCCATGTTGCGGCCCAACCTCGAGCACGATTGGTTCATAGTCGCCCGTCGAGTCGGTCAGATCTTGCTCGTTGATCAGGATCACGTGGCCGTTGGTGTCGGCGAAGATCGTGGTCCAGCCGTAGGTGTTGACGTAGTGGATCGGCTGTTCTTCGGCGATCTCCAACGCATGGCGAGAGACCGGCTCCTGGACAAGGTCGTAGTGATCGCCGTGCGGAACGAGAAAGACGCCGCCGTCGAAGACGTGGATCCGATCGTCGTCATCCTCCGGCCCCCGGGCGAGGACGATGCCGTAGCGGTGGGTGGGACTGGGGTACACGGTGGCGCCGGGGGCGGCGACCTCGAAGACTCCGCTGTCAACGTCATCGGTCGATAGATCGATGACGGAGAGGTGCGCTTCTGCCGAATCCGCAACGAGCAGGCGCCCCATGGTCATCTCGCCATGGTGGTCATCCGCGTGGTCATCCGCGTGGTCATCGGCGTGATCATCATGATCGTCCATGTGGTCATCGGCGTGATCATCATGATCGTCGTGGTCGTCCGCGAACTCGATGGGATCGACAACGTCACCAAGCGCGACTATCCGGGACTCATCCGCACTGGCGCTGTGTAAGAGATCCTCCAGCCAGGCGGCCTCGAGCTCGAGACCGACGGTGAACACGACATCCGCATCCGCCACCCTGGCGACGTCGCGCGCTCCCGGCTGGAATGAGTGCGGATCGCCACCCGCCGGCAGCAGGCCGAAAACCTCTACCCTTTCTCCACCTACCTCTCGAACCCAGTCGGCCACGAAGTTGGTGGTCGCCACCACCTGGATCGGCGGCCCGGAGGGTGTGGCACCCTCCCCGGCAGCCGTTGCGCTCTCCGCTGCAGCAGTCGGTTGTGGGGCTTCCGTTGCCGGCGTGTCCTGGTCACCTCCGCAGGCAACCAGTAAGGCCACACCGAACATGAGAAGGCCCACAGTCAATGCCCGGGCCAGACGTCCAAAACCTATGCTGCGATCTCGCACCGTCAACATTCCACGTTTCCTTTCCAGTCCGTAGGGGAAAATGAAAATGAGAATCATTCTCCTTTTAGCGTCCTCCGTAGTGCAGGTCGAATCGATCTCACGAATCGCGAACCTCTACCGTTGAATAGGTAGATGAACCTGCCTCCCTTCCAGACGCTCGTCGACGAGCACGCCAGGTCGCTGTATCGCTTCCTGTGCGGAATGGTCGGCCCGGTGGCGGCCGACGACTGCCTGCAGGAGACCCTTCTGGCGGCGTTGCGGGCCTACAACGGTCTGAGCCATGACGGGAATCTGAGAGGCTGGCTGTTCACGATCGCCCATCGCAAGGGCATCGATCACGTGCGAAGGTACGCCAAGGAGATCCCATCTCCCTCTCCCCCGGACCGCGCCTCACCACCCCAGACCGTAAGAGATACCGACCTCTGGAACCGGGTGGCCCGCCTGCCGCCCAAGCAGCGCACCGCGGTCACGTTGCGGTACCTGGGCGATCTGCCCTATGCGGATGTAGCCTCGGTGATGTCCATCAGCGAGCCGGCCGCCCGACAAAATGTCCGCGCCGGGTTGGCCTCCCTCCGAAAGGACTTCATATGAGCAAAGTTGCCGACCGGATCAGAAATCTGCCATCAGGTGGTCACACGGCAGCTGTGGATCGCTTCGCGCGCCGCGCGGTCGAGCGGGGATCGGCCCGGGTCGCCTTCAGCGCGGTTGAGTCTCCTATCGGTGATCTGACCGCCCTCGTGACCCCACGAGGCCTACTTGCCCTCGCGTTCGAAACCGATGACCTGGATCGGATCATGGAGTCGGTGGCGACCAAGGTGTCCCCCTGCATCGTCCGGGCGCCGTCGGCGATCGGACAGGTGCGTTCCTGGCTCGACTCCTACTTCGACGGCCGTCCCCCACCCATGCCCGGCCTTGATCACTCCCTGATCACGCCCTTCCAGGAACGCGTGCTAGCCGCCACCGCCGCCATCCCACTGGGCGAGGTCCGCACCTACGGGCAGGTGGCCTCCCTGGCCGGAAACCCCAAGGCGGCCCGCGCCACGGGGCGGGCGCTGGGCGCCAACCCGATCCCCGTCGTCCTCCCCTGCCACCGGGTGGTGGCTTCGGACGGACGGCTTCACGGATACGCCGGCGGCCTCGACCGCAAACGACTGCTGCTCGACCACGAAAGGGCGATATCGGTATGAAGCTCCTGTTCGATCAGAACCTGTCGTCTGATGACCTAATGGAGAGGCTGGACGATCTCTGGCCCGGGTCCTGCCACGTCAGGGATCCCAGCCTCGGGCTCATAGATGCCGACAATAAGACTTATGACGACGAGATTTTGGTCTATGCCAGGAGACACGGATTTGCTGTAGTTACCACTGACAAGGGCTTTCCTAAGCAGAGTCGCGAATTAGGAGATCCGCCCAAGGTCATTGTGATGCCTACTGGTAACTGCAGGATCGAAGAGGTCGAACGGATCCTTCGTGAACGGTACGGGGACTTGCTCCGCTTCCACAACAACGAAAGAGAGTCAGTCTTCTGGATCTGACTTGACCTGGCGTGACTGCCATGGCGAACGCCTCAACCTGCACCTGTCTCATCATGATCGATCACGAGACGGCTATTGCCAGCAGGTCACTGGAGGCCAGGGATCGGAGCCCAAGCCGCACTACCCTCCGGTGATGCGGCCTACCGTCATCATGAAGGCGGCCATGACCCTCGATGGGCAGTTGGCTGCGGCGGACGGAACCTCACAGTGGATCAGTTCGCCGGAGGCGCGCCGGGATGCTCACCGGCTGAGGGCACGAGTCGATGCCGTGATCGTCGGTGCCGGAACCGTCCGGGCAGACGATCCCCGGCTGACGGTAAGGCTGCCCGCGGAGAGCGGCGAGGGGGTGGCGCAACCGATCCCTGTGATCGTGGCCGGATCGGGGCCACTTCCGACCGGAGCGCAGTTGTTCCGCCGTGATGCCGTCGTGCTGGCGCCGAGGGAACTGGACCTACCCGGTCGGCTGATCGTGGCGCCCGACTCGACGGGTGACCGCGTAGACCTCGCGAACGGCCTCGACCGGTTGGGCTCGCTTGGGATAGCGACCATCATGCTGGAGGGAGGGGCCAGCCTGTTCCGCTCGTTCCTCGATGGCGGTCTGATCGACCGGGCTGTCCTCTACTACGGCCCGCTACTGGCCGGAGGGGTGGGTGCTCCCCTGTTCGCGGGGCGTTGGGAGACGCTCGCAGAAGGGCGCGCCGTGCATATCGGCGAAGTCCACCGTCTGGGCCGCTCGATGCGGGTTGATATCGATCTGGCCTACTGAGGGGAGATCTAGCTCCTGCCTATGTAGGGCTGTCGCGGAGTTCGTGATCACGGTTTTCTTAATTCTATAGCGAATTAGAAACGATTTCCGCTGGTTTATATCACAGAGATGTGGTATGATACGAACATATGTACGAACAGCTGCTCGACTACCCGGAAGAGGGCACGATCCGGCCCGACGTCTCGCATTGGGCCGGGTGGGCCTTGCCGGAGGATCGGTTGTTCATGTCGGCCTACCAGCAGCACCGGCAGCGGGTGTACGGCCGGGCGGAGCACATGACCCGGAGAGACGGCTACCGGCACGCCGAGGTGGAGGATGCCAAGACCGAGGCTGCGCTGGTCCGGGCCGAGGCCCAGATCAGCCGTGCTCGCGGCGAACAGCTTCGATGGATCAAGAGTTTCTTGCTGAACCGAAGCGCCGTGTCTGTCGGCTGCCGGAGCGCGGTCGACTACGTCGTGTCCCGAGCCGATGTGCGCCGCTCGACCGCCCGCGAGCTGGTGTATCTCGCCGAGCGCCTGGATGTAGAGACCGTGGAGCGGATACGCGACGGGGCGGTCTCCTACGGGCGGGTGTTGGAGGAGACCCGGCTCCAGGAAGCGGGCGCCCCCCAGGATGAGATCGAACGCAGCCGGGAGCTAGACCTCGACAAGGCGGGCCGGGTCGCCCAGCAGTACAAGAAGATGACCCGGGACCGCGAGAGGCACACCTTCGAGAGCCAGTACGTGGCCTTCCAGCCCTCCCTCGACGGGACGCACGTACGGGTCTCGGGCCGCCTAGGGGCGGCCGAGGCGGAGGTATGCCGCCAGGGACTCGACCGCAGGGGCGAGCAACTCGTGCCGGCAGGCGAAGCCCGTCCCGACCCCGGACTCCGCAGAGCGCTGGCGCTCACCACTCTCTGCCACGATCAGCTCGACAACGGCACCGCCCCCGGCGCCCGGTCGCCGGACGCCGCCTCGCCAGGACGGAACCGGAGGGAGCCCTTACTCATGGTCCTGGCCCGCAACCCCGTGGCCGAGGGCTCCGGATTCGAGCAGGGGGTCGCCGTGTTGGCCGGGCAGCGGGTCGGACCCGACAACGTGGACCTCATCCGGTGCTCAGGCCGCACGGAACTCATCACCCTGGCAGGGCAGGACATCATCCACCACGGTTCCCGCACCTCGATACGGCCGGCTACCAGGAGAGCCGTGCTGGCACGGGACGACGGATGCACCGTCGACGGATGCAACTCCACCTACCGGCTCGAGGTCCACCACATCATCCCCGTGTCCAAAGGCGGAACCCATGCCCCCGAGAACCTCACCACCCTCTGCTGGTGGCACCACCACGTAGCCGTCCACCGCCGGGGCATGCGCATCGACCCCCAATCCCCACCGCAGCGACGCCGGCTGCTACCCACGTCCCGGAGCTGCGGATACCATCCCCCCGCCCCTGACCCTCACACGCTCGCCATACTCCGAGCCCTCCCCACGAACTTCGGCCGAGCACCACCCTGACCCCAAGTCTTCCGGGCAACATCCGCCCCACCGCCTTCAGACCACCCAACTCACCACAAGCCCTCCGCGAATGTTCACGCGCTCTGGGGCGGTAACGTGTGGCCTCTTGGAGGATGCGGTGACATACGAGTGGTGGCAGGAGGCTGTCTTCTACCAGATCTATCCCCGCAGCTTCATGGACTCGAACGGGGACGGGATCGGCGATCTGGCCGGTATCACCTCCAAGCTCGACTACCTGTCCGGCACGCTCGGCGTCGACGCCTTGTGGATCTCGCCCTTCTATCCCTCCCCGATGGCCGATTTCGGGTACGACGTGGCCGACTACACCGATGTGGACCCCATGTTCGGCACGCTCGCCGACTTCGACGCTCTCGTGGATGGCGCCCACGAACGGGGCATGAAGGTCATCATCGACTGGGTACCGAACCATTCCTCGTCCCGACACCCCTGGTTCCTGGAGTCCCGCTCCTCCCGCGACAATCCCAGGCGCGACTGGTACGTGTGGAAGGACCCGGCGCCCGACGGCTCGCCGCCCAACAACTGGATCTCGGTCTTCAGCGGCCCGGCCTGGACCCTCGACGACCACACCGGCCAGTACTACCTCCATAGCTTCCTGCCCGAGCAGCCCGATATCAACTGGCGCAACGACGAGACCCGGGCGGCGATGCTCGATACGCTCCGCTTCTGGCTGCGCCGGGGTGTGGACGGGTTCCGCCTCGACGCCTGCCACTTCTCGATGAAGGACCCCCTCTACCGATCCAACCCGGTGCTGGAAACTCCCAGACACGGCTACAAGAACCTCGGCGAGTACGACTCCCTCGATCACGTCTACGACCGGGGTCACCCCGACATCCACGGCCTGTTCCGGGAGGTCCGGGCCGTGCTTGACGGGTTCTCGGCGGAGCAACCCCGGTTCTCGGTCGGGGAGATACACCTGGAGGGCGAGGAGTGGGCCTCCTACTACGGCGACGGGGACGAGCTCCACATGCCGTACTACTTCGGGATGCTCCACGGGGACTGGACCGCCTCGTGGGCCCGCCAGGTGGTCGAGACCCAGGAAGAGGTCCTACGGCCGGGAGCGTGGCCCAACCACGTCGTGGGCAACCACGACGAGATCCGGATCGCAACCCGGTACGGGGAGCGCCGGGCCCGCCTCGCCACCATGATGCTCCTCACCCTGCGGGGAACCCCGACTCTCTACTACGGGGACGAGCTGGGCATGGTCCAGGCCGACATCCCGCCGGATCAGCAGCAGGATCCGTGGGGCCGTCGCCAACCCGGCTTGGGACGGGACGGATGCCGCACCCCCATGCAATGGACCGCCGGCGAGTACGCCGGCTTCACGACCGGCCGGCCGTGGCTGGCCACCGTCGACCCCGACGGCACCAGGAACGTCGAGGCGCAGTTAGGCGATCCGGACTCCATGCTCGGCCTCACCCGCCGCCTCATTGAGGTGCGGAAGGGCTCCCGGGCGCTCCGAACGGGTTGCTACGAAGCCATCGAGGGCCTGCCGGAGACCGTGTTCGCCTACCGCCGCCGCTCCGGAGGCGAAACGGTGCGCGTCTACCTCAACTTCGGTGACGAACCGGTCCGGCTCCCGGCGGAAGGGACCATGCTGGCGGCTACCCGCACGGGTGCGAAGGGTCCGATCGGCGGTGTCCTGGCTCTGGATGGTCTCGACGGAGCGGTCCTGGCTTCGTGACCCGGCGGTTCCCGGAGGGTTTCCTGTGGGGCGCCGCCACGGCGTCCTACCAGATCGAGGGGGCGGTGGCCGAGGACGGGAGGTCAGAGAGCGTCTGGGATCGATTCTGCCGGCTTCCCGGACGGGTGCTCAACGGCGACACCGGTGATGTGGCCTGCGATCACTACCACAGATGGCGCGACGACATCCGGATCATGGAGGACCTGGGGCTGTCGGCCTATCGCTTCTCGGTGGCGTGGCCCCGGGTGGTGCCTAGCGGCAGGGGCCCCGCCAACCAGGCCGGCCTGGACTTCTATGACCGGCTGGTGGACGGGCTACTGGAAGCGGGAATAGAGCCGTTCGTCACCCTGTTCCACTGGGATCTCCCGCAGTGCCTCGAGGATGAGGGCGGGTGGAGGGTGCGGGGAACGGCGCATGCCTTCGCCGACTACGCCGCGGCCGTCGAGTCCCGGCTCGGGGACCGAGTGCGGCACTGGATGACCCTCAACGAGCCCTGGGTGGTGGCGCACCTCGGCCACCGTACCGGTCAGCACGCCCCCGGCCTGGTCGGCTCGGGGGCGGAACTGGACGTGGTCCATCACCAGTTGCTCGGACATGGCCTGGCATCCCAGACGCTGCGGGCCGGGCACTCCGGCCACGAGGTGGGTATCGCTCTCAATCTCGAGCCCCGGATGCCGCGCTCGGATCATCCACTGGACCGCGACGCGGCCGCCCTCGAGGAGGGCCTGATGAACCGGTGGTTCCTGGACCCGCTCTTTCTCGGACGGTACCCGGACGACCTCCTGGCCGTTGCGGGCTGGTCGGCGTCGGCGGTCGCCGATGGCGATCTCGAGATCATCGGCCGCACGCCCGATTCGATCGGCCTCAACTACTACCGCACCGACGTGGTCGGACACCCGGGTCTCAGGGACTGCGACCGGCCGCCTCCGCTTCGCGACCCGGCCGCCGAGGCGACCGAGATGGGCTGGCCCGTGACACCCGAAGGCCTGGGCGCGATGCTCCGGATGCTGGCGGGGTACGGCGCCCGCGCCGTCTACGTAACCGAGAACGGTGCCGCCTACCCCGACACGATCCGGGACGGGGACCGTGTCGAGGACGAGGATCGCCGCTCCTACCTGGAGCGCCATCTTGTCGAAGCTGCCAGGGCGATAGATGACGGCGTTCCGCTCCGGGGCTACTTCGCCTGGACCCTGCTGGACAACTTCGAGTGGGGCTTCGGTTACTCGCGCCGCTTCGGCCTCGTCCATGTGGACCACGCCACCCAGCGGCGAACTCCCAAGGCCTCGGCCTACTGGTACCGGGATGTCATCGCCCGCAACGCCGTCTGACCCGACGCCCGGCAGGTGGGTGGTGTTCAGCGATTTCTAAGACGACTTAGCAACTAGCGAATCGCGGTTGTCGCGGCCCGGTAGGCCCTGGCCATGAACGAGGCCATCTGCTGGCGGGTCGTGCAGGCATCGGGGGAGAAGGTCGTCCCCGAGGTGCCCTCCGTCAAACCCAGCCCGTAGATGCGGCCGATGTCTCCGCTCGCCGCCGTATCTCCCCCGTGGAGGTCCGTGAAGGGGGTCGCAACCACGGGAGCGAGTCTTCCCGTCACCACGGCGTGGAACCTGGCCAGGAGGGTCGCCATCCGGCCGCGGGCCACGCATGCATCGGACGAGATGCTCGTGAACGGCTCACTTGCGATGATGCCGAGCCCGTACAAGCCCCGGATGTCGTCCCGATGGGCGTCCGAGACCTCCCCGAGATCCGTGAAGGGCGTCTCGGCCAGGGGAGGGTCCTCGCCCTGCACGGCCCTGAACAGCCGGGCGAGGAAGGAAGCCGCCTGTGGCAGCGACAGGAGCGTGCGCGGGGAGAAGGTGGTGTCCGAGGTGCCTGCCGTGACACCGAGCCCGTAGATGCGGCGGATGTCGTCACGGTGGGCGTCCGAAGCCTGCCCGAGATCGGTGAATGGCGTCTCTACCACCGGAGCCTCGCCCGCCGGAGCCCCTCCGTCCGCCGTGGGGTTCCCGAGCTGCAGGCCGACGATCACCGGATCGTGGTCGGATGACCGGAAGGCGTTGGCCTCGTAGATCGGTAGGGCTGCCGATTCCCGCTCGTACGCCCGCTCGCCCGGGTCACGGACATCGTCGTTGTAGTCGAACAGCGGAGGCTCGTCGGCGTTGATGTACCACCCGGCTACCCCGGTGACCTGGCGCAGCATCGACGGGCTGCCCATGGCGTAGTCCAGGTATCCGAGCTGGCCGTCGAACAGGTACCCGTAGGCGTCGGTTCCCACGAACCGCCTGATCAGGTCGGTATAGCCGGCCGCCTCCAGCGCCCTGATCGGATCTTCCCTGGCGTAGGCGTTCAGATCGCCGATGATCAGGACGTCAGGATCCTCGCTGGCGGTCGGATCGGTGGCGAGGTACCGGGCGAGGGCTGCGGCGGCCGCAGTCCTGATGCCGTTGCAGTTGCCCTGGCCGTCCCGGAGATCCGGATCGCCCAACTCTTCGCAGCTCGATCCCTTCGATTTGAGATGGTTGACGGCAACCGTGAAGCGTTCTCCGGTCGTCACCTCCTCGAACGTCTGGATCAGAGCGGGCCGGTTCTTCGTGTCCGAGAAGGTCGCATCGACCGACGAGTCGATGATGGCGTGCGGGCCGGCGGGCGTCACCCAGGCCGGCCGGTAGATCAGCCCGACCTTGATGACATCGCTACCGAGGGCCCCTGTGTCTATGTAGGCGTAGGTTCCGAGGCCCGCGGCGGCGTTGAGGCCGGCGACCAGACCGGCAAGCGAGGCCGAGGCGTTGTTCTCCAGCTCCACCACCCCGAAGACATGGGCGTCGATCGCGACCATCGCGGCGACGATCTTGTCCAGTTGCCGGCCCAGTTCCGCCGCCGAGTCTGCGCCCCGGCAGCCGACGCCGCCGCCCGGCCCGCATCGCGGCGTCCCGTCATCGATCGTGGTGAAATAGTTCAGAACGTTGAAGCCGGCCACCTTGAGGCGGCCGCCCACATCGGCGGGAGCGGCGGGCCGCGGGTTGTCCGCGGTGAAGGTGTAGTCGAACCGCTCCAGTACGGGCTGGATCCGCCAGGCGTCGAATGCCCAGTGCATCACGCCACCCAAGCCGCTGATCGAATCCCCGCCCCGGAAGCGATTGGTACTGCTCAGCCCGCCACTCGGATACGGGTAGGCCTCGTCCTCCGGCCCGAAGATGGCATCGTTCTGGTCGCCGTTGCTGTCGTCGAGGATGATGCGCCTGGTGGCCAGATCTGCCAGGAACGCGGCGTATCCCGTTGCGCTCGGCATGTGTCCGTGCGTGAACTGGTACGGCCGCCGCCCGGCAGTGAGTATCAGCTCGCCGTACCGGGCGAGCCAGTAGTACTCGCTGACCACCAGCTTGCCGGGGAACGTGACGATCATGCCTTCGAGGTTCTCGAAGGTTCCCTCCGCCCGGGTGCTGCCGGGGGCGGGAAGCATCACTGCCGTCGGGGTCGGGAGATCGTTTCCGGACGAGCGGACCGTGACGCTTCCGGCGGAAGCGTTGATCTGGCTGGCGCCGCCGAACTCCCCCGCCGTCCCGACCACTGCCACGCTGTCGCCCACGGACAGGCCGGCCGGGCACGCGGTGGAGCAGTAGACGAAGATGCCTTCGGAGGTCTCCGGGTCGCCGTCGCTGTCGGCGTCCTCCTCCTGGAGGAAGAAGCCACTCAACACGTCATCCCGCTCGAACAGGGAAGTGGTTATCGCCTCGACCGCAACCTGTCCTGTGATCGCGACGGTCGCTCCGCTGCCCTGTATCTGCGAGATGCGCAGCAGTTCGGGAGAGGCTGTGGCGGTGGCCGGCGCGTCGGAGCGGCGCACCTGGTCGGCGAACGCCGGTACGGATGCGTGGGCCGGTCCGGCCCCGACCACGGTGAACCAGGCAACCATCAGGACCAGTGCGGCCCGGGCGCCGGCGGAGAGGCGTGTCAAGTCAAAGCCTTCCCGGCTGGCGTGTGCATGCGACGTGCCGACCGTCGACGTGCAATCGACGCCGAATCGCGAGGGAATGGTCCTGGTCTCATCATTGCTCCAGAGTCCGCTGACGGAAGGTGCCCCGGCCGGCGGCCGGGGCACCTTCTCCCGACGTACGGGAGGGTCCTACATGGCGGGTACTTTCAAGACCCAGCCGATGTGGATCAGATCGGGGTTGGTCAAGGACCGGCCGTCGGCCTGAACCTGCCCCTCGTTGAGGGCGAAGATCTCGGGCCAGCGGTTCTCGTCCCCGAGGTGGGTCATGGCGATCTTCCGCAGGGTGTCGCCCGCCCGGACGATTACCCCGGTGGTCTCGGGCTCGGGCTCGAGGGCGATGATCCTGCCCCCGCCACCGGCCGGGTAGTCCGCGGCCGTTATCTTGCCTCCGAGATCCATCGATATGTAGTTGGCCAGAGCCTGCTGGTAGCTGACGCCCAGCTTGGTGAAGGCGATGTCGGCCAACGGGTAGCAGTCCCCGCCGTTTGCCAGGAAGTCGATCGTGGCCAGAGCGACCGGACCTCCGGCCACCACCTGCCCATCACTGACGATCACCGTGCCGTCGTCGAGGACGACCTCTCTCACCCGCTCTCCGGGATTGCCGACCAGGGAGCAGTCGCCGTCGCGGGCGATCTCCCGGGCAGGAGCGGCCGGATCGTAGGTGAGCGTGAACCCTGATACCTGGGCGAACTGGCCCCCGGCGCCGGGCAGGCGGTCCAAGCCCTGCTCCAGCAGGACATGGAAGATCTCCCGTGACACCTCGGCCACCACGACGAAGTTCCTGAACGGAGCGATGTCCCAGGTGGTGCCGACGGTTATCTCTCCCGGCGGGATCAGCGAGCTGTTGCGGATACCCCCGCCGTTCTGGATCGCCACGTCCGCTACCGGGATACCGAACGATTCGGCCAGGTTGGTAGCGGTGGCTCGTAGCGCGTCGGCCATGAGGTTGCCCTCGTTGGTCGCCATGATGCGGATCTGCGGACGGCGGCCGTCCAACGCCACCTCGCTGGTCCCGATAACCTGGGCGTCGATCAGCGCCACCGCCGCCGACAGGGGCTCGATGACCTCGGCCTGGACCGTGGGATCGGGCTCCACGTCGAAGCCCACCCCGATCGACCGTCCAACCGCCGCGGTCACGTTGCCGGCGGCGTCGAAGGTGACGTTCAGCTCACCGATGCAGCGGTACCCGCCCGGGGCGGTGATGACCGGCACCATCGTCCCTGAGGCATCCTCCACCATGATCGGGTACGGCGCCACCGCTTCCTCCTCGGCCAGGCAGGTGTCGCCCTCGTTCTTCAGGAGGTCGTCGCCTCCTCCGGCGATCACCACGTCGACTCCGGAGAGGCTCCCGACCAGCTCAATCTCCTCGGCCACATCCTGGAGATGGCTGACCAGGATGATCTTGTTGACTCCCTGGCCGGTCAGGCTCTCCACCGCCGCCGTCACCGCCGGCAGGACCGGGGATACGACCGCGTTCCGCGGAGTGGAGATGTTGGGCAGCATCGGGGTGACGGCGCCGATCACGCCGATCCGCTCGCCGCCGGTCTCGATAACCGTGCTACCCGCGATGAGGCCCTGGTCCACCAGCGCCTGCAGCATCGGCTCCCCGGAGAAGTCCACGTTGGCGGACAGGAAGGTCACCGCCGGCGAGAAGCCGGTCACGAACCGGGCTGTGACCTCGGGACCCAGGTCGAAGTCGTGGTTGCCGAGGGCCATGGCGTCGTAGATACCGCTCAAGGCAATGGAGTCATAGAGAGCACCCTCACGGGCCAGGGATACGCCCAGCTCCTGGGATGCCAGGAAGTTGTCCCCCGAGGTCAGCGTCACCACTCCCGTACCGGAAGCCCCGGCCTGCAGCTGCTTCATGAGCGCCACGAACCGGGCTACGCCGGGATCGGCGTTCTCGTCGGGAAGGAGCTTCGACTCGCCGTCGTTGTTGTGCAGGATGGTAAGGGTGAATCCCTCGTCGCCTGTATCCTGCGCTATCCCGGCCGAGGGTGTTGATACCAGGATCCCGGCCAGTAGCGCTAGCCCGGCAAGGATCGCCAAGGTTCGCCTATGTCTTACAACTGTCATCTCCGCTCCTTCTCCTCTACGGGGTGTGCAAGCCTAGGTGCTAGTGCGCGAGCTTGAGAATCCGGTGAACGGGTTGGGCAGGTGATGGTGGACCCGATCATCCGCCCGATGATGAAGCGGAGTCCCAGCCGCCGCGAGGATGGGGCAGGCCCATGAGCGTGACCGTCCGGTACGGGATCGTCGGTACCGGGATGATGGGCATCGAGCACATCGGGAACATCCGGGCCCTGCCCGGCGCCGAGGTGGCAGCGGTGGCGGATCCGCACCTTCCTTCGCGGCAGGCAGCCCTTGAGGCGCTGGCGGACCAGGACTTGGCGGTCTTCGAGGACCACCGCGCCCTCATCGACTCCGAGTTGTGCGATGCGGTGGTGCTGGCCACCCCCAACATGACCCACATCGATCTGCTCCGCGACCTGATGGAGACCGATCTGCACCTGCTGGTCGAGAAGCCCCTATGCACGAGGATCGAGGACTGCCGGTGGGTGGTAGAAGCTCAGCGGCGGCGGGAACAGGTTCTCTGGGTCGGGATGGAGTACCGCTACATGCCTGCCACCGCCCGGCTGATCGCCGAGGTCCGGAGGGGCACGGTCGGCGACCTGAAGATGCTGGCCATCCGGGAGCACCGCTTCCCGTTCCTGCCCAAGGTGAACGACTGGAACCGGTTCAACGCCAACTCCGGAGGGACCCTGGTGGAGAAGTGCTGCCACCACTTCGACCTGATGAACCACATCATCGGTAACCCCCCGGTGCGGGTCCACGCCTCGGGAAGCCAGGCGGTCAACCACCTGGACGAGCGCTACGGCGGGCACCGACCCGACATCCTCGACAACGCCTACGTGATAGTGGACTACCGGGACGGTCAGCGGGCCATGCTCGACCTGTGCATGTTCGCCGAAGGCGGAGAGAACCAGGAGGAACTGGTGGCGGTCGGCGACCGCGGCAAGGTGGAGGCCCGCCTACCGTCCGGCCTGGTGCTCACCGGTCTCAGGGACGGGGAGTGGTTCTCCCCTACGGTCGAGACCGCCACCGATGACCGGATCGCCCACACCGGCGGCCACCATGGCGCGTCGTACCTGGAGCACCTGGAGTTCCAGAGCGCCATCCGCAACGGCACCCCGCCCCAGGTCAGCGCCTACGACGGGTACCTCGCCGTAGCCATGGGCGTAGCCGCCCAGCGCTCGATAGAGGAACACCGCCTCGTCGAGATGACCGAGGTGCTGGTCTAGCCTGGCTCAGCCCTTCACGGAGCCGGCGAGGATGCCGGTGACGAAGAAACGCTGGAGGGCGAAGAAGACGATGATCGGTAGCAGCGTCGACAGGAAGGCGCCGGCGGTCAGGAGGTGCTCGGCCTGGCCGAATTCGCCGGCGAGAGCCGCGATCCGAGCAGTGGCCGGGAAGTTCTGCCCCGCGCCTCCCAGCATGGTGACCGCGATCAGGTAGTCGTTGTAGGTCCACAGGAACTGGAAGATGGCGAAGGCCGCCAGCACCGGG
>JAPPGU010000070.1 GCA_028821265.1 bacterium | reverse complement strand
ACACCTCGACCGTCGGGAACGACGGCACCCGGATGTTCCGGAAGGCGGGCGAGAGTTCCTCGCGGGCCGGAACCCGGGTGACGCGGCCCTCGGCGTCGTAGGTCCAGCCGTGGTAGCCGCAACGGAGTTCGCAACCGTCGATGACCTTGCCGAGGGAAAGGGCCGCTCCCCGGTGACGGCACAGATCCTCGAACACGCGGGGCGCGCCATCGAGCCGGACCACCACCAGCTGCTCCTCGAACAGGGTGAAGGCCTGGGGTTCGTCCTTGAGATCATCGGAGTATGCGACCGGAAACCAGAAGTTGTCCCGCATCTCCTCGTAGAGTCGGTTCTCGGCGGCAACGTCGAGGTAGTCGCTGGTTGCATGTCGGCCGGTCACCATTGCCTCCTCACGATTACCAAGTCTCTAGCTCCGCTCGACTTCCCACACCGAGCAGACCGCGTTGACGATGTTCTGGTAGCCGGTGCAGCGGCACAGGTTGCCGGACAGGAGATCCACCACCTGCTCCGGCTCCCGGTAGTCGTCGGGGTCGACGCTCTCCAGGGTCATCAGGAACCCCGCGGTGCAGAAGCCACACTGCATGGCGTGGTTCTCGTGAAAGGCCTGCTGCATCGGCGTGAGGTCCCCGTCCGTGGCGAGGTCCTCCACGGTTCGGATGGTGCTCCCGTCGGCTTGGACGGCCAGGGTCGAGCACGAGCGGATGGCATCGCCGTCGACGATCACAGTGCAGGCCCCGCAGTAACCGTGCTCGCACCCCACGTGGGTGCCGGTCAGGCCTACGACGTCACGGATGAAGTCGGAGAGCAGCAAGCGGGCCGGAACCCGGTGGGTCACCTGCATCCCGTTGATCGTGGCCGCAACGTCAACCTCCCGCGAGCCTGGGCTGGTATCCATCATCACACCCCCGTCCCGTTGCCGTTCGATGCCAGCGCCGCACGGACGCTCCTTACCGCCAGGGCGCCCAGCGCCTCCCTCCGGTACTCCGCCGTGGCGTGAATGTCATCTACCGCGTCCC
This sequence comes from bacterium, assembly GCA_028821265.1. Taxonomy (GTDB): domain Bacteria; phylum Actinomycetota; class Acidimicrobiia; order Spongiisociales; family Spongiisociaceae; genus Spongiisocius. The sequence continues at coordinate 3,694 of JAPPGU010000070.1, read as the reverse complement.
CGCCGTCCTCATAGGCGGCTCCGTACAGAGCCGAGCTGTCATCCCCCGGAGCGAAGCCGAGAACGGCTTGCTCGGCGGCTGCCATCCGGCTAGGCACCCCGCTCACCCCGAAGCTGACCAGGCGGGCGCCGCTCACGCATCCGTCTCGGGTGGCCACAGCCGCCGCCACCCCGGTGATGGCGAAGTCACCCGACCTCCAGGCCAGCTCATCCATCAGCGTGACGGTGTCCGCCGGCTCGCTCGGAAAGTGAACTCCGGTAATGATCTCTCCCTCGCCGAGGTCCGTCCAGAACGGGCCCAGGAAGAAGTCGCCCGCATCCACGGTCCTCTCCCCCGCCGGTCCCTGGAGGAACAGCGTGGCGCCGCACGCGATCGCCAGCGCGGGCAACTCGGCGGCCGGGTCGGCATGGGCGATGCTGCCGCACACCGTTCCCCGATTCCTGATCTGGAGATGGGCGACATGGTGCAGAGCCTGCCGGAGCCCAGGAACCGCCTCCGCCACCTCATCGGACGCCATCACCCGGCTCTGGGTGACCGATGCGCCGATCATGACGCCGGAGGGTCCGACGTCCAGCCGGTCGAAACCCTCCACGCCGCCGATGTCCACCAGGAGGTCGGGCTGGGAGAGCCGGAAGTTCATGGCGGGGATCAGGCTCTGCCCGCCCGCCAGGACCTTGGCCGTCTCCGAGGTACCGAGGGCGGCCAAGGCGTCCTCCACGGTGGCGGGACGGTAGTAGTCGAACGGGGCGGGCTTCATCGCTCACCCCCTCCGGCGGTTGCCTCCCGTATGGCTTCCCGAATCGCCGAGGGGGTCACCGGGGTGGCCTTGATCTCCACCCCGAGGTCGGCCAGGGCGTCATCCACGGCGCCGGCGACCACCGCGGCCGGGCCGATGGTCCCACCTTCTCCACAACCCTTGACGCCGAGAGGCTGCTCGGGCGAGGGTGTCTCGAAATGCTCGACGGTCATAGCCGGCACTTCGGAACAGGTGGGATACAGGTACTCCATGAAGGAGGCGAAAAGGGGCCGGGCGGTCTCGGTGTCGTACTGGAAGTGCTCGTACATCGCTCCGGCGATGCCCTGCGCCACTCCCCCGTGGACCTGCCCGTCGATGATCATCGGGTTGATCATCGTCCCGCAATCGTGGACCACCACGTAGTCCTCGATCTTGATCTCACCGGTGCTGATCCGGACGCTGACCACGCCGGCGTGGGCCCCGTTCGACCAACTGGCCGCCGCGTTGACCTTGCCGGACATGTCGGGAAGGTGCTCGAGTTCGGGCGGCTCGAAGTAGCCCGTCATCTCCAGACCGGGCTCCATGCCTCTTGGTAGGTCCAGCGTGCGAACCCAAGCGGACGTAGCCACCTGGGACCAACTCACCGTGGGCGCATCGCTGCCGGAGACATGGAAGTTGCCGTCGCTCAGCACCACGTCCTCGGCCGCCGCCTCCAGCAGATGGGCAGCTATGTCGCGGGCCTTGGTGATCAGCCGATCGGCCGCCATGAGTATCGACCCGCTCATCACGATGGCCGAGCGGCTACCCCACGCACCCAGCCCGTAGGGGGCCCGGTCGGTATCGCCCATCACGACCGTGACGTCGTCGGGATGCAACCCCAGGGACTCCGCAGCCAACTGGGCGGCGGTCGTCTCGGTGCCCTGCCCGAGGGCGGTGGTCCCGAGTCCCACCCGAACGGAGCCATCGGGATCGACCCGGATCGTCGCCGAGTCGCCACCCGCCCAGAAGCCTGTCGTGAGGTGGTAGGTGGGGGTGGTGGGCTCCACGTAATTGGTGTATCCGACCCCCACCCGCACGTCGGGATCGTCGGCGTACCGGGCCCGCACCAGCTCGAGCGACTCACCGATCATCTCCACGGCCCGCTCGAATGCCTTGGCGTGCGACCCGGAGTCGATCCTCCCCCCGCCGTGCATCTCGTACGGCATCTGGTCCTCCTGGAGGATCATGCGGCGCCGGATCTCCACAGGATCGGTCCCGGTGAGTCGGGCCACCCGGTCGATGATCCTCTCCATGACGAACATCCCTTCGGGAACCCCGAAGCCGCGGTAGGCGCCGCTCGGCGTCTTGTTGGTGACCACGCAGAAGTGGTGCACCTCCATGTTGGGCAAGTCGTACCCTCCGGTCAGGCATCCGCCGGTGACGAAGACCGTGGCGGTACCGGGCATGAAGATCTCACCCGATCCGACGTCGCAGATGGCCTTGCATCGGACTGCCCGGATGGTCCCGTCGTCGTCGTAGGCGACGTCCACTTCGTGACGCTGGTCCCGGGCATGCACACCGGTGAGCAGGTTCTCGAAACGGTCCTCGAGCCAGCGGACCGGGCGTCCCAGCTTGCCGGCTATCCATGTCATGACCACATCCTCGGGATATATGTGAGTCTTCGTGCCGAACCCACCTCCCATGGCCGGGGCGATCACCCTGATCCGCGGCTCGGGAATCCCGGTCATCTCTGCGATGGTCGTGCGGACGATGTGGGGGCTCTGGGTTGAGGACCACACGGTGAAATAACCGTCGTGCACATCGGCGAGGACACCTCGGCATTCCAGGGGAAGTCCCGTCTGGCGCTGGCTCACATAGGTGTCGCTGAACGTGTGGTCGGCCTCTTCGAAGGCCTGCGTCACCTCGGGCTTCTCAGCCGGGAAGTTGACCAGATAGTTGTCGGGCCAGTCGTCGTACAGCCTTGGCGCATTCTCGGCCAGCGCCTGGTCCAGGTCGGCCACGGTAGGGAGAGGCTCGAACTCGGTGTAAGCGGCCACCAGCGTCGCCGCGTCCTCCGCCACGTACCGGTCGGTGGCGACGACCGCCGCGTAGGGTGACCCCACGTAGCGAACCTGGTCCAAGGCGAGGACGGGCTGGCGTACCGGTTGGATGTAAAGGATCTTGTGAGGGAACAGGTCCACGTCCGCCAGGTCGGCGCCGGTGAACACCGCATGCACACCCGGGAGGGCGAGGGCGGGCGCGGTGTCGATGCTCACTATCCGGGCATGGGCCTCGGGACTGCGCACGAAGGCGACTTCGAGCATTCCGGGTAGCTTCAGGTCGGCGATGTAGCGCTGGCGACCCATCAACGGAGATCGATCCTCCCGGCGGGGCACCGCTCGGCCGATGTGGCTGGCCCGGTGGCGGATCATCGGGTTGATGCGCGTGGGACTATCTAACGTCATGTGCAGCCCGACCTCCTGACTCAATTCCGGATGGGACTCCGCTGGAGCGGATTATTGATGCAATCTAACATGCCAGCCCCCGACGTGTCCGCACAGCGGTGGCCTTGCGGCTCCGGTCAGCGCTCGCCCCGGTGATAGGGGATCGTCAGCGACAGCGGAACGTTGGAGCGGCTGCGGTTGAAGACCAGCGCCACGATGGTGAGGACGAAGGGCAACGCCAGCAGGAGCTGGTAGGGAAGGTCGACATCGCTTGCCTGGAGCGCGAGTTGGGTGGCCTCCAGGAATCCGAACAGCAACGATCCGACCAGCACCCAGGTGGCCCTCCAGTTCCCGAAGATCACGATCGCCAGCGCGATCCAACCCCGCCCCGAAATGATGTCGGGGAAGAACAGGCCGGTCGATCCCAGGGAGAGGAAGGATCCGGCCAGACCGGCCATCACTCCCCCGAACACCACCGCCACGTACTGGCGCGAGATGATGCCCACCCCGCGCATGTCGCACGCCTCGGGATTGT
>JAPPGU010000046.1 GCA_028821265.1 bacterium | reverse complement strand
TCCAGGATGTCTGGAGCGAGCGAGCCCCCCTCACCTGGGACACGTCCGATCCCACTCCGGTGGCCAACATGATCTGCGTCATGCTCTCCGACTTCGCCACCAAGGTAACCGGCGAGGTCATTCACGTGGACGCCGGCTTCCACGCCATCGCCACTTAGTTGCTAGTTGATAGTCCCTGGTTTCTAGTCAATAGAGCAACTAGCTACTGACTGGCAACCGGCGACTGACAACTAGAATCCAGGACCATGGACCCGGCCGGCTACCTGAGCGCCCTCGTCTTCGGGGCATTGTCCTTCGTATCGCCCTGCGTGCTGCCGCTGCTGCCCGGATACCTGGGGCTCATGTCGGGTTACTCGGTGGCCGATCTGCAACAGGGGAAGGCCTCCACAGCCCGGATGCTCCGGGTCACCGTGCTGTTCGTGCTCGGGTTCACGATCGTCTTCGTGGCCCTCGGAGCGGGGGCTACTTCGGTGGCAGGCCTGCTCGCCCGCAACAAGGGCGTCATCACCACGGCGGCGGGCTGGCTGATCGCTGTGTTCGGGCTGGTTATCGTGCTGATGGCGCTCAGCACGTCGCCTCGCCTGGCCTTCCTCTACCGGGAGCGGCGGCTCCACGTCCGTCCCTCGCAACTGGGCGGCTGGGCGCCGCTGGTGATGGGAATGGCCTTCGGTTTCGGCTGGACCCCGTGCATCGGTCCGGTGCTGGCGGCCATCCTCACCCAGGCCGCGACCCAGGAGACGGTCGCCAGGGGGATGCTCCTGCTGTTCGTGTTCTCGATGGGTATGGGCCTGCCGTTCATCGCCGCCGGAATCGGCGTGACCAAGCTCTACTCGGGTATCAAGCTCCTTCAGCGCCATCTGCGGACCATCAACGTCCTGTCCGGCCTCCTGATGATCGTCTTCGGTTGGCTGTTCATCACCGGCCGCATCACCGATCTGTCGAGCCTGATCAGCGAGTGGATGATCAGGCTCGGCCTCGAGGACCTAGCCGCTATCTAGTTGCTAGTTGTGCTTTATCACTATTAACTAGGACTACAGACTAGAAATCAGGAACTGATCCAGTCCTTGGCGAGTTCGCTCAGGCGTGCCTTGCCGAAGAGTTGGGCGGCCGCCTCTCCCGCCTTGGCGCTTACCTCGGCCTCGTCCACCCTCGTGGAGCGGCCGTCCTCCACGATGATCTCGCCCCCGACGATCACCATCTCCACGTCGGCCGAGCTACCGGAGTGCACCACCGAAGCAACCGGACGGCTCCACGGCGTGTGCCGAACTCCGGAGACATCCACCACCACCAGGTCGGCAGCCCGGCCCGGCTCCAGCGATCCGGCGTCAAGGCCGGTCATCGCCGCTCCGCCGCGCGTCCCCAGTTCGAGGAACTGCTCCACTGTGGTGGCGGTGGAGTCGAGGCTGGCGACACGGTGCATCAGCAGCCCGGCCTTCATGGCTTCGAAGATGTCCTGCCCGGCTACGGCCACCCCGTCACTCCCGAGGGCCACGGTGGCGCCCGCCGACAGCAGCGCCTCGAGGTGGAGCACGCCAGAGGCCAGGTACTGGTTGGAGATCGGGTTGTGCACTGCGGTGGCCCCGGAGGCGCCCATGGCGGCCACCTCGTCAGGATCCAGCCAGACGGCGTGAGCCAGTGTGGTGTGGCGGCTCAGCAGCCCCCGGTCGGCCAGCCACGCCACCGGACGGCTTCCGTGCACCTCCATGAAGAACGAGATCTCGTCCTGCACCTCGGAGCAGTGCATGTGCCAGCCAACCCCGGCGACCGCAGCCATCTCCGCGGAGGCATCTATGAGCTCCGGCCAGACGTAGACGATGTTCTCCGGGCACGGCCAGACCTCGACCAGGCCGCCGCGCGGGCGCTCTGCCATGCACTCGGCGGTGATGGCGATCTCCTCCTGGTTGGTCCACGTGAACAGGTCCGGATCCACCCCCATCAGCTCGCCGCCCGGGTTCATCTCCCCGAAGATTCCCCGGGCGATGGCGCCTCTGATCCCCACCTCTTCCACCGCGTCGGCCACGGCGAGGATGGTCTCCGTGTCCGTGGGTGCATAGTGGTTGTCCACCACCATCGTGGTTCCGGAGAGGGCCGCCTGGAGTGCTCCGAGTTGGACGGCCGCCACGCTCATCTCCCTGGTGATGGCCTTCGAGTAGGGCAGCATGAACTTCTGGAGCCAGGGCACCAGCGTCATACCGTCGCCGAGTCCCCTGCCCAACGACTGGAACAGGTGGGTGTGCCCGTCGGTCAGCCCTGGCAGGACCACCTTGCCCCGGCAGTCGACGACCCTTCCGGCCGTCTCCCGCAGGTGCCGCATGCCGGCGGCGGCGCCGACCTGCGCGATCTTCCCACCGGAGACGGCCACCGCGCCGTCATCCAGCACGCGCCGCTTCCCGTCCAGCGTGATCACCACCCCACCCTCGAGCAGGAGGTCGCACTCGAAGCTATCAGAAGCAGAAGCCTGGCTCATTGATGACCTCCGTGCATCGGGCGGCGACCGCCCCGATCGTACTCGTCGAAGCCTTACCCGACCCTGCTACACGTGCGGAGGGGGAATGCCGGCCACATCGATAGTCCGTTGACGACGCTACAGTTGGTTATTTATGGTAGAGTAAGAGAGTAGCTTCCCCCGACAAGCGACGAAAGTAGATTGGGGACATGACACAGGTTACCGAGAAGTACGTAAGCTCCGACCGGCTGGACGCTGCCATCTCGCGTCTCCGCGCCGACATAGAGAGGCGCTTCGCCGAACAGACCCGCTGGATCGTGGGGTGGATGACCGGTCTGGTTGCGAGTGCGGCCGCGATCATTATTGCCGTGCTCCAATGAACGAGCTATCTCGCCGGTCACCCCGAACGACTCCCTATTGCCGGTAGGCGCCCGACGCGTTAAACTGTTTCCCACGGCGCGGGGTGGAGCAGTCTGGTCAGCTCATCGGGCTCATAACCCGAAGGTCGTAGGTTCGAATCCTACCCCCGCTACCCGGTACGGCCCTCGTTCCCGTTGATGGGGACGGGGGTTGTTGCTTTGTGATCCGCCCGGTGCGTGACCGCGGCGGGGAAAGGACAGGGATTTGAAGGCTCCGATGGCGGTGTTCGAGGCAATGCGACGGCGCCGCATGCACCGGGAGTTCCGGCCTGAACCGCCCGACCGGGCGACACTCGATCGTCTGGTCTATGCCGCCGGACGGGCCCAGGTGGCCCGACCGGGAATCCGCCACCTGGTCGTCATCACCGATCCACGGATCGTTCACACCCTCCGCCAGGCGTGCCCGGGATTCGTGAACAACGCCCCGGCGGCCATCGCCGTATGCAGCGACCTGGTGAGGTCGGAGGCCGAGTCGGGGGTGCGCGGGGTTGAGGTAGTGAGCAGGCTGGACGCGGGCGCGTCCGCCGCCTTCATGGCCATCGCCGCGCCGGCGCTCGGTATCGGCGTGTGCAAGGTCACCAGTTGGAGTGAAGAGGTCGTCCAGGCCATCCTGGGCCTCCCGGAGCATGTGCGTCCAGAGGTGCTGATGGCGGTGGGAGTACCGGTCTCCAATCCCTCCAAGCCGCTCAAGGGCTTCCAGCCGTCCGTCCATGCCGACCGGTTCGGTCAGCCGTGGACGGAATCACCATGAGCAGCCAGGAGATCGATCCCCGGGAGTTCCTGTTCGACTTCGTGCTGTACCTGGTCACCTGCGCCAGGCTCCATCTCGATGAGAAGCCCATCTACGGGGCGTTCCGGATGATCGAGGGCGCCAGCCGCCTCATCGAGGCCGCGGAGAACCTGCCCGGCTGGGAGGTAGACGCCTTCCTGGCCGAGCAACGGGAGGCGATCGAGGCCAACAAAGCCCGGATGACGCTTGACAAGGACGGCTTCCGCGGCTGGCTGAGCGACCTGGCCAGGGAGATGGCCGCCGAGGCCACGAGGAGAAACCTCGACCCGCCCGATTGATCACGGGACGTAGAAACCCCCCTCCACCAGCCTTAATGTATGGAATTGGCCGATCGTCGACCTATAGTCGCGTATGATGCGGATCCGAATCGGCGCCATAGCGGTCCTGGCGACCCTCCTCCTTCCCGCTTCCGGCGTGCTCGCCCAGGCGGGCGGCGGCGCAGGGCGAGCACCGGTGTCCCTCCGTGACTCGCTCGGACCCGGCGACGTTATGCTGCGCGGCCAATCCCTCCTGTCTCCCGACGGCTCGTACCGGTTGGCGTTCCTTTGGGGCGGCGATCTCGTCCTGTATCGCAACCTCGCTCCCTATTGGGGTGTCGAGGAAATCTGGTCGGCAGGCACACGCGGCATGGGAGGCGACCGCCTCGTCATGCAGCAGGACGGTGACCTCGTCATGTACTCGGCGCCCCGGCTCGGAGGTGGGCCGGTCTGGCGTTCCGGCACGGACGGTTTCGACGGTGCCCAACTTGCGCTGCCCCGGGACGGCGGAGCAACCATCCGCCTCAACGATGCGCAGTTGCTCTGGTCGGCCGGGCTCACGGCGCCGGACGTGGGTCTCGGCGGCCGCCGGCACGCGGTCTACGACCGGCGTGGCGAGAAGATGATGATGTGGCTGGTCGAGGCCGATGGCACGCTTGTGGATAGCTACCCGGTCAGCGGTATGTTCCGGAATCCTCCTGCCGGTCAATACGAGGTCTACTCCAAGTCGCCGATCGCCTACGGATACAGGGGCGGCAGCATGAACGACATGGTGCGTTTCGCGTGGGGCTTGAACGGGTGGCGGATAGGGTTTCATGCCATACCTCTGAGGAGTAACGGGGAGCCTGTGCAGACGCTCGAGCAACTGGGCCAATCCCTGTCGGCAGGATGCGTACGGCAACGATCCGACAAGGCGGAGTTCCTGTACGAGTGGGCGCCGATCGGCATGCCGGTGGTCGTGCTGGGTTGAGGCCTCGCCTCAATGGACTGCGCCCGCAGCAATGTCATGGCCTGATCGATGGCCGGGGGCGCCACTCCGGGGTTCCCGTCCCGGTAGCTCGCTCGGTAACGTAGACCCATGAAAGTCACTCCGAGCCCGGCTGAGTTCCGCCGCCTGGCCGAGCACGCCTCGGTGGTCCCGGTCAGGATCGCCCTGCTGTCCGATCGGGAGACTCCGGTCAGCGCCTTCGGCAAGCTGGTCGGCGACTCGCCCGGATTCCTCCTCGAGTCCCTCGAGGGAGGGGAGCGTTGGGCGCACTGGTCGTTCCTCGGGTGGGACCCGGTCTTCACCCTCACCAGCCGGGACGGCGTCTGCCACGTGGACGATGCCCGGGTCCGGGTGCCGGATGGCGATCCGCTCACGGTCCTCGAAGGGTTCCTGGCCCGCTACGCCACCGACCCGATGGACGACCTTCCCCCCTTGCACTCCGGGGCGGTCGGATACCTCTCCTATGACGCGGTGCGGTACATCGAACGGCTCCCCGACCGGCCTCCCGACGACCGCGGGCTGCCCGAGATGATGTGGCAGTTCGTCGGTAGCCTGGCGGCGCTCGACCATCCCCGCCAGACGTTGCACCTGGTTCGCAACGTCTTCGTCGACCTCGAGGACGACCTCGACGCCGCGTACGACGACGCGGTGACCCGGCTCCACGACGCCGCGGAGCGGCTCGGTACGGCCCTTCGTTACCGCCCGGCCGCCCGACCCGACCGCTCCGCCCGGCCCGACCTACCGATCACCTCCACGCTGGACCGCGAGGACTTCGAGCAAGCCGTCCTCACGGTCAAGGACTACATCCGGGAGGGCGACGCCTACCAGGTGGTGCTGAGCCGCCGTATCGCAGCGCCTTTCGAGGGCGATCCGTTCGGTCTCTACCGTGCCCTGCGCCTCATCAACCCCTCGCCCTTCCTCTTCTACCTGAGGCACCCGGAGGTCACCGTGGTGGGTGCATCGCCGGAGCTGATGACCCGGGTCAGGGACGGCACCGTGTTCTCCCGCCCCATCGCCGGCACCCGGAGGCGGGGTGTGTCCGAGGCGGAGGACCTGGCCTTGGAGGAGGAGATGCTGGCCGACCCGAAGGAGCGGGCCGAACATGTCATGCTCATCGACCTGGCGCGCAACGATCTGGGCCGGGTATGCGACTACGGCACTGTGACCGTGGACGACCTGATGGTGGTGGAGCGCTACTCGCACGTCATGCATCTGGTGTCGGGCGTGTCGGGACGGCTCCGTGACGGGTTGGGTCCGGTGGACGTGGTCCGGGCGGTGTTCCCACATGGCACCGTGTCGGGGGCGCCCAAGGTGCGGGCCATGGAGATCATCGATGAGATGGAACCGGTGGCCCGCGGTCCCTATGCCGGCGCCGCCGGCTACATGGACTTCAGCGGCAACGTGGACACCGCCATCTGCCTGCGGACGGTCGTGATCGCCGACGGCACCGCCTGGGTCCAGGTGGGCGCCGGACTGGTGGCCGACTCCGATCCGGCTGCCGAATTCCAGGAGACGGAGGACAAGGCGGCCGCGGCTATGGCGGCCGTGGCGGGGGCCGATCTGCTTTGACCACCCTGGCCGGCGAGCCCGACGACTTCAGGGCCGGGTATGCCCATGCCCGGAGCGTGGCGGGATTCGCCACGGACACGCTCGGCCTGTTCTGGGCGGTCGGACCGGATGCCATCACCTACTTGCAAGGCATCCTCAGCCAGGACATCGAGGGGCTCGCTCCCGGGCAGACGGCCAGGTCCTTCCTCCTGGAGCCCCGCGGGAAGCTGGACGCCCTGATCTGGGTCCTGCGCGACGAGGACCGGGTGGGGATCGTCACCGACGCGGCCCGCCAGGCGGCGGTTGTTGCCTCGCTGTCGCGCTGGCGGCTGCGCGTCGATGTCGAGTTCAGCGGGGATGACCGGCCGGCGCTCGACGTGTGGGGACCCGGCGACCGTGTCCCCGGCGCGCCGGGCGGTTGGCGGGAGGAGCAGGGGGTGCTGGCCGCCGAGCTGCGAGAGCGGCCGGTGCGGCGCCGCCTGGTCGCCGGTCTGGGGCCGCAGGCGATCGAGGAACTCGGCGCCGTCCCGATCGGCCGCCGCGTTGTCGACGCCTTGCGGATCGAGGCCGGGGAACCCAGGATGGGCATCGACGTCAACGCCAAGACCATCCCGCAGGAGACCGGCCTGGTTCCCGAGGCGGTCTCGTTCACCAAGGGCTGCTTCCTGGGGCAGGAACTGGTGGCCCGCATCGACAGCCGGGGCCGGGTCAACCGCCACCTCCGGGGATTGAGGATGCTCGAACCGGTCGTGCCGCCGGTGGGCGCCCGGGTAACCCATGGGGAGAGATTGGTGGGTGAGTTGGCGACGGTGGGGGAGAGTCCGGGGCTGAACGCCCCGATCGCGCTGGCCCTGATCCGCCGCGAAGCCCCACCCGGAAGCCGCGTCACCGTGACCTGGGAGGGCGCGCAGGCTGAAGCGGAAGTCCACGGGCTACCCATGACCGCCGGGACGGAATAGCGTTTCCAGGCCACCTGGTGCGCTGCGCCGGGACGGCCCCCCGGCCCCTGCCCTATACCTTTACGCCCACCAGGGCGAGTAGCCTTCGCCCCATGCTGGACAAGGTTCTCGCCTCGGTGCGCCGCCGCCTGCCCGAGGTGAGGGCGCGCCAGGATCAGCTGCGCGAAACAGCTGCCGGCCTGCCGCCGCCGCGGGACTTCAACGGCGCCCTAGGCGGTCCCGGGCTGTCGATCATCGCCGAGTTCAAGAGGGCGTCGCCCTCGAAGGGGGTGATCAACACCGGTATGGACCCGTCCGAGCGGGCCGCGGCCTTCGAAGCGGGTGGGGCGTCCGCGATGTCGGTCCTGACGGAGCCGGATCACTTCGTGGGAACCCCCGACGACCTCCGGGCCGCCCGGTCCGCGACGTCGCTGCCGGCGCTCCGGAAGGACTTCACCCTCGACACCGCCCACGTCTGGGAGGCCAGGGCCATGGGCGCCGATGCGGTGCTGCTGATCGTGGCGATACTCGACGATGCACTCCTCGCCCGGCTGCTCCGCGCCACCGATGAAGCGGGGCTCGCCGCGCTGGTCGAGGTCCACAGCCGGGAGGAGACCATCCGGGCACTGGACGCCGGCGCCAGGGTGGTGGGGGTCAACAACCGGGACCTGCGGACCTTCGACGTGGACCTGGCCACCTCGGAGGAGATCGCGCCGTTGCTGGCCGGCGTCGACGTCCGGATTGCCGAGAGCGGCGTGCAGGGCCCGGAGGATGCCGCCCGGCTCAGAGCCGCCGGATACGACGCCATCCTGGTGGGGGAGTACCTGTCGAGGTCGGCGGATCCGGCCGCGGCCATCTCCGGGCTCAAGGGGGCGGCATGACCTGGGTGAAGGTCTGCGGCATGCGCACCGCCGGTGATGTGGAGGCGGCGGCCGACGCCGGCGCCGACGCGCTGGGCCTGAACCTGATCCCCGGAACTCCCCGGTACCTGGAGGTGGAGCGCGCCGCCCGCCTGGCCTCCGTGTCCCGGGTGCCCGCGGTGATCCTCACCCTCGACGCCCATCCCCACCACCTCATCGACCTGCTGGACCGGGTAGGCGCCGCCGGTGTGCAACCCTACGGTGACCACGCGTCCGAGGCCGCCCGCCTGGCCGCCACGGTCGGGGCCTTCGTGCTCCGGCCCCACCGCGTACGGGGCCCGGTGGACCTGGGGACCATCGCGTCCGGTTTCACCGCCCTCCTCGACGGGTATTCGGCGAACGACCTGGGCGGGACGGGCCGCCGGGTCGCCGCGGAGTGGCTCCCGCTTCCGGGCAGCCGGTACGTGCTGGCGGGCGGTCTGAACCCCTCGAACGTCGCGGACGCGGTGGCGCGTCATCGTCCATGGGGCGTCGATGCCTCGTCCGGCCTAGAGTCTGCGCCCGGGGTGAAGGATCCCGCCAGGATCCGCAGCTTCGTGAGGAACGCCAAACGGGTGAAGGAGAGTCCATGACGGTAACCGCCGCGACGGGTCCGGGCCCCAGGTTGGACCGGCCGGACGAGCGGGGCAGGTTCGGCGATTACGGGGGCATGTTCGCTCCCGAGACCCTCATGCCCGCCCTGGAGGAGTTGGCCGCCGAGTTCGCCGAGGCGTGGATCGACCCGGGCTTCGTCAGCGCGTTCCATGACCTGCTGGTCAGCTACACGGGCCGGCCCACCCCCCTCCGCTCCGCCGACCATCTGTCGCAGGAGCTCGGCGTGCGCGTCCTCCTCAAGCGGGAGGATCTGGCCCACACCGGCGCCCACAAGATCAATAACGCCCTGGGCCAGGCCCTTCTCACCAACCGCATGGGCAAGTCCCGGCTGATCGCCGAGACCGGCGCCGGCCAGCACGGGGTCGCCACCGCCACCGCAGCCGCCTACGCCGGCCTGGAGTGCCTGGTCTACATGGGCGAGAAGGACATCGAACGCCAGGCCCTCAACGTGCAGAGGATGCGCATGCTCGGGACCGACGTGGTCCCGGTCACCTCGGGGGCCGGAACCCTGAAGGACGCCGTGAACGAGGCCATGCGTGACTGGGTGCGCACCGTGGAGACCACTCATTACATAATCGGTTCGGTCGTGGGACCGCATCCGTTCCCGTGGATCGTCCGGGAGTTCCAGAAGGTGATCGGGGAGGAGAGCATCGCCCAGCTCGAAGGGGAGACGCCCGACGTGGTGGTCGCCTGCGTGGGCGGAGGGTCCAACGCCATCGGCATGTTCTATCCGTTCGCCGGTCGGGAGGGGGTGGAGCTCGTCGGCGTGGAGGCGGCGGGTCACGGGATCGAGACCGGCCGGCACGGCGCGTCGATCGGGGCCGGTTCACCTGGCATCCTCCACGGCGCCCGCACCTACATGCTCCAGGACGACGAGGGCCAGGTACTGGAGGCCCATTCCATCTCGGCGGGCCTCGACTACCCCGGGGTCGGTCCGGAGCACGCCTACTACGCGGACACCGGCCTGGCCCGCTACGTGTCCATAACGGACGAGGAGGCCCTGGGTGGGGTCGACCTGCTCTCCCGCGCCGAGGGGATCATCCCCGCCCTCGAGTCGGCCCATGCAATTGCCTGGGTGGCCAGGGAGGCGGATGCGTTGCGGGACCGCACGGTCCTGATCAACCTCTCGGGGCGCGGCGACAAGGACGTCGAGATGATCGCCTCCAAGATCGGGATGAGGTGATCCGATGAGCCGCGAGAGCCTCGACAGGCTGTTCGCCGACGTGCGGCGGGAGGGTCGCACCGCCTTCCTGCCCTTCATGACCGCCGGACTGCCCAGCCCGGGAGAGACGGTCGAGACGTTCGTAGCGATGGCGGAAGCCGGGGCTGATGCCTTCGAGGTCGGCATCCCGTACAGCGACCCGCTCATGGACGGACCCACCATCCAGGTGGCGAGCCAGCGGGCGATCGAGCAGGGCATGACGCTCGGTGGTGGGTTCGAGGTCCTCCGCCGGGTAGTGGAGGCCACGGGCCGGCCCTCGCTGGCGATGTCCTATGCCAACCCGGTGTTCCGGGTCGGCCCGCACGAGTTCGCCCGCCGAGCCGCCGACGCAGGAGCCGCGGGCCTGATCGTGGCCGACCTCCCCCTCGAGGAGGCCGGGCCGGTGATCGAGGCCACCGAGGGAGCGGGGATCGGCCTGGTGCTGTTCGCCGCGCCCACCACCCATGACGAGCGCCTCGCCAGGATCGCCGCCCGCGACCCGGTGTTCATCTACGGCGTGGCCGCGATGGGGGTGACCGGGGAGCGGGACGAGGTGTCGGACGTCCCTCGCCGCCTCGCGGAGCGGATCAGGGCTGTGACCGGGACGCCTTTGGTGATGGGCGTGGGCATCGGAACTCCCGAGCAGGCGGCCGCCCTGGCGCCACACGTGGACGGCATCATCGTCGGGTCCGCCCTCGTGCGCCGGGCGCTGGCATCGGACGATCCGATACCCGAGATAGCCTCCGCCACCCGCGCCCTCGCCAACGCCCTCTCCTAACCCAACCGGGGCCGATACTCCCGGTGCCGGAACCCACCCGGTCGGGCATGGTGTCCCGTCAATGGTGGTGATGCCGGGGAGGAGAGCTCAGAAGCCTTCAATCCTCAAGATTGATCGTGAAGCGGCCTTCACGGATGTGACCTGGCGCGTTACCTTGTAATCACCACCCATGGCAGACGGCGCGTGCATAGGGTGTGCAGGGCTGTCGGGTCCCGGGAATGACGAATGCCCGGCCGCCACCCACACACACCGCAAGCCGCTGCGCCCCGGCAGCTAGGAGCCAGGCATCCTCATCACCGAGATGAAGGCCTCGGGCGGGACGTCGACGCTTCCGATCGCCTTCATCCTCCTCTTACCCGCCTTCTGGCGCTGTAGCAGCTTGCGCTTGCGGGTCACGTCGCCCCCGTAGAGCTTCGCGGTGACGTCCTTTCGATAGGCCTTGACGGTCTCGCGGGCGATGATCCTGCTCCCGATGGCGGCCTGGATCGGCACGTCGAACTGCTGGCGGGGGATCAGCTCCCTGAGCTTCTCGGTCATCCGGCGGCCGTAGGGATAGGAGGCCTCCCGGTGGACGATGGCGCTGAAGGCGTCGACCGGGTCGTGATGCAGCAGGATGTCCACCTTCACGAGGTCGGCGTCCTCGTACCCGTCGGGCTCGTAGTCGAGGCTGGCGTAACCCCGGGTCCGGCTCTTCAGCTGGTCGTAGAAGTCGGTCACCACCTCGGCCAGCGGGACGCGGTAACGCAATTCCACCCGCTCGGGAGACAGGTACTCCATCCCCTTGATGCGCCCGCGGCGGCCCTGGCAGAGGTCCATCAGGCGTCCCGTGTAGCGGGCCGGGCTGATGATGCTGGCCGCCAGGATCGGCTCGGAGATGGCCACCACCTCTCCTGCGGGGGGCATCTTGGCGGGGTTGTCGACCGGTAGCTCGTCCCCGGCCGCAGTCCGCACCCGGTACTCCACCGACGGCTTCGTGGCGATGATGTCGAGGGCGAACTCGCGCTCGAGGCGTTGGGTGATGATCTCCATGTGCAACAGGCCCAGGAAGCCGCACCGGTAGCCGAACCCGAGCGCCGTGGAGGTCTCCGGCTCATAACTGAAGCTGGAGTCGTTGAGGCGCAGCCGGTCGAGGGCGTCCCGCAGCTCGGGGTACTCGTCCCCATCCAGCGGGTAGAGCCCGCAGAACACCATGGGCTTGGGCTCGCGATAGCCCGGTAGGGGAGTGGCGGAGGGACGGTCGGCATCGGTAACGGTCTCGCCGGGCCGGGCCTCCGCCGTGTTCTTGACCCCCGATATCAGGTATCCCACCTCTCCGGGGCCCAGCTGCTCCACGGGCACGGCTGCCGGGGTGCGTACGCCGATCTCCTGGACGGTGTAGACGGCGCCGGTCTGCATGAAACGCACCCGCGAGCCGGAGCGAAGCGTGCCCCGCACGATCCGGATCGAGCTGATGACCCCACGGTAGGTGTCGAAATGGGAGTCGAACACCAGGGCGGCCAACTCGGCATCGGGATCGTCCTCAGGGGGCGGCACGCGCCGGCAGATCGCGTCGAGGAGCGCGGTGACGCCCTCCCCGGTCTTGGCCGAGACCGCCAGCACCTCTTCGGCCGGGAATCCCAGCACCCGTTCGATCTCCTCGGCCACCCGGTCGGGGTCGGCGGCGGGCAGGTCCACTTTGTTGAGAACCGGCACCACGGCCAGATCGTGCTCCATAGCCAGGGTGCAGTTGGCCAGGGTCTGGGCCTCGATGCCCTGGGCGGCGTCCACCAGGAGGATCACCCCCTCGCAGGCCGCCAACGACCGGGACACCTCGTATCCGAAGTCGACATGGCCGGGCGTGTCGATCAGGTTGATCCTCCACGGACCGTACTCGAGTCGGACGCTCTGGAGTTTGATGGTGATACCGCGCTCTCGCTCCAGTTCCATGTTGTCGAGGTACTGGGCGCGCATGCGCCGGGCCTCGACGGCCCCGCATATCTCCAGGAATCGATCAGCCAGCGTCGACTTGCCGTGGTCGATGTGGGCGATGATCGCGACGTTGCGTATACGAGATTGATCCATGACCTGCGACGGTGCTCGAAGACGGATCGTGCGGGCATCGCGGGTTGGCGAACTCACCCGGTCCGGAAGCTGCAGGCTAGCGAGCGGACCCGGCCATGAGGAGGATACGATCCGCAAGGTAGGGCCGTCGGGGTAAGATCGTGCTCCCTCGCCGGGATGGCGGAATTGGTAGACGCGCCGGACTCAAAATCCGGTGCCCGCAAGGGCGTATGGGTTCGAGTCCCATTCCCGGTACCGGGTAGTTGTTAGTCGTTAGTTGTGAGTTGCTAGTTGACACGTACGTTTTCATCTACTGAGCTGACGACATCGGAGTACCGACCACAGACGACGAAGTACGAACTCCAGGCTACGGCTACGATCATCGCATGCCCACCCTGGCCCTTGTGGACGGCCATAGTCTCGCCTACCGCGCCTTCTACGCCCTTCCTCCCGACCTCGCTACCAGCTCCGGCCAGGTGACCAACGCCGCGTTCGGCTTCACCTCGATGCTGATCAAGCTGCTCGGCGAGCACCGGCCCGACGGCATGGCGGTGGCGTGGGACGTGGGGAGGTCCACCTTCCGCACGGAGCGCTACGCCGACTACAAGGCCCAGAGAGAGTCGGCGCCCGACCTGTTCCGGAGCCAGCTTCCCCTGATCCGTGAAGTGCTGGAGGCCATGGGGATCCTCCAGATGGAACGCCCCGGATTCGAAGCCGACGACGTGATCGCGACGCTGGTCAAGATGGTGACCGACCTCGGTTGGCAGGTGCTGGTGGTCACGGGAGACCGTGACAGCTTCCAGTTGGTGTCCCCGACCGTGAAGGTCATCTACACCCGCCGCGGCATTTCCGACACGGTGGTGGTCGATCCGGATTGGGTCGAGGGCAAGTACGGGGTGAGGCCGGGGCAGTATCTGGACTACGCAGCCCTGCGCGGGGACACGTCCGACAACCTGCCCGGTGTTCCGGGAGTGGGAGAGAAGACCGCCGCCCGGCTCCTGTCGGAGTTCGACGACCTGGAGGGTGTCTTCTCGCATGTCGAGAGCTTCTCTCCGAGACTGCGTAGCAACCTCACCACCCACCGGGAACAGGTCCTGCTCAACCGCGAGCTGATGGCGCTGGTCGACGACCTGGATCTCGAGGTCGATGAGGACCGGCTGCGCAGGAGAGACCTTGACTGGCCGTCGGTGCAAGCGGTCTTCGACAGGCTGGAGTTCGCCACCCTATGGACACGCCTGACGGATCAGGAGGGCGGCACTCCTCCGGCCGCCGAGACTGCCATCGAGTTGGAGGTCCGGGTGGTGCAGTCGGCGACCGAGGCCGCCACGCTGGCAGGCGCGGCAGGTCTGGCCGTGGAGCCGGTTCACGAGTCGGGCGAGTTGACCGGGCTGATGGTCGTCCCCCTTCTCGGTGGGGCGGCGCCTGACGGGTCCGAACGGACGGCCTACTACGTGCCCGCGTCGCTCCTGGAACACCTCGCTCCTGCTCTGGCCGATCCCGGCGTGCCTCATTCCGCCTACAAGTCGAAGAAACTGGCGCAGGAGATGCACCGGACCGGCTACGAACTGGACGGGCTGGAGTTCGATCCCGAACTGGCGGGATACATCATCGGCCCGGCCGGTCGATCGGAGAAGCTGGAGGACCTAGCCTCCCGCTTCCTGGCGGTCGACCTGAACGCTTCCGAGAGCGGGGCGGCCGATAACGGCCAGGCCACCTTCGACTTCGGTGGCGGCCCGGACCTGGAGGCCGCCGGAGCCAGGGCCATGGCGGTCCGCGACCTGCAGGCCGTTATGGAGGCGGAGCTGGCCGATCGGGACCAGCTGACCCTGCTACGAGAGATGGAACTGCCCCTGGTGCGGGTGCTGGCCCGGATGGAGCAGCACGGTATCGGGGTGGACAGGGACTACCTCGAGGAGATGGGCGCAGGCCTCGGGGCCGAACTCGCCGGGTTGGAGACCCGGATACACGAACAGGCCGGTCGGAAGTTCAACATCAAGTCCAGCCAGCAATTCGGAAAGGTGCTGTTCGGCGACCTCGGGCTGCGCGTGCTGAAGAAGACCCCCCGGGGAACACCCAGCACCGATGCCTCGGTACTTGAAAAACTGAAGGAAGACCATCCCATCGTCGGGCTCGTCCTTCGTTACCGCGAGGTGGAGAAGCTCCGCAGCACCTACGTCAAGGGCTACCTGCCGTTGATCGGGCCCGATAAGCGCATCCACGCCCGGTTCAACCAGACGGGCGCCTCCACGGGGCGACTGTCCTCGGACCGGCCCAACCTCCAGAACATCCCGGTGCGATCCGAGCTCGGCCGCACCATCCGGCGAGCCTTCGTCGCCGCGGAGGGCTTCCGGTTCGTGGTGGCCGACTACTCCCAGATCGAGCTCCGGATCCTGGCGCACCTTTCCGAGGACCCCGGGCTGCTGGGTGCGTTCCTGGCCGGTGAGGACATCCACACCGCCACGGCGGCGCGCGTGTTCGGCCTCACCGCCGACACGGTCGAGGCGGACACCAGGCGCCGGGCCAAGGCGATCAACTTCGGCCTCCTCTACGGGATGGAGGCATACGGCCTCGCCGAGCGGTTGAAGATCGGACGGGCGGAGGCCCAGGAGCACATGGACACCTACTTCCGGCAGTTCCCCGACGTGCGCCACTACCTCAGGGAGGTGGTGCGGGAGGCTCGAAAGGTCGGCTACACCACCACGCTGTTCGGGCGCCGCCGGTACCTTCCCGAGTTGCTGTCTAGCAACTGGCGGACCCGCCACATGGGGGAGCGGATGGCGCTGAACGCACCCGTTCAGGGTTCCGCCGCCGATGTCATCAAGATCGCGATGATCGAACTCGACAGGCACCTGGCTCCCGAACAGGCGAGGATGCTGCTCCAGATCCACGACGAGCTAGTGTTCGAGGTCCGCGAGGATGCTGTCGAGCCCACCGTCCGCCTCGTCCGCGAGATGATGGAGGGGGTGGTGGAACTTGCCGTGCCGCTCACCGTCGACGTGGGAATCGGACCGGATCTCGCCTCCGTGAAGGAGTAGCGAGGCGGGCGGCGGGTGGATACCCTCCCAGGATGCGCCCGCCGGGCCGGCCGGGGAGGTGTTATTCTTCGGCGCGCTCCGTCACCGGCAACGCATAGCGGAGACGGTTTTCCTGCCTGGAGGTCCACAACCAACCACATCGACACGATCAGCATTGCCGAGGCGTGATGCGTCCCGGCTCGTATTCAGACCAGGACCTCCCGCAGAGAAATAGGAAAGATGGAAACTCCCGCCGATAGAACAGACAACGCTCAGGACACCGGCCCTGCCACGCCGGAAGCAACCCCCCACGCACCGGTATCCCTCCCGCCCGTCGTCGTGCCGACCGAGATGGTCGACAATCCGGATGACAACAACCCGGTCATGGGGCCGCCCGCCATCAAGGCTCGTAGCGTCAGCTCCCTTCCGGACGACCTCGGCCCCGAGGACTTCGAAGCCGCCATCGCCGAGACCGTCCTCGAGTTCAAAGAGGGCGACATCCTCGAAGGACACGTAGTCAGCATGGGCCAGGATGAGGTCCTGGTCGACATCGGCTACAAGTCCGAGGGCGTGGTTCCGCTCAAGGAACTGTCGATCCGCAAGAACGTCACGCCCGACCAGATCGTCTCGATCGGCCAGAAGATCGAAGTGCTGGTCATCGACAAGGAGGACGAGCACGGCCGTCTGATCCTGTCCAAGAAGCGGGCCCTCTACGAACGGGTCTGGGGCCAGATAGAGGCGGTCAAGGAGAATAAGGGCACCGTCCGGGGCACGGTGATCGAAGTGGTCAAGGGCGGGTTGATCGTGGACATCGGGTTGCGGGGCTTCCTGCCCGCCTCCCTGGTCGATCTCCGCCGGGTTCGTGATCTCGACCCGTTCGTGGGCGAGGACATCGAGGCCAAGGTCATCGAGCTGGATCGCAACCGCAACAACGTGGTGCTATCCCGGCGGGCCTACCTGGAAGAGGCCCAGGCCGAGCAGAGGGGCGCGTTTCTCAGCAACCTCACGGTGGGCGAGACCCGCACCGGCTCGGTCTCGTCGGTAGTGAACTTCGGGGCCTTCGTGGACCTGGGCGGCATGGACGGCCTGGTGCACGTCTCCGAGTTGAGTTGGAAGCACGTCAACCATCCGTCGGAGGTGGTCAAGGTCGGCCAGAAGGTGACCGTCAAGGTTTTGGAGATCGACCGCAACCGCGAGCGGATATCCCTGTCCATCAAGCAGACCACCGCCGATCCGTGGCAGGCGTTCAGCCGCCAGCACGAGGTCGGGACCGTTCTCGAGGGAGAGGTGATCAAGACGGTGCCCTTCGGGGCATTCGTGGCGGTCGGAGACGGCGTAGAGGGTCTGGTCCACGTCTCGGAGATCGCCATGCATCGGGTCGAGTCCCCCGAGTTGGAACTCTCCATCGGCCAGCGGGTCAAGGTCAAGCTGACCGAGATGGACGAGGGCCGCCGCCGGGTGAGTTTTTCCATCAAGCAGGCACTACCCGAGTTCAGCGCCCGCCAGTCGGGTCACCGTCCGCCCAGGCGCCGGCGCCCCGCCGTGTCCGAGTTCGAGCGAGCGGATACCAAGGAGGAGAAGCAGCCCTCCTTTGACGTGGACGCCTCCCTCGAAGCGATTCTCCAAGAACTGAAGGAGCGGGGGATCGGCCGCCGGTAACCAGGCGGGGCCGCTCATGAAGCCGCTGCGGTTGGCCATCGGCGGGGGCATCGGTTCCGGTAAGTCACAGGCAGGGCGGTTGCTGGCCGAGCGGGGCTTCGCAGTTCTCGACTCCGATCAGGTAGGACATTCGATCCTCGAGGTAGGCCATCCGGTCGCCCGCAGGGTTGCCGAGCGCTGGCCGGCCGCCGTGACCCGCGGAGCGATCGACCGGCGCGCGCTGGGACGCATCGTCTTCCGCGACCGGGATCAACTCGCCGAACTCGAGGCGATCACCCACCCGGCCATTCGCCGCGGCATCGCCCGATGGGCCCGGGAGGCAGGCGACCGTCCGGCGGCCGTGGAGATTCCGGTCCTGGCGGACCTGGTCGACGACAGCTGGTTGTGGGTGGTGATCGAAGCACCTCTCGAACTCAGAAGGAAGCGGCTCCGCGGGCGGGGCATGTCCGAAGGGGAGATCGACTCCCGCCTGGCCGCTCAGCCCGCCCGGGGGGCGTGGTTGGAAGCGGCGGACTACGTCATCGACAACGAGGGCACGCGGGAGCATCTGGCCACGGCGCTCGACGACGCCCTGGCACGAATCAGGACCCGCCCCCGACCCGGCCGGTAGACCTCCGGACGCCGGTGCCCGACCGTTTCTTGACGGCGAGCGCGGAGAGGGCCTCCATCACCACGCGGTTGGCCGCCATCGCGGTCAGATCGGCATGGTCAAAGGGCGGGGAGACCTCCACCACGTCCATGCCCGCCAATTCGACCGCGCCGACTATCCGGCGTACCGCCCGTAGCAGCTCGCGGGTACTCATCCCGCCAGGCTCGGCCGTTCCCGTCCCCGGAGCGTAGGCCGGGTCCAGAACGTCTATGTCCACGCTCAGGTACACGGCATCGGCGCCGTCCAATGCCTCTTCGATCGCCCGGTCGACCACCGCCTCGGCGCCATGCTCCTCGATCTCGGTGATGAAGTGCGTCCGGAAGCCCTTCTCCTGCATCCAGGCCAGGGTCTCCCCGCCCGGCCAGTAGCCCCGGAGCCCCACCTGGACGAAGTTGGGTCCGGCGATGGCGCCCGACTCGATGAGCTTCCGCATCGGGGACCCGTGGTTCGCGATCGGTCCGAAGACCTCGCCGGTGTCGGCGTGGGCGTCGAAGTGGACCATCCCGATCCGCGCCGGATCGTTCACCTCCGCGATGGCTGTAGCCGACGGCCAGGTGATGCCGTGGTCGCCTCCGAGGACGACCGGCACCGTCCCCGTCGCGGCCAGGTCACGCACCTTCCGGTAGATCATCGCGTAGCCACGTTCCAGCCACACCGGTTCGATGTTGGCGTCACCGGCGTCGATCACGTCGAGTACATCGAAGACGTCCACGCCGAGTTGGAGGGAGTGGAACACGCCGTAGTTGTTGTTGCCCGTCCGTATCGCCCGGGGCCCGAATCTCGCCCCCGGCCGGTAGGTGGTGCCGTCATCGAGCGGCGCGCCCACGATGACCGCGTCGGGGGCCAGGTCGGCGATCTGGCCGATGTCCGTTACCAGGGGCAGCTTGGCGAACGTCGTGGCCCCCATGTACGCCGGAAGCTCGGAGTCAGGACGCTCGACGAACTCCCCGTCGTGCCATCCGTGCATGTCGCCGTAGTCGGGCATCGTCCCTCGAGTCGCCGCCGGCGACGAACGATAGACCATCCCGGCGCCGTCCCCTCACCGGGGAGTCCGTGGCAGATCCCTGCGGAGTACCTCCTCCAGCCGCTTGTCACCGCACCCTCCTATGATCGAGCGGCGTGGCGGATTTCGCAGTTGTTTCCGACTTCAACCCGGCCGGTGATCAACCTGCCGCCATCGCCGCGCTCGCCCAAGGTGTGGAGCGCGGCGACGCGTTCCAGACCCTGCTGGGCATTACCGGCTCCGGGAAGTCCGCCACCATCGCCTGGACGATCGAGCAGGCCCAGCGCCCCGCCCTGGTGATCGCTCCCAACAAGGCCCTCGCCGCGCAACTGGCCTCGGAGTTCCGCCAGTTCTTCCCCGGCAACCGGGTCGAGTACTTCGTCTCCTACTACGACTACTACCAGCCGGAGGCCTACCTCCCCCAGACCGACACCTACATCGAGAAGGACGCCACCATCAACGACGAGATCGACCGGCTCCGTCACGCCGCCACCTCGTCGCTGCTGTTCCGGGATGATGTGGTGATCGTGGCCAGCGTGTCCTGCATCTACGGCCTGGGCAGTCCCGACGAGTACGCCGGGCAGGTCCTGCGGCTGATCCGGGGCGTCGAGTTCCCGCTCCACCAGGCCATCCGCCGGCTCGTGGACATCCAGTACCAGCGCAACGAAGTGAACCTGGTGCGGGGGCGGTTCCGGGTCAGGGGCGACACCCTCGAAGTCTTCCCCGCCTACGAGGAGACCATCGCCCGAGTGGAGTACTTCGGCGATGAGGTGGACCGGATCGTCCGTATCAACCCGGTGACCGGTGAGATCATCGACGAGATGAAGGAGCTGTGGGTCTACCCGGCCACCCACTACGCCGCCTCGGAGGAACGCATGGAGCGGGCGATGGTGGGTATCCAGGCAGAGCTGCGGGAGAGGCTGGCGGAACTGGAGCAGCAGGGGAAGCTGCTCGAGGCGCAGCGGCTCCGCATGCGTACCACCTACGACCTGGAGATGATCCGCGAGGTGGGGTTCTGCTCCGGGATCGAGAACTACAGCCGCCACATCGACGGCAGGGAGCCGGGGGAGGCGCCCTACACGCTGCTGGACTACTTCCCGGACGACTTCCTGACCATCATCGACGAGAGCCACGTGGCCATCCCGCAGCTCCACGGCCAGTACGAGGGGGATCGGAGCCGGAAGGACGTGCTCGTGGAACACGGTTTCCGCCTGCCGTCGGCGCTCGACAACCGGCCGCTGCGCTTCGACGAGTGGTTGGAGAAGACCGGCCAGGTGGTCTTCATGTCGGCCACGCCCGGCCCCTTCGAGCGCAGGCAGTCCGACAACATCGTCGAGCAGATAGTCCGGCCCACCGGGCTGGTCGATCCCGAGGTAGTCGTCAGGCCGGCCAAGGGCCAGATAGACGATCTGATCGGGGAGATCCGGGACCAGGCTGTGCTGGGGAACCGGATACTGGTCACCACGCTGACCAAGAAGATGTCGGAGGACCTGACCGACTACCTGCTGGAGATGGGGGTCCGGGCCCGCTACCTCCATTCGGAGATCAACACCCTCGAACGGGTCCAGTTGCTACGCGACCTGCGGTTGGGGGACTACGACGTGCTGGTCGGCATCAACCTGCTCCGGGAGGGATTGGACCTGCCGGAGGTGTCGTTGGTGGCGATCCTTGACGCCGACAAGGAGGGCTTCCTGCGCTCCGAGACCAGCCTGATCCAGATCATCGGCCGGGCTGCCCGGAACGTCTCGGGCCGGGTCATCATGTACGCGGACGACGTGACCGATTCCATGAGGGCCGCCATCGGGGAGACCAACCGCCGCCGCCACCTTCAGGTGCGCTACAACGAGGAGCACGGCATCGACCCCCAGACCATCCGCAAGAAGGTGTCCGACATCCTCGAGCTGGTGTCATCGAGCGGTCCATCCTCCAGGCGCCGGGACCGGAGCCTGGGCTCGATGGAGGTGAGCTTCCCGGTGGAACTGGCCGGCGAAGACCTGGGTCGCCTGATCCAGAGCCTCGAGGACGAGATGAGGGAAGCCGCCCGGGAACTCCGCTTCGAGTACGCCGCCCGCCTCCGGGACGAGGTGACCGAGCTCAAGCGCGAGATGAAGGAACTGAGCGAGGTAATCCGGTAGTGACCGGGGCCGGCCCGTCGTCATGCCCGGGAGGTGACGCGACAGGCCGCCCGTAGCCCGTCATGGTGGCTGGTCACGGGCGACCACTAGCATGAACGGTATCCCCGCTTCCCCTGCGCCGAACCGCCCGGGCCCATGATCAGAGACAAGCTCATCGTTCGCGGAGCACGCGAGCACAACCTCCAGGACATCTCCATCGAGTTGCCGCGAGAGAGGTTCATCGTCTTCACCGGCCTGTCCGGGTCCGGAAAGTCCAGCCTGGCGTTCGACACCATCTACGCCGAGGGCCAGCGCCGCTACGTCGAGAGCCTGTCGGCGTACGCACGCCAGTTCCTGGGCCAGATGGACAAGCCCGACGTGGACTTCATCGAGGGCCTGTCACCTGCCATCTCGATCGACCAGAAGACCGCCAGCCGGAATCCCCGTTCCACGGTCGGAACCGTCACCGAGATCCATGACTACCTCCGCCTCCTCTATGCCCGGATCGGTACGCCCCACTGTCCCCGGTGCGGGAAGGTGGTGGAGCGCCAGACGCCCCAGCAGATCGTCGACCGCATAGCCGGGCTCGACGAGGGCACCCGCTTCCAGGTGCTGGCGCCCATCGTCCGGGGACGGAAGGGGGAGTACGAGGAGTTGTTCCGGGACCTGTCCCGCCAGGGATTCAGCCGGGCCAGGGTCGACGGTGAGATCGTCGACCTGGCCGAGTCCATCCGTCTCGACCGCTACTACACCCACACCATCGAGGTGGTGGTGGACCGGCTGGTAGCAGGCCGGGGCGGTGTGCGGCGCCTCACCGACTCTCTGGAGACCGCCCTGGGACTGACGGGCGGCACCGCGGTCATCGACATCATCGGCGGGTCCGAGTTGACCTTCAGCCAGCATCTCTCCTGCGACAGTTGCGGTATCTCGTTCGACCAGATGGAGCCCCGCTCGTTCTCGTTCAACAGCCCCTACGGCGCCTGCGAGGCCTGCTCGGGTATCGGCACCAGGTTCGAGGTGGACCCCCGTCTGGTCGTGCCCGATGACGAGCGCTCCATCGCGGACGGCGCGCTCGCCCCGTGGGCTAGCAACAGCAACCGCTACTACCAGCATCTCCTCAACGGCCTGGCGAGAACGCTGGGCTTCGACGTCGACACCCCGTTCTGCGACCTTGACAGCGAGCACCAGCAGGCCGTGCTGTACGGAACCGGAGACCTCAAGATCCAGGTGTCCTTCACCAACCGGTTCGGCCGCCGGCGGCGCTACCGGGCCAAGTACGAAGGGGTGATCCCGGTACTGCGACGGCGCCACGAGCAGACCGAGTCGGATCGGGCCCGGTCGTTGTACGAGGAGTACATGCGCCAGGTACCCTGCCCGACCTGCTCCGGCGCCCGCCTCAACCCGGTGTCACTGGCCGTCACCGTGGGGGGAATGAACATCTTCGAGGTCTGCGACCGGTCGATCCGGGGCACGCTCGAAGCCCTCGAGCGGCTGGAGCTCGGCGAACGGGATGCGACCATCGCCGGTCCGGTGCTCAAGGAGATCCGGGAGCGTCTCAGGTTCCTCCTCGACGTGGGTCTCGAGTACCTGACCCTCTACCGGGGCGCGGCCAGCCTCTCCGGAGGCGAGGCGCAGCGCATCCGCCTGGCAACCCAGATCGGCTCCGGGCTGGTGGGCGTTCTCTACGTGCTCGACGAGCCTTCCATCGGCCTCCACCAGCGCGACAACCGGCGGCTGCTGGAGACGCTGCTCCGGCTCCGTGATCTCGGCAACACCCTGATCGTGGTCGAGCACGACGAGGAGACCATCCGGACCGCCGACCATGTGGTCGACCTGGGCCCGGGAGCAGGGGAGCGGGGCGGGCACGTGGTGGCCCAGGGGGACCTCTCCGACCTAGTGGCCGAGCCGGAGTCGCTGACCGGCGCCTACATGGCCGGCCGGCGTCGCATCCCCACACCCGAACAGCGCCGCAACGGGGACGGGCGGTCGCTCAGGGTGATCGGGGCCGCCGAGAACAACCTGCGCGACCTCGACGTGGACCTCCCCCTGGGGAAGCTGATCGCCGTGACGGGGGTGTCCGGTAGCGGCAAGTCCTCCCTGGTCCAGGAAATCCTGTCGAAAGGCCTCCACAGCCGGCTGTACCGGTCGCGGGCCGTTCCCGGGCGGCATCGCCGCATCGAAGGGGTCGAGCACCTCGACAAGGTGATCAACATCGACCAGTCGCCCATCGGCCGCACCCCGCGCTCCAATGCCGCCACGTACACGAAGGTGTTCGACCGGATCCGCAAGCTGTTCTCCTCCACACCGGAGTCCCGGGCCCGCGGCTACATGCCGGGGCGGTTCTCGTTCAACGTCAAGGGCGGGCGCTGCGAGGCGTGCCGGGGCGACGGCAACATCAGGATCGAGATGCACTTCCTGCCGGACGTCTACGTGCTGTGCGAGGTCTGTGAGGGCCGGCGCTACAACCGGGACACCCTGGAGGTGCTGTGGAAGGGCCGGTCGATCGCAGACGTGCTGAACATGCCCGCCGAGGAGGCGCTTTCGTTCTTCGAGGCGCAGCCTCCGATTGCCCGGATCGCCCAGACCATCTGCGATGTCGGCCTCGGTTACATCCGTCTGGGCCAGCCCGCGCCGACCCTCTCGGGTGGCGAGGCCCAGCGGGTGAAGCTGGCCTCCGAACTGGGCAAGCGGGCCACCGGCAACACCTTCTACATCCTCGACGAGCCCACCACCGGACTGCACTTCGAGGACACGCGCAAGCTCCTCGAGGTGCTCCACCGCCTCGTGGACACGGGCAACACGGTGGTGGTCATAGAGCACAACCTGGACGTGGTGCGCTCCGCCGACTGGATCATCGACCTCGGCCCGGAAGGCGGGGACGAGGGCGGACGGATCGTGGCCTCGGGGACCCCCGAGCAGGTGGCCGCCGTACCCGAGTCCTACACCGGCAAGTTCCTGCGGGACGTACTCCGAGCCCCCGGCCAGTTGGCCGACCAGGCAGTCGGCCCAGAGATACTCCTGCCCCTGCCTTCGGCCGAACTCGATGCCTGGGACCGCCGGTGATGAGAATGGACGGCCATGAGGACGCCACGGAGACATGAGCAAGCAGACGACTGGATCGACCTAGCCGGCTGGTGGTCCGCCGAGGCCGATGATCCGGCCTACCGGGAAGAAGTGGATCCGCTCTTCTTCCAAGTGCTTCGGCCGCGGAGCGGGGAGGTATTGCTGGATCTGGGTTGCGGGGATGGGCGCATCGGCGAGAGGGCGGCGGCCCGGGGCGTCCGCGTGATCGGTGTGGATGTCAGTCTCGAGCTGGCGCGCCTGGCCTCCGGCCGCCATCCTGTGTTCCTCGGACGGCTGCCCGACCTGGCGTGCGTACGCGACGAGGCGGTGGACGGCGCCTACGCCGTGCTGGCGCTGGAGCACTTCGAGGGCTCGGCAGGCTTCTTCGCCGAGACCGCCCGGGTCACCCGCGCCGGTGGATCGCTGGTGGTCGTCATCAACCATCCGGTCTACACGGCGCCCCGGTCCGGGCCGGTGATCGACCCGACCGACGGCGAGTTGTTCTGGAGGTTCGGGGACTACCTGAACCCGGGCCGGTCCCGGGAGCCGGCCGGGAACCGGTCCGTGGAGTTCATCCACCGGCCGATCGGGAGGCTGCTCACCGAGGCCGCCACCGCAGGTTGGTCTCTGGAGGAAGTGCTGGAGGACGGAGTGGGCCCTCGCGTGGCCGCCAGGGATCCGATCCTTGCCAAGCACCGGGACATCCCCCACCTCATGGCGCTCCGGTGGCAGCGGAGATAGCCGGGCTGCCGGGACTCGACCCCTACGCGCGAAGACCCGACTCCTCTTGAATCGTTGAGGAGCCGGGTCTTCCTAGCTGTTTTGATGTCTCGGTTTAGACCTGTCAGCCGCGTGCCGTTGCCAGCCAGTCGTCGACCTGGGCACGGTTGTCGGCGATCCAAGCCGCGGCGTCGGCCTCGATATCGGCCTCGGAGTACTCCCCGGCGGCCATCCTGGCGTTCTGTGCCGCGATGTCGGCCAACGGGATCGCCACCACCTCGAGGAGGCGGCGAATGTCCGGGTTCCTATCCAGGAAGTCGGTGTTGGCCACCGCTCGGATGTCGTTGATGTCCGACTGCACCCACACGGCATTCTGGCCCGGCACCAGGACGGTGCTGGTCCAGTTGGGGGTCCAGGCATAGAACACCGCCGACTCGCCGGCCTCTATTTCGTCGATGACGCCTCTGATCAGCTGGTCGTAGGTGCCGGAGATCTGCTCCACGCCGGCGCCCCAGCTTTCGTTGGCGATCTGCTCGTTGAAGGCGATCTGGCATCCCCATCCGACATTGCAGCCGATGAAGTCCGCCTTGCCGTTGCCGTTCTTGTCGAAGACGCCGGCATTGGCGGCCACACCGTCCATCGAGGAGATTCCCAGCCGGTCGGCCGTGGCCTTGTCGACCATGATGCCTTCACCGCCGCCGCCGGCCACCTGCCAGCCCACCGCCTCGATGGGCAGCTCGACCGCCTGGCCGGTGACGTTCTCTCCCTCCAGGAAAATATCGTGGAGGGGGAACCAGCCGTTGGCCCACAGGTCGTACTGTCCGGCCGCAAGGGCGGGATAGAACGAGTAGGGCCTGAGTTCGGCGGCCGCCGGATCGGTGACCTCGTACCCGAGTTCCCCGATCAGCTGCGCGTAGATGGCAGCCTGCATGTAGCCGGAACTCCAGTCGGCCCGGGCGATCGCCACGGGGCCTTCCTCTTCCTGGACGGCGCAGGCCGAGAGCACCAGCACAAAGGCCGCGACAGCGGCGATCCGTGTGCTCGATCTCTTGATCACTTGTCACCTCCTCTCTCCAGCCGCTCGATCAAGCCGCTGTGCTGGGCTTGGAAGATGGCCTCGTCGTAGTGGCTCTCCAGAAGGTCGAGCTCTTCGTCGAAGGCCTTCTTCAGGCTCCACAGCATTATCAGGAGCACGAAGAGGAACGGCAGTCCGGTAGCCACGGCGGCTGTCTGGAGGGCGGACAGGCCGCCTCCGGCCAGCAACACGATCGCCACCGCGCCTTCCATCAGCGCCCAGAACACGCGCTGCGGTTTGGGCGAGTCGAGCTTTCCGCCCGAGGTCAGGTGGTCAACCACCAGGGACCCCGAGTCCGACGAGGTGACGAAGAACGAGACCAGCAACAGGATGCCCACTATCGAGACGAAGAAGGTCCATGGGAAGGCCTCCAGCATCACGAACAGGGCTGTCGCCACGTTTTCGTTCACAGCCGTCGCCACGTCCAACTCTCCGGTCATCTGGAGATTCATGGCCGCTCCGCCGAACACCGCGAACCACAGGAAGCACAGGAGGCAGGGAAGGACGATCACACCGATGATCATTTCCCGTACCGAGCGCCCCTTGGAGATCCGGGCGATGAACATGCCGACGAAGGGGGACCAGGAGATCCACCATCCCCAGTAGAAGATGGTCCACCACTGCTGCCACTGCGTGTCGAGCAGGGCTGCGTTCCAGAACGAGAACTCCGGCAGGATCTGGATGTAGACGCCGATGCTCTCCACGTACAGCGAGAGGACCAGCAGGGTCGGGCCCACCGCCAGTACGAAGACCAGGAAGGCCGCGGCCAGCCATACGTTGAGCGCGCTGAGCCTCTTGACTCCGGCGTCCAGGCCGGCCACAACCGAGATGGTGGCCAGCCCCGTGATACCTGCGATGAGCAGAATCTGGACCAGCAGGGTATCCGGTACGCCGAAGACCTTGTTCAGCCCCGCGGCGGCCTGCGAGGCGCCGAACCCCAGCGAAGTGGCCAGACCGAAGAGGGTGGCCACCACGGTGAGGATATCGATCGCATTGCCCCA
Organism: bacterium; assembly: GCA_028821265.1. Classification (GTDB taxonomy): domain Bacteria; phylum Actinomycetota; class Acidimicrobiia; order Spongiisociales; family Spongiisociaceae; genus Spongiisocius. The sequence continues at coordinate 16,210 of JAPPGU010000046.1, read as the reverse complement.
TCCGCCGTAGATCTTCGGACCGAGGATCGGGTAGAAGACCGAGCGGAAGGTCAGGGGCAGTCCCCGGTTATAGGCGAAGAACCCCAGGGCGAGGGCTACCAGGCCGTACAGCGCCCATCCATGGATCCCCCAGTGGAGGTAGGAGGTCGCCAGCGATGCCCGGGCCGCGCCCGTCGACAAGGGTTCTACGTCGAACAGGGGAGGCGGCGCCGTCAGGTGGAAGATCGGCTCTGCCACGCCCCAGAACATCAACCCGATGCCGAGGCCGGCCGAGATCAGCATGGCGTACCAGGCGGGGGTGGAGAACTCCGGTAGGGCCCCCGGGCCGCCTAGTCGTATCTTGCCGTACCTGCCCAACGCGAAGTAGAGCGCGGCTCCGATGAAGACGTTGAACGCGATGATGTACAGCCAGCCCACCTTCTCGTTGATGAAGGTGAGGATGGCGCTGAACACCCCACCCGCCTGATCCGGGAAGATCAGGGTGGCCGCGATGAAGATCACCAGGAATCCCGCGGCGTAGAACGTCACCTGGGGATGTATGTCGAATCCCCACCTGACTATGTTCTTGTCACCGGGCTCCCGATCGGCCACCTCGGGATAGAAGTCGATGTCAGGGTCTACCTGAAGACCCTGGAAGTGCGCACGTTCCCGGATGGCAGCCTCGCGGCGGCGTTCTTGGTCCTTCTCCCAGTCCTCGTAGGCCTCGGATATGCCGGTGAGATCGAGGTCCTGGTCGTGACCCTTGCCGTCAGCCATGGCGCCACCTCCCGATGCTGATGACCATACGGGCCTCCTTTCAGTCGCCTGCCGGGTCCCGCGGCCGTCCCGGCGGGACCCGTGCTCGTTGACTATACGGAGAGAGGCACCGCTCGGTCGGGGAAACCCAAGTATTTATTGGGCGAGGAAGGACCGATACGAGCCCCGATCATTCATGGATGGGCCACTACAGGAGAGGGGAGTGAGCGCGTCGGCATGCCGGGAACTGGAGTAATCAGGGCTGGCTAGCCTTGGCGCAGTCCCTACCGGAGACCATCGTGCGCCGCACCCTGATCGCCTGCTCGCTGTCGGTTCTGGCGCTGCTGGCCATGGGGGCGGTCCTCCCGGCGCTGGGCCAGCCGGAGGGGGATCCCGTCGAGGCCAAGACCGTGCGGATGGCCCGGGCGACCTGGGACACCGGCTGGTTCCAGGCGGAGGTGTACCGGCTCCTGCTACTGCGCCTGGGGTATCGCGTCGAAGGTCCGGTCACCATGGAGAACCCGGACTTCTACCGCGCGGTGGCCGCAGGCGAGGTCGATCTGTGGGTGAACGGATGGTTCCCCACCCACGACGGTCTTATAGCGGAAGACCTCGTGGAGCGGGTCGGGACGCAAGTCGACGCGGGGGCTCTCCAGGGCTATTTCGTCGACGCGGCCACGGCACGGGCGCACGGCATAACCAGCCTCGGAGACCTGGCCGATCCTGAAGTCGCCGCGCTGTTCGACCTGGACGCCGATGGGCGGGCCGACCTGATCGGTTGCGAGACCGGGTGGACCTGTTCCCACGTCATCGAGCACCATCTCGAAGCATTCGGGCTGGATGCCACGGTCGAACAGGTTCAGGGCGACTACTCGCCGCTAATCGCCGAGACCATCGCCCGGTTCGAGGCGGGTCAACCGGTTCTCTACTACACGTGGACTCCCAACTGGACCGTCGGCCAGCTGGTGCCAGGCCGTGACGTGGTGTGGCTGGAGACACCCTTCCCCTCCCTGCCTCCTGACCAGTCGGCCTTTCTCGACCAGACGTCGATACCGGGCATACCGGGCTGCGCCAACGATCCGTGCCTGGTGGGATGGCCCCCCAACGACATCCGGGCTGTGGCGAACTCCCGCTTCCTCGATGCCAACCCGTCCGTTCGCCGGCTACTAGAACAGGTCGTGATCTCCCTGGAGGACATCTCCGCGCAGAACGCCCACATGGTCCGGGACCAGGGTGACCCGGAGGACATCCGGCGGCACGCCCAAGATTGGGTGGAACGTAATTCGAACGTGGTGTCCGTGTGGATCGAAGCCGCCGATCCGGAGGCCATCGCCCTGGACAGCGCCGTGGGCGGGGGCACTGTCGCCGCCGGCGGGGTGCTCCATGTAGCCGCCCGCACCCTTCCGCCCTTCGTGATCTACAACCAAGGTACGTACAGCGGCTTCGAGGTCGACCTGGTGGAGCTCATCGCCGCCCGCCTCGGCATGACGGTCGAGATCTACGCGGTCGACACCGTCGCCAAGCAAGTGGACGACATCAACCGCGGGGTGGCTGACGTGGGACTGGGGGGCGCGGCGATCACCGGCCCCCGCGAGGAAGCGATCGACTTCTCCCTTCCCCTGCTGGACACCGGCCTCACCATCATGACCCCTACCAGCGGCTCCCAAGCGGTTTGGGACCGCATCGGGGTCTTCCTGTCGGCTATCTGGGGTTCGGACCTGCCCTGGCTGCTGGTGGTGTTCGCGGTAGCCGTTCTGGTCGCCGCCCACCTGATCTGGTGGCTGGAACGGAAGCACAACCCGGACTTCGCGGTGCCGTACGGCCGGGGCATCTGGGACTCGTTCTACTGGTCCGTCGTCACCATGAGCACGGTCGGTTACGGGGACAAGGTGGCCCGCGGACAACCGGGCAGGCTGTTCGCCCTGATCTGGATCGCCCTGGGAACCCTGGTGTTCGCCAGCTTCACCGCTGCCATCGCCTCTTCGCTGGCGGTGAACGAACTCCGCGGCAACATCGACGGACCCGCCGATCTCCCGGGTCACCGGATCGCTACCGTCCATGACTCGGCCGGATACGACTACCTGACCGGTATCGGTGTCGGACCGGTCGTGGTGCACGATCTCGAAGACGCCTACGACCAGCTGGCGCAGGGCGAGGTCGATGCGGTCGTGTTCGATGCTCCGGTTCTCCAGTTCCACGTGTCGCACCGGGGCGAGGGCACGGTGACCACGGTCGGGCCACTGTTCGACAAGGTCCAGTACGGGCTGATGGTCAGCGAGGACGACACCGCGCTACGCGAGCGGATCGACCTGGCCCTTCTGGACCTCATCGAGTCCGGCATCTACAAGCAGATCCACGACCGGTGGTTCGGCGCGTTCGGTTGATGGGTTGTTCGATACCGATGGACACTGTCCCGTGAACCGTCCCCTGCCCGCCGAGATCCCCGACGCGCCGGGCGCCTACCTGTTCCGTGATCGGCATGGCCGGGTCAACTACGTGGGCAAGGCCAAGTCTCTTCGCAAGCGGGTCTCCACCTACTTCACCGGCGACCTGCCGCCCCGGACCCAGGCCATGGTCGATGCGTCCGACGGCGTGGAATGGATCATGGTCGACAGCGAGGTGGCGGCCCTATTCCTGGAGTTCTCGCTCATCAAGGAGCACCGCCCCCGCTTCAACATCCGGCTGCGAGACGACAAGAGCTATCCCTACCTGGCCATAACCCGGTCCGACCTGTGGCCGCGGGCTCGGGTGGTCCGGGGCGCCAAGAGGAAGGGAACCCGGTATTTCGGCCCGTACGCCCATGCCTATGCCATCCGCAACACCCTGGACCTGCTGCTCAAGTCGCTCCCGATCCGTACCTGCTCGGATGCGGTGTTCCGGCGCCACGAGCTCAAGGGCAGGCCATGCATCGAGTACGAGATCGAGCGATGCTCGGCGCCCTGCGTCGGCTACGTCGACCCGGATGCCTACGCCGGGTACGTGAGCGGCCTGGAGCAGGTTCTCTCGGGTAGCGCCGACGACCTGATCGATGGCATAGAAGCCCGGATGCGCGAGGCGTCGGACAGACTCGACTTCGAGAGCGCCGCCCGCCTCCGGGACCAGGCCCAGGATGTGAGGCGCGCGGTGGCCCGCCAGGAGGTGGTCACCGAGCGGCGCGAGGACTTCGACCTGATCGCCACGGACGAGACCGACCTCGAGACCTCGGTGCAGGTGCTCAAGGTGCGCAACGGCCGCATCGTGGGTCGGCTGGGCTCGATCATCGACAAGGTCGAGGACGTGACCCCCTCCCAGGTCACGGCCACCGTCCTCCGGGATCTCTACGACGAGTCCTCACCACCGCCCCGTCTCATCCTGGTGGAGGCGCTGCCTCCGGACGACGAGCCGTGGTCGGACCTCCTGTCACAGCGACGCGGTACTCGGGTGACTCTCAGATCTCCCAAGCGTGGCGCCAAGCGCCGCCTGCTCGAGACCGCCAAGACCAACGCCTCCGAGGCTCTCCTGCGGCATCGGCTGAGACGCCAGTCGGACCACAACGCCCGGGCCCGGGACCTGCGCAGCCTCCAGACCGCCCTGGCCCTTCCGGAGCCGCCGCTCCGGATCGAGGCCTACGATATCTCGACCATCCAGGGGCGCCACACCGTGGGTTCGATGGTGGTCCTGGAGGACGGGCTGCCCCGGCGGGGCGACTACCGGAGGTTCCGGATCCGCACGGTGACCGGGCAGGATGACTTCTCCTCCATGGAGGAGGTCATCCGCCGTCGCTTCAGTGCCTACCTAGCCGACCTGGACAAGCCCGTCTCCGAACGGGGCAAGTTCGCCTACCCACCGTCGCTCGTCCTGATCGATGGTGGGCCGGGGCAGATCGCCCGGGCGGTCGAGGTCCTCGCCCAGCTCGATCTCGACATTCCGGTAGCGGGACTGGCGAAGCGCATGGAGGAGGTCTACGTCCCGGGCCAGGTCGATCCGATCGTCATCCCCAGGGACCAGCCCGCGCTCCACCTGCTCCAGCGGGTCCGCGACGAGGCCCACCGCTTCGCCCTCATGTACCACCGCCAACTCCGCGGGAAGCGGATGATCGATTCCATACTCGACGACGTGGACGGGGTCGGACCGGCTCGCAAGAAGGCGCTTGTCCGGACGTTCGGCTCGGTCAAGAAGATGCGGGAGGCCAGCGTGAGCCAGCTGGCCGAGGTGGTGCCGCAACGGGTGGCCGAGAACCTCTACGCTACCCTCCATGGTTGAGCCCGACGCCCCGGTATCTTCCACGACGGGCCCCGGTACCCGGTTGCTGGTGCTGACCGGTCTTTCCGGCGCCGGCCGCTCCACCGGCGCCAAGGTCCTCGAGGACCTCGGCTTCTACGTGATCGACAACCTTCCCCCACTCCTGCTCCGCCAGGTTCTCGAACTGAACGACCTGCGAGCGGGCGGCCGGCACCTGGCGGTGGTCCTGGACAGCCGCGGCGGCTTCCCGCTCACGGAGCTCGAGACCCACATCCAGGAGTTGGAACAGGCCGGTATCGGCATGACGCTGGTCTTCCTGGACGCCGATGACGACGTCCTGATCCGCCGCTACGAGGAGCACCGCCGGCCCCACCCCCTCGGATTGCCGACCCTGGCCGACTCGATCGCCGCCGAGCGCGAGATGATGGTCGACCTCCGGCTCCGGGCCGACATGTACATCAACACGAGCGAGACGAACGTCCATCAGCTTCGCGAGTGGTTCGGGAGCCACCTCTCGGCGCTGGTGGATGAGCACGCCATGCGCCTGGCGGTCACCTCGTTCGGCTTCAAGAACGGCACGCCCCGTGACAATGACCTGATGTTCGACGTACGGTTCCTCCCGAATCCTCACTGGATGCCCGGTCTCCGCCTCTTGACCGGTCGCGATGAGGCGGTTCGTACCTTCGTGCTCGGTACTGACGACGCTCGTGGCTTTCTGGATCGGATCCGTGACCTCCTCTCGTTCCTGATCCCCCGCTACCGGGAAGAGGGCAAGTCCTACGTGAGCATCGGGATCGGCTGCACGGGAGGGCGCCACCGCTCCGTGGCCATCGCCGAGGAACTGGGGGAGTGGCTGGGGGACGAGGGTTATCACGCCACCATCCGGCATCGGGATGTCGAGCAGTAGAGACGGGGACTGGTGGAGAGGTTCTTGACCGTCACGGATCTTCCGGTGTCCGAGCGCCGCGTGCTTCTCCGGTCCGACCTGAACGTTCCCCTGCGAGACGGCCGGGTGGCCGATGACTTTCGCCTCCGGGCGGCGCTCCTCGCCATCGACCAACTACGACACGCCGGCGCGACGGTCATCCTGTGCAGCCATCTGGGGCGGCCCCGGGGCCGCGTGGTGGACGGGATGCGAATGGCCCCCGTGGCCAGGGCACTGGCCGAGCTGGGTGGATTCCCGGTCGTCCATGCCGCCGACTCGGTCGGCGAGGATGCCCGCCGCCTGATCGCAGGCGCCGGTCCGGGCGACGTGGTGCTGCTCGAGAACACGCGCTTCCATCCCGGCGAGACCACCAACGACCCCGATTACGCGTCGGAGTTGGCTGAATGGGCTGACTTGTTCGTGCTGGACGCGTTCGGTTCGGCCCACCGGGCCCATGCTTCCACCACCGGGGTGTCCGCCCTGCTCAGATCGGCCGCCGGGCCGCTGCTCGAACGCGAGTTGGCCGTGTTCAGCACGCTCATGGACAACCCGCCCGTCCCATTCACCGTGGTGCTGGGGGGCGCCAAGATCTCCGACAAGCTTCCGCTGATCCGAGCGCTGCTACCCAAGGTGGACGCCATGCTGGTGGGCGGCGGTATGTGCTTCAGCTTCCTCGCCGTCGAGGGCTACGAGGTCGGCAACTCGCTGGTCGAACCGGACTATTTCGATTCGTTACGCGAACTCCTGGCCAGCCCCGAGGCGGACCGTCTGGTCCTGCCGTCCGACATAGTCACGGCCGACCGTTTCGAGGAGGAGGCCGGCGCTACCGCGGTGGGTGTGAACTCCATAGAGGAGGACACCTGGGGCCTGGACATCGGCCCCGAAACCTCCCAGCAGTTCGCCGAGGTCATCGGGGGATCGGGGTCGGTGTTCTGGAACGGCCCCATGGGGGTGTTCGAGTGGGAGGCGTTCCGGTCGGGGACCGCTACCGTGGCGGACGCGATGGCCCGGTCGGGCGCCTTCCGGGTAGCGGGCGGTGGCGACTCCGTGGCCGCTCTACGAATGCTCGGCTGCCAGGCCGACCTCGACCATCTGTCGACAGGCGGCGGGGCCGGGCTGGAGCTCCTGAAAGGCAAGACCCTGCCGGGCGTGAGAGGACTGGAACGATGGGCCCGGTAGCGCGCAAACCCCTTATGGTGGGCAACTGGAAGATGCACGGGACCTATTTCGAGGCTATGCAATGGGTCCAGGCTCTGAGCTACCAACTCGACCTTGCCGACTACGACCGCGTCGACGTGGGGGTCGCGCCGTCCTTCACCTCGCTCCGCTCGGTCCAGACCGTGGTCCAGATGGACGACCTTCCGATCCACATCGTGGCGCAGAACGTCCATTGGGCCAAGGAGGGCGCCCACACCGGTGAGGTATCGGCTCGCATGCTGGCCAAGCTGGCTGTCAGCCACGTCATAGTCGGCCATTCGGAGCGCCGCCGACACTTCGGTGAGGACGACCGGATGGTCAACAGGAAGGCTCGGGCGGCGCTGTCGGACGGGATCGTGCCGATCGTGGCGGTGGGGGAGACCCTGGAGGAACGCGAGGCCGGAGATGCCGAAGAGACGGTGGGCCGGCAGGTCTCGGGCGCTCTCGCCCGGATACCGTCCGATCAGGTGGCCCGGCTGGTGGTCGCGTACGAACCGGTATGGGCCATCGGCACCGGCCGGCACGCCCGGCCATCCGTGGCCCAGGAGATGATCTCGCACTTGAGGAACCGCATCCGATCGCGCCATGGCGAAGCCGCCGATCAGGTGCGGATCATCTACGGAGGATCGATCAACCCGGGTAACGTGGCCGCTCTCATGGCCAAGCGGGACATAGACGGCGGCCTGATCGGGGGGGCATCTCTCGACCCCGGGACGCTGGCGGCCTGCGTGAAGTACTGGACTTGAGAGGGAGCGGACACCAATGACCCGACCGAACGAGGTGGTCCTGCTCCGACACGGCGAGAGCACCTGGAATCTCGAGAATCGCTTCTCGGGCTGGACCGACGTTCCGCTCACCGCCGGCGGTGAGGACGAGGCGGTATCCGCCGGAATTCTGATGGCCGGGGAAGGCCTAAGCTTCGACATCGTCCACACCTCGCTGCTGCGAAGGGCCATCAGCACCGCCAACCTCGCCCTGGACCGCATGGACCTGCACTGGTTGCCCATCAGGCGGAGCTGGAGGCTCAACGAGCGTCATTACGGCGGCCTGCAGGGTCTGAACAAGAAGGAGACCGCCGCCCTGCATGGCGCAGACCAGGTCTTCCAGTGGAGGCGGAGCTATGCGGTGCCGCCCCCGGCGCTGGAGAGGGACGATCCGCGCCATCCCCGCCTCGACAGGAGGTACCAGGACGTGGCCGCCGCCGACCTCCCCGCCTCCGAGTGCCTCGCCGATGTGGTCGCTCGCGCCGTGCCCTACTGGAAGGCGGGGATCATGCCCGATCTCTCCTCAGGACGACGTGTCCTCGTGGTCGCCCATGGCAACAGCATCCGCGCCCTGCTCAAGTACCTGAAAGGTATCGGCGACGAGGAGATCACCCGGCTCAACATCCCCACCGGGATCCCGCTGGTCGTGGAGTTGGACGGCGATCTCGAGTATGCCGGAGACAGGTACCTGGGCGATCCGGCGGTAGCGGAGGCCGCCGCCGCCGCCGTAGCCGCCCAGGCGGGATAGTCGTCAGTGGTCAGTGGCCCGTGAATGGCTTCTAGACGTACATCGGTAGCCGAATACCCCAAGGGTCACCGCGCACGGCCGACAGCGGCTCGAGGATGTTCTGGGCTACGCCGACGAGGTTGGTAAGCTGACCACTGACCGCTCACCACTGACTGACCAGGGACTACCCATGACAATCGCGATCGCCATCATCACCGTACTTCATCTGATCGTGGCGGTTGCCCTGGTCTTCCTGATCCTGCTCCATGCCGGCAAGGGTGGGCTCGGCGATATGTTCGGCGGCGGGATGCAGGCCGGCGGCATGGGCGGGTCCACGCTCGCCGAGCGCAACCTGGATCGCATGACCGTCTTCGTTGCGGTCCTCTTCGCGGCCACCACCGTCAGCCTGGCGATCCTTCTCGGCCGCTGAACTCATGATCTCCGGCCGGCGATCGGGAGCGGGCCGGCACCCCGGCTGATGACCGGAACCCCCGGCGAGGCTTCGGCATGAACCCGGGACGGCGCTGGGCGCTCCTGATCGGTCTGGTGGCGCTGGTGGGTGTCGTGGCGCTGGTCGCCATCCGATCCGGCGGACCGTCGAGCCGGCAGGCCGAACCGGTCGAGACCACCACCACGACCGGCCTGACGGCACCTTCCACCACGTCCGGCCGGGACCAACCGACCGACCAGGCTCCTGCGACGGCGCCCGAGCAGGTATCCGCCGAAACCACGACGCCGGCCGGTTCAGCTGATGAAGCGCCGGCCACTACAGCTGAGGCCGCCTTGGAGGTGGACACAGAGGCCGATCTTCAAGCCGTGCTCGACTCGTTGACCACCGGACTGGACACTGAGGCCATCCTCCGCCTCGGCCGGTCAGGTGACCTGCGCGTCGCCTGGGTCATCGCGGATCTCATGCGTTTCATCCCTCCCGAGGCTTCCGGCCTCCAATACGCGTTCACCGAACTGACAGGCGTGGAGCTCGGCCCGAACCCGTGGCGCGACGCCACCAACCAGTTGATCGCATGGGACACGCCGGCGCCGCCCGGGTTAGGCACGTGGAAGGGCGGGTTGTACACCTTGATCGAGTTGGGATGGGCACCCTTCTTCGCCGACGAGAACTCACTCATCGATTGGCGTCACGTCACGTGGGGCGGGGTGTTGATCGACGATCGCCCGCTCAACACGACGCACCTGCCGTGCCCCAGGGGCTGCATCCCGGCGCTCAACGATCCCCTGCTGGTCCCCGCCTCCGAGGGTGACTACTACCCCGACGAGGCATACGTGTTCGCGGTGACCGTCAACGGGGAGGCGGTGGCGTTCCCCAAGAACATCATGGAAGTCCACGAGATGGTCAACATCACCATCGGTGGCAGGCGACTGGGGATCCCGTACTGCACCCTGTGCGGCTCCGCCCAGGCCTACTTCACGGACATGGCGCCCGACTCGGTCCGCCAGCGGCTCGGGGAAGCCGGGACCTTCGAACTCCGCACCTCCGGGCTCCTCTCGCGTTCCAACAAGATGATGTACGAGTACCACACGCGTTCCATGTTCGACACGTTCACCGGCCAGGCGGTGAGCGGTCCCCTCCGGGAGGCGGGCGTCCGGTTGCCTCAGACCACCGTGGTGGCCTCGCGGTGGGGGGAGTGGAAGGCGGCCAATCCGCATACTCTCATCGTGGCCCAGGACGGCGGGATAGGCCGGTCCTACCCGGACGATCCCCTGCGCGGCCGGGACGACCACGGTCCTATCTTCCCGATCGGGGACTGGGACGACCGCCTGCCGGTCCAGGAGAAGGTACTGGGCGTGCTGGTCGACGGGGGAGAGGCCCCCACCGCGGTGGCCTTCCCGGTGGCCGAGGCGCTGGCGACGCTGAGACGGGGGGAACCGGTCGAGTACGGGGAGGTCTTCGTCGTGCTGGACGGAGGCGGCCTGCGCGCCCGGGGACCGGACGGGGCGGAGATACCCGCACACGAATCCTTCTGGTTCGCGTGGAGCCAGTTCCATCCCGGGACCGAACTCTGGGCACCGTCCGCGGCGTGAAGCCTCGGATCGGTCCCGGCCACTAGTCTTTCGGGCAACGTCAGCAGAGGAGAGGAAAATGCCGCGGACCGTGCAGGGTGTGGTATCGAAGGCAGTTGGTGAGCCGGTGACCCTCGAGGAGATCGTCATACCGGACCCCGGTCCCGGCGAGGCGGTGGTCCGCATTCAGGCGTGCGGGGTCTGCCACACCGACCTCCACTACCGCGAGGGAGGCATCAACGACGAATTCCCCTTCTTCCTGGGCCACGAAGCGGCCGGGGTGGTCGAGGAGGTGGGCGCCGGGGTGACCGAGGTGGAGCCCGGTGACTTCGTCATCCTGAACTGGCGGGCGGTTTGCGGCCAGTGCCGGTCATGCCTGCGGGGCCGGCCCAACATCTGTTTCAGCACCCACAATGCTTCCCAGAAGATGACCCTCGCCGACGGCACGGAGCTGTCGGCTGCCCTCGGCATCGGCGCGTTCGCGGATGCCACCCTCGTGGCGGCCGGGCAGTGCACGAAGGTGGACCCCGCCGCCTCGCCGGTGGCGGCCGGCCTGCTCGGTTGCGGGGTCATGGCAGGCATAGGGGCCGCCATGAACACCGGGGGCGTGGGCCCGGGCGACAGCGTGGCGGTGTTCGGCTGCGGAGGAGTCGGCGACGGCGCCATCGCCGGGGCCAAGCTCGCCGGAGCCACCACCATCATCGGGGTGGACATCGACGACCGGAAACTCGAATGGGCGACAGAGTTCGGGGCCACCCACACCATCAACTCCAACGACGAGGACCCGGTCCATGCCATCAAGGCGCTGACCGGAGGCAACGGGGTCGATGTGGCCATCGAGGCGATCGGCCTGCCACACGTCTACCAGCAGGCCTTCAAGGCCCGTGACCTGGCCGGCACCGTGGTGCTCGTGGGGGTGCCCGCCCCCGACATGACCCTCGAGTTGCCGTTCATCGAGGTCTTCGGCCGCGGAGGCGCCCTGAAGTCGAGTTGGTACGGGGACTGCCTCCCCTCCAAGGACTTCCCCATGCTGATCGACCTGTACCTCCAGGGCCGTCTCGATCTGGACCGCTTCGTCTCCGAGACGATCGGAGTGGGAGACGTAGAGGAGGCCTTCCACAAGATGGAGCGCGGGGAAGTACTTCGTTCGGTCGTCGTCTTTTAGGGCGGGCTCGACCATGCCACTCGAACTGGTAACCACCGACGGGCTGTTCCGCCTCGACGGCGGGGAGTGGGAGGTCACCAACAACATCTGGCTGATCGGTAACGATCAGGAGGTTCTGGTGATCGACGCCGGCCACGATCACGCGCCGATAGTGGAGGCGGTAGCGGGACGGCGAGTGATTGCCATCGTCGCAACCCACGGCCATAACGACCACATCAACTCGGCGGTCGCCCTGCGTGAGCACGTAGACGCTCCCATCATGCTGCACCCCGACGACCGGATGCTGTGGGACATGGTGTATGCCGATGCCACACCTGATCGCGACCTGGCCCACGGCGCCACCCTGCGGGCGGCCGGACACGAGCTGGCAGTGATCCACACCCCTGGTCACTCACCGGGCTCGTGCTGCTTCCTGGACGATGGAAGCGGGCTGGTGTTCTCGGGAGACACCCTGTTCAACGGGGGTCCGGGGGCTACCGGACGGAGCTTCAGCGATCGGCCCACCCTGCTCCGGAGTATCCGCGACATGTTGCTGGTCCTACCGGACGAGACCGTCGTCCACACCGGCCATGGTGACAGCACCACCATCGGCGCGGAGCGAACCGGGGTGCTCGACCGGATCGCCCGGCTCGGCGTCAACTGATCAAGGGCCCCGCGGTGGGTATACTCGTGCCCCCGCTCGGGTCGGAGTGGCGGAACTGGTAGACGCGCTAGGTTGAGGGCCTAGTGCCCGCAAGGGCGTGGAGGTTCGAGTCCTCTCTCCGACACCCATGGCTTGTCTGCGGACCAACCAGGCCAATCCACGGATAGACCAGTCGTTCACCGGGCCGGAGGTATCCTTCGGTCGTGTCCCGGGCCGATCAAACCCACGGGGAACCTGAGGGACCGGTGGTCCTGGGATCCCCTTCCATCCATCCCGACTCGTTCGTGGCGCCGGGCGTTCACATCTACGGCGACGCTGTGATCGAGGCCCGCGCCGTGGTCATGTTCGGGGTGGTTATCCGCGCCGAGTTGGACCGCGTGGTGGTGGGGGAGGGATCGAACCTCCAGGACAACGTGGTGATGCATTGCGACCCCGGCTTCCCGTGCATTGTGGGCAGGGACACCACGGTCGGTCACGCCGCGGTGCTGCACAGCGTCAAGGTCCGCGACCATTGCCTGGTCGGGATCGGCGCCATGGCCCTCACCGGCTCCGAGCTGGGCGAGGGCGCCTGGCTGGCGTCCGGCGCAGTGCTGCCGGAGGGCCGGGTCATCCCGCCCTGGACGCTCGCCATGGGCATCCCGGCCAAGCCGGTGAGGCGGCTGACCGAGGACGAGATCGAGCGGCAGAGATCCGGAGTGGCCACCTACCAACGGTTCCTGGAGGCCTACAAGCCCCTGCTGGGATGAAGCCTCCCGGGCGCCGATACCCATTTTCCATGAGGATTACCCACCTTCACTCGCTAGGCTTGCGTACCCCTGCCGGATCACACACGCATGAAGCAAGCCGAAATCCCCCAGTTGATGTCCGAGTTGCTCGAGATGTCGAAGGCATACCTCGCCCAGGAGACGGTGGCGCCCTTGCGCCGGGTGGCGCGTTTCGCGGGGTTCAGCCTGCTGGCGGGACTGCTGTTCGCCGCGGGGTGGCTGATGCTCTCGATCGCCGGGCTCAGACTGGTGCTGGACCTGCTTCCTGACAGCGCGCTGTGGAGTGTTCTGGGCTACTTCATCGGCGCGGCGCTGGCCGCCCTGCTGGCTCTCTTCGTGATGTGGCTGGCCAACCGTCCCAGGGAGTCCCTGTGATCACCCGTGACGACATCGAAGCCAAGGCTCACCAGATCGAGGAAGCCGTCAACGACACCGGTGACTTCGTCCGCTCGGCCGCGATGAGAAACGCCTTGGCCTGGGCCGGCGCGCTCGCCATCGTCTTCCTGGCCGGACGGAGGCGCGCCAGACGCCGCGGCGCCCGGATCGAGATCCACCGGCTGTAGCTTTTAGTTGCTAGTCGTTAGTCTCTAGTACACTGTTCAAATGGTAACTAACAACCATTTGCTAACAACTAGCTGTCTACGCGGAAGGTCGTGGGTGCCTCGCCGGGCCGGGAGACCCGTAGTCCGAGGCTCTGACCGGGTTTCACCCGGACCGTCGCCACCCGTGAGGCGTCCGGCCGACAACACTTGTTGAACCGCGCCACGAGTACGGTCAGGCCCACCAGGATGAGCGGCCACCTGCCTTGCCGAAGGCCTTGGAAAAGGTAACGGGCGCCGCGACGAGCAGAGAGGAACCGGAGCATCACGGTCCAGGCTAGCGAATCTGTAGTTGCTAGTTTCTAGTTGCTAGTTGCTGGTTATGATGGACACTAGAGACTAGAAACGAGAAACCAGGAGAGAGCACATGAGGCAGACGCCCACGTGGGTGAAGGTGGTGGTCTGGGTCACCGTAGCCGGCATGGTGCTGACCCTGGTGGCCAGCCTGGCCTCGCTCGGAGGATTCTGACCGTCGTGGCTGCGGGAATCCCGTTCGGGGAGGGCGAACCGGCTCTCCTGCTCGACGACAAGGGTCGCAAGTACCTGTTGCGACTCCGCTCCACCGGTACCTTCCAGTACCACCGGGGACGCCTTGCCCACGCCGACATCATCGGCCGGCCCGAGGGCACCAGGTTCACGTCCTCGAACGGCGCGCCGTTGGTCGGCGTCCGTCCCCGCCTGGCCGATTACGTTCTCAAGATGCGCCGCGGGCCGCAGGTGGTGTACCCGAAGGATCTCGGCCCGATCCTCGTGTATGCCGACATCCGCCCCGGCGCCACCGTCCTGGAGGCCGGCACGGGCTCCGGCGCCGCCACCCTGGCCCTGGTACGGGCGGTGGGCCCGACCGGCCGGGTGATCTCGTGCGAGCTCCGCGAAGACCATGCCGCCCGCGGGCGGGCCAACATCGAACGCTATTTCGGTTCGATTCCCGACCACCTCGACCTGCGCGTCGGCGATGTCCGTGAGATCGCGGCCGAGGTCTGCCACGACCGCCTCGTCCTCGACCTGGCGGAGCCCTGGCAGGTCATCCCGGCCGCGGCCAAGACGCTCCGACCCGGCGGCCTGGTGGCCGGCTACGTCCCGACCGTTCCACAGGTCGACAGGTTCCACAGCACCCTGGAGTCCAGCGAGCGGTTCGTCGATGTCGAGACCTTCGAGATCCTGCTCCGGACGTGGCACGTCGCGGGCCGCTCGGTCCGCCCGGATCACGGGATGGTCGGCCACACCGGATTCGTGACCACCGCCCGATGCGTCAGCCCGCCATGAGAGGTCACGCAATTGTTCGAGAAGAGGACGTCCACTCGTGTGTCCACTCGTATACTGCCCGCAATGCTGAGGCGGGCGAGTGACTGATCGACAGATGCCGTACGAATACGAGCACCGGATCAACGCGCTCCGAGGCACCGTACACGCGCTCGAGGAAGAGGTCTCCGTCCTGCGCCGTCGCCTCCAGGACGGCCCGCGCCGGGTCCGGCTCCTGGAGGGCCGTCTCACCGAGGCCAAGGCCCAACTCGCGATGGCCGGCCAGCGCAACGAGAAGCTGTCCGCAGTACTGGAGGAGGCCAGGGAGCAGCTCGCCATGCTCCGGGCCGAGGTCGACAAGCTCACTACCGCCCCCAATCCGTTCGCCACGGTGCTGGGTGTCAACAGCGACAGCACCGTCGATGTGATCAGCGGGGGGCGCCAGATGCGCGTGAACGCCCAGCCCTCCATCGAGATCAAGGCGCTCCAGCGGGGCCAGCAGGTGCTGGTGAACGATTCGATGAACATCGTGGAGGTGAGGGACTTCGACCGCCAGGGCCAGGTCGTCACCATCAAGGAGATACTCTCCGACGACCGGCTGCTGGTGATGGCCCACGCCGACGAGGAGCGGGTTGTGGAGTTGGCGGGGCCGCTGCAGCGGGTCTTCCTGAGGATCGGGGACCACGTCCGCATCGACCCCCGGCACGGCCTCGCCTACGAGAGGCTGATCCGGCCCGAGGTGGAGGAGCTGGTGCTCGAGGAGGTCCCCGACGTCACCTACGCCCAGGTGGGCGGACTTCACGAGCAGATCGAAGCGATCAAGGACGCCGTAGAGCTCCCGTACGTCCACCGGGACCTGTTCGAGGAATACGGACTGGTGGCGCCCAAGGGAGTTCTCCTCTACGGGCCGCCCGGATGCGGCAAGACCCTCATCGCCAAGGCGGTGGCAAACAGCCTGGCCGACGCGGTGGCGAAACGCACCGGCTACGACGACGCCCGGTCCTACTTCCTCAACATCAAGGGCCCGGAGCTTCTCAACAAGTACGTGGGGGAGACCGAGCGGCAGATCCGGCTGATCTTCCAGCGAGCCCGTGAGAAGTCGGACGAGGGCGTCCCGGTGATCGTCTTCTTCGATGAGATGGACTCCCTCTTCCGGACCCGAGGCACCGGCATCTCATCCGACGTCGAATCCACCATCGTCCCGCAGCT
>JAPPGU010000036.1 GCA_028821265.1 bacterium | reverse complement strand
GGCGGAACGCGTTCGGACCGAAGGAGGTGGTGGCTGGGGGATGGGCCCGCCGGGTAGAGGTGTGTTCCCGCGTTTTTCGCGTTCTCGTAGTCTCGCGTGTGGATGGCGAATCCCCGAGTCAGGACACTAGGAGGGTGCTGAGAAAGACGGGAATGGGGAGGCCCGTCGTTACTACTCGATCCGGGGTTCCGTTGCCGGCCCAGTGACCAACCGGGCATCTTCGGTACGCTCCTCGTCACCCGGGACAAGTACCGGTTCAGGCGGCTCGGATCGCAACCGGCATGCCGGGTACCACGTCGAAGAGGTCGATTCCATCAAGGGGCATGACGAAGCCCCTGATCCCGTTGCGGAGCCGCTCCCGATCCTCTGCCAGGTCGCTCGCCGAGGCCTCGGCCCGACCGGTCACCAGACGCGTGAAGGCCACGCACGGTTCTGCCACCTTGGGGCCCGCGACCATGACCGAGGCTTGGGGAGTCCCGATGCGGATCCCTCCATCCAATTCGGCTTCGGAGATGACCTCGTCGCTGGAGACGATTACGTTCTCCCCGCTCGCGCCGAGCGGGATCGGTGTGAACCGCTTCCAGATGTCCTCGTAGTGAGAGGTGAATCCGATCGAGAGCGCCCGGCCCGGGCGGTGGGTGCTGGCCTGCGGGTGATAGCGGTGGTGGCAGTCCACGATCCACGAGTTGCCGTCGAATCCGATCGGCCCGTTAGGGGTGAGCCGCAAGGTGGACACTTCGGCTAGGGGATCGAGCCGGTATATCCCTTCGTCACGCTGGTGTCGCCGGTGGATCTGGAGCTTGACGACCTGACCGACCTCTACCCAGTCACCCATCACGTGGTTCCTTCCGGTTTGCGTTCCGGCTGCGCTCGGCCAGGAGGGTTCGTAGCAGGTCCGGACGGTCGGTGATGAGACCGTCGACTCCCAGGTCCAGCAGCCCTTCCATCTCAGCCAGATGGTTGACGGTCCATACTATTAACGGAACCCCTAACCTCCTAGCGGCCCGGACCGTCTGGGCGCTGACGATGGTGATCCCACGATCCCTGACGGGCACCTGGAAGGAGTCGGCCCGAGGCCGGTACGGCATGCGAGCCCGCGCTGCGGCCAGAAACCTGACAATCTCGGAGGGGCCGGCCGAGGTTGCCACCGGCCGGTCGACCAGCGCCCGGAACCGGCGCAGGCGGGACCCGCTGAACGAACCGACTATTACCCGATCCCACAGGTCGAGACGGCGGATGAGGTCCACCAGGGCCGCCTCCATGCCGTCGCTCTTCAGGTCGACGGCGAGTACGCCGGCGGGATAGGTGACGGCCAGTTCTTCGAGCGTTGGCACTTGGACTCCCTGTCCTCGATGGGGGTAACTGCCCTCGCGCTCGAATCGGTAGCCGGCGTCGAGGGCCCGGAGCTCCTCCAGGGAGTAGTCGGACACGAGGCCGGTGCCGTCGGTAGTGCGGTCGACCGTGTCGTCGTGGATGGTGACCAGCACGCCGTCCCGGGTGATCTGGAGGTCGGTCTCCAAGTATCTGTAGCCGAGATCGACCGCGCCCTGGAAGGCGACCATCGTGTTCTCGGGCCACAGCAACCCCGATCCCCGGTGCGCCATGGCGATCGGGTGCTCGTGTGTGAGAGCGACGGGAAGGGACATCGGCCGGGAGGTTACCCCTGATTCCTCGCACAGGCCCTTCGGTTATCTGCTCACCACCACCTCGCCCGCCTTGAGCACCTTCCAGACCAGGTTGGTGCCCGGCCGGTAGGGAAGGTGGGTCGGGCTGGGAGCGTCGAGAACGATCAGATCAGCCGCGGCGCCGTGGCCCAGCCAGCCCCGGTCGCCCAGGCCCAGTGCCTGCGCGCTGCCCATCGTGGCCGCCCATATGGCTTGGTCGGAGGTGAGCCCCATCTCGGTGACGGCCAGCGTGATGGCGAGCGGTAACGACTCCACCATGACCGGCGCCGGGCTGCAGTCGGTTCCCAGCCCCAACGGGACGCCTCTCTCCATGAGCTTGCGAAGCGAAGCAGGTGACCGGCGGGTCCCGAGCACCGCGGTGGGGGTGATGACCACGCTGATTCCCATCTCCGCCATCTGTTCGGCCTGGTCCCGGTCGGGATACCCGGCGTGGTCGACCACCGGGACCGAGGCTTCCAATGCCAACTTGTACACATCCGGGGTCTGGCCCCGATGGTGAATCCGGGTCCGGATCCCGAGGCCGGCTGCTACCCCGATGAGGCGACGTGCTTCGTCCGGTGTCAGGGCGTCTGCTCCGAGTGACAGCCGCACCGCGGCTCCCAGCCTCGCCGCCCCGGGAAGGTGTAGCTCGGCCACTTCATCCAGAGTCCTCGCACGGTCGGATGCGGTGACCGGCAACCCCCGCACGTCGAACGTGGGTACCAGGTCCACAACGTGACGCCGGCCCGCTTCTACCACCATGTCGATGAGGGCTAGCTCCCGTCCGTAGTCGTTCGAGTACCCGGCGGACGCTTCGACCGTGGTGACGCCGAAGTCGAGCATGCGGTTCAGCCGCCGGCCGATGACGCTGGCGATCCGGGAGGCGTCAGCGAGGTGATTGAGGCGGGCCGTTGTGGCGCTGCCGGAGCGGGCTACCGCGCGGGCTTCGGGCATGCCGGTGCTTCTGAGCACGAACTCCTCGCTCCGGTCGCCCGCGAACGCCAGATGGGTGTGGGCGTCCACCAGTCCCGGAAGAACCGCCCGGCCCCCGCAGTCCAGGCTGGGCAGAGACCGGAGTCCCTGGGGCGTTCTTTCCGAGGGCCCCGCCCAGACCACCTGGCCGCGGCGGATCGCCACCGCGGCATCCGTTACGAGACCCAGCAGACCGGGGAAACGCCGATCGTTGGTGGCCAGGGTGCCGATGTTGTCCAGCACCATGTTGCCGATCGGCGTGGCCTGCTCCCGCACCAGGCCGACCGCGAGGTCCACGCAGGCATCACAGATGGCGGCGCCCGCCTCGCCCATGACCAGGTTCCCGGCATCTTCCGCCCGGGTCCCGCAGAAGCTACAGATCATCGGCCAAGCACCGGTACCGGCGAGGATCCCAAGGGAGTGGGTTGGCGCATGCGATCACGACCTGTCACATCGAGCAAACAAGTTACTCGAAACAGCCAGGAACGCAGAGTTACATTTCCGACCGACCAGCCTCGTATGCTTGAGGGGGCCCGTATGCTGGCAACAACGCCAGTTGTCTCCGACAGTTGAGCGTAAGCAAATGGTGGCCACGCCGAGAGTCTGGCCGATCCCTGGGGGTCGCACCCGGCAGGCCGCCGTTTCGCATTCTACCCATCCGTGAAATGGTATAACTAATCCTAGTAGCCCTAGCCATCAGATACATGGTCTCTGCTCGCGGGTCAGGTGCGGGTTCGGGCGGAATAGAACGGCCTCAACTGGGCGGTGGCGGGGATGCGGACTCCGGCCAGCTCGATGTCCCATGTTCCCGACTCGATCCACTCGCGGGTCACGCCTTCATCGCGGAGTACGTATCCCATGGCCAGGCAAGCGCCGAAGGTGTGTCCGTACATGCCGGAGGTGGTGCGGCCCACCAGGACACCGTCGCGGTGGATCGGCTCGTCGTGGTACGCGATGGCCTCCGGGTCATCCAGCTTGAACTGGACCAGCCGCTTCGGCAGCGGGGCTGCGGCCCGCTGGGCGAGCAGTGAACGGCGTCCCAGGAAGCCGCCTTCCTTGTCCCATGCCACCGCGAAGCCCAGCCCGGCCTCCAGCGGGGTGTCCTCGTCGGTGATGTCGTGGCCCCAGTGCCGGTAACCGGATTCCAGGCGAAGGGTGTTCATGGTGTGGTAGCCGGCGGGGTGGATGCCGTGTGCCCTTCCCGCCTCCATGACCGCGTCGAACAGGTCGACCGCCGCTTCGCGGGCGACGTACAGTTCCCATCCCAGTTCGCCCACGTAGCTGACCCGCAGAGCGCGCACCGGTATGCCGGCCACTGTCATCTCCCGTGACCATCCGAACGGGAAGGATGCGTTGTCGAGGGGGGTGTCGGTCAGGGCGCTCAGCAGGGCGCGGGATCGCGGGCCCATGACCCCGATGGTGGGGAGTTCCATCGTGATGTCGACCAGATCGGCGTCGTGGCCCCGCAGGGCTCGGCGCAGGGTGTGGTAGTCACGGTTGGCTGCTGCCGCTGCCGTCACCACCATGAAGTCCTCGGGGCCGGTGCGGGTGACGGTCAGGTCGGCCTCGATACCGCCCCGGTCGTTGAGCCACTGCGTGTAGACGACCTTGCCGATCGGCGTATCCACTTCGGCCCCGCCGATGTGGTTCAGGACGGCCAGCGCGTCCGGTCCCCGTACCTGGAACTTGACAAAGGAGGACTGGTCGTACAGCGCCACGCGCTTGCGGGTTGCCTCGCACTCGGCGGCCGACGCCGGATACCAGTTCTGCTTGCCGTAGGAGTACCGGTACTCGCGTTCCATGTCCCCCGTTGCGAACCAGTTGGGTCGCTCCCAGCCCGCCACCTCTCCGAACACCGCTCCCAGGTCGTCCAAGCGGTCGTGGAGCACGGACCGGAACACGTCGCGGGCCGACTCGAACTGGCGGAACGGCCAATGCATGGCGTACAGCAGCCCGAGGCTCTCCGAGATGCGGTCCTCCAGGTAGGTCTTCTCCCCCTGGAAGGGGAAGGCCCGGCGGAGGTCGACCGCCGACAGGTCCATCGGCGGGCGCTGCTCCGCTATCCAGTCCGCCAGCACCCAGCCCGCCCCTCCCGCCGACTGGATGCCGACCGAGTTGAAGCCGGCGGCCACGTAGAGGCCGTCAACTTCCGGGGACTCACCCAGGTAGTAGACGCCGTCGGGTGTGAAGGCCTCGGGTCCGTTGAGGAAGAGCTGGATGCCGCACTCGGCGAGGGCGGGGATGCGGTGGATGGACCTCTCGAAGATCGGCCCGACGTGGTCCCAGTCATCCGGCAGGGTTCCGAAGGTGAAGTCCCTTGGGACCTCGTACTTCCAGGTCTTGGCCCTCGGCTCGAAGAACCCGGCCATCAGCTTGCCGGTCTCCTCCTTGAAGTAGGTGTAGTTGGTGGGGTCGCGCAGGGTGGGCATCCCCGGCAGCATCCCGTCGAGCGGTTCGGTCACCACGTAGAAGTGCTCGCACGCATGGAGCGGCACGTTCACTCCCGCGGACGCCGCCAGCTGGCGGGTCCAGATACCGCAGGCCAGGACCACCGTCTCCGCCTCCACGTAGCCTGCTTCGGTCTCCACCCCGACCGCGGTCTGGTTGTCGACACGGACCCGTTCCACCGCGATGCCTTCGCGGATCGTGACGCCACGGTCCCTGGCGCCCTTGGCCAGTGCCATCGTGGTGTCGACCGGGCTGGTCTGGCCGTCGCCGGGTATGTAGACCGTGCCCACTAGGTCGTCGATGCGCAGCAGAGGCCACAACTCCCGTGCCCGCTCGGGGTCTATGACCTCCATTTCCACGCCGGCCGTCCTGGCCATGGACATGCCGCGCAGGATCTCCTCCCACCGTTCCCCGTCCGAGGCCACCGAGATCGATCCGGTGGTGCGGTAGCCGGTGGACTGGCCGGTCTCGTCCTCCAGTTCTTCGAAGAGGCGGGCGGTGTACGTCGCCAGTCTGGTCAGGCTGTGGCTGGACTTGAGCTGGCTTACCAGCCCGGCCGCGTGCCAGGTGGTCCCCCCGGTCAGGGTGTTCTGCTCCAGGAGCAACACATCGGTGATGCCCCGCCTTGCCAGGTGATAGGCGATCGAGCACCCGACGATCCCGCCACCGACCACTACCACCTGGACCCGGTCCGGAAGGACGCCGCCGGACGGATCATCCTGCGGGGGCATGCTTGTGGAGTGGTTGGGATCCATCATGGGACCGCGTATTCAGCCACCGAGCGCGTTCCTCACCGCCTCGTTGGTGATGGAGCCGCTCCGGGTGTTGAGGCCCTCTGCCAGCTCGGGACGTCGCTCGATGGCGGCGTCGACTCCATGATCGGCCAGCAGGAGGACGTACGGGATGGTGGAGTTGGCCAGTGCGAAGGTGGCGGTGCGGGGCACCGCGCCCGGGATGTTGCCGACCGCATAGTGCACCACCTCGTCGATCATGTACGTGGGATCGGAGTGCCTCGTCTCCCGTGAGGTCTCGAAGCATCCTCCCTGGTCGATCGCGATGTCGACCACCACGGAGCCCGGCTTCATGTCCCTGACATCCTCGGCGGTCAGGACGCGCGGGGCGCGGGCGCCGGGTAACAGGACCGCCCCGATGACCAGATCCGCACGCAGCACCGCGGCCCGAACATCGGCTCGATTGGCCATCAAGGTCGTCACCTCCCGGCGGTACAGGTTGTCGATCTCGCGCAGGCGCGCCGGGTTCAGGTCGAAGACCTTGATGTTGGCGTCCATCCCCACCGCCACCCGGAGCGCATTGGCGCCGGCCATTCCACCGCCGATCACAACCACCTCGGCCGGCGCGACACCGGGGACCCCGCCAAGGAGTACACCACGGCCTCCACCCGACTTCTCGAGAAACCGGGCCCCGACCTGGGTGGCCATGCGCCCCGCTATCTCCGACATCGGCGCCAGCAGGGGTAGGTCGCCGCTGGGGAGCCTCACCGTCTCGTAGGCCACCGAGGTGGTGCCTGCCCGGCAGAGTGCCGAGGCGACTTTGGGATAGGCGGCCAGATGGAGGTAGGTGAACAGGATCTGGTCGTGGGAGAGGTGGGCCAGCTCCTCCTCCTGAGGTTCCTTGACCTTGACGATCAGGTCGGCGCTCGACCAGACATCGGTAGCGGTGCCGACGATGGACGCACCCGCTCTGGCGTAGTCGTCATCGGAAATGTAGGAACCCATCCCGGCGTTTTCCTGAACCAGGACCTGATGGCCGGACCGGGTCAGGGCTTCCACGCCGGCCGGCGTGAGAGCTACTCGGGACTCATCCGGCTTGGTTTCGGTGGGTATCCCGATCCTCACGCGATCCCTCCATGGTCGTGCCGGACCCGCTAGAAGCTGGCGGCGAGCCGATCCAGGACCTGCGACACGCCCTGGGTTATCTCGTCCAACTCGGTGGTGGTGGCGACAAGTGGGGGAGAGAGCATGATCTTGGCGCCGCCCCGGTCGTCAACCCGGAGGTGCAGGCCGGCTTCGAGGGCCAACGGGGGTAGAACCTCGTAGACGGCGCGCTTGGCCTCCTCTTCGGAGTATTCCCGTCCTTCCTCGCGGCTATGCCCGAGTGCGAGTGCGTACAGGTAGCCGGTTCCGCGGACGTCCATCACCGCATCGTGCGTTCCCGCCAGATCGTGAAGGCGCTCCTCGAAGAGCGATGCATGGCGGGTGACGTTCTCGATCACCCTCTCTTCCCGCATGGCGGTGAGGTTGGCCACCGCGGCTGCCATGACCACCGGATGACCACCCCAGGTTGCGCCGTGGAGGAAGCTCCCGGCCGCCGAGTCCAGGACTTTCTCGACCAGCGGCCGTCGCACCAGAAGGCCGCCGATGGGCGCGTAGCCGGAGGTGGCGCCCTTCGCGAACGTGATCATGTCGGGTTCTGCGTCCACGACCTCCGATCCGAACCAGGCACCCAGCCGCCCGAACCCGCAGATCACCTCGTCGGCGACCAGTAGGACGCCGTAGCGGTCGCAGATGCGGCGCAGCTCGCGCCAGTAACCCACCTGAGGAACGAGGGACCCACCCCCGTTCTGGACCGGCTCGGCGATGACCATGCCCACCTGCTCCGGCCCCCGGCGCAGGATCTCCTTCTCGACCACCCGGGCGGCTTCAACCCCATCCGAGAAGCCGAGCGTGTTGGGCACGTGGCTGAAGCCCGGCAGGAGGGGCAGGAAGGGGTCCCTGATGGGTTTCAGACCGGTGGCCGAGAGCGCGCCCATGCTGGTGCCGTGATAGGCGTCCATCCGGGCGATCACGCCGGTCTTGGTGGGCTGTCCGTCGGCCAGGTGGTACTGGCGGGCGAACTTGATAGCTGATTCGTTCGCCTCGGAGCCCGAACTGACGAAGAACACCGAGTCCAGATCCCCGGGCGCCAGGTCGGTGATCGACGAGGCGGCCTCGAGAGTGATGGGAGTGGTGGCGGACCAGGAGGGGAAGAAGGCGAGCTGTTCGGCTTGCTCGCTCATCGCCTTCGCGATGTCGGTTCTCCCGTGCCCGATCTGAACCACGAACAACCCGGCCAGGGTGTCGAGGTACTTGTTGCCGGCGTGGTCCCAGAGGTAACACCCCTCACCGCGGGCGAATACCGGGACGGTTCCGGAGCGCCAGTACTTGGCGCCGGTGAAGGACGGCAGGAGGTGGGTGAGATCAGGCGAGTTCGTCATACCGGAAGTCTACCTGTCCGCCGGGCATGGGTAGAGTGATAATGCCGATCGGCTGGGCGGTGAACGATGACGTCTGAGCAGCATTACGCGACGGTTGCCCGCCTGTCCCATTCCCTGAGCGATGACACGAAGCCGCGCTACCGGTGTCTCAAGGACGGACTGACCAGTGCGATCGAGAGGGGGGAGCTGCGTGGGGGTGCGATGCTCCCCTCGTCGCGGGTGCTGGCCGAACACCTCGACGTCTCCCGTAACACCGTCAACCGGGCCTACCGGGAGTTGGCGGTGGAGGGGTTCATCGAGCCGATCGAACGGGTCGGCTATGTGGTGAATGAGGGGCTCGGTGAGGGCGATGCCGGTAGGCCGGACCGGTATGGATCATCCACCCCGCGCCCGGTCCGCTGGGATGAGAGGCTGGGCGCCCTGGCAGAGGGCGATGACGAACGGACCCGGCCGACCAATTGGCGCTCCTACCCCTATCCGTTCGTGGTCGGGCCCGGTCCGGAGGGATTCCCGATCGGTTCGTGGACCAGGGCCATGCGCACGGCGCTGCGCGAGGAACACCGAGGCACCAGCCTCCACAACCTGGACGACCAGGATGACCCGCTCCTCGTAGAGCAGATCCGGCACATCATCCTTCCCGGTAGGGGCATCCAGGCCACGCCGGACCAGATTCTGGTGACGCTGGGAACCCAGCACGGGCTCCATCTGGTCGCGGAGGCACTGATCGGAGCCGGATCCACGGTGGGCATCGAGGATCCCGGCTATCCCGACGCCCGGAGGATGTTCCTCAAGCAGGAGGCGAAGCTGGTGCCGTTGCCGGTCGACGCCCTCGGCGTGACCGCTCCCGAAGGACTGTCGGGGCTGGACATGGTGTTCGTCACCCCGGGTCGCCAGTTCCCCACCAACGTGACCATGACGATCGGCCGCCGGCGAGATCTCCTGGCCCAAGCCGCCCGGGACGGCGCGTTGATCGTGGAGGACGACTACGACTCGGAGTACTGCTACTCCCGCCGGCCCCCGCCTGCCCTAAAGGCCCTCGACACGACTGGGCGGGTCGTCTACGTCGGGAGCTTCTCCAAGTTCCTGGCGCCCGGGCTGAGGCTCGGGTTCGTGGTTGCCGATGCCGTCCTGATCGACCATCTGCGCCGCCTCCGACATCACATGCTCCGGCATCCTCCCGGGATCATCCAGCGCACCACCGCCCTGATGATGGAGGTCGGTGATTACGGAAGGGTGATCCGAAGGCACCGCCGGGTACTCAGGTCCAAGTGGCAGGCCATCACCGAGGCGGTGGACGACCTGTTCCCATGGCCGGTATCGAGCACCGACGGGGGGATGAGCTTGTGGGTGGCCGGCCCGGAGGATCTGGACGCAGACTCCCTCGCCTGCCATGCCCTGGACGAAGGGGTGGTAATCGAACCGGGCCGATCCTGCTTCCTCGGGCCCGACCGCCCTGCTCGCTACTTCCAGCTGGGGTTCGCAGCTATCGATCGGGAGGCGATCCGCCCCGGAGTCGAGCGTCTGGCCCGGTTCCTATGAGGTGGAAGGCCGGAAAAACCGCGGGCCCTGCTAGCGGATGCTGGACGGTGGCGGTGAACTAGAGTCGAGACTACGGGCCGGCTGCGGCATTGTGCCGCAGGATCTCGGCGCCGTACGGGTTACCTGGTGTTTCCAGCTCGAGAGGTGTAGATGTCGGATCAGGTTCGAGAGGGCGACGGATCGCATGACGCGAGTAGCGATCTGGCCTTCGGTATGGCCATCATGAAGGGCTCCCTGGTCGGTCTACCCCTGATGATCGTCTTCATAACCGTTGCCGTATGGTTGGGGACCGGTCAGAGCTGGCAGACCTCGATAGCTACCTCCCTGCTCCCGGGTGTCCTGTTCGGCGTCTTCGGCGGCGGTTTCCTCGGCATGCTCCGCGCGCTGGATCACTGACGAGGGATTGCCTTACTCGTCCTCGTCGTAGTCGTCGTCATCATCATCCTCCTCGTCGACCAGCCGGTCGGCGTACGCCTGATCGGCTTCGGCCGCTCCATCGGGCCGCCTGAGCGGTAGATCGACCGTCATCTGGGCGTACTCGCCCTCCTCCGATTCGACCGAGATGGCACCGCCGTGTGTCCGCACGATGTCGCTCGAGAGCGCCAGGCCCAGGCCGGTTCCCTTGTCGGTGGGCTTGGTGGTGAAGAAGGGGTTGAAGATCTTGTCGATCACGTCAGGAGGGATGCCGTCCCCGTTGTCGCGAATAATGACGTGCGCCCGGTCGCCGACCCGTTTGGTCTTTAGCCAGACGGTGGGCATGTAGGGCGTGCCGTCTCGAGGTGTTTCCTGGATCGACACCCGCTTGAAGTCGGTGGCCTGGCAGGAGTTGCCGACCATGTTGAGGAACACCCGGCCCAAGTCTTGCGGGATGGCCTCGATGTCGCCTACGTCGGGATCGAAGTCACGCTCGATGGTCAACTGGAAGTCGGGATCCACCGCCCGGGCGCTGTGGTATGCCAGCTGGGCGTGCTCGTTGAAGACCGTGTTCAGATCGACGGTCTGCCATTCGCCGCCGCCCCGGCCCATCATCAGCATGTCCTGCACGATCCGGTTGGCGCGCTCGCTGTGCCGGCGGATCCGCTCGAGGTTGTCGGTCAGATCCTCGACGATTAACTCTATCTCTTCCTCGTCCAGTTCGTCCTCCTCCAGGATCTCCTCGAGCTCTTCCAGCAGCTCTTCGGACGCTTCGGAGAAGTTCTTCACGAAGTTCAGCGGGTTGCGGATCTCATGCGCCACCCCGGCGGTGACCTCGCCCAGCGCCGCCAGCTTCTCCTGCATGACGATCTGGTCCTGGGCACGCTCCAGCTCGGAGAGGACCTCTTCCAATTGGCTGTTCTTCTCGACCAGCTCCGCGGCCATCTTCTCGACCAGGTTCAGGCGCTGGACCTCGAGGGCGTGGCGGCGGAAGACCTCCAGGGCGGCGGCCATGTCGGCCACCTCGTCGCGGCCCTTGATGTTGACCTCGGCTTCGAGGTCCCCGTCGGCCATCTGCCGCATGCGGGCCGACAGTATGTGGATCCGGCGGAGCAGGACCCGGCCCACGAAGCCGTAGCTGATGGCGAAGGCCGCCAGCACGCCGAGGATGCTGATCGTCACCAGCAGGGCGCGACCCGTGTTGATGGCGTTGTCGGATGCCTGGTTGGCCGCATCGGCGGCCTGGTTGGCGGAAGTGACGAGGCCATCGACCTCCGTGGTCAACTCTGCGGCCAACTCGGTCGTATGGAGCAGCAGATCGTCCTGGCTCTCCTCCAGCCTGAGCTTCTCGATCAGGAGGTCGAACCCGTCCCCTTCGGCTGTAGCCGTGGTGAGCAGTTGATCGAAGGGCGGGGTCAGCGAGGCATGGAGATCGGTCCCCTCTATGGCGCCCAGGCTGATCGCCAGGCGACCGGAGGTGGATTCGAAGCTCTCCTGGAGGGGTTCGATGTAGGCCGCGTCCGAGACGCTCAGGCCGCTGGACAGGAGTTGAGTTGCCAGCGTGGCCTCCGACTTGAGCGCCGCAAGGTGGCGGTACCGGTTGAACTCGGTCTCCGACAGGTAGAGGGTCCGGCTGGCCGGCGGTTCGCCCAGATCTCGAAACCCCGTCAGCTGGTAGAACAGCTGATCGTCGATGGCGGGGACGATTATGTCGTCGAGTTGGGAGCGCAGGTCGATGATCAGCAGCCTCAACTCCTCCGCCCGCTGGACAAGAGCGTGATGCTGGGAGAGCTGTCCCTGGATCCGGTCGATGTTGAACAGCAACTGGAAGAAGACCGCCTGCGCATTGGGGATGTAGGTCTGGATATGGTCTTCGGTTCTCGCCAGCCTTTGCAGTAGGAGGATCTGATCCTCGAAGCCCTGCTGGGCCTGGCGGATCTCCTCGGATATGGCGTCGACCTCGGTCGGCTGGGCGGCTACCAGCCTGGGAGCTGCCGCGGCGAGGGTCCGGCTGTACTCAGCCATCCGGAACGCCGCCTCCATCTCGGGCAGGCTCTCGCTCTCCACCCTGGCCTGGGCGGCGCCGACCCGGTTGAACGAGACCCAACCGACGAAGCTGGCCGCGATGGTCAGAGCGACGACGGATCCGATCCCGATGTACATCTGGGTGGATATGAGGGTGCGGAGCGCCCAAAGACGACCTAGCCAGCTCGCCACCGCTACATCCTCTTGATCTCTTCGGCCGGTTCGTACTCGCCCTCGCTGTTGATGAAGGTGAGGAAGACCCGGTCCGAGCCCTGGTTGTCACCCGGGCCGAACGTGAGGGGGAACCCGTCGATGTCCATGATGCCGCCGGCCAGAAGGCCGTCCAGGAAGCAGGCGCGGGTCGGCTCGGGTCCGCATGTCTCCAGGCCGAAGATGGCGAGCCGCCCCGACAGGTAGCCCTCCAGGGACACGAAGCTGGGCGACGCATCAGGGGCGTAGGCCGCCAGGGCCTCCATGTAGGAGGCCACGACCGGTATGGACCTATCCGTGGGGAACGGCACCACCTGGGTGACGAACACGCCCCGGCCGTCCGGACCGAGCTCCCTCGCCAGGGCGTTGCTTCCCACGAAGGAGATGGTGATGAATATGGGATCGAAGCCGATGTGTCTGGACCAGGCGATCAGGGCCGCCACGGGCTTGTACGCCCCCACGACGATGACCGCCTCGGGGTTGCCCAGGGTGAGGTCGATGAGGCCGGTCTTGATGGCCGTGGTGTTACGGGGGTAGATCCCCACCGAAACGGGCTGCATGTCGCGGCGTTCGAGCGCTGCCTGGGCACCTTGCAATCCGGTCCGGCCGAACGAGTCGTCCTGATACATGATGGCGATGCGTTCGATCTCCAGGTCCTGGGTGAGCCGGGCCACCATCTCCTCCGTCTCCTGGGCGTACGACGCCCTGAGGTTGACGATGTTGGTCCAACTCTCGGACCGGAGGAAAGCGGCGCCGGTGAAGGGCGCCACGAATGGGATTCCCGCTTCCGCGGCCACCGGCGTGGCCGAGCGGGACGTCGGCGTTCCCACCTCGCCGATCAAGGCGAACACCTGCTCTTCCTCGATGAGCTGGAGGGTGTTGGCGATGGCCAGTTCCGGTTCGTAGGTGTCGTCGAGGGAGATCAGTTCGAGGCGGCGACCGGCCACGCCTCCGTTCGAGTTCACCTCGTGGAAGGCGGCGTTGATCCCGAGCCTCATCTCCAGTCCGAGTTCCTGGGCCGGGCCGCTGAGGGCCGCCGACTGACCGAACAGGACCCGCTGGTCGTCCACACCGGGAGCGGCCTGGCTCTGAGGGACCGTGGTGGCGGAGGAGGTAGTGGTGGGCTCGGTGTTGCCCGGGCCCT
Source organism: bacterium (assembly GCA_028821265.1). Classification (GTDB taxonomy): domain Bacteria; phylum Actinomycetota; class Acidimicrobiia; order Spongiisociales; family Spongiisociaceae; genus Spongiisocius. The sequence goes on along the minus strand of JAPPGU010000036.1, from coordinate 150,482 downwards.
CGCCGGGAGTCGACCCGCAAGCGGCCAGTGCGAGGACGAGAGTGCCGCAACCGATGGCCCGAAGAGTCCGTGGCCAGCGGCTCCCGACCCCCATCCGGCCAGAACCCCCTATTGGGCGCGCCTTATCGTGATGGTCAGATGATTCCAACCCTCTTCCCTTCGATAAGCAAGGTCGTCCACCATCTCCCGGATGAGAAAGATTCCCAGACCGCCTATCGGTCGATCCTCCATGGGCGCATCGGGGTCGGGAATCGGCGCGTCCCTGGTCGGGTCGAAGGCCGCGCCGTTGTCGTGCAGCTCGAGCACGACCTCCTCTACGCCGGGAGTGATCGACACCTGGAACTCGGACAGACCCTTCTGCCGACCGTAGGTCATGGCGTTGAGCGCCAATTCCTCTAGGCATAGCTGGATCAGGTACAGCAGCTTGGGCGACCAGTCGTCCGCCTCCGCCATCTCGTCGATCTGAGTGGAGATTCCCTCGAGCATCTCGGCGTTGGTCTGCTGCTCGCCCTGCTCGAAGTCCAGGACCAGTGAGCGCGAAGTCATCGCTACCCCGAAATCCTGGAGATGGTCAGACAGGTTATGTCGTCCGATTGGGGCGTGCCGCCGGCGAAGGAGTGCACGGCTCCGAAGACGGCCTCGTTGGTGTGCTGAGCAGACGTGGGCGGGTCGTCCTGGAAGATCGCCTGCAGGCGCTCCACGCCGAACTCTTCGTTCTCGGCATTCATGGCCTCGGTGACGCCGTCGGTGTACAGCAGGAGCGTGTCGCCGGGTTGTAGGGTGATGGATCCCTGCGAGAAGGGCACCCCTTGGACGATCCCCAGGGCTATCCCCCCGACCCGAGGAACGAACTCCGAGCTCCCATCGGCGTGGATGAGCAGGGGAGGGTTGTGGCCGCCGTTCGCGTAGATCACTTCGCCGGTCATCGGTGAGTACACCGCGTAGAAGACCGTCACGAACATGGCCGTCTCGTTCTCCTCGGTCAGGAGGTCGTTGACATCGGACAGGACCATTCCGGGCTGTGGCAACCCGATAGCAGTTCCCTTGAGGAGGGTCCGACTCGACATCATGAAGAGCGACGCGGGCACGCCCTTGTCGGACACGTCGGCGATGGCGAGTCCGATGTGGTCTCGCTCCAGCATGAGGATGTCGTAGAAGTCTCCGCCGACGTTGCGGGCGGGTTCCATGCTGGCGTGAATCCCGTACCTTTCGTGCTGCGGGAACTCGGTCGGCAGGATGGACTGCTGGATCTTGCTGGCCACGTCCAGTTCGTTCTGGAGCACGACCAGCTGGTCGCGGGAAGCCAGAGCCTCCCGCCACTCCACCAGGTTGCGGAGGGTTCTCGCAATGGTGTGGCGCAGGTCCTTGAAGTCGAGGGGCTTGGTAACGAAGTCGAAGGCGCCGCGGTTCATGGCGGTGCGGATGTTCTGCATGTCGCCGTAGGCGGAGATGATCACGGAACGAATGTTCGGATTGACGCTCGGTATCTGTTCCAGCAACGTCAGGCCGTCCATCTGGGGCATGTTGATGTCCGACACCACCATGTCGATGTCGGGTTGCGCGTTCAGTTTCTCGAGGGCCTCGATGCCGTTCTGCGCGAATTCGAACGTGTACTTGCCGGAGCGGATCGGACGGCGCATCCGCTGGAGGATGAGGGGTTGCAGGTCCGGCTCATCGTCGACGACCAGTATCTTGTACGGGTAGGTGTGGCTCGGCTCCGGGCCTGTATCGCCGGACCGGCGGGATCGCTTTTCCGATGCCATGACTCGACCTCGATGATGCTCGCTATCCGGGGAGGGTCGGATAGCCGGGTATTACGGTCACCGAAACGGGGTTCGCCCGTTTCCTAGGAGCGTGCCGAAAAATGTCCCGTTGGCTCCATGGTGGTAATGGAAACCCGGGTCGAGGCGTGGCGGACCAACCCATCCCCGTCTTTTTCGGCATGCTCCTACTTGAGCGAACTGACAGCATCGGCCCCGGAGTCGAAGATGGCGATGATCTGGTCGAACCCGCTTATGGTGAAGATCTCCTTGACGGAACTGGAGAGCGAGCACACCCCGAACCCGGTCTGCTTCTGACGGAGCTCCTTGGCGAGTAGCAGGATTACCCGCAGGCCGGCACTGCTGATGTAGTTGATGCCGCCGAAATCAAGAACGACCCCGTTGTCGTCGTCGCTGACCACCGCCTGAATGGACTCCAGGAACTGGGCGGAGTTCGATCCGTCAATGCGGCCCTCGGCATTGATCACGAGCACCCCGTCGGTCCGTTCGGTGTTGATTTCCATGGTTACCCTTTCCTGGATCGTTTGGTGTCGACGCTTCCTAGCAGGTATCGGAACGCATCAGTTGCCGGAATTCTCCACTCTATCGACTGTTTGCCATTGGTACGCGATTGAGGGTATTGGTTCGAGTCGCCTACGGAGGACTCAACGTCACTTCGCCTCTTGATCAGAGGGACGCCGATGACTGCGGCCCCGGGGCACCCGAACGATAGGATAGTGCTTCACCCAGGGTCTTGCACCGGATACCTCCTCGATCCTCCCGCCACCGTACCACGGGGCGGTGCGCCTGATTCCGCCGGTTGCCCGGGGGTCGCCCACGGCTCGTAGTCGAGGCATCGGATCGCCGCGCCGCATGTGCCACCGGCGGCCCCCGCCGCGTTCCGCATCCTCAACGTACCGGCGCGGGTGCGCTTTCGCCAGCGAACCCTGCGAGGAACACCGCTGCAGACGGACCACTCGCCGACCGGAAAGAGCCGGAACTGTGCCTGCGGCGGGCTAAGCTAGAACATATGTTCGTATTACAGGTACCGGCCGTGGAACCGCCGTGCTCGTGATCGGTATCGATCCCGGGCTCACGACCACCGGGTTCGGCGTGGTCCGCCGCGGCAGCGGCTCGCCGGAGGTCAGGGCCGTCGGCGTGATCAGGACGGAGGCCGGCTTGCCCACCGCCACCCGGCTGGACGTCCTCTACCAGGACATCGGGGAGTTGATCGAGGAAGTCCGACCGGACGTGATGGCCATCGAGCGGGTCTTCGTCAACCGGAACCGTCTCACCGCCACCCAGGTGAGCCAGGCTTCGGGGGTGATAATGCTGGCGGCGGCACGGGCAGGGCTCGAGGTGTTCGAGTACTCCCCTTCGGCTGTCAAGGCGATCGTCACCGGCGACGGCCGGGCTTCCAAGGCGCAGGTCCAGCAGATGGTGGCGCGGCGTCTCGGCATGCGGGAGGCGCCCCGACCGGCCGACGCCGCCGATGCCCTGGCCATCGCCCTCTGCCACATGCAGAGCACGGGCAACCGGCTGGGCCGCGTCGAGGCGGCGGCTCGGAGGGCTGCCGGATGATCGGCCGGCTCCGGGGCATGCTGGTCGCCAAGGGCGAGTCGGGTGTCGTGATCGAGGCCGGCGGCGTCGGTTACGAGGTGAACGTGACGCCTCGGGATCTGACGTCTCTGCCCGGCCTGGGCGAGGAGGTGGTGCTGCATACCCACCTGGCGGTGCGGGAGGACAACATGGCTCTCTACGGCTTCGACGGGCAGGCCAGCCGCGACATGTTCAGGATCCTCCTGGGCGCCAGCGGCGTGGGGCCGGCCCTGGCCATGGCCATCCTGGCGACAATGCGCCCGGCCGATCTCCGCCAGGCCGTAGCCACGGATGATGTCGCGGCGCTGGTGGCGGCCCCCGGGATCGGTAAGCGCAAGGCCGAGAAGCTGATCCTCGACCTCCGGCCCAAGCTGGGCTCCATGGTGGTGGGCATGGCATCTACCTCGGAGGTGGCGAGGGTCAGGGAGGCCCTCGAGTCCCTGGGCTACCTGCCGGTCGAGGTTCGTGCGGCCCTGGAGGAGATTTCGCTCGACGGACCGGTGGAGGAGATGGTCAGGAGCGCGCTCAAGGTGATGGGCCGGAACAGGGGCCTCTCCGGTGCGTGAGGACGGCCTCCTGGCCACCCACCCCACCGAGGAGGACCACGCCGGCGAGGTGCTGCTCCGTCCCAAGACGCTGGACGAGTTCGTGGGGCAGCGGAAGATCAAGCAGCGCCTCTCCGTCTCCATGGACGCCTCGATCAAGCTGGGCCGCCCCCTCGATCACCTGCTGCTCTCGGGTCCGCCCGGCCTGGGCAAGACCACCCTGGCCCGCATCATCGCCGCCGAGATGGGGGCGCAGCTCCGCTCGACCTCGGGCCCGGCGGTGGAACGCCCCGGAGACCTGGCCGCCATCCTGTCGGGGCTGGAGTACGGGGACGTGCTGTTCATCGACGAGATCCACCGCCTGCAGCGGGTCATAGAGGAGGTCCTGTACTCGGCGATGGAGGACTTCGCCCTCGACATCGTGGTCGGCAAGGGCCCGACCGCCCAATCGCTCCGCCTGAGCCTGCCCCGGTTCACCCTGGTCGGCGCCACCACCAGGATCGGAACGGTGACCGCCCCCCTGCGGGATCGTTTCGGCATGGTGGACCGGCTCGACTACTACGAGGACGATGAACTGAAGCGGATCGTGACTAGGTCGGCGACCATCATCGGCGTCCCGGTGACCGACCATGCCGCCGGCTACGTGGCGGTCCGGAGCCGGGGCACGCCGCGCATTGCCAACCGCCTGCTGACCAGGATGAGCGAGTACGCGGTGGCGCGGGCGGACGGGCGCGTCGACGAAGCTGTCGCCGCGGCCGGAATGGCGCTCTGGGAGGTGGATGACCTGGGTTTGGACAAGGTGGACCGCCTGATCCTCGACGCCATCGTGTCCAAGTTCGGCGGCGGTCCCGTCGGGCTCACCACTCTGGCGATCGCGGTGGGGGAGGAGCCGGAGACCGTCGAGTCGGCCTACGAGCCGTTCCTCGTCCAGAGAGGACTGGTGGCGCGCACCCCCCGCGGACGGATGGCCACGGCGCTCACATACGAGCACATGGGCCGACCGGCGCCCGGATCGGCGCAGTTTTCGCTCCTCGGAACGGAAACGAACCACTGACCGCCGACCGCTGACAGGCGGCCGGTTGAATCGCACCGGAGGACCATCAGTGTCCCGCGTGCCTCGCCCGTCAGTAGTCGTCGCGTCGGCGGTTGATCTTTATCTCAGAGCCGAGGTGGAAAGTGACGCGCTGGAGATCCCCCTGGAAGGGGAAGGGTGGGTCGTAACGGGGGCTGACCGGACCGTAGGCGTCCCGGCCCAGGTCCATCCCGGCAAGGGAGATCCATACGAGCACCCGATCGAACTCGAACCATTGACCTTGGTGATGACCGGCGCTGAGGCGACCCCTGCCGGCCCGTTCCCCGAGGAGGTCGAAGTCGAACCGTACCGTTAGCGGATCGCTGTCCGGCAGTCGGATGCTATGGGCCATCACGGCTCCGGCCGCGTTGTACTCGTAGTGGAGGCGGCCGTCCTGCATGTAGAGGACGAAACCGGAGGTGGGGTGCCCGTAGGCGACGACCACGCCCTCCATCGGACCGGAGGCGACCGCCTCGATCGTGTAGGAGCAGTACTCGATCGGTGGGGTGGCCGGACGCTCGATGTGGCTCAGGGGCGGGTAGTAGTCGACTCGGCGCCGGTAGAGGGGCGACCGCTCGTCCGTACCGTAGGACCAGAACAGTTCCATGTAGCGGTCGTCAAGCGGTAGGACATCGTTCGCCGCGGCCTCCTGCCAGAACAGGCGGTCGAGTTCTGCCAGCTTCTCCGGCTCTGCAGAGGCCAGGTCCTTCGCTTCGGAGAAGTCATTCTCCAAGTGGTAGAGCTCCCACTCCTCGGTGACGTAGGCGTCGCCTGGCGCGTGGCGGGTTACCGCCTTCCACCCGTCCGCCCAGATGCCCCGGTGCCCGGTCATCTCGAAGTACTGGGGTCCTTTCCGGGTTCTTGCCATCGGATCGCCGAACGTGTAGGCCATGCTGCGACCGTGGATCGGCATCTGCGGGCGGCCCTGGTACACAGCCGGTGGCTTCACGCCCGCCACCTCGTAGATGGTGGGTGCGATGTCGATCATGTGGTGGAACTGGTTCAGCATCGTGCCGGGTGAGGCCATGCGGTCCCCCCACTTGACGATCAGCGGCACCCTGATGCCTCCACCGTGCGTGTAGCGCTTGTACCACTTGAGGGGGGTGTTCGAAGCCTGCGCCCAGCCGCGGGCGTACTGGGAGTCGGCGGTGGGCCCTCCGATCTCGTCGATCCGGTCGATTATGTCGGCCGCGCCGGGTTCGATGTCGTTGAAGAAGTGGATGCGCCCGAAGGCCCCGATATCCCGGCCGTCCATGGCCGCCCCGTTGTCCGAGCACACGAAGATGAGCGTGTTGTCCCAGCGGCCCACCCGTCTCAGGTGGTCGAACAGGCGACCGAGTTCCGCGTCTGTGTGCTCGATGAATGCGGCGTAGGCCTCCTGCAGCCGGGCCGCCACCAGACGCTCCTCGGCAGTAAGGCTCGCCCACGGTCGGACGTCGGGATTACCGGGAGGCAGCTCGGTACCCGGCGGGATGACTCCGGTCTCGATCTGGCGCCGGTAGCGGTCCCGACGGACCTGGTCCCAACCGGCGTCGAAGCGTCCCTTGACCCTCTCCATGTAGTCGGGCGGGGCGTGATGCGGGGCGTGGGCGGCCCCCAGCGGGAGGTACAGGAAGAACGGTTCCGACGGTCGGTGGGCGATATGGTCGGAAACGAACCGGGAGGATTGGTCGATCAGATCGTCAGTCAGGTGGTACCCGTCCTCCGGTCGGGCCGGGGGCTCGATGTGGTGGTTGTCCCGTACCAGTTCCGGGTAGTAATGGTCGGCAGCCCCTCCGAGGAAGCCGTAGAACCGGTTGAAGCCCCGGCGCAGCGGCCAGTCGTCATAGGGTCCGGCCGGTCCCTGGTTGTCTTGCGGGAGCACATGCCACTTGCCCGCCGCGAAGGTGTTCCACCCGGCCTCGAGCAGGACCTCGGAGATCAGAGCCGCCCGCCTCGTGATCCGCTCCTGCCCGCTCGGGTACTCGTGGCGGGTCCCGGTCAGCATCCGCATCCCCACCGCGTGGTGGTTGCGGCCGCTCAGCAGGCAGGCCCGCGACGGTGAGCACAGCGTGGTGGCATGGAAGTTGTTGTAGCGGTGCCCGCTCGCGGCCAACCGGTCCAGATTCGGGGTGTCTATCTCTGATCCGTAGCAGCCCAGGTCGGAGAAGCCGATGTCGTCGAACATGATGAGCAGCACGTCCGGGCGTCGCGCATCTCGGCCGGGCTCATGGCCGATCTGCTCCGAGCCAACCTCATCGCTCATCATTGCCCATTCCTTGGCGAGCCTACCCCACGCCGGGATGCGACGCCGACCTACGATCGGCGGAAGCACCAGCGGTGATTCGACCGGTCGCGGCGGAGACCGGAGGGCGGCTTTCGCGGTAGCGGGATCGATTGACACCTAGGCCTCATGCATATACGGTCTCTCTCGCACGGGCTTCGCGAGGTTTACCTCGTTGTCGGCTCGGAGGAACCCGAAGACCCATCGGCAGGGAGGAAATGATGCTTGCTCGACACCGGAAACGATTCTCGATCCTTCTGTTGTTCACGGCCCTAGCGCTGGTGGCGGCAGCCTGCGGTACCGACGAGGCCGAACCGGCGGCGGCGCCCGAGACCCAGGCGACCACCACCACAGCGGCCATGGTCGAGGAGACACCCACTACCACCGAAGCCATGGAGGAGGAAGCCCCCGCCACGACAGAGGCGATGGCCGAGGAGGCGCCGACCACTACCGAGGCCATGGAAGAAGAGATGATGGGAACCATGGCCGACGTTCCCATGTACGACACTTGGGAGGATGTGCTCGCTGCTGCCGACGGCACCACGGTGAACTGGCACATGTGGGGCGGCAACGAGAACCTCAACTCCTGGGTCGACACGTACATCGGCGATGTCGTGAAGGAGCGTTACAACGTCACGCTCAACCGGGTCCCGCTCGGCGACACCGTAGAAGCCGTCAACCTGGTCCTCAACGAGCACCAGGCCGGGGTGACCGAAGGCGGCAGCGTCGACATGATCTGGATCAACGGTGACAACTTCAAGACCCTGAAGGAAGCTGAGCTCCTGTTCGGACCGTGGTCGGAGGGGATCCCCAACGCGGCGCATGTCAACTGGGACGACCCTTCGATCGCCTACGACTTCGGCGTCTCGGTCGATGGCCTCGAATCGCCGTGGGGATCGGCGCAGATGGTCTTCGTGTACAACTCGGCCTACGTGCCGGAACCGCCCAGGACCTTCGAGGCACTGGCGGAGTGGGTTCACGCCAACCCGGGCCTGTTCACCTACATGGCCCCGCCGGACTTCCACGGCCTGAGCTTTGTGAAGCACATGTTCTACTGGGCGGCCGACGACTACTCGGTGTTCCAGCAACCCTTCGACCAGGCGGTGTTCGACAGCATCGCGCCGAAGGTGTGGGAGTACCTGAACGACATCGAGCCCGACTTGTGGCGCGGCGGCGACACCTATCCGACCAGTATCGGGGCCCTGCAGGACCTGCTGGCTAACAGCGAGGTCTACTTCGGCATGTCGCTAAACCCGCGGCGGCCGTCAACCCTGATCAACAACGGCACGTATCCGGACACCATCCGCACCTGGGTGATGGACACGGGGACGCTCACCAACAAGAACTACGTGACGATCCCGAAGAACGCCTCAAACCCGGCGGGCGCGATGATCGTCGCCAACCACATACTCAGCACCGAGAACCAGCTGATCCAGGCCAACCCGGAGCAGTGGGGATGGGGGCTCCCGACAGACACCACGACCTGGACACAGGAAGAGCGTGACATCCTCAACTCGTACGACCGGGGAGTGGCAACCCTTCCCTTCGACGTCCTAGCCGCGGCCGGATTGCCCGAGCCGCACGCCTCCTGGCCAACGCAGATGGAGGCGGGCTGGATCGAGAACGTCCTCGAGGCCTAGTCAAGAGGTGAGCAGCACGGTGGGGCCGGCGCCCGCTCAGGCAACCGGCCCCACGCCACCTCCGTCGGGGACCGAGCTCGGTCCCATGACGCTTGAACGACGCCAGACGCCCCTGAGGGAGCGGCTGAAGATCCCGCTGATGCTGACGCCGGCGATGGCGGTGATCCTCCTGCTGTTCCTCGGGGGGCTGGTCGCGGGTCTCATGCAGAGCCTCGGCTACTTCCCGGCCGCCGGCCTCACCGAGTTCACCTTCCGCCACTACGTGGACGCGGTCACCGACCGGAACTTCCTCGTCTCGCTGTGGACCACGTTCCGCATCGCCTTCTCGGTCACGCTGCTGTCGACCGTCTTCGCCGTCGGCGCGGCTCTCGTCCTTAGGCAGCGCTTCCCGGGTAGCCGTCTGGCGACGTTCCTATTCCAGATTCCTCTCCCCGTACCCCACCTGGTGGCCGCCAGCGCCGTCATCCTGCTGTTCGCCCAGAGTGGTCTCCTGTCTCGCATAGGAGCTGCACTGGGACTGATCAACGCTCCGGGCGACTTCCCGGCGATCCTGTACGACAACGCCAGCATCGGAGTGATGCTGTCGTTCATGTGGAAGGAGATACCGTTCGTAGGCCTGGTGGTGCTCGCCATCCTTCAGAGTGTCGGTCCCCAGTACGAGGAACTCGCCCAGACCCTGGGAGCTACCAAGCGGCAGCGGCTCGTGCACGTATTGCTGCCCCTCATCATGCCCGGGGTGGTATCCACGTGGATCATCGTGTTTGCCTTCACGTTCGCGAACTTCGAGATCCCGCTCCTGCTCGGACAGAGTTTCCCGACCACCCTTCCGGTTCAAGCCTTCCGGGAGTTCCAGCGTCCCGAGCTGACATCGAGGCCCAAGGGGATGGCCATTGCCATAGTGCTGGCCGTCATAACGGTCCTCCTTCTGATCGCCTACAGGCGGCTGGCCCGCTACTCGAGGTCGACGTGAGACGGGCGGTCAGGATCCGATGACCTCGACACCTACTCCCGGACCTGCCCCCGGTCCGGACCAGGCAGTGAGCGAACGACTGCTACCTGAGCGGCGGCAGATCAACTGGTTGCGGTGGGCCACGGTAACCATCATCGTGGTATCGGTGGTCCTGCCGGGGGTGTCGCTGCTACTCAGGTCCTTCGCCTTCCGCTGGCACTATCCCGACGTTGTTCCCGGCGAGTGGGGCCTCGACGCGTGGACGTACACCATCGACGACACGTCGCGCGTGTTCGAATCACTCGGCAATAGCCTACGTATCGCGCTGCTGACCACCACTCTGGCGCTCCTCGTCGGTATGCCGGCAGCCCGAGCCTTGGGTCAACACCAGTTCCGCGGCAAGCGGATAGTCGAGTGGATTCTGATGATGCCGATCATCGTGCCTGCACTGGTAGCCGCCATGGGGATCCACATCGTGTTCATCAGGCTGGGCCTCACCGCGACCGTCCTGGGCGTGTCGCTGGTCCACTTGATACCGGCCACACCGTATTTCGTCCTGGTGATGTCCAGCGTGTTCGCCAACTACAGCCCGGCCCTGGAGGAGACGGCCCGGACCCTCGGCGCCAACAAGATACGGGTGTTCCGGTACGTCACCCTGCCCGCCATCTCGTCGGGACTGCTCGTGGCCTGCCTCTTCACGTTCCTGATCTCGTGGTCGCAGTACGTGACCACGGTTCTGATCGGCAGCGGAATTCTGATCACCCTGCCGATGGTGCTCTTCCCGTTCCTCGGGCAGGGCAATGCCGCGGTGGCGGCCTCGATTACATTGATCTTCGTCGCACCCGCGGTCATGGTGTTGATCCTGACCTCTAGGTCGTTGGGGCGCGGCTCGACCGTGATGGGAGGTTTCGGCAAGGTATGACGGATGTGTCTCTCGTCCATCTCGGGCGAGCCTTCGGTAACAAGTGGGCGGTCAGGGACCTGAACCTGGAAATCGCCTCCGGGGAGATGGTTGCCCTGCTCGGTCCTTCCGGCTGCGGGAAGACCACCACCCTGCGGATGATCACCGGGCTGGCCCGCCCCACCACCGGGGACGTCCTGTTCAACGGTTCGTCGGTGGTGGACGTCGCTACCGAACGACGCGAAGCGGTGCTGATCTTCCAGCAGCATCTCCTGTTCCCCACCATGACCGTGGCCCAGAACGTCGGTTTCGGCCTCAAGATGGCTGGCATGGGCAAGGGCGAGATCAACCGGCGGGTGGAGGAAATGCTGGAACGCGTAGAGTTGTCCGGTTTCGGGACGCGCAAGGCGCACCAACTATCCGGCGGCCAGCAGCAGCGGGTGGCCCTGGCCAGAGGCCTGGTCACCCATCCCAAGGTGCTGTTACTCGACGAGCCGCTCGCCAACCTCGACGCCAACCTGCGTATCACGATGCGCCACCTGATCCGCTCGATCCAGCGTGACCTGGGAATCACCGCCATCTTCGTGACACACGACCAGGAGGAGGCGGTCATGCTCGCCGACCGGATCGCCCTGATGTTCGACGGGACCCTGCAGCAGGTCGGCAGGCCGGACGAGTTCTATCGCCATCCCCGCACGGCCGGCATCGCCAGCTTCTTCCGCAGCCAGAACTTCCTGCCTGGGACTCGCCACGGCGACGTGGTCAGCACAGGCGCGGGCGACCTCGCAGTGGGCCACAACGTGGCCGCCACCGGCGATGGGCCGGTCGTCGTCACGGCGCGGCCGGAGACCCTGGAGCTGTCGAACCGGCCGGGCGGGGAGAACAACCTTCCGGCGACGGTGACCTCGGCGATATACATGGGTACCCATACCCAGGTCTTCGTGCAGCTGGCGGACACCACATGGACGGTCCACGCCCCGCCGTCCGTCACTCTCAACACGGGCGACCAGGTGTTCGTCGAGTTGCCCAAGGAGCACATCTGGATACTCGAAGATGACTCGGCAGCCCAGGACGGCCGGTAGGAGCCCCCCGACCCCGGCGAGGCTTGATTGGAGCAGGTGATGGGCGGTCCTCAGAGAGTCGGAAAGACGAGAGAAGAGTCCGAGGTTCGCTGGCCGCAATCCTCGCCCGTTGCCGACGGCCGGACCAACGTGGTGGTGATCCTCCTGGACGACGTCGGCTTCGGACAGATCGGGTGCTACGGGTCGTCGATCCGCACACCCAACATCGACGCGCTGGCGGCCGACGGGATCCGTTACTCGGCCTTCCACACCACCGCCCTTTGCTCACCGACCCGGGCGGCGCTGTTGACCGGGCGGAACCATCACAGCTCCGGCATGGCCAGCATCCCGCAGCTGGCGATGGGCTATCCGGGCCACAACGCGGTGATGCCCGCCGAGCACGGCATGCTGTCGGAGGTGCTGCGGGACCGCGGCTACAACACCTTCGCTGTGGGCAAGTGGCACCTGACCCCGGACTACGAGCAGACCGCTGTGGGACCGTTCGACCGCTGGCCACTGGGTCGGGGTTTCGAACGGTTCTACGGCTTCCTGATGGGAATGATCGACCACTGGCACCCGGGCGCCCTGGCCCAGGACAACCAGTTCGTCGACCGTCCCGGCGGAAACGGTTACCACCTGAGCGTCGACCTGACCGACCGGGCCATCGACTACCTGGCGGGCGCCCACTCGGCCAATCCCGCCAAGCCGTTCTTCCTGTACCTGGCCTACGGGGCCGGTCACTCGCCCCACCACGTACCGGCGGAGTACGCCGACGCCTACCGGGGTGTCTTCGACGAGGGCTGGGACGTGGAACGGCAGCGCGTGCTGGACCGCCAGAAGGAGCTGGGGCTGATGGCGGAATCGGTGGAACTCCCGGAGCGAAACTGGGGAGTGGCGGCCTGGGACACCCTGTCGGACGACCACAAACGCCTGTACACCCGCATGCAGGAGGTGTACGCCGGCTTCATCACCCACACCGACCGGCAGATCGGGCGGGTGGTGGAGTTCCTGCGCCGGATCGGCCGCCTGGACGACACGATGATCGTGTTCCTTTCCGACAACGGCGCCAGCCTGGAGGGCCAGGAGCACGGGATCGTCAACGAGTACGCCATGTACAACGCCCTGTTCCCGGAGTTCTCCGAACTGCTGGAACACATCGACCGGATCGGCGGGCCCGGCTACATGAACCACTATCCGCGTGGTTGGTCGATGGCCGGCAACACACCGTTCCGGGAGTGGAAGCGCTCGGTGTGGCAGGGCGGGATCGCCGACCCGTTCATCATCCGGTGGCCGAAGGGGATCCGGGGCGCCGGCGAGATACGGCGCCAGTACCACCATGTGACCGACGTCATGCCCACCATCCTGGAGGCCCTGGACATCGACCCTCCCTCGATCATCGGCGGCGTGCACCAGTCCGAGATCGAAGGGGTGAGCATGTGGTACAGCGTGCTGGAGCCCGAGACCGAGTCCCGCAAGCTCGTGCAGTACTACGAGATGCTGGGCCATCGCGCCATCTACTACGACGGCTGGAAGGCGGTCGCCGACCACGCGCCCATGAGCAGCCGGGGCAACTTCGACCAGGACCGCTGGTTCCTCTACAACATGGAGGACGACCCCAACGAGACCAGTGACCTCTCCGACACGTATCCCGAAATCGTCCACGACCTGGTCGATCGCTGGTGGGTGGAGGCGGGCCGATACAACGTTCTCCCCATCGACGACCGCGGCCACGAACGTTGGCCCGACCCCCGTCCCTCTATCGGGCCCCACCGGGATACCTACGAGTACCTGCCGAACTCCCAACCCGTCTTCGCCCGGGGAGCGGTCAACACACTGAACCGGGACTTCCACATCTCCACAACCATTGCCCCGAACCCGTCCGGCGTGACCGAGGGCGTCATCTTCGCCCACGGCAACCGCTTCGGCGGCTACACCCTGTTCGCCAAGGACGGGGAGATCCGGTTCGTCTACAACCTGTGCGGCATCCGGGAGTACCGGGTGACCGCTCCACTACCGGCAGGTGACGGCCCGATCAGGGTCTCGGTGACCTACAGCAAAGAAGCGGACCATCGCGGCGACGTAGAGTTGGTCGTCGGGGACGCCGAGCCCGTGGGGGGCCGCATCGGCATGACGATTCCCTGGGTTTTCCCCGCCCACGGCAGCCTGAACTGCGGCTTGGACAGGGGGCTGTCCGTCTGCCCGGACTACGAGGCGCCTTTCGCCTTTACCGGCGACATAGACAAGGTCACTGTCACTGTCGGCGAACAAGGCACACTAGACAAGGCCAAGATCCTCGAAGCAGCCCTTGCCGAGCAGTAATAGGTCACTACTCCGGTACCGCGCATACGATTTGATCTCGGCGCTTCGGTCAAGACTACGATCGCCTACGACCAGTTCAATGATTTACTATTTTAGTATTAGTTAACCTTTCTACCATCGTTCCATTAGCGACAGACGGGGCGGAGGTGGCTCGGATATCGCGAGGCGCCTCCGACGGTCCGGGTTCCCCTGCCAGACTATCCCTTGCCCACCGAGCCCTCACCACCGGCCCACCACCAGGTTGATCCGTTGAAGATTTCCAGCTTCGCCTACCGGCTTCCCGATGGCCTGATCGCCCAGTCCCCGGTCGAGCCCCGCGACTCGGCTCGGCTGATCCGGGCGTCCGACCTGACCGATTGGACGGTCCGGGACCTGCCGGAGCTCCTGCATCCCGGCGACCTCGTGGTGGTCAACGACACCAGGGTGCGGGCTGCCCGCCTGATCGGCCGGCGGGAACCTACCGGCGGACGGGTGGAACTGCTGCTGCTGGGACGCCGGGGCGATCGCTGGCAGGCGCTGGCCCGGCCCGCTCGCCGTCTCAGGAGCGGTTCCACGATCCGAGCGAGTGGGTTGGTGGCCCGTATCGAGACCGATCCGGTGGAGGGCCAGGTCGACCTGACGCTCCGGACGGGCTCGGGCGAAGCAGGGGAGGAGGTCGTGGAGCGGGCTATCGCGGAGGTGGGCCTGGTACCGCTTCCTCCGTACATCCACCGGGTACTCGACGACCCGGAGCGTTACCAGACGGTGTTCGCCTCCCGGGTGGGCTCGGCCGCCGCCCCCACGGCAGGCCTCCATCTCACCGCCCGTACTCTGGGTGACCTGGCGAAACGGGGAATCGGCCTGGCGCGGATCGAGCTCCGGATCGGTCTGGACACTTTCCGCCCGATCACCACCGAGATCGCCGACCACCGCATGCACACGGAATGGATGGAGGTGCCCGAGGCCACGGTGGATCGGATGTTGGAAACCCGCCGATCCGGAGGCCGAGTGGTGGCGGTCGGAACCACGGTGGTCCGGGCCCTCGAAACGGCCTGCCGTAACGGACGGCCGGCCCCGTACCGGGGCTCGACCAGCCTCTACATCACGCCCGGCTACCGCTTCGGCGCGGTGGATGCGCTCCTGACCAACTTCCACATGCCGGGGTCCTCGTTGCTGGTCCTGGTGGCGGCCTTCGTAGGTGAGTCATGGCGGTCGGTCTACGAGACGGCCCGCGACCGCGGCTACCGCTTCCTCTCCTTCGGCGATGCCATGCTCCTGGAGCGGGCACCGACCCCGGCCGGTTCCCGATGACGCGCGCCCGCCCGGTCACCTACCGGTGCCAGGCCGAGGATGGCGCGGCCCGCCGGGGCCTTCTCTCAACCCCACACGGCGCCGTCGAGACCCCCGCCTTCATGCCGGTCGCCACCAGGGCTTCGGTGAAGGGCCTCGACTCCCGCGACCTGCGCGCCGTCGGCACCGGGATGGTGCTGGCCAACACCTACCACCTGATGCTCCGGCCCGGCGCCGGGCGCATCTCCGCCCTGGGCGGGCTCCACACGTTCATGGGTTGGGACGGTCCGATCCTGACCGACTCCGGCGGCTACCAGGCCTTCTCGCTGCGAGCCTCCATAACCGAGGAGGGATGCGGCTTCAAGTCCGTCTACGACGGCTCGCCTCAGTTCCTGACTCCCGAGCAGGCCGTGTTCATCCAGGAGGAGTTGGGCCCCGACATCGCCATGGTGCTCGACGTCTGCATCGGCCTGCCGGCGCCCACAGACGCCGTGGCGGAGGCCATGGAGCGCACCTTGCGGTGGGCCGAACGCTCGGTTGGCGTCCGCAGCAGGGAGGACCAGGCGCTGTTCGGCATCGTCCAGGGCGGCGCCGATCCCGACCTGCGTTACGAGAGCGCCCGGCGTACCGCCCAGCTGGATGTGGACGGGTTCGGGATCGGAGGCCTCTCCGTCGGTGAGGACCTCGGACGCCGGAACGAGTCCGTGGAGGCTGCGGTGGCCGGCCTTCCTGCCGAGGCGCCCCGCTACTTCATGGGCCTCGGAGACACGGAGGGGCTGCTCGAAGCCATCGCCAGGGGAGTGGACCTGTTCGACTGCGTGTGGCCGACGCGGCTGGCCCGTCACGGCAAGGTCATCAGCAGCCGGGGCGACTACAACATCCGGCTGGCCCGGTTCGCCGGAGACGAAGCGCCTCTCGATCCCGACTGCATATGCTCGACCTGCCGTACCTATTCGCGTGCCTACCTACGGCATCTGGCCAACACCCGTGAGCTGTCGCTGTCCCGGCTCCTCTCCGTACACAACCTGGCCGCCACGCACCGGCTGCTGGAGGAGGTACGGGAGGCAATCGCGGCCGGCGCCTTCGCCGCACTCCACAGACGCGTGGTGGCCCGGCGCCGGCGAGGCCGGGAGGACATGTAACCTCAACTTCCCCTCCTCGCCATGACCGCTACCATCGACCCACCCTCCTACAGGTGGGTACGTATCCGAGCCGGTCAAAGCAATACCGATCCGAAAGAGGTGTGAAAACGTGTCCGTTGCGTACATTGCCCAGACAGCCGGCGGTGGCGGTCTAAGCGTCCTCTGGCCGCTGCTGCTTCTCGGCGCGCTCATGTACTTCCTCATCATCCGGCCGCAGCGCAAGCGGACCCGGAAGCAGCAAGCTCTGTCGGCCGCCCTGGAGGTCGGCGATCAGGTTCGCACCATCGGTGGCCTGATGGGAGTGATCGTCGGGTTGGGCGACGACTGGGTGACCCTCGGCATCGAGGAAGGGCGCATCAGGGTGCTGCGCAGCGCCGTGGCATCCCGCATGAACGCCGACTCCTCCTAGGAGTAGAACTCTCCCGTGTTTCGCCGCTGGCTCGCGGTCGTCATCCTGGCTGGTCTCGCCTGGGGTGGGCTGGTTGCGATCTTCGCTCTCGGCTGGACCCCCCGGCTGGGCCTTGACCTGCAGGGCGGAACCTCGGTCATCCTGGAGGGGCCGGAAGGCACCGACGAGAGAGTGATCGAGACCGCGGTCGAGGTCATGAGGCGGCGGATCGAGGACTTCGGGAGCGTCCAGGAGCCGGAGATCTCCATCACCGGAGGAACTTCGATACTGGTCCAGTTGCCCGGCGTGACCGATCAGGAGCGGGCGCTGAACGCGGTGGGGAGAACCGGGCTGCTGTCCTTCCGGCCGGTCCTGTCCATCTCACCGTATCTGGGGGCGGGGGAGCAGGGTGAAGGCTTCGTGTTCCCCGACGGCGTCGACCCCGAGACCGGGCTCACCGTCGAAGACGACATCAACGCGGACAGATCGTTCCTGCCCGAGTACGACGACCTGGGGAACATCGCCGCGGTCTACGAGGTGGGCCCGGCGGACATCGCCGCCCATCGCCAGGGCATCTGTAACCACGGGCTGGACTGTTCCCGATTGCCCACCGTGCCGAGCCTCCTGACCGGCGCGGAGGTGGCTTCGGCCCTAGCCCTCTTCGGGCAGTATGCCGATAGCGCATGGACGGTGCAGCTCAACATGACCGGGGAGGGCGCCGGCCGGTTCGCGGCGGTCACCGGGCTGCTCGCCCAGTATCCCATGGGAACCCCCAACCGCCGGTTGGCGATAGTGCTGGACGGAGCGGTTGTTTCGGCGCCGGAGATCTCGGCCGGCGTCGGTCCGGACGGAATCAGCGGGGGTACCGCGGTCATAACCCTGGGCGCGTCGGAGGACCAACAGGAGGAAGCCGAGGATCTGACCACCGTTTTGCGGTACGGGTCGTTGCCGGTGGCCTTCGAGCGATCAGCGGTCCAGAAGGTCTCGGCAACCCTCGGCGAGGACTCCCTACGAGCGGGACTGATCGCGGGCGTGGGGGCCTTGGTGCTGGTGGTGTTCTTCCTGATGGTCTACTACCGCTCCCTCGGATTGGTGACCCTGCTGGGGTTGACCGTGTTCGGCAGCCTGCTGATCGTCATCTTCGGGGTGCTCGGAGCCTGGCAGGGCCTTACCCTGACCCTTTCCGGGGTGGCCGGGGTGATCGTGTCGATCGGGATCACCACCGACTCTTACATCGTCCTGTTCGAGCGGACCAAAGAGGAGATCCGCAACGGCCGGACTGTCGTCGACGCCAATAGGGAGGCCTACCGGCGGGCCTTCCGGACCATCCTCACCGCCGACTTCGTGTCGTTCGTCGGCGCGGTGCTCTTGTGGGCGCTGGCGATCGGTCCGGTCAAGGGCTTCGCCCAGGCACTGGGCATCGCCACGGTGCTCGACGTGATCGTGTTCGTAGTGTTCACGCGCAACGCGTCGGCGATCATGGCCCGGAGCCGGCTCGGCGACGGCGGGTTCTTCAGCATCCGGGGCACGACCGGACAGCAGCTGCCCCAGGGGGCCTCGCGATGAGCGCGATCGGCCGTCTCTACCGGGCCGAGACCTCGATCGACTTCGTCGGCCAGGCCCGCCGGTGGTTCATCGTCTCGGGCGTCGCGATCGCGCTCTGCCTGCTGAGCCTGGGCATCCGCAACCTCAACCTCAGCCTGGACTTCACCGGTGGTACCTCCATCAGCATGCCCAACCCGGCCGGCGCGGGTATCGGTGAGATCCGCTCGGCCTTGGGATCGATGGGCGCCGCGGCCCGCGTGCAGCTGGTGGACGACGGCACTTCGATCCGGATCCAGACCGAAGCGGTCGACCTCGACACCGAGCGCTCGATGGTGGTGTCACTCGTAGAGGTGGCCGGGACCACGATCGAAGTGACCGACGTGGAGTCGGTGGGCCCCACGTTCGGGCGCCAGATCGCCGGGCGGGCGATGCAGGCGTTGCTGGTGTTCCTGGGCGTGGTGGTGGTCTTCATCAGCATCCGGTTCGAGTGGAAGATGGCGATCGGCGCCATAGCGGCCCTGTTGCACGACCTGATCCTGACGGCGGGGGCGTATTCGCTGCTGGGCTTCGAGGTCACCCCGGCCACGGTGGTGGCGGTGCTCACGATCCTCGGGTACTCCCTCTACGACACCGTGGTCGTCTACGACAAGATCAAGGAGAACGTGGAGTCCGACCGGGACCGGCGTACCTACACCGACCTGGTGAACCGGTCCATGAACCAGGTGTTGATGCGATCCATCAACACCTCGCTCACCAGCCTGCTCCCGGTTGGTTCCCTGCTGTTCATCGGCTCGTTGCTGCTGGGAGCCGGCACGCTCCGCGACTTCGCGCTGGCGCTGTTCGTAGGGATCGCTGCCGGTACCTACTCGTCGATATTCGTGGCCGCGCCGCTGCTCGCCCTGTGGAAGGAACGCGAGACGGAGTGGTCGAGGCGCCGCTACCGGTCGGAACGCAAGGCCGGTGGCTCGAGACCCGCCGGTCACCGTCTCAGTTCCAGAGGCCAGCAGACCGCTCGAAGGCAGAAGTAGATGAGACCCGCGTCCCTCCCGCCCGGCTCTATCCGACCACCCTCCTAGGATGACGGTGATGGATGTCGGTCGGTTGAGCACGCTGGTCCGTGACGTCCCCGGCTTCCCGGTTCCGGAGGTGACGTTCAAGGACATCACACCGCTCCTGGCCGATCCCGACGCCCTCCGGTTGGCCACAAGGTTGATCGCGGCTCCGTTCGAGGACTCAGGCGTGACCATGGTGGCGGGGATCGAGGCCCGGGGTTTCGTGCTGGCGCCGGTTGTGGCGCTCGTCCTCGGTTGCGGGTTCGTGCCCTTGCGGAAGCCGGGAAAGTTGCCCTACCACACCCGCAAGGAGGAGTACCAGCTCGAGTACGGGCTGGATGCGCTGGAGGTTCATGTCGATGGCGTCGGCCCGGACGATCGGGTGTTGCTGGTGGACGACGTGATAGCCACCGGCGGCACGGCCCGGGCGGGCACCAACCTGATCCGTGGTCTGGATGCGGAGTTGGTCGGTATGGGGGTACTCATCGAGCTGACCTTTCTGGGTGGAAGGGAAACACTGGACGGAGTCGATCTGTATTCGATCCTGACCTATGACAGCTGAGCCATGACAGACCTAGCGGTAGCGCGCGGTCGCCACGATGCCGCCCAAGCCGAGCTGGAACCGATCCTCGCTGCCCTTCGACGCCACTTCCCGGATGCCGACGACGACATCATCATCCATGCCTACGACCTGGCTCAGAGCCGCCACGCCGGCCAGTTCCGGCTGTCCGGCGACCCCTACATCACTCATCCCATCGCGGTCGCCCAGATCCTGGCCGAGTACGGGCTCGATGCCGAGACGATCGCCGCCGGACTGCTCCACGACACCGTGGAGGACACCGACCTGACCCTCCGCGAAGTCGAGGACCTGTTCGGTGAGAACGTGGCCCGCATAACCGACGGGGTCACCAAGCTGGACGGAGTGGAGTTCGACATCACGCGGGAGGAGGCCCAGGCAGAGACCATCCGCAAGATGGTGGTATCCATGGCTCAGGATGTGCGCGTGCTGATCATCAAGCTCGCCGACCGGCTCCACAACCTCAGGACCATCCATCCGCTGCCGGTGGAGCGCCAGCAAATCAAGGCGCGGGAGAGTCTGGAGATCTACGCGCCGCTGGCTCATCGGATGGGCTTCCAGGAGGTCAAGCATGAGATGGAAAACCTCTGCTTCGAGATCCTGTACCCGGGCCGCTACCAGGAGATCGAGGACCTCATCCGGCAGCGGGCGCCCGAGCGGGAGGCCGTGATCCGCCAGGTCATGTCGGAGGCGAGTGAGATACTGGCCCGAGCCGGGATAGACGCGGTGCTCAAGGGACGCCCGAAGCACCACTATTCCATCTACCGCAAGATGGTCGACAGCAGGTTGTCGTTCGAGGACATCCACGACCTGATCGGTATCCGGATCCTGGTGGAGATAGTCAAGGACTGCTACGGCGCGCTGGGGCTGGTCCACTCCCGGTGGACTCCGGTCCAGGGGCGGTTCAAGGACTATATAGCCCTTCCCAAGTTCAATCTCTACCAGAGCCTGCACACCACCGTGATCGGTCCCGACGGCAAGCCGCTGGAGGTTCAGATCCGCACTCACGAGATGGATCTGCGCGCGGAGTTCGGCATCGCCGCCCACTGGAGATACAAGGAAGGCGGGACGAGCACCGACCTGGCGTGGATGGTGGATCTCCGCAACCTGCCGGCCGACTACGAGGACCCGGCCGAGTTCCTGGCCAACCTCAAGCTCGACCTGTACGAGGACCTGGTGTTCGTGCTCACCCCGCAGGGGGACGTGAAGACCCTGCCGCGCGGCGCCACTCCTGTGGACTTCGCCTACTCGGTCCACACCGAGGTGGGCCACCGGTGCGTGGGAGCCAAGGTGAACGGACGGCTGGTGACCCTGGCCACCGAGCTCCAATCGGGCGACATCGTGGAGATCATCACCACCAAGTCCGACGACTCCGGACCCACCAGGGACTGGCTCGGCTTCGTCCGCACCTCCAAGGCCCGCTCCAAGATCAAGCAGTGGTTCTCACGGGCTCGCCGCAAGGAGTCCCTCCAGTCGGGACGGGACGCCGTCCAGGACCTGATCAGGCGGGACCGGGTCCACATCATCAAGAACGAGCGGACCAGGGTGCTTCACGACGTGGCCCTCACGCTCGGCTACCGCGACACGGAGACGATGTACATAGCGGTCGGGGACGGTGCGGTAGCCCCGCAGACGGTCGTCAGCCGGATCAAGCGGGTGCTCTCGACTCCGGTGGTGGGGGAGGATCTCGGGACGTTAGACCCGGTGCGGCGGAGGACGGACCGACCGGCCGGCGAGGGTGTCATAGTGGAGGGATTCGATGACGTCTGGGTCCGGATCGCCCGGTGCTGCAGTCCGGTACCCGGCGATGATCTGGTGGGGTTCGTCACAGTCGGTCGAGGAGTGTCGATCCATCGCACCGAATGCAGCAATATGCAGCGCCTGGCCGGCCAGGAGGAGCGCATGATCGAGGCGAGTTGGGCGCCGGGCCAGCTCAGCAGCTTCAGTGCGTGGATACAGGTGGAGGCTCTCGACCGGCCCAACCTGCTTCGGGACATCACCTCGGTCATATCGGATGCGGGCGCCAACATCGTGGGGGCGTCCTCGCGGACCGACCGCGACCGGGTCGCGGTCCTCCGATACGAGGTGGAGCTATCGGATCCCGGCCAGTTGGACCGGTTGCTGGCAGGCGTGCGCCGGGTTGCCAGCGTCTACGAAGCCTTCCGCCTGCGGCCGGGTTGATGCCAGCAAGCGCCCGGTGGGGCGCCATCCGTCGACTCTAACCTGGCCGCCGTATGCTCATCCGTCGACTCGAGTTGTGGCTGGCCGCCACCAACACCTACGTGGTCGCCCCCGAGACCGGCGGGCCGGCTGTCGTCATCGATGCTCCACCGGACTGCCTCGACCCCGTCGCCGGTCTGCTGGCGGCGCATGACCTGGTCCCGACGGCCCTACTGGTCACCCATGGCCATGTCGATCACCTGGGAGGCGCCGGTAGCTTCGTGGCCGGAACCGGGGTCTCCGTCTACCTCCACCCTGATGATGACTTCCTGGCCCGTCGTCCGGAGGAGCAGCTCCGCACCTTGATGGGGACCGTTCCGCCGGGGGACTACCGGTCGCCCGAGAGCTATCGGGAGCTCTCCGACGGCCTGTCTCTCGATCTGGCCGGACTCCGGCTCGACGTAGTGGCTACGCCCGGACATACTCCCGGGCACTGTTGTTTCTATCTGTCCGAAGAGGCGATACTCTTCTCGGGCGACCAGCTGTTCGCCGGCTCGATCGGCCGAACCGACCTCCCCGGCGGGGATTACCAGACCCTCATGAAGAGCATGAGGGAGAAAGTGATCCCCCTCGACGACGGGGTAACCGTCATGCCGGGCCATGGTCCCTCGACCACGATCGGCCGCGAGCGGCGTTCCAATCCCTTTCTGGGAGGGTACTGAAAAATGTCCAGTTGGCCTGGAGGCCTAGAATGAAACCCCTGGTCAAGATGTGCGGCCAACCAAGATCCCCGTCTTCTTCAGCACCCTCCCGGGTGTGTGCATGAGCTTCCGGGCGCCCAAGGGCACCGACGACGTATTGCCCCCGGAGTCCCGGCGCTGGCGCGAGCTGCTCCGTTCCTGGGACTTGCTGGCCGAACAGTACGGGTATGCCTACGTCGCCACCCCCATATTCGAGGCCACCGACCTGTTCGCACGGGGGGTGGGCGAGGCTACCGAGGTGGTCGAGAAGCAGATGTACAGCTTCCGGGACAAGGGAGGGCGGCATCTCACTCTCCGTCCCGAGGTCACCGCCAGTGTTCTGAGGGCCTACATCCAGGGGGGCCTGTCGGGCGAGTTCAAGGGCGCCTACTCGGGGCCGTGCTTCCGGTATGAACGCCCGCAGGAGGGCCGTCGCCGGCAGTTCTGGCAATTGGGGGTCGAGTACCTGGGCGCCCCTGACGCCGAGGCCGACCTGGAGGTGATCGAACTCGGCTATCGCTACCTGCTGGATTGCGGCCTCGGCGACGTGGTCGTGCACGTGAACTCCATCGGGGACGCCCCGGATCGGGTGGCCTACCATGCCCTGCTGTCGGGCTGGCTTGACGAGCGAAGCCACCTGCTCTCCAAGGATGCTGTCCGGAGGATCCATACCAACCCGTTGCGGGTGCTCGACTCCAAAGCCGACCGGGAAGTGGTGGCTGACGCTCCCGTTCCCCTCGACTATCTGGAGGGGGAGACCGCCGCCCACCACGACCAGCTCATCGCCGGTCTCCAGGAACGCGGAATAGCACACCGGCACGCCCCCCGGCTGGTGCGGGGGCTGGACTACTACAACCGCACCGTGTTCGAGTACATCCCGCCCAGCTATGCCGCGGCCCACAATGCGGTGGGCGGCGGCGGCCGTTACGACGGGTTGTCCCGGCTGCTCGGCGGCGGGGACCTACCGGGCGTCGGTCTGGCGCTGGGGCTCGACCGGATACTGTCGGCGGCCGGGCAGAGCCCTCCGGCGCGGGCGCTGGACGTGTTCCTGGTGGTGGCCGACCAGGAGCGCCGCAGCCTCGCCCATGCCTTCGCCCGTCGCCTCAGGGCAGCGGGGGTCCGGTGTGACCTGGTGGCGGGCCGCCGATCCGTCAAGGCCCAGTTCCGGGCGGCCAATCGACGTGACGCGGCGTTGGCGGTGGTGATCGGCGCCGAGTGGGACCGGGGGATGGTGACGGCCAAGGATCTCAGCTCGGGCGATGAGCGCACCATTCCCGCCGGCGAGGTGGCGGCGTGGGTGATCGGCGGTCCGGAGGGAGGGCGCTGATGACTGCTTACCGCTCCCACTTCGCCGACGAGCTCGGACCGGATCAGCTGGATCAGCATGTGAAGGTGGCCGGCTGGGTGGCTCGGGTCAGGGACCTGGGTGGCATCTCGTTCTTCGACCTAAGGGACGGGCGGGGGATAGTGCAGGTGGTGGTCGACCCGGCGGTGGTCCCATCGGCATCGGACCTCCGCATGGAGTACTGCGTCCGGGTCGAGGGCACGCTCCGCCGGCGGCCGGCGGGGACCGAGAACCCCGACCTTCCCACCGGGGACTTCGAGGTGGAAGCCGGGGTGCTCGAGGTGTTGAGCCGGGCGGCCCCGCTCCCCTTCATGATCGACGACCGTTCCCACTCCGAGGAGCGGATCCGGCTCGAGTATCGCTATCTCGATCTGCGCCGCCCCCGCATGGCCGCCAATCTGCGAGCCCGTTCCAGGTGCATCAGCGCCATCCGGCGTACCCTTGACCACCTGGGCTTCCTGGATGTGGAGACTCCCACGCTCGTCAACTCGACGCCCGAGGGAGCCCGGGACTTCCTGGTGCCGAGCCGGCTGCGGCCCGGCCGGTTCTATGCCCTGCCCCAAAGCCCCCAACTCTTCAAGCAGTTGCTCATGGTGGCGGGCGTCGAGCGTTACTACCAGATCGCCCGTTGCTACCGCGACGAGGACACGCGGGCCGACCGCCAGATCGAGTTCACCCAGTTGGATCTGGAGGGATCGTTCTGGGAACGCGAGGACGTCTTCGCCGCCATCGAGCGGGTGGTGGCGGCCGTGGTGCGAGACCTGCGCGGCATCGAACTCCCCCTACCCCTACCCAGGATCACCTACGACGAGGCGCTGGCCCGCTACGGCACCGACAAGCCCGATCTGCGGTTCGGCATGGACGTGACCGAGCTGTCGGATGCGTTCTCGGGCACCGGCTTCCGCGGCTTCGGCGGCGCTCTCGACGCGGGGGGAGTGGTCCGGGGCATCAACGCAGGGCCGATGAGTCCCTCCCGGGCGGAACTGGACGGTCTGGTGGGCCGGGCCAGGGAATTGGGCGCAGCCGGCCTGGTCTGGGCCGTGGTCAACGAAGACGGCGGTTGGCGGTCGCCCGTGGCCAAGTTCCTGGACAGCGCCGAGATGGCGGAGGCGACCCGGATACTGGACGCATCGCCGGGCGACTTGTTGCTGCTGGTGGCCGGCGGGGCTGCCATGGCCTCCTCGGTGCTGGGCGCGATCCGTCTGGAACTGGGCCGGCCCGGTAGCCACGAGGAACTGCGTTTCGTCTGGATAGTGGACTTCCCGGTCTTCGAGACGACCGAGGGTGGTGACCTGGTCCCCTCCCACCATCCCTTCACCGCCCCGGTCTCGGTGGAGGAGATGCGCGAGCGGCCGGAGACGGCGGTGGCCCAGGCTTACGATCTCGTGCTCAACGGGTCCGAGCTGGGCTCCGGCTCCGTGCGGATCCATGACCCCGATACGCAGAGGGCCGTGTTCGAGACCCTTGGTATCTCCGATGAGGAGGCCGAGTCCCGTTTCGGCTGGTTCCTGGAGGCCCTTGCCTACGGGACACCACCCCATGCCGGTTTCGCGGTGGGGATCGATCGCCTGGTAGCCATCCTCCAGAACGAGGCCAGTATCAGGGAGGTGATCCCGTTCCCCAAGACCCAGAGCGGCGCCGATCCGCTCACCACCGCTCCGACCCGGGTGGTCGATGACCACCTGGAGGAACTCGGCCTGGACCTCACGGCCACCGCCAAGGCGGCCCTGGCCGCCACGGACCAACCCCCGACGGGGCCTTCCGAGCCCGCCGGATCCTGACCGGTAACCGGGATGCCGTCCGAACCCGACCTGTTCTCCGCCGGCCGGGAGAGACGCCGGCGCCGGGTGGCCCCGCTGGCCGACCGCATGCGTCCCCGGTCCTTGCAAGAGGTGGTGGGCCAGCCCGATCTTCTCGGGAAGGGCGCCGCATTCCGCGCCATGGTCGAATCCGGCCGCCTGGTGTCGGTCCTGCTGTTCGGACCGCCGGGTACCGGTAAGACGACCCTGGCCCGGCTCATGGCCTCCGAGAGCGACGCGGTATTCGAGCAGCTGACCGCGTCCGCTCACGGGGTGCGTGACGTCCGCCGGGTCCTGGAGGGAGCGGAGCGCCGGCTCGGGGAGCAAGGGACTCGAACGGTGCTCTTCCTGGACGAGATCCATCGCTTCAACAAGGCCCAGCAGGACGCCCTGCTGCCCGGGGTCGAGAACGGCACCGTCATACTGGTCGGCGCTACCACCGAGAACCCGTTCTTCGAGGTCAACTCCCCCCTGATCAGCCGATGCACCCTGCTCCGTCTGGTTCCGCTGTCCGCTGCCGAAGTGGTCGAGCTTCTCGAGCGGGCCCTGACCGACCGCGAGAGGGGGCTGGGTTCCGCAGCGATGGCGATCGACCCGTCGGCCGCCGAGGCCCTGGCCCGTCGGGCGGGAGGGGACGCCCGGCTATCGCTCAACGTCTTGGAACTGGCCGCCATCGTGGCCGGCGGCGGCGGACGGACCACCATCACCTACCGGGATGTGGAGGAGGCCCTCCAGCGCCGCATCATCCGCTACGACAAGAAGGGCGACCAGCACTACGACGTCATCTCGGCCTTCATAAAGTCGATGCGGGGCTCCGACCCCGACGCCGCCCTCTACTGGCTCCACACCATGCTGTCGGCAGGCGAGGATCCGGAGTTCGTGGCACGACGGATGGTCATCTTCGCCTCCGAGGACGTGGGCATGGCCGACCCGGACGCTCTGGTCCAGGCGGTGGCCGCCGCTCAGGCCCTGGCGATGGTCGGCCTGCCCGAGGCGGCCTACAACCTGTCGCAGGCCGCGATCTACCTGGCCACCGCTCCCAAGTCCGACTCGGTGAAGAGATCGATGGGCGCGACCCGCCGGGCGGTCGAGGAGACACCCGCCGCCACCGTTCCCGCCCATCTCCGCTCCACCGGCGGGCGGCTGGTGTCGTCGCAGGTAGACGGCACGCCGGCGGGATATGTTGATCCCCACACGGGACCGGGACATCTCGTTCAGCAGCCTCACCTTCCGGAGCAGATGGAGGGGAGGATCCTCTATCGACCCACCCGCCAGGGCAGGGAGGCGGGCGTTGCCGACCGGCTCGAGGAATGGGACCGGGTACTGGGCCGTCCTACCAGGGCAGGCGATTAGCACCGATAGGACGGTCGTGGCTCGGGTTCGCACCGTGGATGAGTGAATTCGCGCTCCTGATCCGGGGTCACCGGCAACCTGCCGCTCAGGGCTAACCTGCAACGGATGCGAGCCAATGCCATCCGGCGCGCCTTCACCGACTTCTTTGCCGAACGCAATCACGTAGTTCGGCCGTCCGCGTCGCTGATCCCCACCGACCCGACGCTGCTCGTGACCAACGCCGGCATGGTCCCGTTCAAGCCCTATTTCCTCGGGGAGGAGGAGCCGCCCTGGCCCCGGGCGGTCAGCATCCAGAAGTGCGTGCGAACGGTCGACATCGACATCATCGGCACCACTGCCCGCCATCTCACCATGTTCGAGATGCTCGGCAACTTCTCCTTCGGTGACTACTTCAAGGAACTGGCCATCCGCTACGCCTTCGATTTCGTCACCGGACCGCTCGGCCTGGATCCCGAACGTCTCTGGTACACGGTGTACGAGACCGACGACGAGGCCGAGGAGATCTGGATCGACTCGATCGGGGTTCCACCTGATCGGGTGCAGCGGGGCGGTAAGGACAACTTCTGGCAGATGGGCATTCCCGGTCCGTGCGGTCCGTGCTCGGAGATCTTCATCGACCGGGGCCCTGCCTACGGGCCTGACGGGGGCCCGATCGGTGGTGGCGAGGACCGGTTCGTGGAGCTCTGGAACCTGGTCTTCATGCAGAACATCCAGGATGAGCCCTATCACGTTGTCGGCGACATCCCTGCCAAGGGGATTGATACTGGCACCGGGCTGGAGCGTCTGGCCATGATCCTCCAGGGAGTCGACACTCTTTTCGAGGCCGACTGCGTCCATGACGTGCTGGCGGCCGCCTCCGGGGCCCTGGGCCGGACCTATGGCGAGGACGAACGGGTCGACGTGGCGCTTCGCCTGCTGGCCGACCACGCCCGCGCCTCCACGTTCCTCATCGGCGACCTCGCCCTGCCCGGAAACGAAGGCCGGGGTTACGTGGTGAGGCGCCTGATCCGTCGAGCGGTGCGCCACGCCTGGCAACTGGGTAGCGAGAGCCTCATCATGCCCCGGCTGGCCGAGGTGACCGCCGACATCATGGAGGATGCCTACCCGGAACTCAAGGCCAACCTCGACTTCATCCGGCACGTCTTCGAGCGTGAGGAGTCCCGATTCCGGCGCACCCTCGCCGCCGGGACC
This sequence comes from bacterium, assembly GCA_028821265.1. Lineage (GTDB taxonomy): Bacteria > Actinomycetota > Acidimicrobiia > Spongiisociales > Spongiisociaceae > Spongiisocius. The sequence goes on along the minus strand of JAPPGU010000036.1, from coordinate 121,812 downwards.
CAGATGCTGGACGAGGCACTGGTGGGTTCGGAGCCGGGTGCCGTTGTGTCGGGCGCCCTGGCCTTCAAGCTGCATGACACGTACGGCTTCCCGATCGACCTCACCCGGGAGATCGTGGAGGAGCAGCGGCGCGAGGTGGACCTGGACGGGTTCGAGGCCGAGATGGCCGCCCAGAGGGCCCGCGCCAAGGCCGCTTGGAAGGGGGGAGCCGAGGCGGTCCGCGTGGACTCCTACAAGCGAATCCTCGACACCGTAGGCCCCACCGAGTTCCTGGGTTACGTCAGGGACGACTCGCCCGCCCTGGTCCTGGCCATACTCCGGGAGGGGGAGTTGGTGGAGAGGGCCGAGAAGGGTCAGGAGGTGGAGGTCTTCCTGAACAGGTCACCGTTCTACGCCGAGGCCGGTGGGCAGGTGGGTGATGTCGGGTTGATCGCGTCGGTGACCGGACAGATCGAGGTAGGCGACACGCAAGCGGCCGTGACCGGCTTGCACGGCCACCACGGCAAGGTGAAGAGCGGGTTCGTCCAGACCGGCCAGGAAGTGGATGCCCGTGTCGACAGCCCCCGGCGCGACCGCATCCGCAAGTCCCACACCGGTACTCACCTCCTCCATTGGGCGCTCCGGGAGGTGATAGGGGAGCACGCCAACCAGGCCGGTTCCCTGGTCCAGGACGGGCGGCTCCGCTTCGACTTCAGCCACTACACGGCGGTGGCCGCCGAAGAGCTCGGCGAGGTGGAGCAGTTGGTCAACCAGCGGGTCGTGGACAACCATCATGTGGGCCTGCTCGAGACGTCCAAGGACGAGGCCGAGGCGATGGGGGCGCTGGCCTTCTTCGGTGACAAGTACGGTGAGCGGGTGCGGGTGGTCTCGGTGGGGGACTTCTCGGTCGAGTTCTGCGGTGGCACCCATGTGGGCAGTTCCGCGGAGGTAGGACCGCTGCTGGTCACCTCCGAATCCTCTATCGGATCGAACGTGCGCCGGGTGGAGGCTCTGACCGGTATGGCCGCCTATTCCTATGCCAGGGAAGCGAGGGAGCAACTGACCGACGTAGGTCGCTTCCTTGGCCTGTCGATGTCGGAGGTCCCGGCGGGAGTGCGCCGGCTCGCCGAGCGGGCCGACGCCATCCAGAGCGAATTGGACCAGCGCCGCCGGCAGGAGAGGACTGCGATCGCCGCCGACCTGGCCGGTGCCGCCCGGCGTACCGGCGATACCTCGTGGCTGGTGGCCGAACTCGACGATCACGCCCCGGTGGCGTTGCGCCAGGTGGGGGCGCAGGTCCGGGACCGGCTCGGGTCCGGCGTCGTGGTGCTGGGGAGCCGGGCGGGCGGAAAGGGGGCGCTGGTCGGCCTGGCGACCCGTGACCTGGTCGACAGGGGTGTCTCGGTGGCCGATCTGGTGCTGGTGGGCGCCAAGCTCCTCGGAGGAGGCGGCAGTCGCGATCCCGAGTTGTCACAGGCGGGCGGACCCAGGGGCGACAAGGTAGGCGAGGCTCTGGACGCGATCCGGGAGGCGGTGGCGCGCCGTCTGAGTGCCTGATGAGCGCCGGACCGGGAGGAGCCAGCCGCATCATGGGCATCGACTACGGAAGCCGGCGCGTGGGCGTTGCGCTTTCCGACCGTCTCGGTATCGCGGCCCATCCCTTCGGAGTGTTCGAGGCGGGCCCCGGGCTCGGACGCCGGTTGGCCGACCTGGTCGGTTCGGAGGATGTGGACAAGGTGGTGGTGGGGCTGCCGGTCTCGCTCGATGGCACCGAACAGGCGGCCGCCCGCAGGACCCGCCGGTTCGTCAATCGGCTCCGGCCCCTCGTGGGGGTGGACGTGGTCCTGTATGACGAGCGGCTCACCACCCGGATCGCGGAAGGCGTCCTGGTGGCGGCCGGGACCTCCCGTGCTAAGCGCCGCCGACGGATCGACAAGGTGGCGGCCGCGGTGATGCTCCAGGGTTATCTCGATAGCCAAGCCCGCGCGAGGGTCGAATGAGTGCCTACCGGCGACCGGACGTTCCACCGGAGGGTTACAACCGAGGTGAGGACCGATTGCTTATCCGAGCCCGAGGCGCCATCACCGGCCTTCTCGTAGCTGCCGTCGTCGCCTACGCCCTGGTGGTGGGGGGCGCCGGCCTGGGCGACTGGGTCAACCGGCTGGGCGGGCTCGGTGGAGGGGATCAGACCGCCGAGGTCGAGCCGGGTCGCACCGTGGTGGTGGAGATCCCGTCGGGGTCCAGCGCCCGTAGCATCGCCGGCATCCTCGTGGGCAACGGCGTGGTGCCCTCCGCCATCGAGTTCGAGTCGTTGGTCCGGACGCGTGAGGCAGGCAGCCTCCTCAAGGCCGGTACCTACGAGTTGGTTACCGGGACCGACCTCGACGAGATCGTGGACCTCCTCATAGCGGGGCCGTCCCTCGATGTGTTCCGGGTGACGGTGGTTGAGGGACTCCGGCTCGCCGAGCTCCTGGACGTGCTGGCCCAGGCCACCCGCAACTATTCGGAGGAGGACTTCACGGCGGCCCTCCTGAGCGGGGACGTGACATCCGCCTACCTGCCCGTCGGTCTCGACAGGACGGTATGGGAGGGCCTCCTGTTCCCGGCTACCTACGAGTTCTTTGGTAACGCCACACCGGCCGAGATGCTGCAAAGGCTGGCTACCGAGCTGGAGCGACGTCTGGAGACGTACGACTGGTCCGCGGTTACCGGGCGAGGACTCTCGGTGTACGAAGGCCTGGTGATGGCCTCTCTGGTGGAGGCCGAGGCCGGTACGGATGAGGACCGGCCGCTGATCGCCAGCGTTATCAATAACCGGCTGGAGCGGGGCATGCCGCTCCAGATCGACGCCACCGTTCTCTACGCCATGGCGGACCGGGGCCGGTCGCCGACGCTCGAGGACCTCCAGTTCGAGTCCCCTTACAACACCTACCTGATAGCCGGTCTCCCGCCGACGCCGATCGGTGCGGCAGGCGCCAAGTCCATCGAAGCGGTCATCGACCCGGCGGACACCGACTACCTCTTTTACGTTCTCACCTCGGACGACGGCGCCCACTCCTTCTTCAGCGACTACGACGACTTCCTGGTGGCCAAGCAGCAGGCGGACGCCCTGGGGATCGGCTGATCTGGATGGCCGACCTCCGCCTGGCGGTCCTCGGCGACCCGGTGGCCCATTCGCTCTCGCCGGTCATCCACGCCGCCGCGCTGGAGTTCGCCGGACTCGAGGGCACGTACAGCAGGCGCCGGGTTGACCACCGCGGCATGAGACGGGCGGCGGACGATCTCCGATCCGGGCGCTTGACCGGCGCCAACGTGACGATGCCCCATAAGGCTCTGGCAGCCGGGTTGGCCGACCGGCGCTCGGGAGCCGTGGTTCGCTCGGGCGGCGCTAATACCCTCTGGATGGAGGACGGCCGGCTTCATGCCGACTCCACCGACCCCCAAGGGGTGCGCTTCGCCTGGCGGCACGCCCGACTCCCGGCCGATGCTCCGGTGTTGCTGCTGGGCGCGGGTTCCGCTGCCGCCGCGGCCCTCCTGGCTCTGGCCGATCACGAGGTCTTCGTGGCGGCGCGGCGTCCGGAAGCAGCCCATCAGCTGGTAGCCCGAGTGGGCGCCACGGCCGGGGTGGCTCCGTGGGGGGAGCCGGTGCCGGGTGCGGTACTGGTCAACGCCACCCCGCTCGGCATGCGTGGCGAGGCCCTCCCGGCCGGCGTGCTGGACGAGGCGGGGGGTCTGGTGGAACTGGCCTACGGGGGCGGGCCGACCCCGGCCGAAGCTGTGCTGGCGGCGCGGAACCTGCCGGTCGCGTCGGGGGAGTTGGTGCTGGTCGGCCAGGGGGCGGCTTCGTTCGCCATCTGGACCGGTGTGGAGGTGCCTCCTAGCGTCATGCTGGCGGCGCTCGCCGGACACGGCGATCCGCCCACCGAGCCCGCGACCCGCTAGGCGGTGCCCCTCTACCTGGTCGCGGGAGTTCTGGGCCTGTTTGCGGGCCGACTGCTGGTGAGCCTGATCCGGGCCGAGCTGGAGCGGGCGCCGTTCAGGTCGGCATTGGCCTGCCGTCCGACCTGCGGCTGTCCCGTCCGACCGGCGGACTTCGTGCCTCTCTGGTGGTGGGCAGGAAGCGGGGACTTCTGTCCACGATGCCACCGGCCGGCCGGGGCTTTCTACCGGCTGGTGGAGCCGGTGACTGCAGTTGCCTGGGCCGGGACGGTCGGGTTGGTCGGTGTGCGGTGGACCCTGGCATCGTTTCTCTGGATGGTGACGGTGACGGTGGCGCTGAGCTTCGTCGATCTCCGGAGCTACCGTCTTCCCAACCGGGTGCTCGTACCCGGCACCGCGGTTGGTTTGCTACTGCTCTCCGGCGGCGCGCTTCTGGACGGTCGGATCGGCGACGTGCCGGAAGCGTTGGCCAGCGGCCTCGGTTACTCCGTCGCGCTGCTGGTCCCGGCGCTGGTGACCCGAGGAGCCATCGGGATGGGCGACGTCAAGCTGGCCCTCCTGCTGGGGCTGTTCGCCGGCTACAGCGGCTGGGCAACCGCCGTGGCGGCCCTGGTTGGCGCGTTCCTGCTGGCCGGAGCAGTGGGCGTCCTGCTGCTGGCCCTGCGCCGCATCACCCGCCACGATCACCTGCCGTTCGGCCCCTTCATGGTCGCCGGCGCCTGGTTCGCGATGGCTCTTGGTTTCTAGTTCCCATATAACTATCAACTATTAGCTATCAACTAGCAACTATCAACTAGTGATTGCTGTATCCTGCCGGGTTCGTATGAGCCTTCTCTCGGATCTGACCAGGATCGTGGCGGCCGGCTTCGAAGCCGCCGGTCTCGATGCCTCGTTCGGCGGCGTTCAAGTCTCGGATCGTCCCGACCTGGGCCAGTTCCAATGCAACGGCGCGCTGGCCACCGCTCGGAGCGCCGGTCGTAGCCCTCGCGACATAGCCGGGGAAGTGGTGAGGTGGATCGAGGGCGACCACAGGCTCGCTTCGGTTTCGATCGCCGGGCCGGGTTTCATCAACCTGACCGTGACCGGTCGGACCCTCGCCGACGGCGTGGACGCCATGGCGCGGGACGAGAGGTTGGGGGTGCCCCCGGTCGGGCAACCGCTTAACGTGATAGTGGACTTTGCGGGGCCGAACGTCGCCAAGGCGATGCATGTCGGGCACCTTCGGGCCACGATCATCGGGGACACGCTCAAGCGGCTGTTCCGCTTCGCCGGACACGAGGTGCTGGGAGACGCCCACTTCGGTGACTGGGGCCTGCAGATGGGCATGCTCATCGTGGCTACCCGCCGGCGCCATCCCGACCTGGCTCACTTCGACGGATCCTACGAGGGTCCCTACCAAGACCCCCTCGACGTCACCCTGGCCGATCTCCAGGAGTGGTATCCGGAGATGGCCCGGCAAGTCGCAGATGACGAGGCGGTGGCCGCGGAGGCCCGGCTTGCCACCACCGAGCTCCAGTCGGGCCGGCCCGGGTACGTGGCCATCTGGGAGCACTTCGTCCGGGTGTCCCGCGCCTCCCAGGAGCAGGACTTCTCCGACCTGGGGGTGGAGTTCGACCTCTGGTACGGGGAGAGCACGGTCCGGGACCTGCTCCGACCGATGGTGGATGGGACCCTCGCCCGGGGGATTGCGGTCCGGTCGGCTGGAGCGGTGGTGATCGAAGTGAGCCGGCCTGACGACAAGGCCGAGATCACGCCCCTCGTGCTGGAGACCTCCCACGGGGCCTTCCTATACGGCACCACCGACGTGGCCACCATCCAGATGAGGGTCTCGGAACTGGGGGCGGACCTAATCCTCTACGTGGTCGACTCTCGCCAGTCCTACCACCTCGAGCAGGTGTTCCGGGCCGCCCGCCGGGCCGGCCTGTCCGGAGGGGCAGCCATGGAGCACATCGGATTCGGAACCATGAACGGGCCTGATGGCACACCCTTCAAGACACGGGAGGGCGGTGTGCTCAGGTTGGGAGACCTGATCGACATGGTCACGAACGCCGCGGCGGCCCGTCTGGAAGAGTCGGATCTGGCAGCCCTCTATCCCGGGGCCGAACGAGCGGTGATAGCGCGTCAGGTCGGGATCGCCGCCCTCAAGTTCGGCGACCTGGTCAACAACCGTACGTCCAACTACGTCTTCGACGTGCGCCGCTTCACCGCGCTGGAAGGTAAGACCGGTCCCTACCTGCAGATGGCGACCGTGCGCATGGATTCGATCCTGGCGCGGGCCTCCCGTCAGGGATTGGCGCCGGGTACCGTCCTGCCGCCGCGCCACGAGACGGAGACCAGGCTCGTGCTACGCCTCCTCCAGCTACCCGAGGTGATCGACCGGGCCATTGAACTGCGCGCCCCCAACCATCTGGCTGAGTTCGCCTACGAGGTGGCGGCCGACTTCAGCCGTTTCTACGAGGCCTGCCACATCCTGACCGAGCCCGACCCCGGGCTGCAGTCCTCATGGTTGGGGACGGTCCGGACCACGCGCCGGGTGCTGGAACTCCTGCTCGACCTGCTGGGTATCGAAGTTCCGGCTCGCATGTAGGCCTCGCCACCGGGCGCCTGTGGTCTGTCTGTGGAATGGCGGTGTGGTATGGCGTCGGCAGCGGTGTTCCTCGCAAGGCCCGCTGACGAAGGCGTGCCCGCAGCGGCACGTTGAGGAAGCGGAACGCAGCGACGGGACGCTGATGGCCGCCAGAGCACTCGGTTGTTTCGCCGACAGACCACTAGGAGGGTGCTGGAAGAGACGGGAATGTATTTGGCCCCCGACGGTTTGACCTGGGGTTGTGAGATCGAACACGGGCCAAACCGGACATTTTTCAGTACCCTCCTCGCTCCTGCTCAACCGCTCCGGTATTCCAGGATGACGAGGAGCATCCAGGGCGCGTAGAGCAGGGAAGCAACGTTGCCGGCGATCCACGGGTAGCGGGGTGCTCCGTACTGGAGGGCCGGCCACGCCAGCGCCAGGGCGATCAAGCCTGCCGGCCAGGCCCGGCCGCCGACCACGCCCAGATAGGCCGGCACGAGGTCGAACAATTCGGAGAAGCGGGCCAGCGTCGAGGTTGCCAAACCTGCCAGCCGGCCGGTCACCCAGATGCCGACCAGAATGGCCGGCACCCAGGTAAGCAGCGTCTCCCACGGCTCGGCCTCCACCCGCAGAACGGAGGGCCCGAGGCCCCACTCGGTGGCCATCCCTATGACCGCCGCGCCGAGCATCAACACTGCTACCCCGACCGCCAGGACTTCGGACTCGGGCGGCGCCAGGTCGAGTGTGAGCAGGCCGAACCCACCCAGGGCCAGCCCGATCCCCATTCCGGCGAGTCCGGTGCCGATGACCGCCAGGACCACCCCGAGCACCATCCGCAGCGACTGCATGCCGATGGTCGCCCACCGCCAGACCTCGGAACCGGGCTGGAAGATCTGGGGGAGCAGCTCCAGGAGGTTCCGGCGCCGCCGGTCGTATGGCGGGTAGTCGGTCACCTCACGGCAGCCTGTCTATCGGCTCGCTGCAGTGCTTCCCAGTAGATCTCCACCGGATGAGCGACCCGGGCCGCGTGCCCGAGTTCGCTCAGATACGAGCGCAGCTGGATCTCGCATCCCGGATTGGCGCTGGCCACGAGAGGTGCTCCGGTCGCTTCCACCTGTCCCGCCTTCGACGAGCCGAGGCGGCGCGACATCTCAGGTTCCAGCACGCTGTAGATGCCCGCCGCGCCACAACACAGGCCACTCGGGTCGATCTCGACCACGGTCAGACCGGCCGCGGCCAGGATTGCCCGGGGCTGGTCGGTAATCCGTTGCACGTGCCGGAGATGGCACGGATCCTGCACCGCCACCAGGCCGCCATCGGCGCTCAATCGGGGAAGCCTCCCGTCGGTGATCGCCTCCGCCACCACCTCGTTCACGTCGGCAACCCTGGCGGCGAGATCCTCCCCGCCGTCAACCCAATGGTCGTACTCCTTCATATGGGCCCCGCATCCGGCCGAGTTGACGACCACCAGATCCACATCCCGGAAGGCCGCCATGTTCACGGAGGCCATCTTCCGGGTGTCATCCGCCCAGCCGTCATGCGCGGCGAGCGCTCCGCAACAGGTTTGACCCCGGGGTGAGACGACCTCCCACCCGGCCGCCGCCAGCAGCTCGACGGTGGCGGTGTGAACATCTCCGAACCAGGCGTCCATGACGCAACCGGCCACCAGAGCGGCCACCCCCCGTTTCTCCCCCTCCGCGGCCCTGATCCTCCCCACGATCGAGGGAGGCCTTGCTTTGAGCGGTCGGAGCCCGGTCAGGTTGCCCCGGATCCGGCGCGGCGCCAGCCTGGTCAGCTGGAGCGACTGGGCGATCGATGCGGCCAGCGTCCCCAATCGAACCGCCGTCCGGCTACGCAGCAGGCGGGCGGTCACCAGCCGCCGGAGCCGGCGGTCGATTCCTGAGGTCTGGGCGGCTATCTCGGCTCTCGCTCCCTCCATGGCTCGGCCGAACGGAACGAACGACGGGCAGACGACCTCGCAGGCGCGGCACTGCAGGCATGCCCCCATGATCTCCTCGAAGCGGCCGTCCACGGGTCTTCCGGCGGCCACCGCCGACATGGCGGTCAGCCGTCCCCGCGGCGAGGCGGTCTCGAGTCCGGTCAGCCGGAAGGTAGGGCAGCTGGGCAGGCACAGCCCGCACTGGATGCATGAGGAGAGTTCGTCCGGGCGTGGCGCGTGAGGGGTGACCCAGCTCATCTCAGATCCGGCCCGGCAGGATGCCCCGGTTGATCCTGCGGCCGGGATCGAACAGGTTGACGACTCGCCGCTGGATCTCGATCGATGGGGGCGGCGTTCCCCACGGGTCGAACGCCCCGGCTACCGATTGGGGCGCGTCCAGCATCAACAGAGCCCCTCCGAGGGACTCGGCCCGGCCCCTCAACTCGCCGAGTTCCTCGAGGTCGACCTCGTCGGCGCCAACCGTTACCTCGCCGACTCCGAATTGAGCCAGGTACGTCCAGCCCGGGTCGAGCCCATCGACGATGCCACGCAGGGACGAAGGCGGGGTCCGCACCGAGAAGCGAACCGCTCCGGACGGATGGTCCGGCCAGTTGAGCCCCGGGGTGGGTATGGCGCCCAGCGCGGCAGCCTGGCCTGACACCTCCTCGGGGGTGCCTCCGAGGAATACGGCGGTGCCCTCCCGGGTCTCCAATACGGCCAGAGGCCGATAGGCCACCTCGAGCGCCTCTTCGGGGGACTCCACGGGCACGGTCGCGGATGCCTGTGGGACCGGCCATAACTTGAGGCAGACCCGGGCGATCAGGCCCATGGCTCCGAGCGAGCCGGTGGCGAGGCGGGGAATGTCGTACCCGGTCACGTTCTTCACCACCCGGCCGCCGGCGGTGACCACCCGCCCATCGCTGGACACCAGGGTCGTCTCCAGCACCCGGTCCCGGATCGGGCCGTACCGGTAACGCCGCCATCCGGATATGGCGGTGGCGATCGCGCCGCCCACCGTGCCGGTTCCAGGTTGCTCGGGCAGCAGGGCGGTCTGGCCCTTCGACGCCAGCATCTGCTCGAGTTCCTCGACCAGCACCCCGGCCTCCACCACCACGGTCAGGTCGTCCGGCTCCCACGCCACCACGCGATCCAGCCGGGACGTGGAAAGGACCACGTCGGAGGTCACCGGGTATCCGATGCCCCGGTGGGAGCCACCGCCGTGGATCCGGATGCGGTCTCCTCCGGCCGGCAGGTTGGCCATCAGGCCGGCCGCCTCCTCGATGGTCTCGGGCGTGGCGGTCGGTAGGCCCGAGACCCCGTCCGTCGAGCTGGCGAGGCTCAAACCCAGACCCCCACCGGTGGCGGACGGCCGAAGTCGAAGCATCGTGAGCCCTGTGGCACGATCTTGCCGGGGTTCAGCCTTCCGTCGGGATCGAAAGCCTCGCGGATGCGCGCCTGGGCATCGAGGCCCATCTCGTCGAAGACCAGGGGCATGTAATCCCGCTTCTCCATGCCGATGCCGTGCTCACCGGACAGCGAACCGCCGATGGCTACGCACATCTCGATGAGGTCTCTCCCGGCAGCGTCCACCCGCTCCATGACCCCTGGCACGGAAGCATCGAACGACATGAGCGGGTGCAGGTTGCCGTCACCGGCATGGAAGACGTTCAGCATCGGGATGCCGTGACGCTTCGAGATGGCATAGGTCTCTTCTATGGCTTCCACAAGCCGGGTCCGGGGTACCACCGTGTCGTGCAGGTAATAGTCGGGATTCATCTGGGCGATGGCGCCGAAGGCCGACTTGCGACCCAACCAGATCCGCTTCCGTTCGGCCTCGTCGGAGGCTATCCGGGTCAGGGTGGCCCGATGGGAGACGGCCAGCCGGCGCACCAGCTCGGCCTCGGCGTCCACCGCTGACGGATGTCCGGTCACCTCGGCGATCAGCACGGCCGCCGACTCGGTTGGAAAGCCGGCATTCGCAAAACGCTCCACCGCGATCGTCATCGGCTGGTCCATCATCTCGAGGGCTGCCGGGATCAGCCCGTTGGCGATGATCCCCGAGACGGTGGCGGCCGCGTTCTGCACCTCGGGAAAGGCGAGGAGGATGGTGCGGGACGCGGGCGGGTTGGGGAGCAGGTTCACCAGGGCGTCGGTGACGATGCCGAGCGTTCCCTCGGAGCCCACCATCAAGCCGCGTACATCGAGCCCGATCGGATCCGGCGCCGGCCCGCCTATCGTCACGATGTCGCCGTCCGGTGTCACGATCTCCATCGCCAGCACGTGGTTGACGGTGGTGCCCTCGGCCAGGCAGTGCGGCCCTCCCGAGTTGTTGGCCACGTTGCCTCCGATCGTGCATACCGACTGGGAGGAGGGATCGGGCGCGTAGTGGAGCCCGAACGGGGTGGTGTGGACACTGAGGTCCAGGTTGATGACCCCGGGCTGCACCCAGACGCACCTGTTCTCAACATCGACGGGGCCGATCCGGTTCATGCGGGTGGTGACCAGTAGCACGTGGGGCCCGGTGGTGACCGCTCCACCTGCCAGGCCGGTTCCCGATCCGCGCGGTACCACCGGCACGCGGTGACGCCCGGCGAGGCGCATGATCGTGGCCACCTCGCCGGTACTGCGGGGGAAGACCACCAGGCCCGGCTCGCCGCGCACGAGTCCGGAGTCCTTGCCGAACACGTACAGGTCGAGCGGATCGGAGGCCACCTGCTCGTCGCCGAGCCGGCGCCGGAGCTCGAGTTCGAGGGACGAGACCACTAGTGGTCTGCCTGTGGAACGGCGGAGTTGTATGGCGTCGGCAGCGGAGTTCCTCGCAAGGCCCGCTGACGAAGGCGTACCCACAGCGGTACGTTGAGGAAGCGGAACGCAGCGACGGGACGCCGGTGACCGCCAGAGCACGCCTGGTTGCTTCGCAGGGAGACCACGAGGTGATGGTAGTGCTCTAGAGGTTGAGCAACAGGGGATGGGATTAGCATCCCCTGCAAAGGAGGTCCGGTGCCGATCGTCCCCCAATACACCCCCAACCCCAACGCGCTGAAGTTCGGCGTCGGGGTAGAGGTGGGCGGTCCTCGTAGCTACGTGCCGGCTAATGCCGGAGACGATCCCGTGGCCCGCGAGCTGTTCGGCATCGAAGGGATCATGAGCGTCTTCATGACAGCCGATTTCGTAACCATCACCAAGCACCCCGATGCTGACTGGTCCGGCATCACCCCCGCGGTCGCGACCATCCTGGAGAGGCACTTTCCGGACTAGACAGACCACAAGTACGATCGTGGTGTGGGATCGGGCGCAACACGTCCGGGGCAGGAGGAGCGACTGCTCCGCGCTATTCGAGCTATTCGATCCCCCGACGCGGACGGGCTTCGAGCGGTTCTCGACAGCGACCCAGAGGTGGTGAACCTAGCGGTGGGTGGCAACACGTTGCTCGAACTGATGACGCAACCCGAGGCCGGACCTACCTCACCCGAACTAGTCGGCGTGCTGATCGGTGCCGGCGCCGAACTGGATCGGGCCTTGAATCTCGCTGCCTGCTGGAACTTGGCGGACCTCTGCTCCCAACTCCTGGCGGCCGGCGCCGACCCTACCGCCCGAGCCGACGCTGGCATCACGCCGCTGGAGTCGGCCGCCATGCACGGCTCCACCGAGGCCGCCGACGTGCTGGTAGAGCATGGACTCCACCGGCACACGCTTTGGCTGGCCGCGGCTGCGGGCCTGCTGCCGATGGTCAGGAATTGGGTGGCGACCGACGGTTCGCTGCTGGCGGACCCGGGCCCCTACCGGCCGGACTGGGCCGACGTGGGCAGACCTGTCGGCCGTCCGCCGACCGACGACCCGGCAGAAGTCCTGGACGAGGCCTTCGTGCTGGCCGCGGCCAACGACCGGAAGGAGGTCGTCGATTACCTCCTGGGTGCGGGGGTGGATGTCGACGCGCGCCCGTACCGGAATACGACCGCCTTGCACTTCGCCATCCAGTTCGGCCAACTCGAAATGGTACGGCACCTTCTCCGCCAAGGGGCATCCGTCACCATCGAGGATGACACGTACCGTTCGGACGCCGCCGGTTGGGCGCAGGCGTGCGAGAGTGGCAGCGAGGACGGGGTCGAGATCCACCGACTGGTCAGCGCGGCCCGTTCAAACCGCCCGTAGCCGACTGGCCCGTCGCGAAGGCCTCGATCGTCGGGCTTCTGGCCGGCGCGGCCTGGCAGATACGGGGACCAGGGTCACAGATGGGCCTCGTGTGTAACGCAAGAAACAGGCCTCCGATGCGAGTCCCAACAGTGCTTGTATCACCGCCGAGGTGACCAGCCGACCGTACAGGCCGCTCCGCATCGCCTGTGGGCGGACTCGCACCGTCCCCGCAGGCCTAGCGTCATCGGGAAACCCGTCGATCAACGTGTCACGGGCCAGCCGATACCGGCCGAGTCCACCACCCATGCCAGCTCGGTCTCCGGGAGCGGCAGTAACTCCGTCTCGGTCGGAGTCGAGATCTCGGGCAGCGAGAGGGCGCGTACCTCGCCGTCCGCCTCAACCCGGAGGTCCACTTCCACCCGTTCCACAGGAAGCCGCCGGAAGCCGGCCCCGTCCGGCGCCACCAGCCGGCGGATCAGCACGAGGGCTCGGTAGGTGTCCGGTCCGGTCTGGGTGACCGATCGGGTCCTGGTCCATTCCACATAGGACACGGTCTCGGCGCTGGACGGCTCAGGCGCCACTCCGTCGGGCAGCCGGATGCCGGAAGCGGCCTGCACCCGATCGGCCCACACCTCGGACGGGTCGATGGTGAAGAACTCCAGCACCAGCCATTCGGCGGTGCCTGCCAGGGTCCGCTCCGTACCTTCCCGGTTGACCGCCATGAGGTCGGCCTCCGAGAGCCGGGGGGTGACCTCCGGCTCGGCCAGGGCCACCGTGGCCGGCGCTTGTCCCTGGTCAGCCATCGGCGGGAGGGTGGTGGTAGCCAGCGGCTCGGAGGCGACGGCAATCGGGGTGACCGGCATCAGATCCGGCGCCGAAGGCCGGTTGATCTGCCGGAAGACGACCACGCCCAGCACCACGACGATGAGGCCGGCTGCGACGCCGTAGATCAGTATCTTGCGGTCGGGTTGGGGTGGGATGGTGAGCTGCTCCCAAGGCATGTGCTCGCTCACCTGGTCGTCGGTTGCGGGTGGAAGGTTTGGCACGGGCTGACCCTTTCGTTCCTCCCGGTGCCGGCGAACATCGCGCGTGCGGACAACATACCCCGCACATCCCCGCTTTAACAGCCCCGCCGGACAACCCGCTGGCCAGGGATAACCGGGAAACCGGTCGCGTGCGGACTAACGTTGTTCGCTATGGTGTCCAACCCCGACCCCAGGCCCGGCCGGTGGGTATTGCCCTTGGTAGTGCTGGGAATGATCCTGTTCACCTGGGTCTGGGTGAACCGTCTGGAGCCGCCTGCCGTCGAGATTACTTCCGGTGCAACGGGCACTACTCGGCCCACGACCGCAACCTCGGCGGCCGTTGAGGACACATCCGCCGGTGATGGCGGGACCGAGACGACCGAAGACACCACTCCTACGACCCTCCTGCCGCCCGAGATCGAGGTGTACCTCACCAACCTGGCCGAGGACAAGACGGCGCTGGCGGCGCTGGTCGAGGAGTTGAACGCTGTCAACGACGCCTGGGAGAACCGGGATGAGACCGGTGTTACCTTCGCCGAGACGGAGGCCGGCATGGTCGCTGCCTCCGAGCGCGCCGTGGTCTTCAGCGAGGCGGTGGAGCTCCACCGGCCCCCAGAGGACGTGGCCGGGTTGACCGACGCTCACCAGCGGGTCTACGAGTCGGCGGCCGCAGTCGCAGAAGCAGCAGCCGCCGCCCTGACCGGATTGAGAGCGCCCGACACCGGCGAGGACCGCCGAGCGGCCATGGTGGAGTTCCGGGCCGCAGCGGCCAGCTTCGAACAACAGGTCGACCAGATCAGCGAGATCGTCCGGCAGGGCTTCGGCGCCGCCTGACAGTTCCGGGCACGTTCCCGATGACTCCTTGCCTGTCCCGACACGCTGGCTACTACTGAGGCTTCGCCGACCAGCCCCCTTGAAACCATCATCGGATAGCGATATATGGAGTGTGGGATGACTAGAAGCAGGGTGTGTAGCTCAACATCCATCCCGTGCTCTGGGCTACACTGGCAGCAATGGAGTTAAGCAATATGGACTATGCAGTGGTCGTCGGATTGTTCGGCATCTCGGTCGCTTTCTTCTGGCGGGTCGTGTTCGTGCTGGCCCGAAGCATCGAGAGAAGCCTCGATGAGTTCAAGGCCCTTACCAACGAGCGCTTCGACCGCCAAGATGCGGCGATCAGGGAAGGCTTCGCCAAGCAGGATGAGCGGTTCGACCGGCAGGACGGGCGGCTGGACCGACAGGATGAGCGCCTGGAGAGGCACGGCGCTTTGCTACTCCAGTTGGTCAGGGACGTCGGTCTGCTGACCGGCGCGCTGATCGGAATACCGGGCAAGGAGAGAGAGAAGGTCGGCTCCCGCGAGTAGGCCTTACCGGCCGCCGGCGAGGGTGCGAAAGAGTAAAGGCCCGATGCGCGCATTGCTGCACGCATCGGGCCTCAGACCACAGGGTCGGTTGGTTCAGGAGGAGGCCGCTCCGCAGATGGTCTCCATGATCAGGCGGGTAACCACGTAGGGATCGCAGTTCGAGTTGGGACGGCGATCCTCGATGTAGCCCTTCTGGTTCTTGTAGGTGGTCCAGGGGATCCTCACCGATGCGCCCCGGTCGGACACGTCATAGTTGAACTGGTCGTAGCGCTGGGTCTCGTGCGCCCCGGTCAACCGCATCTCGATGTCGGCGCCGTAGTTCTTGACGTGCTCCTCCGCGTTGGCGCCCAGAGCCTCGCAAGCGGCGATCACGGCGTCGTAGCTCTCCATCATCTGGCGGGTCGAGACGTTGGTGTGGCATCCGGCGCCGTTCCAGTCACCCAGTACCGGCTTCGGATGCAGGGTCACCTGGAGGCCGTAGTCCTCGGCGATCCGCTCGATCATCCAGCGGGCGATCAGGATCTGGTCGGATACCTCGACGGGCGGCAGCGGCCCGATCTGGTATTCCCACTGCCCCGGCATCACTTCGGCGTTGGTGCCCTCGATCGACAGGCCGGCGTCGATGCAGGCCTGGCTGTGCGCATCCACCACGGGCCTCCCGAAGGCGCGATTGGCGCCCACGGAGCAGTAGTACGGGCCCTGGGGGGCCGGATACCCGCCGAGCGGGAACCCCGGCGGGGGTCCGTAGTACTGGCTGGCCGTCGGATCCATCATCGTGATGAAGGTGTATTCCTGCTCCAATCCGAAGATCGGGTTGAAGTCGGCGTACTTCTCGTAGGCTGCCACGCAGGCGGCCCGGGTATTGGTGGGGTGGGGTTCGAGGTCGGGCGTCAGGCACTCGGAGAGCACGAGAATGTCGTCGCCGCCCCTGATCGGGTCGGGAACGGTCTTCACCGGCCTGAGCACCACATCCGAGTCGCCTCCGGGCGCCTGGTTGGTGCTTGATCCGTCGAAGCCCCAGATGCCCGGCTCTTCGCCGTCCTTGAGCACGTTGGTCTTCGACCGCAGGAGCGGGGTCGGCTCGGTCCCGTCCGACCAGATGTACATAGCCCTGTATGCCATACGAGCATCCTCTCATCAACGGAATCCCCCATGCCGCGGTGAGCAGACCGCTTGGCGAGTGGCCGCCTCAACCCCAGTGCGATCATCGCACCCCCGGCATCTCGGGGCGTGGCGTGGCAAGGCTAGTCCGCCCGAGCCTGAATCGGAAACGCATTCGCGTTCCGGTCGTATGCCGATCCGGCGTGGCCGCGGCCTATTTGATGCGCGATGGCGCCGGATCCACCGCGACCCGGTTCATCCGTCCGGTTCTGCGGGTTTGACGGCCACCAGGAGTATGTCGTGGGCTATCCGCACCAGGCCGTCCTCGCCCTCCACATCGCGGAATACCTTCTCGTTCCTCAGGAGATCCAGGTCGACGAAGTCGCCGGCGAGTGCTCTCTCGTTGAACAGCACTTCCGGATACGGGGGCCCTCCCACCCCGGCCGTGATGTTGTCGGAGTGGTGGGCGATCAGCCAGACCGTCCCCCCGGGGGCGAGGGCCTCAGTGGCCTTGGCATGAGCCACCCGGCGGTCATGTGACGGGAGCTGCAGGTACGACAGAACGACCAGGTCGAAGGCATCCGGAGGCGGCGTCCAGTCCTCCACCACGCTCGCCACCTCGAAGATCACCTCCACCGCGTGGTCGGCCGCCAACCGGCGGGCCTGCTCGATGGCCACCGGGGATAGGTCTATCCCGGTGACCCGATGGCCTTGGGTGGCCAGCCACACCGCGTTGCGTCCCTGCCCGCACCCGAGGTCGAGAACCCGGCGAGGGGTGAGCCCGGTCGCGTAATCGGCCAGGAACCGGTTGGGTTCGGTTCCCCAAACCATGCCCCGGGTCGCGTACCGCTCGTTCCAGGCCTCTACGGTGCCGCTCTCGTGATAGGAGGCGGGTCGCACATGTCCCGAGGCCTCGGCATCGCCTGCCGGCAGCATGGAACCGGCCTTAGCCCAGGTTCCCGCTCCGGGCGGCCACGATCTCTATCTCGACGCGGAACCCGCCCGGCAGGGCGGACACCTGCACTGCGGACCGGGCCGGGGGATCGGCATCGAAGTACTCGGCGTACACCTCGTTGATAGCTGCGTAGTCCCCGATGTCAACCATGAAGATGGTGGTTTTGACGATGTCGCCGTAACCGAGGCCGATGTCGCCCAGCATGGCGCCGATGTTGTTCATGACCTGGCGGGTCTGCGCAGAGCTGTCACCGTCCTCTCGCCCACCTTCCGGCACGAGCGCCACCTGACCCGATAGGAACACCAGGCCGGCAGCCTCGATCGCCACCGTGTACGGACCGATGGCGGGTGGGGCGCTGGGGGTTTCAAGAGTCCTCTTTGCCATAGCGATGCCTCCGTAGCCTGAGGCTCAGAGGCTACCGCGCCGGGTGGCGATCTCGGGCACTCGACCACGGCACCCCACGAACTCGCAGCATTCGGCTCGTTATCATCGACAACTAGCGACTAGCAACTAGCTAAAGCTATTCCCGCAGCCGCACGACCTGCTGACGTTCGGGTTGTTGATGGCGAAGCCCGCCCCCATGAGGCCGTCCTGGTAGTCCAGGGTCGAGCCGCGCAGCAGGTCCACGCTCTGGCGGTCCACCAGCACGTCGACGCCTTCGAACTCCTCGACGACGTCGGCGTCGGACCTATCGGAGTCGAAGAACATCTCGTACGAGAATCCGGAGCATCCTCCGGGGCGGACGGCCATGCGTAGGGCGAGGGCCGGGTCCCCCTCGGAGACCAGCAGCTCACGCACCTTGGCAACCGCTCCGTCGGTCAGAGTGACCGCCCTCATCGGTCGGCGCGTGGTGATGTTGACGAGCTGTTCCATCCGGGCACTCCCGATCGACCGTCCCGGGCCATTCCGAGGAATTGGCCCGGCCCAGGCATTATACAAGCGGCCGGCAACCAACCGTGAGATCGGACGCAGGAAGTGGGCGAATCTGTGCGGCGCGGTGTTGCCCTCCGTGATCCGGTTCGCCGGCGAAGGTCGGGGAGAGCCGGCGTGCCGACAACTGCGATATGCCGATAAGGTGGGTCGATCCGACGGATGCGCGGAGACGACCATGCCACATCCCCTGACCGAAGACCGGATCATGGAGGCCCTACGAGGGGTGATGGACCCTGAACTGGGTTCGGACGTGGTCGATCTGGGGATGGTGCGCGAGGTCGTGCTCGACGAAGGCGTCGTGACCATCGGTCTGGCTCTGACCATCGCCGAGTGCCCGATGCGGGGCCAGATCGAGAACGACACCGTCCGCAGGATCGAGGCCATCCCCGGAGTGCGAAGGGTGGTGGTCGAGACCCGGGCCATGACCCGGAAACAACGCTCGGAGCTGATGGAGGTGGCTCGCCGCCGCGCCCGGGAGAACGCAGCACCCACCCGCGTGCCGCCCACCACCAGGACGATCGCGGTCGGGAGCGGCAAGGGCGGGGTCGGCAAGAGTTCGGTCTCCGTCAATCTGGCCCTGGCGCTCGGCCGGGTGGGTTACCGGGTCGGGTTGCTCGATGCCGATATCTGGGGGTTCTCGATCCCGAGGATGCTGGGGACCGACGCCCGGATCGAGGCCGACCCGGCTACCAGGCTCATGCAACCGGTTGAGGCGTACGGCATCGAGGTGGTGTCCACCGGCCTGATCATCGAGTCGGAGGAGACCGCCCTCATGTGGAGGGGCTTGATGCTCTCCAAGGCGCTGGAGCAGTTCCTCCAGCAGGTCGCCTGGGGCAAGCTCGACTACCTGGTCATCGATCTGCCGCCCGGCACCGGCGACGTCCAGATGGCGCTGTCACGCCTGCTTCCCCAGTCGGAGATGGTCGTGGTGACCACTCCTTCCCTGACTGCCCAGAAGGTGGCGATCAGGGTGGCAGACATGGCTCGCCGCTCCGCCATGCCGGTGGTGGCGGTGATCGAGAACATGTCCTACTTCGAGACTCCGGACGGGCAGCGCTTCGAGCTGTTCGGCCGAGGTGGGGGAGAAGCGCTGGCGGACTCGCTGAACGTTCCCCTCATCGGAGCGATCCCCCTGGATCCGGCCCTGGGCGCCGGGACCGACCGGGGCGAGCCGGTGGTGGTCGTCAGACCAGATGGTCCTGCGGCCCGGGTCTTCACGGAAGTGGCCGGAAGGCTGCTCGAACTGGTCCCCCCGGCCGAGGCCGAGACCTGCACGGGTCGGATCGCCAAGCTGATGGCGGCGCTCTCCTCGTAGGAGCATGCTGAAAAAGCCGGGGATGGGTTGGCCCGCACGCGTTGAACCGGATCCTGTAACCGGCTCCCCGGCCAACTGGACGTTTTTCAGCACACTCCTAGAACGCCGCCCGTCCGGCTCGATTTACCCGAATACCTCCGGGGTGGTGCCGTGTTCCGCTCCGGTCGTGGCACAATTCCCACCATGCTCTACCTGGACCATGCCGCCTCCTCCCCCCTGCGACCCGAGGTGTGGGCCGCGATGGAACCTTTCCGTCTCGACGTCTACGGCAATCCGTCAGGGAGCCACGCCATCTCCCGGAGCGCCAAGAACGCCCTCGAGGATTCCCGCGACCTGGCAGCCTCGCTCATCAATGCCGACCCGAGCGAGATCGTGTTCACAGGGGGTGGATCGGAGGCCGACAACCTGGCCATCAAGGGCAGGGCGTTCGCGGGCAGCCGCCGCGGCGCCATCGTCACGTCGCCCACGGAACACGACGCCGTCCTCATGAGCGCCGAGCACTGCAGCTCCTTCGGATCCGTGGTCAGCTACGCGAAGGTGACCGCCGATGGCCTCGTCGACCCGGCCGAGGTCGCCTCCCATGTGTCAGCGGACACCGCGGTGGTCTCGATCATGATGGGCAACAACGAAACCGGCGTGCGGTTGCCGGTCGAGGAGGTGGTGACAGGGGTCAAGGCGGCCCATCCCGCGGCCATCGTCCACACCGATGCCGTGCAGGGGTACGTGTCGGAACGGGTGGATGTGGACGTTCTGGGTGTCGACCTGTTGTCTCTCGCCGCGCACAAGTTCGGAGGTCCCAAGGGCGTTGGCCTTCTCTACGTCCGGTCCGGAACGCCCCTCGTTCCCCTGGTCCATGGTGGCGGGCAGGAGCTGGGCCGGCGCTCCGGCACCCATAACGTGATGGCCGTGGTCGGGATGGCGGCGGCCATGGCCGCTCTTGAGGAAGAGCGGGGTGCCTTCGGCGCCCGGGTCATGGGCGAACGCGACGCCTTCGAATCCACGTTGAACGAGCTGATGCCGGACCTGGTCGTCACCGGTGCCGGCGCACCCCGGATGGTCCAGACCGCCCACGTCCGCATTCCCGGTGTTCGCAACGAGATGCTGCTCGTCCGGCTCGACCGGGCCGGGCTGGCCGCGTCGGCGGCCTCCGCCTGCCAATCGGGCGCGGCCGCGGTCTCCCACGTGCTCGAGGCCATGGGCATGAGCCCCGCCCTGGCCAGGGAGTGCCTCCGGTTCTCGTTCGGGTGGTCGACCGGGGAAGGTGAAGGAGCCCGCGCGGCCAGACTGGTCGCCGGCGAAGCAGGCGCCCTGCGATGAGAGCGTTGGTGGCCATGTCGGGCGGGGTCGACTCCTCTGTTGCCGCCGCCTTGATGAAGGAACAGGGCTGGGAGGTCATGGGTGTGACCATGAAGCTCTGGCAGGGTCCCGACGGCGAGGCGCCCACCGCCGGATGCTGCACCGTCTCCGATGCCGAGGACGCCCGCCGGGTGGCGGCCCGTCTCGACATCCCCTATTACGTCTGGGACTACACCGAGGAGTTCATGTCCGGCGTGGTGGGCGGCTTCATCGACGATTACCTCACGGGTCGTACTCCCAATCCGTGCGTGGAGTGCAATCGGACGATCAAGTTCTCACGCCTCCTGGCCCATGCCGACGCCCTCGACTACGACGTGGTGGTAACCGGGCACTACGCCCGGGTCACCTCCGATGGCGGGCGCTACCGCCTGTGGCGGGGAGTCGATCCCGACAAGGACCAGTCGTACGTGCTGTCGATGTTGGGTCAGGACCAGCTGGCCCGGCTCTGTTTCCCGGTGGGCGATCTGACCAAGGACCAGACCCGCAGCATGGCGGACCGCCTCGGGTTGCGTACCGCACGCAAGCCCGACAGCCAGGACATATGCTTCGTCGGGCAGGGAAACTACCGCGAGTTCCTCGCCGGACAGGGCGTGGCGCCGACCCAGGGCCCGATCATCCACCAGGATGGCCGGCTGCTCGGCGTACATCACGGCATCACCAACTTCACGATCGGCCAGCGCCGCGGTCTCGGAGTGGCCGTGGGCCAGCCCCTCTACGTGACGGATATCGATCCCGACGCCGGAGTCGTCACCGTGGGCGACCGGTCGGACCTGGGGGTGGACGAGGTGACGGTGGAGGAGATGAGCTGGGTGGACCGGCCGGTTGCGGGCGCCCTGCTGGCACAGTACCGAGCCCACGGCCGGGCCGCACCGGCCGAGGTCTCGCTGGAGGACGGCGTGGCGATCGTGCGTTTTGCCGAGTCCCAGGAGGCCTTGGCGAGGGGACAGACCCTCGCTCTCTACCTCGACGATGAGGTGGTCGGCGGGGGAATCATCAGGGCCACCGCCTGACCGGTGCGAACGGCATGAGCGAGAGGGATCCGGCCGTCCTGATCGCGGACCTGCGTGCGGACATCCGCTACCACGATCACCGCTACTACGTGCTGGACGACCCGGAGCTTCCCGATGCCGACTACGACGATCTGCGCCGGCGGCTGGCGGCGCTGGAAGAGGCTCATCCCGACCTGGTCACGGCCGACTCGCCCAGCCGGCGCATAGGGGCGACGCCGTCCGAACTCTTCGCTGCGGTCACCCACCGCGAGCGCATGTTCTCCCTCGACAACGCCGAGAGCCCGGCCGAGGTAGCGGAGTGGCTGGCGCGCACCGAGCGCCACCTGGATCGGCCGGCGGGAACCCTGGCATGCGAGCTGAAGATCGACGGCGTGGCCGTATCGCTGACCTACGAGGGTGGCGTTCTCACCCGGGCGGCCACCCGAGGGGACGGGACTACCGGCGAGGACGTCACCGCCAACGTCCGTACCATCGCATCCGTCCCGCTCCGGCTGCTGGGGGACCCTCCCGCCTACATGGAGGTGAGGGGAGAGGTGTACCTTCCTCTGGAGGAGTTCGACCGCCTCAACGCCCGCCAGGCCGAGGCGGGTGACCGGCTCTACGCCAACGCCCGCAACGCCGCCGCGGGCTCGGTGCGCCAGAAGGATCCGGCGGTCACTGCCTCCCGGAACCTGGCCGTCTGGATCTACCAGGTGGGCTACCTGGAGGGCGGGCCGTCCCTGGCCACCCATTTCGAGACGATGGAGTGGCTCCGCGGGTTGGGACTGCGGGTCCATCCGGGGACCGAGACCGTGAACGATGTGGCTGAGGTGACCGGGTACGTGGAGCGTGTCCGGGCCGCACGCAACGACCTCCCGTACCAGACCGACGGAGTAGTCATCAAGGTGAACGGGCTAGCTGAACAGGCCGAGCTCGGCTCCACCGCCCGGGCGCCGCGCTGGGCGATCGCCTACAAGTTCCCGGCGGAGGAGCGGGTCACGCGGCTGCTCGGCATCGAGATCAACATCGGACGCACCGGTGCGGCGACGCCGTTCGCAGTGCTGGAGCCGGTGTTCGTGGGAGGCGCCAACGTCGAGCGGGCCACTCTCCACAACGAGGATGAGGTTCACCGCAAGGACGTGAGGGTGGGTGACCAGGTCGTCGTCCGGCGAGCCGGGGACGTGATCCCCGAAGTGGTCGGCCCGGTGCCGTCCCGCCGGACCGGCGGAGAGGAGAAGTGGTCGATGCCGTCCAACTGTCCCTTCTGCGAGGCGCCCATCGTCCGGCCCGATGACGAGAAGGTGGCCAGATGCACCCGGGGCCTGACCTGCCCATCACGGCTCCGGGAGTGGCTGTTCCACTTCTCCGCCCGTGGTGGGATGGACATCGAGGGGATGGGTTACAAGACCGTAGACCTCCTCCTGTCGGAGGGCCTCATCGCGGGGCCTGCGGACATCTTCTTCCTGCAGCCCGACGACTTGCTGGGCTTCGAAGGCTGGGGCGAGATCTCGGTCACCAACCTGATGAATGCCATCGAGGTTGCCCGGGACCGTCCGATCGGAAGGTTGCTGGTGAGCTTTGGCATCCGCCATGTGGGTGGGACGGTGTCGCGCCTCCTGGCTCGCGAGTTCGGGAGCATCGAGGCCCTCCGGCAGGCGGATGAGGAGACCCTGGCGGCCATCGAGGGCATAGGCCCGGTGATCGCCGGGTCGGTGGCCGAATGGTTCGCTGACGACGACAACCGGAACCTGGTGGAGCGGTTGGAAGAGGCCCAGGTCCGGCTCTCCGATCCCGACTGGGGGCAAGGCCCCGAGAAGACCCTCCAGGGGGTGCGGCTTGTGTTGACCGGTTCGCTGGAGTCGATGACCCGGGCGGCGGCCAGGACCGCCGTGGAGGAACGGGGTGGCAAGTTGGTGTCGTCGGTGTCGAAGGTGACGACCGCGCTCGTAGCAGGAGCGTCGCCGGGCTCGAAGCTCGCCAAGGCGGAGTCGCTCGGAGTGGATGTCATCGACGAAGCCGAGTTCCGGCGCCTGCTCGAGCACGGCCCAGGCACGCTCCACCAAGATGATAGCAGCTAATAACAGCAACTAGCAACTAGCAACTAGAAAACTCGGAACTCCCAGCTGTACCGGCCCTCGTCGGGAAGCCCGCTCAGCTTCCGCCAACTCACCAGAACGGTGTGCGGGCCCGGTGTCCATACGATGGTCGAGGAACGGGTCGGCGCCCACGAGTGCACGCCGGTTCCCTCCACGAAACGTACCTCCGACTCGGGCACCCGGAAGCCGTCGATGTAGATCTCCACCCGGTAGCCGACCGGGACGTCCACCTCGACGGGCGTCTGGAGCGGTACCTGGCTGCCGGGTTGGGGCGAGATCTGCTCGAGCACACGAGGCAATGGCTCACGACCCGTGTCCGGTGACCCGAAGACGAACCCCATCACGACCACCAGGACCGCCGCCAGACCGAGCAACAGGAATATGGCGAGGTAGCGCCGATCGGTCACGTCCGGGTCTCCACGGCAGGGGATTCTATGGGGTGGTTCACCCGTGGGGTTCGCCGGCCGGAGCGGGTTGCCATGGCCATCACGCTACCCTGACCCCGTGCGCGTGAATCCGGTGCTGGACCAGATCGGCTCCCACGCCATTACGGCCATACACGACCGGGCCCGCCACCTCCGCGCGGCCGGTCGGCCACTGGTCGACTTCTCGATCGGCGATCCGCGCGAGCCGACCGCTCCCTTCATCCCGGAGGCGCTCAAGAAAGCGGTCCCACGGGTGTCGCAGTACCCCACCGTGATGGGCCTTCCCGCCCTGCGCCGCGCAATCGCCGGCTATGCCGGTCGCCGCTTCGGCGTGGAGGTCGATCCTGACACCCAGGTGTTGCCGACGACCGGCTCCAAGGAGTCCATCTTCTCGACCGCGCTGGCGTTCGTTGATCGCGACGCCGGCGATGGGGTGGTTTGGCCCACTCCCGGTTATCCCATCTACGAGCGGGGGGCCCGCCTGGCCGGGGCGGTACCCCTCCCCGTCCGCCTGCAGGGCGACTTCCGGTTTCGCGCCTCGGATGTCCCGGATCGATCCTGGGAGCGGGCGCGCATGTTGTGGCTGAACAGCCCGCACAATCCGGCGGGCGTGGTCAGTTCACGCGGAGAGCTCGCCCGTTTCAGGGAACGGGGGCAGAGCCACGAGGTGTTGTTGTGCTCCGACGAGTGCTACGTGGATCTCTACGACCACGACCCGCCCGTTTCCCTGCTCGAAGTGGGTGGCACAGAGGGAGTGCTCGTATACCTGAGCCTCTCCAAGCGGAGCGGCATGACCGGCTACCGGAGCGGAGCGATCGTGGGGGACGAACGGGCGATTGCCGTGCTCAGATCCCTCCGCACCGGAACGGGCACGGCTCCTCCCGAGTTCACGCAGGCCGCCGCCATCGCCGCCTGGAACGACGATGCCCATGTCGAACAACGCCGTACCCTGTTCCGGCGCAAGCGGGAGATCATCTCTCGAGGGTTCGCGGCGCTCGGTTACCCCATGATCGGATCCGAGGCGGGCTTGTACATCTGGTTGAAGGTAGAGGATGATGTGGCCATTACCGAGCGCCTCCTGGAACACGGCGTGGTGGTCTCTCCCGGTCGCGTGTTCGGCCCTGGCGGTGAGGGGCACATCCGCCTGGCGCTGGTACCCACCCTGGACGAATGCGAGCAGGCGATCGACGTGGTCAGAACCTGCCTTGGTAGCCCATGACGGTGCTGGACACCCTGTGCTGGCTGGTCGACACCCCGTCTCCTACCGGCCAGGAGGGCCAACTCTGCGAAGCCCTCTCCCGCCGGCTCGGTTCGACTTATGCGAGCGAGCACATTCGGCGCATCGGCAACAGCCTGGCGGTAGGCGGCCGCACCGGGCGCCCACTCCTCCTGCTGGTCGGTCACATCGATACCGTGCCTCCCCAAGGTCAGGGTCCGGCTCAGGTCGAGGGAGGACGGCTGCTCGGTCTCGGAACGTCGGACATGAAGTCGGGCGTCGCGGTCATGGTTCACCTGCTCGAGGAGGAGGCGGTCCGGGAGGGTCCTTTCGATGTGGTCGGCGTGTTCTACGATGCCGAGGAGGGTCCCGACGCCGGGAACGGCCTCGAGCCGGTTCTGCAGGAGATGTCATGGCTGACCGGGGCTGAGTTCGCAGTGGTGCTTGAGCCTACGGATCTCGAGCTCCAGCTCGGTTGCCAGGGCACCGCGAACGCCACCGTCCGTTTCGAGGGCAAGAGCGCCCATAGCGCCCGCCCCTGGCTGGGCGAGAACGCCGTCACCAAGGCAGGCGCGTGGCTCGCCGATCTCCACGAGCGGCAGCCCGAGGAACACGTGGTGTCGGGCCTTTCCTTCTACGAGGTGTTCTCCGTAACCCAGGCTTCCGCCGGGGTGGCGCGCAATGTGATCCCGGGACGTTTCGATCTCCATCTCAACTACCGGTTCCCGCCCGACGTGTCCCCCGAAGCGGCGCGCAGGCGGATGTCCGAGATTGCCGCCCCCGCCGACGCCCTGGAGGTCCATGAGATCGTTCCCGGCGCCCCGGTCCCGGAAGGCAACCCGCACCTCGACCGGCTGATCCGAGCCACCGGCGCTCCGCTCACTCCCAAGCAGGCCTGGACGGATGTTGCCCGTCTGGCGCGCTACGGGATACCGGCGGTCAACTACGGACCGGGTGAGGTTGCCCAGGCCCACCAGGCCACGGAGAGCGTTCCGATCGCCAACCTGGGACCGGCACTGGAGGCTCTGCTCGGTTTCCTGGCCGAAGCGCCATCCGGCTGATATACAGGCACTCCCAGGCCGGCCCACCCGTGATCTGGATCGTGGTGTGCTGCTGGTGGATCCCGGTGGTCCTCCTTTCGTCGGTGAACGATCCCGAGAGAGCCCCGTACCTGGCCGGGTTGTTTCCGGTGCTCTCGCTGATCTACCTGGGCTTCCTCCGGCTGACAGTGACGGTCAGCGCTGCTGAGATCCTTCTGGCCTACACCTTCGGCTGGCCCCGCCGGCGGATCGACCGCGACAGGGTCATCTCGGCCGTTCCGGAGCGGATTCCCCTGTGGTACGGGTGGGGCATCCGGCGCACGCCCAAGGGTTGGATGTGGAACGTGTGGGGACGGGACGCGGTGCGGGTCACCCTTACCGAGAAGGAGTTCTTGATAGGCACCGACGATCCTGACGGGCTGGCCGCCGCCTTGACGCGTTAGCTAGCGCCCAACGGTGCCAGCGCGCCATCCGGGATGCCGTCCGCTGCCGGTTAACCTCCCGCCCGTGGCCATAGAGATCGACATTTCCCACGTGGCGCGACTAGCGCGTCTCGAGTTGTCCGACCGGCAACTGGACACCTACGGGCGCCAGTGCCGGGAGTTGCTCGAGCACGTAGCTCGCATCCAGGCGGTGGATACCGAGGGTGTGGAGCCCACCTCCCATCCCCTCCCCATGACCAACCGTTTCCGCGAGGATCGAATCACCCCGGAGACGGTGCTGGGCCACGAGGAGGTGCTGGCCCAGGCCCCGGACACCGAAGGCCCGTTCTTCCGGGTGCCGCCGGCCATCGAGGAGGCCTGAGCCGTGGCGTTCACCACGATCGTGGGGGCGGCCCGCGCCCTCCGGGACGGATCGGTCACCTCGGTCGGGCTGGCCGAACAGGTCCTGCAACGCACCTCGATGGTCGAGGCCCAACTCCACGCCTACCTGACCCTCGATTCGGACGGCCTGATGGAAGCCGCCGCCCGGGCTGACGAGGAGTTGGCGGCCGGGAGTGATCGCGGACCGCTCCACGGTATCCCGATCGCCGTCAAGGACAACATGACCACCCGGCACATGGAGACCACGGCGGGTTCGAGGATCCTGTCCGGCTACGTCCCCCCGTACGATGCCACAGCAATCCGGCGCCTCCGGGATGCCGGCGCGCTGATCGCGGGCAAGACCAACCTCGACGAGTTCGCCATGGGGTCTTCCACGGAGAACTCCGCCTTCGGGCCCACCCGTAACCCCTGGAACACCGACCGGGTCCCCGGCGGTTCGTCGGGCGGGAGCGCAGCGGCGGTTGCGGCCGGAATGGCCTTGGGCGGCCTGGGTTCCGATACGGGCGGTTCGATCCGCCAACCCGCCTCGTTGTGCGGAGTGGTCGGTGCCAAGCCCACGTACGGAGCGGTCAGCCGCTACGGGCTGATCGCCTTCGCCTCCTCGCTCGACCAGATCGGTCCCATTGCCCACCGCGTTGAGGATGCCGCCCTCCTGCTCGACGCCATCTCCGGCCACGATCCGCTCGACTCCACCTCGTATCCGGGCGGGATCGAGCCGTCAGGTGCCCGGCTCGGCGGGGGCCTGGACGGGGTCCGCGTGGGTGTGGCGCGCCGGCTAGGTGGCGCCGATGCGGTGGAGCCGGATGTGGAGGCGGCCTTCGACCGTGCGCTGGCGGCCATGGAGGGGGCCGGGGCTGTCACCCTGGAGGTCGATCTCCCCTCCACGGAGCAGGGCCTTTCCGCCTATTACCTGATCGCACCGGCCGAGTGCTCCGCCAACCTGGCCCGCTTCGACGGGGTCCGGTACGGGCTGCGGGTGGACGGCGCTACCACCGAGCAGATGATGTCCCGCTCCCGCGCCGACGGGTTCGGCCCCGAGGTGACCCGCCGGGTGCTGCTGGGCACCTTCGCCCTCTCGGCCGGCTACCACGAGGCGTTCTACGGCCAGGCCCAGAAGGTGCGCACCCTGATCCGCGAGGACTTTGCGCGCGCCTACCGGCAGTGCGACGTGCTGGTCTCGCCCACCAGCGCCACCACCGCCTTCCCGCTGGGCGACCGGACC
Organism: bacterium; assembly: GCA_028821265.1. Classification (GTDB taxonomy): domain Bacteria; phylum Actinomycetota; class Acidimicrobiia; order Spongiisociales; family Spongiisociaceae; genus Spongiisocius. The sequence continues at coordinate 93,391 of JAPPGU010000036.1, read as the reverse complement.
GAGGACCCGCTGTCGATGTACGTGAGCGATGTCTTCACCATCCCGTCCAATCTGGCCGGGCATCCGGCCATCAGCGTCCCGGTCGGCCTGGACCGCCACGATCTGCCCATCGGGTTCCAGGTGATGGCGCCGGCCTTGGAGGAGGCGGTCATGTTCCAGGTGGCCGCGGCCGTGGAATCCCTCGCCGGCTTCGACACGACCGTTCCGTTCGACCCGTCATACGGGCTGAGAGGCGGGGTCCGGTGACCTGGGAGGCGGTCATCGGCCTCGAGACCCACGTCGAGCTGTCCACGGCGTCGAAGATGTTCTGCGGTTGCCCGGCCCGGTTCGACGCCGAGCCCAACACCAACATCTGCCCGGTCTGCCTGGGGTTGCCGGGCGCGTTGCCGGTGCCCAACCGCGAGGCGATCAACCGGATCATGCAGATAGGCCTGGCACTGAACTGCTCGGTGACCCGCCGCCCGGTGTTCCACCGCAAGAACTACTTCTACGCCGACCTGCCGAAGAACTACCAGATCTCCCAGTTCGACCTGCCGGTCTGCGTGGACGGCTACCTCGAGGTGGGCGGCGACCATCCGGGTCGGATCCGGATCGAGCGGGTCCATCAGGAGGAGGACACCGGCAAGAGCACCCACCGGGGTGGCGACGGCAGGATCAGCGCGGCCGAGTACTCGTTGCTCGACTTCAACCGTTCCGGCGTGCCGCTGGTCGAGATCGTGACCCGTCCCGACATCAGGTCCGCCGCGCAGGCCAGGGCCTACGCGCAGGAGCTGAGGTTGCTGGTGGAGGCTCTTGGCGTGTCCGACGCCCGGCTGGAGGAGGGGTCGATCCGCTTCGACGCCAACGTCTCGGTGCGTGCGGGACCCCGGGCTCCACTCGGCACGAAGGTGGAGATCAAGAACATGAACTCGTTCCGCTCCCTGGAGCGGGCCGTCTCGTACGAGATAGAACGCCAGACCGCTCGCCTGTCGAGCGGGCAGAGGATCGTCATGGAGACCCGCCATTGGGACGAGGAGGCCGGCGTCACCAGGGGAGGGCGGATCAAGGAGGGCAGCTCGGACTACCGCTACTTCCCCGATCCCGATCTGGTGCCGATGGAACTCGACCGTGATTGGGAAGACGGGATGGCGGCCCTGTTACCGGAACTGCCGAGCGTCCGGCGGGTGCGTTACGAGGAGATGGGCATCGATGCCGCCCAGGCGGCCAACCTGGTGGGAGCGGAGGCGGGCCTGGCGCAACTGTTCGAGGATGCCGTGGAAGCCGGGGCCGGTGCTCCTCAGGCCGCCAACTGGGCGACAGGTGAGGTGGTGGCCTCCCTACGGAAGGCCGGAATCCCGTCGGTGGGAGGGTCGTCTCTGACCGGGTCGTCGCTGGCAGAGTTGCTGGGCATGATCCGGCAGGGGACCCTGTCCGGCTCGGCCGCCCGCGAGGTGCTGGCCGGAGTGATCGCAGGGGAGGGCTCTCCGGCGGAAGTGGCTGCGGGCCGCGATCTGCTGCAGATATCCGACACGGGCTTGCTGGAGTCGGTGGTGGACGAGTTGATCGCGGCGAATCCTGACGAGTTCGCCCGCCTCAAGGATGGCGAGCGCAAGCTGGTCGGGTTCTTCGTGGGCCAGGTGATGCGCAATACCCGCGGAAAGGCCGACCCGAAACTGGCCGGAACCCTCATCACCGAGCGAGCCGGACTCTGACCGCTCCGCCCAAGGGAGGGATTCCGGCTAATAATGCCGCTAGCTAGTCCCTCGTTGCGTCGGGTCCCTCACCGTCAACCCGTGAGGCCCTGAACGATCCAGGCCGCGCCGAGGCCCCACAAGCCCGCCACCACATCGTCTGCGGTGATCCCCAGCCCGCCCGGTAGGGTCTCGGCCCTCTGCACGAGCGGGAACCGCTTGGTGATGTCGGCGACCCGGAACACCACGAAGCCGACCAGTGCCGGAAGGAGGGACACCCCGATGGTGGCGATGAACGTTCCGGCCGCCTCGTCTATCACGACCCATCCCGGGTCCCCCTCGTCGGCGAAGTGCCCGCTCGCCCACACCGAGAGAGCGCACACCGCCAGGGCTGCGGCCAGTTGAGCCGCCCATCCGGCCCGGCCGAGGAGGAGGGCCGGTACCAGAGCGGCCAGGGCGCCCACCGTCCCGGCGCCCTCGTCAGCCCCCCGGAGCCGGCGCGGGATGAACCCGCACCCGAACCACGACGCTAGGACCCTGGCCATTGACCCCGATCACTCACGGATGGTCTGGTTGCGCCGCATGCGCATGTTCAGCATCTCCACCAGCACGGCGAAGCCCATAGCGGAGTAGATGTAGCCCTTGGGGAGGTGGGCGCCACCGCCCTCGGCGACGAGAGAGACCCCGATCAGGAGGAGGAAGGCCAGCGCCAGCATCCGGATGGTCGGGTGCTCGTTGACGATCCGCATGACCGGGCTCGAGAGCCACATCATCACGCCGACCGCGATGAGCACGGCCGCGATCATGACCCCGATCCGGTCGGCCATGCCCACGGCGGTTATCACCGAGTCCAGGCTGAAGACCATGTCCAGCAACGCGATCTGGCCCAGCACACCTGCGAAGGTGGCGGCGGTCCGTTCGGCCCTACCGTCGTGGCGCGATCCCGGATAGAGCTGCTCGTGGATCTCGATCACGGCCTTGCCGAGCAGGAACGCGCCGCCGCCCAGGAGGATCAGGTCCCGCCCGGAGACGCTGTGGTTGAAGACGGAGAACAGCGGCGCGGTAAGGCCGATCACCCAGTTGATGGCGAACAGGAGCACCACCCGCATAGCAGCTGCCATCGCCAGCCCGACTTTCCACACCCGGTCCCGAGACGCGGGAGGCAGCTTGTTGGCCATCAGCGAGATGAACACCAGGTTGTCCACGCCCAGCACGATCTCGAGGGCCGTCAGGGCCACCAGGGACACCCAGATATCGGGTGAGAGCAGGCTACTCACGAACGCATTGCATCAGGACCAGCCAGCAGGATACCGCGCGGGGCAGCGTCCGGACTCCGGCCGGTCCGGTCCGGCCGCCGGAACCACCGGGCAGATGCGGGTTACTCGGTCTGCGCGGGTTCTATCATGGTGGTCATGGATACGGCAAGATACATATGGATGGATGGTCGGATCGTTGACTTCGAGGATGCCACCGTCCATGTCCTGACCCACGCATTGCACTACGGCACGGGTGTCTTCGAAGGCATCCGGGCCTACGAAGCAGTGGGCGGTACGGCCGGTTTCCGGCTTACCGACCACATGAGACGTCTGGCCCGGTCCGCCAAGTCGTACCGCATGGATCTCGGGTACTCGGTGGACGAGATGGTCGAGGCTGCCAAGGAGGTAGTCCGGGCCAACGAGTTCTCATCCGCCTACATCCGCCCGATCGTCTTCCTCGGCCTCGGCGCGCTCGGTCTGGATCCCCGCAACGCCAAAGTGCAGGTGGCGATCATTACCTGGCAGTGGGGCGCCTATCTCGGCGAGGAGGGCATCCTCAACGGCATACGGGTCAAGGTCTCCTCGTGGCGTCGCTTCTCCCATGATGCGTTCCCGAACGCCAAGGCGACCGGGACCTACATCAACTCGATCCTCGCCAAGCGCGAGGCGGTAACGGACGGCTACGACGAGGCCTTGATGCTCAATTCGGAGGGCTCGATCTCCGAGGGCTCGGGCGAGAACCTGTTCGTGATCCGCGACGGCGTCATCTACACGCCGCCGCTGTCGGCCGGGTGCCTCGACGGCATCACCCGCAACTCGGTGATGACGCTCCTCCGCGACGACGGGTACGAGGTGGTGGAGAAGGTGATCCACCGCTCCGACCTGTACTACTGCGACGAGCTGTTCATGACGGGGACCGCGGCCGAGGTGACACCGGTACGCGAGGTCGACAACCGTACGGTCGGTTCGGGCCGTCCCGGCCCGGTAACCAGGCGGGCGCAGGAGATCTACGCCGACGCCTACACCGGCAAGCTGGATGAATACACCGACTGGCTCGACTACATCTAGTGGTCGACCGTAGGCGGTTCGGGATGCGCCGAGGGACGATGCAAGTCCCGACGGAGGTCATCTGATGGGCAGGCAACCGAACATCCGCCTGCGCTCTACGGAGCGACCCGCCGAAGACCTCGACCGGGCCCCGGAGCGACGCTGGAGCCCGACCCGCCCCGGCGAGATCACTTCTCCCGCCGAGACACCATCCGGAGGGTCGTTCGGGCGGCCGGGCCCCGACACCGGCTGGGGGCTACAGATGATCAGAGCGGCCTCGTTCGATCGGGGCCGGAGGCCCAGGGATCTGGAGAGCTTGCTTTCCGCGTTGGTAGGCGCCCGGGCATCCCATGCTCGCCGGGGGCCTACTCGCCAGGACGTGGAGGTTGCGCTGTCTCTGGTGGGGTTGCACGATGGCTATGCCCGGACGGGCGGGGCCCCGGCAGGGCTCGCCGAGGTGAGAGAGCGCTGGCTGGACGAGTTGGCGCACGATCCCTGGCCGGGACGCTCGGCGCTCGGGTCGGTTCCGGCCGATCTTCTCATGGACGAGCCCCGCCGGATACGAGCCCGTCTCCGGGCTGACCCTTCCCTGGTCGCCTGACCGGCCGGACGAGGGTGTCAGGTTGTTCATGCCGTCCGGAGCCGGCCGGACCGCGTCATGAGGGCCGCCGGCTCGGCACCGTCTGATCTCTCTCCAGGCTCGCCGACCAGTGGAGCCAAAAAACTGGCCTCGTGCGGCGGCACCGCCGGGCCCTCCCCCACCGCCACCTTTCCTGGGATGAGAGCGCGCTCCGCCGGGCCGGGCCTCGGGGCCCGCTCTCGATGTTCGATAACCCCTCGGGCGGCCGGGCTGACGTCGGAGCTCGGAGCCGCCGGGTATTTGGTGATCCCCAACATGGCGCGAGCCTGTGACAGATCCGACCCCGTCACCCCGAGAACGCGAAAAAACCTCCGCCTAAGGCCTCGACCGCCGCATGCGCTAGCACTAGGGAGCGTACGCCCGTGAAGATCGTCCGCATGCAGACTCCTGAGGGCATCCGTTACGGCGCCGTCGAGCCGGAGGGGATCCGCATCCATGACGGGACTCCGTTCGTGGCGTGGCAACCAACGGAGGTCGTGGTCGACTTCCGCGAGGCCCGACTCCTGTCGCCGGTGTTCCCGACCAAGGTGATAGGCGTCACCGCCAACTACGCCTCCGGCGCGGACGAGGCCGGCAGCCCGCTACCGGAAAGGCCGAGCCTGTTCATGAAGCCCTCCACGGCGGTCATCGGCCCGGGCCAGGCGATCGTGCTGCCCACCCTGTCCGGCGAGGTCAACCACGGAGCATCCCTGGCCGTGGTCATCGGCAAGGTGGCCCGAAGGGTGGCGGTCGAGGACGCCTCCTCGGTGGTGCTCGGCTACACCGCCGGTAACGACGTCACAGCCGAGGATCTTCTCCGGGAGGAGCGCCAGCCGGCCCGGGCCAAGAGCTTCGACTCGTTCTGCCCGCTCGGGCCGGCCATCGAGACCGAATACGATCCCTTGGAGGACTTCTCCCTCGAATGCAGCGTGAACGGCGTCTTGCGGCAGGGGACCTCGATCAATGACATGATCTTCGGGGTGGCTGAACTGATCTCCTTCGTGACCTACGTGATGACCCTCCTGCCCGGTGACGTGATCCTCACCGGTACACCTCCGGGCGTCGGGCCCGTCACGAGCGGCGACGTAGTGGAAGTATCGCTCGAGGGAGTGGGCGCCCTCACCAATCCGGTGGTATCCGAGTGAGCGGCGATCGCCGCGTCCGGGTACGCATAGCCCCGTCGCCGACCGGCTACCTCCATGTCGGCAACGTGCGGGCGGCCTTGTTCAACTGGCTGTTCGCCCGCCGCCACGGCGGGGTCTTCATCATCCGCATCGACGACACCGACCGGGCCCGCTCCGACGACCGTTACATAGAAGACGTCGTCTCCGGGTTCCGCTGGCTGGGTCTGGATTGGGACGAGGGTGTGGAGGTGGGAGGGCCGCACGGTACCTATCGCCAGTCCGATCGCTTCGATCGTTACCGGGAGGTGGCGGACCGGTTGATCGACATGGGACGCGCCTACCACGACTTCCGGTCGACTGAGGAGATGGAGGAGTTGCGGGCCCGGGCCCGGGTGGAGAAGAAACCCCCCGGTTACTACGTCCGGCGTCCCCCCGGCAGCGACCCGGACACCGCCCGCCGACGCCTCGGGGCGGGGGAGCAGGCGGTGGTTCGATTCTCGAATCCGGGCCGGGCGGTGGGCTTCACGGACGTGGTCCGGGGCGAGGTGCGGTTCGAGGCGGACGCGATCGACGACTTCGTGATCCTGCGCTCCGACGGCTCCCCTACCTACCACCTGGCGTCGACCGTCGATGACATCGACTACGGGATCACCCACGTAGCCCGGGGGGAGGACCTGCTCTCCTCGACTCCCAAGCACATCCTGATCACCGAGGCACTCGGCGGGGAGCGGCCCGTCTACGCCCATCTCCCGCTGCTCTTCGGCCCTGACGGGCGGAAGCTGTCGAAGCGGCACGGCGACACGTCGCTACGCGCCTACCGGGAGGGCGGGTACCTGCCGGAGGCGGTGTTCAACTACATGGGCCTGCTCGGCTGGTCGCTCGATCCGGACAACGAGGTCTTCGGCCGCGAGGAGGCGATCGCCGCCTTCGATCTGGCGGACGTCCAGAAGAGCCCGGCCGTCTTCGACCCCGACAAGCTGGGTTGGATGAACGGCGTGTACATGCGGTCGATGGCCACGGGACGTTTCACCGATCTGGCGGTCGCCTCGGTCGAGGAGGACCTGGGGCGCGACCTGGACGGCGACGAGCGGAGCCGCCTGGCCGGATTGGCGCCCCTCATCCAGGAGCGGGCCAAGCTGACCACCGACATCGGTCCGGCGGCGCGCTTCCTGTTCTCGGACATCACCTATGACGACAAGGCCTGGCGGAAGGTGATGAAAGCCGATGCCCGGCGAGCCCTGGCCGCCGCCCGGCGGATGCTCGAGAATGTCGGGGACTGGAACGCCGCCAACATCGAGAAGGCCTTGCGGGACATGCTGGCCGCCGAGAGCCTCAACCCCCGCAAGGGTTGGCAGCCGATCCGGGTGGCGATCACCGGCTCCAACATCTCACCGCCCCTGTTCGAGAGCCTGGAGGCGCTCCCCGGGGAGGTGGCTCTGGCCCGGATTGCCGCAGCCATCGCACGCCTCGACCTGCAGGCCGGCGCCGGCTAGAAGCTAATCATCCAGTGCCCGGTCAAGGGCGGTGATCAACCGGTCGATCTCGCCTTCGGTGTTGTAGTGGATGAAGGACATCCTCAGCACGCCGGGCTCCGTGGGTATCCGCATCTCATCGAGGAGGCGGGGGGCATAGAAGTCCCCGACACCGACCATCATCCGGCTGCGCACCAGTGACTCCGCGACGTCCGCAACCGGGCGTCGCAACGGGACGATCGAGACGGTGGGGGCCCGCAGGGTGGCGTCGGTCGGGCCGGCCACCCGTACGTCATCCCGCCCGGCCAGGTAGCGGAGCAGCCGGTCCGCCAGGTTCGTCTCGTGGGCCCGGAACATGTCATGGACCGCCCGGCCTCGCGCCACCGGGGTCGCAGAGGGACCTCCATGGTGGGTGTACAGGTCGTCCAGGTAGTCGATCACCCCTGCGCACGCCGCCACCTGGGCATGGTCGGGTCCGGCCGGCACCAGCTTGGAGCGGGGCTGGTCGGCCACGAAGTAGTGGCCCTCATTCCCGAGCCGGCCGGCGAGGTCGCGGCCGACGTACATCACCCCCTGGTGCGGGCCCCATGTCTTGTAGGCGGAGAAGAGGTAGACATCGACCCCCAGTGCCCCGATGTCGGGTAGGCCGTGGGGTGCGTAGGACACCCCGTCGACCACCACCCGGGCGCCGACCTCCGCCGCTCTCGCCACCACGTCGGCGACCGGGTTGATGGCGGCCACCACGTTGGAGGCGTGGGGAAAGGCGACCAACCTGGTGCGCTCGGTCATCAACCCGTCGAGATCGGCCAGGTCCAGGGTTCCCTTCTCCGGATCTACCCGCCACTCCCGCACCACGATCCCCGTGGCCTCCAAACGCCGCCAAACCCCGGCGTTGGCCTCGTGATCCTGCGTGGATGCGACGATCTCATCCCCATCGCGCCACATCGAGCGGAACGCCCGAGCCAGGACGTAGGTGTTCTGCGACGTGGACGGCCCGAAGTGGATCTCATCCACCCCCACGCCCATCCAGCCCGCCATTCGCCGGTAGGAGTGCTCCATCGCCTCGGTGGCCTCGACCGAGAGCGGGAAGGCATGATCGGGCTGTACCTTGGTGCGGCGGTAGAAGCCGGTCAGCCGGTCGATCACCTGGCGGCAGGCGTAGGATCCGCCCGCGTTCTCGAAGTGGGCCCACCCGGCGAGACGGGCGTCGGAGAAGGCGGGGAACTGGCCGCGGGCAAATCCCACGTCGAGGGACCGCAGCGGAGTCTCCGGCTCGATGTTCACCCGACCGAGTTTGCCAGATCGGGCCGGTCCGAGCCGCCTGCCGTCCAGCTACCCGGCCCGGCTGACGCGCTCAGGCGCGTTCGAGCACGATTACCGGGATGACCCGCGATGTCTTGGACTCGTACTCAGCGAACTGCGGATAGTCCTGCTTCTGCCTGCTCCAGATCTGGTCCCTCTCCTCCCCCGTCGCGACCCGGGCTCGGACCTGGATCGTCCTGGTCCCGACCTCGACCTCTGTCCTGGGATTGGCCACCACGTTGTGGTACCAGTCGGGGTTGGTGTCCGCCCCGGCCTTGGATGCGAAGACGGCGTAGCCGTCCGCCAGGTTCTGGTACGCGAGCGGTGTGACCCGTCGGATACCCGTACGGGCGCCCGTGTGGTGAAGGAGCAGCAGCGTCCTCCCTTCGAACATTCCACCCACCTGGCCGTCGTTGGCGCGGAACTCCTCGATGATCGTGGCATTCCAGTCGTTCACGTTCTTCCAATCGGTCATCCGGCGCTCCGGTCCTCGCGCTGCTTGAAGGCCTGTTGAAGCCCGCGCTGATGATGCCATGGTCCCGTAACAACCCGAAGCCGGGTCCGCCGATGCTCCCAGCAGTCACGACGGATCGCCCGACGAAGAGTCCCATCGGCGTGCCGAGAACACGAGTAATCAGGGCTAGGGTATGCCGGACCGGGTCGTGTACAGCAGTTCCGGAGGCCCTATGCGTGACGGTTGCGGACCCATGATGAGGTTCCGGGTTAGGAAGGTCGGCGATGTCTACCCGGCGTAGGGTGGTGCTCGAGAATGCCCCGCTGCCTTCTCCCTTTCCCGAGGGCTGGTACTTCGTCACGAGCCGTAGGGCACTGCTGGAAGCCGGGATCATCGAAAAGACATGGATGGGAGAGAACATCGTCGCCTGGAGCGACGAGAACGGCACCGTGTGCGTCGCCGGCGCCTACTGCCCGCATCTGGGCGCCGATCTGGGACCGACCGCAGGAGGTCGCATCTGTGAGGGGCGGCTGGTCTGCCCGTTCCATGGCTACGAGTTCGACGCCACCGGCCAGTGCGTGGCCACCCCCTATTCGCCGCCGCCCACCACCGCGAGGTTACGCGTCTTCGAGACGCAGGAGATCGCGGGCCTGATCTTCGCCTGGTGGGGGATCAGGGGACGGGCGCCGCAATGGAATCTGCCAGAGGATGAACCGGATCAGGCCGGCTGGACCGGTCTCAAGATCAGGACCCTCCGGTTTCCCGGCCATCCCCAAGAGACGACGGAGAACTCGGTCGACGTGGGCCACCTGCGCTACGTCCACGGCTACGACAGCGTGGACCGCGTAGGGCGGGTGTCCGTGGACGGGCCGCTCCTGGAGAGCGACTTCGACTTCAGGCGCACCCGGACGACTGCGGGGATCATCACCCTTACCTTCGACGTGGCCGCCCGCACCCGGATCTACGGATTGGGCTACTCGTTCGTGCAGATCCGCGAGCGTTCGATCGGGATGGATCTGCGCCTGTGGGTGCTGGCGACGCCTGTCGACGGCTCGCTCATCGACCTGTCGCTGGTTTCGCAGGTGCGGGAGATACGCAAGCCGGGGCGGTGGATCGCGGGCCTGGGGTTCCTACCGGTGAAGTGGCGAGCCCCAATCATGAACCGGTTCATCTCGTCCCAGCAGTACCGGGATGTCCAGCAGGATGAGATCATCTGGAGCCGCAAGCAATACCGGTCCCGCCCGCGCCTCTGTCGCTCCGACGGCGAGATCATGCCATTCCGGCGCTATTGCGCCCAGTTCTATCCCGACCCGGCCGATCAGGAGACCCGCTAGCACCGAAGCCGACGGGCCCGCCCTTAGACGGGCAGTTCGCGCCTCCGCTCGGTGACGACAAACTTCAGCTTCTTGTTCACCGACGCCGACGGGAACGCGCTGATCTTCAGCTTGTAGTTGGCGGGAGCGATCTCGAGGGTGAAATGATGCACGAGGATCAGCACATGGATCGCAAGGTGCAATGACGTCCAGCGGGATCCCAGACAGGTGTGGGTACCCAGACCGTACGGCGCATATGACGGCCCCAGATGCTCCTTGCGCGGGGGCAGGTAGCGGTCGATGTCGAACGAGAAGGGATCGGGGAAGACGTCCTCCATGAAGTGTGTGGCGGTCTGGGCGATCAGGACCCGAGCCCCCTGCGGCAACTCGTATCCGTCGACCGCGCAGGTGTTCATCACGTTTCGATACGATGCCGGCACGATCGGGTAGAGCCGCATGCACTCCATGATGAACCGGCGGGTGACGTCGATCCCCGGTCCTGTGATCTCGTCACGATCCGGGTTCCGGTTAGCGAACAGGGCATCGGCCTCGTCGCGGATCTTCTCGTAGAACTCGGGCTGTGACAGCATCGCGTAGATGATGAATCCAAGCTGATCACCCACGTACATGCTTGCGATCAGCGGCGCCGAGAGCACGAACGGCAGGTTCGACTCGGGGAGGAACTGCCGATCACTCGTGTGCATGCTCAGCAGGTCATCGGCAAGATCCCGAGGGCACCCAGCCCGCTGGGCGGGCGTGTGGACATTCTGAACTCGTTCCACCACCTCTCCGATCCGCTTTGCCCGCCGCTTCATTCCAGGGGTGCGCAGCATGAACTTGGGCAGGTTCCTGACGACATGAGTCTGGAGGGCCCGTTCCTTGAACTTGTGCAGATCATCTACGAGGTCCTGGGTGTCGACACTGACGGACAGCGGTGACAGTGTCGCGTTGACCAGGCGCCTGCACATCGTCTTGCCGGGAAGTTCCTCTCCTACAGACCAATCCGCCATGTACTTGCGGGCGTTGGAGTAGACCTCATCCAGTCGAGCCTCCAGCCTGGCGCGCGAATAGGCAGGCTGCATGGACTTGCGATACCGGAAATGATCGGCGCCGTCCAAGGTAGGCAATATCCCCGATCCTCCGTACAACTTCTCGAAGTCCTCCAGATAGTCTCGGGCCCGCAGATACATGCGCCCATGTCGATGTGCCCAGTGGTTCATCTCGGGTCCCGCCAGAAAGATGATCGGGTTGGCAAAGGGCGGACGGATCTGAAACACAGGCCCGTATTCCTTCGCGAGCTCCGCGAAGAACGCGGGAATGTTGCCTCCGCGAGCGTGCCGGCTGCGCAGCAGATGACGAAGCGAGACAGTTGGAATCGGCTTCGCGAAGGCGGAGGGCCTGTACAAAGACCCGGCCAGGTTATGGCTAACCGCCGCGGCGATGGACCTGCCTATCAAATCCATCTTGCAGATGAACTCGACACGCCTTTCCGACTCCTCATCGAGTTCGAAAATAAAGCGTAGGACGTCACATGTATTGATAAGGCAGATTATGATGATGTCTCTGGGGTCCGGAATCTCATTTGCGAAGATCGCCCTGCTGATACGCGTCTTGACGTAGTCCGCGGCAGTGCCTTCGCCGGGTTTGGCGTACTCGTCCTGCTTCCAAAGCCCCGGCGCCAGCGACCAGAAGTCGCCGTCGTGGTGTCGGAGGATCTCCAGGTCGACCAGCCGGTCAAGGGTTAAGTCGACAATCGAGTCTGCGCGCGGGGCGAGCCGTTCGATCCAGTACTGGGCATCTCGTTGAACCGGCTCCGAGGCGATCTTCTCGAGGATGGGATCGAGCGCAGGGTCGCCCGTTTCATTTCGATCCAGAAGGATCAAAGAGTCCATATCGGTGTCGATGCGAGACAGGAGGGACAGCTCTCCCAGCACGGCGCCGATGACGGCACAACTCAAATCCCACCCTGGAACCTGCCGGAAGTAGCCACTCTCGTCGTTGAGTAGTGTGAGAATCAGTTCATCCAGCAGGCTGAGCTTCTGAGTGACCGCCCTGTCTGCGGTGAGAGTCATCCGTCCGGTCCCCTCCGTTACCCAACCATTGAAAGCCTAGCAGGACGGGGCTGGATGGAAGCATGAGAGGGTGTCCCGTCGGACTGGTCGGGTAGCTCCCGACCTCATGCGGTTGGGACTGGTCGCCGAACCCCCACCGCCCCCGGCGCCACGACCGTAACGCGGTTCTGGCAGAGCAGCGACGCCGCAGCTTGGCATCGTCTGGTACTTCCTGAGGGCAGGCAAAGGGCTTGACCATGGACAGCGTTGTGGCCGTCCGGTAGGCTGGGCGCATGGCTCAACTGCAACTGCGTCCGCTGGGTGTCGGCGAAATCGTCGACGCCACCTTCACCGTCTACCGGCGCCGCTTCGGCCCGATGTTCGCCATCGTGTTGATGCTCGTGTTCATCCCCTTCCTCGTCAGCCTGGTCGGGGGCTGCAGCGTGGACTCGGGCGGCATTACGACGTGCACGTCTCCCATCGGTTGGCTCGGGTATTACGTGGGCGTCGTCGGTTCGATGGTGGCGGGCGTGGCTGCCGTCCTCGTGGCTGCCGGAGCGTATGCAGATGTCCCGTCCGACTGGCGGAACGCGATGAGCGCCGGAATCCGGAGGATCATCGCGATCATCGCGGCGACGATCGTGGCCGGGGTTTTGATGGCCATCGGATTCGTGCTTCTGATCATCCCCGGGATCTTCGTTCTCGTGTCGCTCGCGGTGGTCTGGGAGGCCCTGATCATCGAAGGCATCGGTCCGATGGAGAGCATCAAGCGGTCGTGGCGCCTGGTGGCGGGCGAGCGCTGGCGGGTCTTCGGCGCCGGCTTGCTCGTCATCGTCCTCATGGTCATCTTCATCGGGGTCGTGTCGGCTGTGATCGCACTCATCCTCTCTTCCGTCCTGGGAGTGAGCGGTGGTATGACCGGTTACCTCGTGCAGCAGGTCGCCAGCCTGCTGTCGATCCCGTTGACCGCCGCACTAGGAACGGTCATCTATCTCGACCTGCGGGTCCGCAAGGAGTCGCTCAGTACGGACGAGCTCGCCGCCGCTCTATCCGAACAGGGCTGATCTCCACTAGCCTCCGGTCCCCGAGCAACTTTCCCAACGTTGATCGACGGTTCTCGCAGCGCGGAGCGCGTAGGATCGGGAGCCAGAGGCCCCGTCGTCCAGCCGGCCTAGGACGCTGGCCTTTCAAGCCAGAAACGCGGGTTCGAATCCCGTCGGGGCCACTAGGGGATACTCGCCATTACCGACGTCCCAGATCGTCGGCGGCGACCAGCGTGCTGGCTTCTGTGGATGGTTTGCTCATGTCAGAGGTCGGAGCCTCGGGTGCTGCCGAAAACAGCCCAGAGCGGTTCATCGGGGACGACGGACGGGTTCAAATGAACAGGGCTAAGAGGCTCGCCAGTTGGGACCATAGGCAGACAACGCGTTTATCAAGGCTGGTGCCGCGTCGTCGGGAACCCGCCGACGAGTAGCACCCGCAGGGGAGGGTTAGCGGCCCGCCGACCCGTCCCGTGGAACGGCTTAAGCCTGAGTCCACCGAACACGGCCACCACCTTAAGTGCCGTTGTGGAGTTTCCCGCCCTGGGCGACGCCACACAGCCGGAACGGGACCGCTGGGAAACGACCCAGGACGGAACGGTCGTCTGCCGGCCCCCTGGGACAGGTCGTCCTGGTTGCGCACTTGGCCGAACAGCGGGGACCGGACGCGGAGCTAGGCGAATGGCTGCCAAACCGACACACCGCGGCGGCCTGATCGTCGGCGGACTGTCCGACCCGCTCAGCGTGACCGACTGGTCAGAGGGGCAGCCATTTGACCGCCATCAGCCATACGTAGATTCCGATGACGGCGAACCCGATACCGACCGTGGTGGTTTGTTCCACCCTGGGGTTGCGCTTCGCGTCTGTCTTGACGGTTCGGAACATGACCTTCCCGGCGTCGGTGATGAGGGGGAGGTCACGTTCGGAGCGTCGGTCGAACAGGTGAACGGTCATGAACGTGACCGCTGACGCCAAGAGCATCGACAGCACATCGTTCACCAGCGCGGGCCACGCCTGTGTCTCGGTGCGGGCGAACACGGCCATACCCGCCACCAGGAACGCCAGCATGACCAGCACGATCAGCTCGGCCAGATTCCGGCCTTTCTGTTTGCTGTTCACCAGCGTGTCCAGGTTCCCTTGCAGCTCCGCCGCTTCGGAACGGTCCAACCCGGCATGTTCGATCTGGTCGGTTACATAGTTGTAAGCGTGTTCGAGTTCGCCGATGTTCCTGGTCGTGTCAATGGTCTGAACATGGTTCAGCAGGAGGCGGCGGGTCTGTTTGTCGGCGGATAGCGCGTCGAGCCGCCGCCACAGCATGTAGGTTTGCTGTTCCTCGCTGGCGGTGCGGGCGGTCAGGCGCGAGGTACGGAACGACAGGATGAGCACGAACACCGTCGCGCCCGCGCCCAGCACACCGTAGTAGTCGCCGAATCCCGGGAACCATCCGTATCCGGGAATGTGGGTGAACCATTCGTCGCGCATATATGTGACGAACCCGAACCCCAACAGACTCAGCACAAGCCACTTGAAGCCGGCCCGGTCCTCGGACCGGAAGTTGATCAGAGCATTTGCCGCTATCACCGCCGCGGCGCCGACCCAGAGAAAGTCGGTCCGGTACACCGTGATCGTAGCGAAGACCGCCAACCAGACCAGCGACAGGACCGGCCGCAGGTACTGCATGGCGTTCACACCCAGATTCGTCGCTTCCAGGTTTGCGTAACGGAAAGCGATGTTTCCCAACGCACTTACTATCCCGATAGCGATCACCCAGACGACCGGGGTTGACACGAAACCGCCCAGATGTGTGCCAGGTCCTGTATCGCCTGGGAAGACGATCAGACCGATTAGAAGGCCGCTTAGTATGCTGGCCACACTTGTTACTATCGAAACAGCTAATACACAGGCTAATTCATTCTTTCGAGTATCAGATATGTCTGACATGTTCTTACATCTATCATGAAATAGTTCTATCCCTAACCTAAACCTAAAAGATATCCAGGAGGCACAGACCGCGCTCGCCGCGGCTAGCAGCACACCCCACAGCAGACGCCAACCTCCCGCGGTTGTGATACCACCGGCCTGCGAAAACGTAACGAGCGCAATCCCGGCCATAGCAATACTGAGTAGCAGCCAGTGTTGCCCAGTCATCCGCTGGTACCGGGGGTCGTGTTGCTTCCGATAAGCGACGAAGAGAATGAGCCAGCCAGCCGTAATGACCGTCACTAATGCGGTGTCCAGGAACAGAGTGGCACTCACGAAGAATGCCAAATTGAAGCCGTTAAGCATTGCCAGTACACCGTCACGTGTAGGAAGTTGGCGAATAATCCAGGCCCAAATGTCGCTGCGTCTGACGAGCCCGGGATGAGTCCAGATCAGATAGACGAGCCAAACCAGAGACATTGTGGAGTAAGCCCAGAATTGGAACATGAAAGGCCGACCGCGCCACCTACAAGGGCCACTGTGAGCGGAGTCCACGAGTTCAAGAATACCGAAACGCCCATCGACGACGCCGCCCTCGTGTCCGGTTTCAGCCGCGCAGTGTCGGTCATGCAACGCCTTTCCGGGTACGACCGCCGGCCGTGTACCAGCATGGCGAGGATAAACACGACACCGGGACCGGCCAACCCTTGGCCCATCGGAGTGTGGAAGTCCCCGTGGGGATGGTCGTATCACCGCAGGTCCGGGCTGGTGGCGAACATCCCAATACTTTCTTCGGGGTCGTGAGTCGTCGGCGCTACAGCGGAGCCGGGCGCCCTTGCCGAAGCTATGGCTGCGCCCACGAGTCGGGCTGCTACCGTCTCCTGCGCCCCACCCGGCCCTTTTCTGAGGTGTAGATGACCGGGGACAGACACTTCTACGTCGAGTTGTTCGGCTCGGTCCGGTTGAGTTCGTTCCGACTCGGCCGATCGCCCTTTGCCGACCGGTACGTGACGGATCAGACCGTCTTCGGCCTGTACTGCGATCGCCTGTATCCCATCAAGGCGTACCCTGACGAGGACCCCGTTCCCCAGTACTGGAAGTTGCGGAACGGGGTGATGCTGTACGACGTCCCCGAAAAGCCCCTCGAGATCATCGGCCCGGATGCCGCCAGGATGCTGGAGAGGGTCCTCACCTGCAGGGTCGGAACGCTCGCAGTGGGTCGGGCTCGGTACGGAATCGCCTGCAATGAGGACGGCACCGTTCTGATGGACGGTGTGATCATGCGCCTCGCGCCGGATCGCTTCTGGTACGTGAAGGCGAACGGGGAATTCGAGGGTTGGCTCACGGCGCACGCCATGGGGCTCGATGCCGAAGTCTCCGATCCGGATTCGAGAGTCCTCCAGATTCAGGGACCCAAGTCGCTCGACGTGCTGGACGCGGCGATCGGCGGTGGATTATCGACCGACTTCAGGTACTTCCACGCCGGATCCTTCGATATCGGTGGACAGACACTGTGGGTGTCCCGGACCGGATGGACGGGCGAGGCGGGGATCGAGATCTACTGCAACAGTGGTCCGGAGGCGACGGATCATGACGCCCTCTGGGAATACCTGCTCGCCTGCGGTGAGCCCTTCGGCATGGAGTTCAGCTCGTCTTCATCGATGGGCATACGGCGCATCGAGGCCGGCATCCTGGACAACGGCACGGATATCGAGCCGGACCTGACCCCGTACGGCGCCGGCCTCGGGAACTTTGTTGCACTCGACAAGGGGGACTTCATCGGACGCTCCGCGCTGGCGAGAGTCGATCGCAGCCAGCTCCTGTTCGGCCTGGTCTGCGCTACCGCAGCACCGGACGCCGGGATGCAGGTGCACCTCGAGAACGGCCCGGTCGGGCATATCACGATCGGCACCTGGTCGCCCTCGCTGGAGGCAGGAGTCGGCTACGTGCGCTTCGACCGGCCTCTGCCGGGCGGCGACTGGCTCGGCAAGACGGTCTCGTTGATCGACCATAACGGAGCTCCTCACCCGGCGACCGTTGACGCCCTGCCGTTCGTGGATAAGGAGAAGCGGTTGCCCCGCGCCGAATGGAGTGGCGGACGGTCCGGTTGACACCGGCCTGCCGATACCTGGTATCTTGCGGGCCTGATCGGGAGTGGTGTAATCGGCAGCACGACAGGTTCTGGCCCTGTTAGTAGGGGTTCGAGTCCTCTCTCCCGAGCGGTTGGTATCATTCGCCACGCGCAGTGGCCCCGTCGTCTAGGGGCCTAGGACACCGCCCTCTCAAGGCGGAGACGCCAGTTCAAATCTGGTCGGGGCTGCGATAGAAGACCCGGTCGGACCCGTCACCGTTGGTGAAGGGCTCCGGTCGGGTCATTCCTTTTGAGCCTTGGGATTGTCCATCACGTGCGGGGGAGTGAACCCGCCCCCGACCAGGGAGCCTCGCCCGCAGAGAAAACTCGCCCGCAGAGAAAACTCGCCCGCAGAGAAAACTCGCCCGCCAAAAAAACGGTGCTCCGCACCGGGCTCCCTCCCCCGCCACCACCGTTCCTGTTCGGAGCGTGGTCGGCCATACCCGGCCGGTTGCCGGGATCGGCCATCGCTCCATGAAGCCTGATGTTCCCTCGGGCTGGCCGAACCGATCGGTGAGACTTTTCCGGCCAGCGTCGGTGCTTGGCGATAAGCAACGTATAGCGGGGATGTGACGATTCCGGTCGCTATCGGCGAGAACGCGAAAAAGGTCCCGCGAGACGGAAGACGCTTCAATCGGTGGAGGATCGCGTCAGGCCCGTCCGTACACGGGTACGACCGCTCCTGACATGACACCCGATTCCCCAGTCAGGATGAACTCCGCCACCGCAGCGATCTCGTCAGGGGTGGGCCACTTGACGTACTCCGCGAAAGGCAGCGCCCGGCGGGTGGCCGGGGTATCCATCACCGACGGCAGGATCACGTTGACGGTGACGTCGGCGTCCTCCAACTCAGCCGCGGCGGTCTTGGCCAGGGCGACCACCCCCGCCTTGGCGATGTTGAAGGCCGCCTGTCCGGGTGGGTTGTCCACCACCGCCCGGCTCCCGACCAGCAGGATGCGGCCCCCGCCGGTCTCGAGGTGGGGGACGGCGGCCCGCACGGTGTAGAAGGCCGACCGCAGGTTCAGGTCGATCATCCAGTCGAACCGCACATCGTCGGTGTCCTTCACATCCCGTCCGGCGGCCCAGCCTCCCACGAGACAGGCCACCGCGTCGATACGCCCGAACCGGGCTGCCACCCTGGCCATGAAGTCCTCGACCTCCCCGGATTCGGTGGCGTTGACGCGGCGGAGGACCAGTTGATCCTCATCGAAGGGGAACCGTTCCTCGAACTCGTCCGTGTCGATGGGTCTGAGATAGGTGGCGCCGATGCGGTAGCCCCGGCGGATCAGCCGCCCGGTGAGGGCGGCGCCGAGCCCGCTGGTGGCGCCGACGATGACTGCTACAGGACCGCTCATGATGAGATCAGGATATAACGATCCGCTCGGTGGCGGGACCATTCCCCGATCTGTCCACGATCCACAGGTCGGCGACGTTGGTACCCGTTCTCCCGGTCCGGAGCAGCCCCCCTGCCGCCTCGAGGTACGGATAGGAGTCGCAGGCGTCCAGGTGTCGGCGCGCCGGCGCCGGATCGATGACCGTGGCGCCGTCCACGCAGCCACCGGCCGCATCGGTCGGGCCGTCCACGCCGTCGGTTCCGAAGGCAAGAAACCGGTGCCGGCTCCCGGCGATCTCGATGCCTGCGGCGACGGCGGCATGCTGGTTGCGACCCCCCTTGCCCGGCCCGCGTACCTCCACTGTGGTCTCTCCGCCCAGGACCCGGACCGTGCCCGCCGGAGTGGCTTCCAGCTCCCTCAGGACGGCTTCCTCGGTGTCCCCGGCCAGCCGCTCGGGGACCGGCGACACGTCCAGGCCGGCCGACGACAGGAACCGGACAGCCGCCCGCCCCGCGGTCATCCCGTCAGCCAGGATCAGGGCGAGATCCTTGCCCGGCACGCGGTGGGTACCGGAGCGCTCGACCCCGGCGTCGGCCACGCGCCGGACCCGCTCCGCCGTGCCGCCCCGGATCGGGTAACGGTCGAGTATCTCGCTCAAGGAAGCCGGGCTCCGGGGTGCGGTCACGGTGGGGCCGGACGCCACCACCGCCGGGTCGTCGCCTACGTCCGAGACCACCAGCGTGACCACCGGGCTCCGGCATCGTGCCGCCAACCGGCCGGCCTTCACCCGCGATACCGACTGTCGGACCCGGTTGATCGTCTCGATGGGGGCGCCCGAGCGGAGCAGTTGGTCGTTCAGGTCCTGGATGTCGTCGAGGCTGAGGCCCTCGGCCGGTGCCTCCAGCAACGCCGATCCGCCTCCGGACACGAGAGCCAGCAGGAGCTCGTCCGGCCCCACGCCTTGCGCCATGTCGATAGCGCGTTCGGCCGCTCTGACGCTTCCCTCATCGGGCACCGGATGGCCTCCCACCAGCACTTCCGCCCAACCAGGCGCCTCTTCGGCCTGGTCGGTCACCACCAGGCCCCGCGACACCAGCGGTCCCAGGGTGTCCGCCGCGCCACGGCTCATACCGGTGGCCGCCTTGCCGACCGCCAGCACCACCACCCGCCGCGCCCCGATGAAGTGGCCTCCGGCGTGAAGCCCACCCTCCGCCTTGCCGAGCGCAGCGCGCACCAACCGGCGGGGATCCACCTCCTCCAATGCCGCATCCACGGCGCCGAGCAGGCGGCCCGTGGCCCGAGGGCGGATGGCCCGGAGATCGCCGAGCCGCTCGCCGGCCAGTCCCATCAGGGTGTGATCCGTTTGAACGCCTCGGCTCGGGAAAGGCCGGCCTCGTCACCGGCCGTCCGGGCGCGGTCGTCGATCTCGAGACGGAACGCTTCGGTTGCCTCCTCCGAGTGCCCGGCGCCGTCCATCGTGGTGGTGGCCTGGCTGGAGTGCGACAGCAGGGCGGCGACCTTGTGCTCCACGAAACCGGTCACGTCCTCGTGATGATCCGGCTCGTCCGCCGCCCACAACAGCATGGTCCCAGGACGGTGATGGGCCAGGCCACCGGCCAGTTGTTCCGGGAAGAAGAGGTGGTCCCGGGCGGCCACCACCCCGTCAATGGCCGCCCATCCGGTCGCCCGGTGGTCGGGATGCAGCATGTAGCGGCGCCACGGATCGTGGGTGAGGACCACGTCGGGCCGCAGCCTGCGGATCCACAGGCAAACCTCGGCGCGCAACTCCATGGTGTACTCCAACTCGCCATCGACGTGGGAGAGGTTGAGGACGCTGTCCACGCCGAGAGCCTCGGCGGCGCGGGTCTGCTCGTTCATTCTCATCCGCACCAGGTCGGACGGGCTGAGCGAGGGATCCCACGATCCCTTGGAGCCGTCGGTCAGCACCAGGATGGTCGCCTCCGTTCCTGCGGCGGCCCACTTGGCCAGGGTCCCGCCGGATCCGAACTCGGCGTCGTCGGGATGTGCGCCGATGGCCAGCGCTCGCCTCGGGACCGGTAGGTCGGAGGTCATGCCCTGCTCGGGAACGCGGTAATCGACCATGGCCCGAGCCTAGGCCATGTGCCGGGGGAGCCCGGCTCCATGGTGGTCGCCCTGCGGCCGTAGCGGTTCCGGGCCCTCCGGCCGGCGACGAGCTACGCCCCGGACGGATGTACGCTCGGATGGTGCGGAACCCCCATCCCCCGCAGTCCCTTACCCCCGCCGGGTCCGGCCAGGCCCTGACCGGGACCTGGACGCGCGCCGGCTCCCTCGGAGCCCTGATGGAGGCCCGGCTGTTCGACATGGTGGTAATCGGCGGCGGAGTGATCGGGGCCGCGGTGGCCAGGGATGCGGCGAGCCGGGGCCTGTCCGTGGCGCTGGTCGAGAAGGACGACTTCGCCGGCGCAACCTCGAGCAGGTCCACCAAGTTGTTGCACGGGGGTATCCGGTACCTACCCCACATGCGGTTGGGGCTTATCCGCCAGGGCCTGCGCGAACAGGACGTATGGCGCCGGACGGCCGACTACCTCTACTCCGACCTGGATTTCGTCATACCTCTCTTCAGTGGCCGGGGGGTCCTGGATCTCCCGCGCTGGCTGACGGCGGGACCTCTGGCTTCCCTCAGCCTCAGAGCGGGACTGTCGCTGTACGACCGTCTGGGCGGGAGGCGGGGACCCGACAGGCATCGAAGGCTGCGGAAGGCGGACCTGGAGAGGTCCTTCCCCAAGCTGCGCTCCGAGTCACTGATGGAAGGGTTCTCCTACCGGGATGCCCTGACCGATGACTCCCGGCTGACCGTTGCGTTCCTCAAGACGGCGGTGGCGCTTCACGGGGCCGTGGCGATCTCCCGGATGGCTGCCCGCTCGATCGACCTGGCCGGCGACGAGCTCAGGGTCGGGTTGACGGACAACGACCCGGACGGCGATGGCCGACCGGTTTTGATCCGGGCCAGGACCGTTATCTCGGCCACGTGGGCGTTCGATCCTCCTCCGCTCGACGGGCGATCTCCGGACGTGTCCCGACGCCTGTCCAAGGGGGTTCACCTGGTCTACAGGGCTCGCGACCTCGGCGTCGAGAAGAAGGCCCTGGTACTCCCCGAGACCGATGACGGGCGCCTCCTGTTCGTGGTTCCGTGGCGAGGATTGGCACTGCTCGGGACCACGGACACCCCGTACGAGGCCGATCCGGACCGGGTCCGCCCCGACGAGGACGATATCGAGTACCTGGAGCGGCACTTGGTCCGCTACCTGGACCACTCCGCTTCTCCATTAGCGGCCTTCGCCGGCCTCCGCACCCTGGCAGGGGACCGCGGGCACGTCTCCGCCGCCTCCCGGGAGCACCGGATCGTCGAGCGGGCGCCCGGTGTATTCGCCGTGGTCGGGGGCAAGCTGAGCTCGGCCCGCGTGATCGGAGCGGAGGCGGTTGATCGTGCCTGCGCCCGTCTGCGCATCGACCGGCGATCCCGGACCGCCGGCGAGCCGCTCGTCGGCGCGGGCGTGGATGCCGGCCTCCGGGAGCGGCTCCGGACCGGCCTGGCACGCATCCAGGTACCGGAGGACTACGCCGACGATCTGATCGGGCGCTACGGCACCGAGGCCGGCGTGGTGCTTCGCATCCTGGAACAGCGCCCGGCTTGGCGAAGCCTGATGACCTCGGCTCGGGTCTCGTTGGCAGAGGTCGCCTACACCGCTCTCCATGAATCGGTGGCGTCGATCGGTGACTTCGCGTTGCGCCGGACCCGGCTCGCCTGGGGCAGCCCCGATCATGGCCGGTCGCATGCGGAGCGGATGGCCTCGACGCTGTCGTCGGTGCTGGACTGGCCCTCCCACCGAGCAACGAATGAGATGGCCGGCTACGCGGACGAGCTGTCCGCCCTCGGCCTCCGAGTCCATCTTCGGGGGGACCGTTAGCCGTGCCCGCGGGTTCGCTTCGCGGAAAGAAACCGGCGATTACCGGCGGGATGAGCGCTCGGCCCGATAGTGTGGGGCCAACGACCGCAGGAGGTGAGGTTCGGTGTATCCATCCGCGTTCGACTACTCGGCGCCCGGCAGTCTCGAGGAGGCCCTGGCCACCCTGGCTGAGTTGGGTGACGAGGGCCGGGTTCTCGCCGGAGGTCAGAGCCTCATCCCCATGATGAAGCTCCGGTTGGCGGCGCCGGGCCACCTCGTGGACATCAACCGCGTCGACGAGCTGGCACACATAAGCGAGTCAAACGGCCATCTGGCGGTGGGGGCTCTGGCCCGTCACGCCGACGTGGCCTCTTCGGAGACGGTGAGCCGTCACAACCACACCGTGGCCTCCGCGGCGCCTTGGGTGTCCGATCCGCTGGTGCGGAACCGGGGAACCCTGTGCGGCTCGGTGGCCCACTGCGACCCCGAGGGCGACTGGAACTCGGTGATGCTGGCGGTAGGCGCCTCGGTGGTGGCCCGCTCATCGTCGGGCGAGCGGGTGATTCCAATCACGGACTTCGTGGTCGACTTCTTCACCAACTCGCTCGATCCCGGAGAGATGGTCACGGAAGTGCGGATCCCGGCGTACCAGGGGCCGGCCGGGGGCGCGTACCTCAAGTTGGAGCGCAAGGTCGGCGACTACGCCACCGTCGGAGTGGCCACCCATCTCGTGCTCGACGGTTCGGGGAACGTTGCGCAGGCGGGCCTCGGCCTGACCGCCGTTTACGGCCACAATCTGAAGGTCACGGAGGCGGAGGAGATGATGGCCGGGCAGGCCCCCGGACCGGAACTGTTCGCCGAGGCGGCGGCCATCGCGGCCCGCGCCTGCGATCCCGATGACAACGTTCGGGGTCCGGCCGAGTACAAGAGGGCCGTGGTAGCGGAGTACACCAGGCGCGGGTTCGCCCAAGCGCTGGCCCTGGCGAGAGGGGAGGGCTGATGCAGATCACCGTCAACATAAACGGTGCCAGCGAGACCCGGGACGTAGAGCCCAGACGCCTGCTGGTCGACTTCATCCGCTCGGATGCGGGCCTCACCGGGACCCACATCGGCTGCGACACCTCCTCCTGCGGTGCTTGCACCGTCCTCCTGGACGGCCGGCCGGTCAAGTCCTGCACGGTGCTGGCGGTCCAGGCTGACGGCAGCGAGGTGAAGACAGTGGAGGGTCTGGCCGAGGGTGGCGAACTCCATCCGGTCCAGGCGGCCTTCAAGGAGCACCACGGCCTGCAGTGCGGCTTCTGCACACCGGGGATGATGCTGGTGGGCAGTGCCCTGCTCGAAGGGAATCCGGATCCGACCGACGAGGAGGTCCGCTGGGCCATATCGGGCAACATCTGCCGCTGTACCGGCTACATGAACATCGTGACTGCCATCCAGGCCGCGGGCGGAGAGGGGAGCTGAAATGACCACGGTTCACGAACCACGCACCAGCCCCGAGGTCGGCGGTATCGGGCACTCCGTCCGCCGCAAGGAGGACGACCGGTTCATCCGGGGCGCCGGCAACTATCTGGACGACCTGAACCTTCCGGGGATGCTTCACATGGCCATCCTCCGTTCCCCGGTGGCCCACGCCAGGATCAACTCGATCGACTCGTCTGCGGCGATGGAGATCGAAGGGGTGCTGGCCGTGATCACCGGCGAGGCCCTGGCAGCACACGGCCTGGCCTGGATGCCGACCCTCTCGGGCGACACCCAGGCGGTGCTGGCCACCGACAAGGTCCGGTTCCAGGGACAGGAGGTGGCGGTGGTGATCGCCACCCATCCCTACATCGCCCATGACGCCCTGTCGCACATCGATGTGGACTACGAGGAGTTGGAGGCCATCACCAGCCCCCAGCAATCCCTTGCCACCAGCACCCTCATCCGGGACGAGAAGGAGGGCCAGACCGACAACGTCGCCTACACCTGGGAGGCCGGCGACCAGGACTCGACCGATGCCGCCTTCGCGGCGGCGGCCAGGGTGGTCAGCCTGGACACCCATTACCCGCGATCCCACCCGGCGCCGCTGGAGACGTGCGGGGTGGTGGCGGATGTCAACTCCATCACGGGCCAGGCCACCATCTACATGACCAGCCAGGCGCCCCATGCCATCAGGACGGTCTTCGCTCTGGTGGCCGGGCTTCCGGAGGAGAAGATTCGGATCGTCACCCAGGACATCGGGGGCGGTTTCGGCAACAAGGTGCCGGTGTATCCGGGCTACGTGGTGGCTACGGCCGCATCCCTCTTGATCGGGAAGCCGGTCAAGTGGATCGAGAGTCGTACCGAGAACCTGATCTCGACGGGGTTCGCGCGCGACTTCCACATGCATGCCGAACTGGCCCTGGACGGGGACAACCGGATCACGGCCATGCGGGCCGGCATCCTGTCCGACCAGGGCGCTTTCTTCTCGGACGCGCAGCCCACCCAATTCCGGGCCGGTCTGTTCCACATCTGCACCGGGAGCTACGACTTCCCGTCCGCTCATGTGACCGCCAAGGGCGCCTACACCAACAAGGCGCCCGGTGGCGTGGCCTACCGGTGCTCGTTCCGGGTTACCGAGGCCTCCTACCTGATCGAGCGGTTGGTGGACAACGCCGCCCACGAGGTGGAGATGGACCCGGCCGACTTCCGGGCGCTCAACTTCATCAAGGAGGACCAGTTCCCGTACCTGTCCCCGACCGGGTTCGTCTACGACTCCGGTAACTACCACGGGGCCATGGACAAGGCCAAGGAGATGATCGGCTACGACGGATGGCGGGCTCGCCAGGCCGAGCAGAATGCCGACCCGGACGCCACCAAGCTGATCGGCATCGGCGTGGCCTCCTTCACAGAGGTGGTGGGAGCCGGTCCGTCGCGCCAGTACGACATCCTGGGTCTGAAGATGTTCGACTCCGCCGAGTTGCGGATCCATCCGACCGGCAAGGCCATCCTGAAGCTGGGTGTCCAGACGCAGGGGCAGGGTCACGAGACCACCTTCGCCCAGATCGTGGCGGAGGAACTCGGCATCCCCTACTCGGACATCAAGGTGATGTACGGCGACACCGACAACACTCCCTACGGCCTCGGCACCTACGCCTCCCGTTCCACCCCGGTGGGTGGGGCGGCCACGGCGGTCGTGTCCAGGAAGATCCGGGCCAAGGCGCAGAAGCTGGCCGCCCACCTTCTGGAGGCCGCCGAGGAGGACCTGGACTGGGAGCCCGGTAAGTTCACTGTCAAGGGAACCGACCAGAGCGTCACGATCCAGGAGGTCGCCTTCGCCGCCTACACCAACCATCCGGTGGGTATGGAGGCGGGCCTCGAGGGCGTCACCTACTACGACCCGCCCAACATGACCTATCCGTTCGGGACCTACATCGTGGTGGTGGAGGTCGACACCGGCGACGGCACCTGGAAGGTGCTGGAGATGGTGGCGGTCGACGACTGCGGCGTGCGTATCAACCCGATGATCGTGGATGGGCAGATAGCGGGCGGTCTCACCGAGGGCTTCGCCAAGGCGAACATGCAGTGGATCACCTTCGACGATGACGGCAACTGCATCGGGTCGAACTTCATGGACTACCTCGTGCCAACCGCGTGGGAGACCCCCCGCTACCAGCTGGGCGAGACGGTGACTCCCTCCCCGCACCACCCGATCGGGGCGAAGGGTGTGGGCGAGTCGGCCACGGTCGGATCTCCCGCCGCTTTCACCAACGCGGTCATCGACGCCCTCTGGTCGAAGGGGGTGTCCAACATCGACATGCCGGTGCTGCCGCACCGGGTGTGGGGCGCCCTCAACGGAGTGGAGGCCAGTCCCTGAACCTCAGGATGCGATGAGCATCCTCCGGCAGGCGGCCCGGCTCTACGAGGAGGGTCGGGCGTTCGCGCTGGCCACCGTCACGTGGTCGCGCGGGCCGTCGTCCGGCAAGGGCGGTTCCAAGGCGATAATCCACCCGGACGGTCGGGTGGAAGGCTGGCTGGGAGGCGCCTGCGCAGCCCCGACCGTGGTTCGCCATGCCTTGGAGGCGCTTCGGGATGGCGAGGCGCGGGTGCTGATGCTGGGGGAGGCCGACCGGCGGCCCGGCGTGACGGACGTGGCTATGGCCTGTGACAGCGAAGGAGCGATGGAGGTGTTCGTGGAACCGGTCCTCCCCTCTCCTCACCTGGTCGTCGTCGGCTCCTCCCCGATGACGGGGACCCTACGGCGGATAGCCGAGGTGGTCGGGTGGCGGGCCGAGGCCGTCACCGACGTCGGGGACATCGGCCGGGCAGGCGAGCGATCCTACGTCGTGGTCGCCACCCAGGGACACTTCGACGAGCCGGCCCTGGAAGCCGCCCTCGCCACGCCTGCCGCCTACGTGGGCCTGGTGGCCTCCGAGAAGAGGGCCTCGTCGGTGCTCGCCTGGCTCCGGGAGCGGGGAGTGGGAGCGGATGCCTTAGCAAGAGTGCACGCTCCGGCCGGTGTCGACCTGGGGTCGACCACCCACGAGGAGATGGCTGTGTCGATCATGGCCGAGCTGGTCGCCTTCAAGGCGGCAGGGGCCGGCGCCCAGGTGGTGGAGGTGGTGATACCGCCTCAGGCGGTCGATCCGGTGTGCGGGATGCTGGTGGACGTGGCGAGGGCCGGATTCGTCAGCCACCATGCCGGAGAAGACGTCTACTTCTGCGCCGCCGGCTGCCGCCGCGCCTTCGAGTCGGATCCCTCCGCCTATCCCGGTAAGCGTTAGCCCCGATATATCCTCCTTCGGAGGGGGTAGCCCAAGGCCGGGCTACAACAAACCGGTAGGAATCGGGAAAGGGGAACTCGATGAAGATGCGCCGGCTCATCGTTGCCGTTCTGGGACTGCTCGCTCTCGTGGGGATGGCGGCATGCCAGGGAGAGACGCCCTCCGCGGTGGGACAGCAGGCAGCTGCTTCGATGTCGGGTACCGACGGAGCCGCACTAGGCACTGTCGTCCTCGCGGAAGGACCCAACGGTGTCCTGATCTCGGCTGACGTGACGGGGCTTTCCCCCGGAGCGCACGGATTCCACATCCATGATGTGGGCGCTTGCACGCCCGATTTTTCCGCGGCGGGCGGGCACTTTGCCCCTGGCGGGGAAGGTCATGGCTTCCAGCACGAGGACGGGTCCCACGCCGGAGACCTGCCGAACCTCTACGCGGGTGCGGATGGAGTTGCCCGGGCCGACGTCTTCACGAACAAGATCACACTTGCGGCCGATGCCGACACGTCGATCTTCGATGCGGACGGTTCCGCCATCATCATCCACGCCAAACCCGACAGCTACGGCCCCGACCCTGGCGCGGGCGACCGCGTCGCCTGCGGCGTCATCCGGCGCGCATAGTCCGCCGGCCCCGACGCCGGGCGGTCAGTCGTAATCGAAGACCTCTCCGGCCAGCACTTGCTCCAGGGAAGCCTGGGGGTAATGGCCGTCGGGCCAGTCGGCCAGTTGGATGAGGGTGCCGTGGGCGCTCGATGGATGGATGAAGCACTCGCTCCAGCCGCCCGGATTGGTATGCAAGCCGACCACGTCCATCCCGGCTTCCTCCGCTCTCCTGGCTGCCTCGGCCACCGAAGACACCTTGAAGGTGAGATGGTGCATCCCCTCCCCTCGCGATCGCAGGAAGCGCCATAGGAAGCAGTCATCGGTCACGGGCGCCAATACCTCGATCTTCGTGCCGCCCGGCAGCCGGTACTGGATCCACCGGAATCCCCGCCGCTGGTTGTCTGCCCCCGTGAGGAAGGCGCCGCCGAGCAACTCCAGCGACTCGGCCGCCGCGGCCGCGTCACGGACCCCGATGGCAACGTGGTCGAAGTACTCGATCAGATCGCTGAGCGGTTCGAGGTTGTCGGGATGATCGGGCATGGTCGCGGCCTCCGGTTTGGCGCGAGAAACCGGCGCCCGCATCGGCGGGCGCCGGATCTCTCAGTCGATGGGTCAGGTCGCATGCCGCGACCGGACCCCGAGTCCGTCTAGTTACAGGCGGGGAGACCTTCGGTCGGACCGATGTGCCGCTCGTAGACCTCGTCGAGCGTGCCTCTCGAGATGTAGTAGGCCAGCCAGCCGTTCAGGTATTCGAGCCACACGACCTCACCGCGGGGGAGGGCCCATGCCCCGTATTCCTCGGCGACGAACGGCGCGTTGGGGTTCAGCACGCTGGTGCTCGGGTTTTCCGCTACGAACGGGAGGGCGAGGTACTCCTCGATGACGATGGCGTCAGCCCTGCCAGAGGCGACTTCGAGCAACGCGGGCGCCTGATCGAGCTCCACGAGTTCCGCATTCGGGAACCGGGTCTCGGTGAGGCTGGCCGCGGTGGAACCGATCAGGGCGGTCATTGTCACGCCGCTGCTGTTCAACTCGCTGATGTCGTTGATTCCCGAGTCGTTGTTCACCACGACCACCTGGCGGTAAGGAACGTACGGGCAGGTGAACCAGAGCTGCTCGAGACGAGCCGGACGACCGACGAGACCGACCGAAACCATGTCGAACTGGTTGGCGATCAGGCCTGGGATCATCGCGTCGAACTCGAGGTTGGAAATCTCGAGCGTCACTCCGAGATCCTCGGCGAGCATGTTCATCAGGTCCACGTCGTACCCGGCGGGGTTCCCTGCGTCATCGATGTACATCTGCGGCGGGAACTGGAGGACCATACCGACGTGGAGGGTCCCACGGTCCTTGATCTGGTCGAGGAGGTTGCCTTCCACCGCGGCCTGCGCCGCAGCCGTCGGTCCGCCATCGCCGCCCTCGTCCTCGCTCGCGCAGGCGCCCGCGAGCATTACTAGCGCGAGTACCGGGACTAGCCACTTGATGCGGCCTTTCATACGGTGTCTCCTTCCTGGGATTCCATGTGCTTCCATGCGAGTGACCGGCTAACCGTGAGACAAGCCACGATCATCCATCCATCTGCGAGTGGTGATGTCCGAGTTGTGAGTCGAACGAGCCATCCTACATTGCTGTAGCCGTCCCGGACGATTTGGACTCACGTTCAGATGCGACAGCATCCTGGATCATCCTCAGACGTACCCCCCTGCGTCGGGCGAAGGGTGACCTCACTCTGGTGGTGAGGACGTCCACCAGGGCAAACCGCTTCTCGAGGTACTTGACTCCGAAATACGCCGCGGTGGTGAGTATGAGGTAGAAGATAACCGCGCCGAGATACACCTCGAAGTAGCGGAATGTCCTGTTGGCCATCACGCTGCTCACGCGGAAGAGCTCGGGTACACCGATTATGAAGACCAGAGACGAGTCCTTGATCATGCCGATGAACATGTTGCCCGTGGGCGGGATGACGATGCGGATGGCCTGCGGCAGCACCACCCGGAAGAAGGTCTGGGGACGGCTCATACCCACCGACAGGGCCGCTTGGGTCTGCCCGTCGGAGACCGCCTGGATGCCGCCGCGGAAGATCTCGCCCAGCCAGGCGGAGTATTGAAGGGTGAGAACCAGGATCCCGGCCTGGATGGCTGAGATCTTGACGTCAAACTGGATCGCTATCCCGTAGTACACGAAGACTACGAACACCAGCAGGGGGATAGCCCGGAAGATGTTGATGTAGGCGGCCACGATCGGGGCGAGAAGCCGATTCTTCGACATGCGCAGGAGAGCAACCCCCAGGCCGAGTACGGTCGCCAGCGCGAAAGCGACGATGGCGATGAATACGGTGAGCCTCACTCCGCCGAGGAAGGCGTCCCGGTTATCCCAGATGAACTCGGGCCTGAAACGCGCCTGCGCGAGTATCCACACACCAAAGTCGAACATCAGAGGATTGCCTCGAAGAAGGCTCTGGTGCGCGGCTCCCTGGCGTCGCTGTAGAGCTCCTTGCCCCCCGACTCCACCACCAGGCCATCATCCATGAATATGTTGAGATCCCCGGCTTCCCGGGCGAATCCCATCTCATGGGTTACCACCACCATCGTCATGCCCGACTCCGCCAAGTCACGCATGACGGCCAGCACCTCGCCTACCAACTCGGGGTCGAGAGCCGAGGTGGGTTCGTCGAACAGCATCACCTTGGGTTCCATGACCAGGGAGCGGGCGATCGCCACCCGCTGCTGCTGGCCGCCCGACAGCTGTGACGGGAAGGCGCCCAGCTTGTCGAGCAGGCCCACCCGGTCGAGGTAGGTGGCGGCCTTGTGCTCGGCCTTGTCGCGCTTCATCCCCCGCACCCGCCGGAGGGCCAGGGCCACGTTGTCGAGCGCGGTGATGTGGGGGAACAGGTTGAACTGCTGGAACACCATGCCGATCTCCTGGCGGAGGAGCCGGGCTTTGCCGCGGGGAAGACCCTCACCTTCGATGCCGGGGCCGTACTCCTTGCCGTCGAACCAGACCGAACCGGAATCCGGGGTCTCGAGGAGGTTGGTGGTTCTGAGCAGCGTTGACTTGCCGGATCCGGAGGGCCCGAAGACGACCACGTGCTGGCCCTGTCCCACCGTCAGGTCGATGCCCCTCAGGACATGGTTGGAATCGAACGACTTGTGGATGTTGCGCAACCGGACGACCGGCTGGGCGTCCCCGGTCTGGCTCATCTCCGCTACGTGTCCATCGGGGTCCCGCGAACCTCAGCTTCGTGCCCGTGGCGGTTCAGCAGATTCACGAGAGCGTCCTCGGCGAACCTGAGCCCGTCGTGCATGCCGAGCCGGAAGGCACTCCGGCCCTTGGCATTGTTGTAGTCGAGCTCTTCACGGACCCGTTCGATGAGATAGAAGATCCCTTCTTCCAGGCTCGTGCCCGGTTCGGATACCTGGGCGCTCTGGTCGCCTTGTAGCGAGTTGCCCGGAGGATGTGACACGGGACCTCGGTGCTCAGGACACGCCGACGGTAGCGGCGCGGTAGGCCTCGGCGACGGTGTCAAGTCCATCGGGATCGAAGCCGGTGACCGTCCGGTCCTCGTAGACCAGGTAGGGCACGATGAGGTCTCCGGTGAGGGCGAGCAGCTCGCGGCGAGCCTCCTCGCTCTGGCGGATGTTGCGGTCGTCGAACTCGACGGAGTTGGCCTCCAGGTAGTCCCGTACCCGGCAGCACTCCTGTCAGGTCGGCGTTCGCGCGTCGGTGTTGAGGGTGTAAAGGATGGGGCGTTCCATGAGGTTCACTATAGAACAGCAACCTCGCCGCCGTCCGGCCGAGCGCCATCGGGTCGGCCTGTAGGATGCCCACCGTGCATTTCGGGGAGGAACGGGTATGGCCGTAGCTCTGGTGACCGGCGCAGGGTCGGGGATAGGCGCCGCAGTCGCCCGATGCCTGGCGCGCCGCGGTGATCTGGTGGCGTGCGTGGACGTGGACGGGGACCGCGCTGCTGAGGTGGCAGGTGGAATCGAGGGATCGATCGCTCTGGCAGCGGACGTCACCGACGAGGCCCAGTGCGAGAACATGGTGGCCGCCACCCTCGACCGTTTCGGGGATCTGGACACTGCTGTGGCCTGCGCCGGTATCGAGATGGCCGGGGACTCCCTCGAATTTGGCATCGACACCTTCCGCAGGGTGGTCGATGTCAACCTCACCGGCAGCTTCCTGACCGCCCGTGAGTCGGCCCGCGCCATGACCGCGCAGGGACACGGTGGGGCCATCGTCCTGATCGGTTCGATCAACTCCAAGGTGGTCCTTCCCGGCACCGCCGCCTACGCCTCGTCGAAGGGGGGAGTTCTGCTCCTCGGCCAGGCGCTGGCTGTGGACTTCGCCCGCCACGGGATCAGGGTCAACACGGTGGGTCCGGGCGTGACCGACACACCGATGAGTGCTGACAGCCTCGCCAACCCGGAGCGGCGCGCCAGGCTCATGTCTCGCACGCCATTGGACCGCCCGGCCCATCCGGATGAGATTGCCGAAGTGGTTGCCTTCCTGACGTCCGGCGCGTCCAGCTTCATGACAGGTGCCTTCGTCCCGGTCGACGGGGGCTGGCTGGCCTTGTAGCGAGCAGTGGTCAGTGGTCAGTGGAATCCAACATGAATATCAATTAGCACTAGCAACTAGCTAATCGCTACATCCACGACCAGGCGCTTTCCGAGGGTTCCCGAGGTGGCGATCTCCGCCAGCGCTGCCGGTACCTGCTCCAGGGTGATGGTCTCTCCCGTGAGGGCGGTGAGGTCGAGGTTGCCGGTGGCGTGCAAGCGGTTTCCGATCACGAAGTCCTGCCGGGTGAAGCCGAAGGTGGTGACCAGCGACACCTCCCTCGACAGGAAGTCGCGGAGGAAGCTGTCGAACGTGATCGATGTCCTGCCTTCGCAGATGCCCATCAGCAGGACGGTCCCGCCCCGGCGCACTGCCCGCAGCCCCAGGTCCACGCTGTCTATGTGGCCGGCCGCCTCGAACACGATGTCGGCCCCGGCCGGGGAGCCGAGGGCCTCCCTTACCAGGTGCGCCGCATCTTTCGGCCCGACACCGGACACGTTCACCACCCCGTCGGTCCATGGTGCAGCCGCGTCGAGACGGTCGTCGGCTATGTCGACGGCTACCACCGAGGTGGCACCCATAGCCCGCGCTACCTGGCAGATGGTGAGGCCGATGCTGCCCACTCCGGTCACCACCACCCGATGGCCTCCCCGGACACCGGCCCGCCGGGCGGCATGAACCGAAGCCGGCAGGGCCGATCCCAGCATGACGGCTTCCTCCACGGGAGTCCCGGGCTTGATGGGGAACATGTGGGACTCCGGAACCGCTACGTAGTCCGCGAAGCCGCCGTCGATGTTGATCCCCAGGTGACGCATCCACGGGCAGATCATGTCGTCGCCGGTGATGCACCACTCGCAAACGCTGCAGCCCACTACGGCGTCCACAATCACCATGGACCCTTCCTGGGGAGCGGCGTCTGATGTGACCTGTGCGACCTCGCCGACTATCTCGTGGCCCAGAATCCTCGGATACCCGTCCGTCGGAAGCATGCCGGACAGCATCTGCGCCTGGAACAACCCGGCGGCGGAGGCGATGCTACGTACCAGTCCCCAGCCCGGCGGTGGCTGCGGGATCGCAGTCTCCTCCAACTCGAGCCGTCCGCCCTCGTACATCCCGAGAGCGCGCATCGGCCGATCCCTGAACGAAGCCGTCGGGGGTGTTTCAGTCGATGACGCCGGCCGTGTCGAGCTCCCAGATCAGCTCGCTGAACTGGTAACCGCCCGGCACCCAGCGCTTCCTCGAGTACCGGATGTTGGGGTTGTACGCGAGGGCGATGTGTTCGTCGAGGTCGCAGAAGTTGGAGGAGAACTCCACATCCGGGGCGTTGTCACGCAGGTAGTCCCCGATGGGGCAGTTGAGCCGCAACACGTACTTGACCATGTTGCCTTCGTCGTCGTAGTAGCGCTCGGTGTCCAGCTTCGGCGACCACTGGAAGTAACCCCAGAACTCCTTGAAGAAGTTGTTCAGGTTGAGCAACTCACCCTTCTCGCGGGTCTTGGCGGCCATCTCGGCGCCCATCTGGTCACCCTGCCGCTTGCGGGCCCTGGCCACGGCCGCCCGGCCCTCCTCGTGGCCGAGCTCGACCTCCATGGCGTCGGCGAGTACCGAGAAGATCTTGGTCTTGGCGTGGAACTCGGCCTCGTTGGCGTCCCAGCCCTTCTGGATGGGGTCGTCGGCGGAGACCTCGCGGTAGCGCTTCATGTAGCGCAGCTCGCCTTCGAGGTCGGACTTGAGCTTGGTCTTGGCGAGCCGGTCGCCCGGTGCGTCATCGATAGCGTCGGCCAGTTCCTTAAGTTCGGGCTGGGCGATGTCGACCCTTGCGTACTCGCTCATATCCGCGTACACCTCCGTTTCAGACGTTCGTTCCGGGGTTCCTTCAGACCACAGCCTACCGGCGGGCTGTCCTGCTCCGGCCAAGGGTTGCGCCGGCGGGTGGTCTACTGCCAGTCGGCGCCGGTCTGGAACAGCTCCAGGATCAGGCCCCCGACCTCACGGGTGTCGAAGTAGGCGAACTTGCCGCCATCCTCGAGGATGGCCGAGGAAATCACCTCGTAGCCCAGGGCGGTCAGGGCTTCCACGTCCCGGTCCAGGTCGTCGGTATGGGCGCACAGATGGACCACTCCTTCGCCGTGGGTCTTCAGGAACTCCATCTGGATGCCATCGCCCGACACGGGTTGGAGCAGTTCGAACTCGACGTTGCCCATCTGGGTGATCAGGCCCTTGACCTCGACATCGGGGCAGTCCTTGCCGTAGATCTTGCGCTCCAGAGCGTGGGCGGACGGACCTTCCACGAAGGGCCCGACGCCGAGTCGCTCGTAGAAGGCGGCGGCCTTCTCGATGTCCCGGACCACCACGCCTACCTGATACGTCCTCGACCAGAGGTCCTCCCGGAGTGCTGGCTTGTCCGTCAACGATCTCTCCTAACCTTGTCGCGATGCAACCCCGTTCTTGGGATGGGGGCGCAGTCCAGCCGGACCGAGCGAGAGGATACCAGTATGACCCTGGCCGTCGACCCAGCTGATCGGGGCGCCATCGTCGATCTCCTGTACGCCTACGCGTGGCATTTCGACCAGAACGAGCCGGAGAAGCTGGCCGGGTTGTTCACCGCCGATTCGGTAATCGACTACGGGCCGGAGTTCGAGAACATCGTGGGAAGCGATGCCATCGTGGCGGCCATCCAGCCGGGTCTGAGCAACCTCTTCTCCTCCTCGGCCCATCACATCACCAACCCGAGGGTCTGGGCCGACGGTGATGACGGGGCGACCGGCACTTTCTACATCTATGCGTGGCACACCTACCACGACCGGGGTGGCGATGGCGAGATGTGGGGGCAGTACCACTGCCGGTTCCGGCGTACGGAGGAGGGTTGGAGGATCTCCGAGCTCACGCTCAAGGTGATGGGGATGAAGAACTTCCACCGGGACACGATGCATTCCACGGGACGGCATCCCTGAGCATGAACACGGTACTTCTGGTCGGGGTAGGAGACCTGGGTGGCTGGGCGCTCGAGTTCCTGGCCCGCAGTCCGGGGGTCGACCGGATCGTCACCATCAAGCGAAGCCCGTGGGCAGCCGCGTCCAGGGTCGATCTGGCCATGCTGGGCTCGGTTTTCCAGGGCCACCACAAGCGGTTCGACCACTACCAGGCGGATCTGGCCGACGAGGAAGGAATGGCGCGCCTGCTGGCGGATGTCAGGCCAGACGTCATCATTCACTCGGCCACGGTCCAGTCGCCCCGGGTGTTCATGAAAGCGGACATCGACGATGGACTCCGGGCGACCATCCGGGCGGCCACGTTCAGCCTGTGGCTCCCGTGGCACCTGTTGCCCGCCAGCCGTCTGGTCAGGGCGGTGGATCGGGCCGGGATCGAGACGAGCATCGTGAATACCTGCTTCCCCGATGTGGTCAACCAGGCACTCTGGAATCACTTCGGGCACGGCCCGATCGCCGGCGCCGGCAACGTGGAGGTCAGCGCCGCCACCGTGCTCCGATACGCCATGGAGGCCACCGGCCTGCCGGCCGCCGCGATCCAGGTGTCGCTGGTGGGGTCGCACGCACTCATGGCCTACGGCGCGGCGCGGGTGCCCCATCACCTCCGGATCGAGGTCGAGGAGAGGGATGTGACCCCCGAATACGACCTGGCCTCCATCCTGTCGTCCTGGCCGTCGCGGATTGACTGGGGGCGGACCGGCTGGTTCTCGCTCTTCGGCGCCTCGGCGGTGAAGAACGCCCTGGCACTGGTCGGTTCGGAACCGGTCCGGACCCACGTCTCGGGTCCGATGGGCCTGCCAGGTGGATACCCGGCCGTTGTCTCCGCCGGCCGGGTGGATCTCGATCTTCCGGTTCCTCTCACCCGCGACGACGCGGTGGCGATCAACAACGAGGCGGCCCGATTCGACGCCATCAAGCGTGTCGAGAGTGACGGGACTGTGGTTTACACTCGCGAGGCGCTTGGAGCCATGGAGAATCTGGGCTACCGGTGCGAGGCGGTGGAGTTCGACGACCTGCCCGACCGGTGCCGGATACTCCAGGATCTGTACCGGCGCTTGGTTACAAGGAGCGAGAACCGTGCCTGAGTTCGTTCGCAAGCCCCTGGAGGGCCTGTTCCCGCTGATTCCTCTGAGCCTCCACGAGGATCAGGAGATCGACCTCGAGGGGGTTCGGAGGAGCATCGAGTTGGTGGCCGCATCCGGCGCACCGGGCTGCATCGTTTTCGGATCCATGGGGCAGATGACCAGCGTCACGGAGAAGGAGTTCGACGCCGTCTGCGAGATGGCAGTGGCTACGGGTCATGCCGCCGGCATCGCGGTGGTGGTGGGCAGCACCGCCTCCTACCAGCGGGAGGCAATCCGCCGGGCGCGGGTGGCCGAGCGGGCCGGCGCGGACGGTTCCATGCTGGCTGCGCCCTACGCCCTGCCGGTCACCGCGGAGTGGGCGCTCCGCTTCTTCACGGAGGTGGCCGGATCGCTGGACGGCGAGATGGCGCTCATGCTCTACAACTACTCGCCGCTCACCGGCATGAACCTGACCGCGCAGATGTGGGAGACGCTCCTCGACATCCCGAACATCAAAGCCATCAAGGAGTCCAACACCTTCCTGCCGCACTTTGACGAGATCCTGATCACCATCGGCGACCGCATCAACGTGTTCGCCGGCAACGACCCGGCCTTCTTCCATGCCTCGACCCTCGGCGCCGCCGGAGCCACCGGCATCTTCAGTTGGGCGGGACTGCGGGCCGGCACCCGCTTCGTGGACGAGTGCCGCCGCGGCAACCATGACGATCCGTGGGTGAGGAGCGTTTTCGCCGCCCTCCAGCACTTCTCGGCGGCCATCCGCCGGCCCGACATGCCCTCCATGCTCAGCTACGAGCACGGCTACCTGAATGCCATCGCCGGCCTGGGCGGCGCCCGAACCGGTGTCCCCCGGAAGCCCTACGGACCGCTTCCCGAGGCAGCCATGGTCGAACTCAAGGTTGCCGCCGCGGCGCTGCAGGATCTGGACGCTGACCTATGACCTCCGACCGGCGCGGTCCGGGAGAGATCCTGGTGGTGTCGAGGAGCGAGGTAGACAGCCTGCTGTCCCCGGCCCGATGCCTCGAGCGATGCCTGGAGACCTTCCGGTGGGTGGGAGAGGGCCAGATCGAGCAGACCAACCCGGTCAACCTCTACATCCACGACCGGCTCGGGCCCGAGCCCCCCTTCGGCCACGGCGTCGTCCAGGCCTTCCCGGCGATGATCCGGCCGCTGGACCGGGCGGCGGTGAAGTGGCTGTCGAGCTTCCGGATGAACCCGAAGCGCGGCCTGCCGGCCATCTCGGCGCTGGACCTGGTGACCGACACCGACACGGGCATGCCGCTAGCCCTGGTGGACGGAACCTCGGTGACCAACGCCCGTACCGGTGGCCACTCCACGGTGGGGGCCATGTACCTGGCCAGGCCGGACTCGAGCCGGTTGGCGATCATCGGCTGCGGGCACGAGGGCCGCACGCATGCTCTCACGCTCAACGAGCAGTTCCCGCTGGAGCAGGTGGTCGCCTTCGACATCTACGAGGAGCAGGCCAACCGTTTCGCTGACGAGATCGCAGCCAGGATCGGGGTACCCGTCGTGGTGGCGCCCGATGTCGAGACGGCTGTGGCCGACGCGGACATCATCTGTGTTGTGACCACCGCTCCTCG
The DNA here is from genome assembly GCA_028821265.1 of bacterium. Classification (GTDB taxonomy): domain Bacteria; phylum Actinomycetota; class Acidimicrobiia; order Spongiisociales; family Spongiisociaceae; genus Spongiisocius. The sequence continues at coordinate 55,155 of JAPPGU010000036.1, read as the reverse complement.
TCCGGTACTCATGGAGGAGTGGGTTCCGGCCGGGGCGCATGTCTGCGCGGCTACCGGGTTCCGTGATGTCGATCCGGGCTGTGCCACCTCCTTCGACAAGTGGGCGGTCGGCTGGTACGGGCGCGACCTGGCCTGGGTGGAGGGCGAGGAGGTGGGTCGGCTCGGGGGTCTCAGGCCCGGCGCGCTCTCCAGGGCCGACATATACGGTGACATTGCCACCGAGATCATGCCGGGGCACAAGCCGGGCCGCGAGGACGACCGGGAGCGCACCATCATGACCCACATGGGAATGCCCGCGCTCGACGCGGCGGTGGCCTCGTTGGTTTACGACCTGGCATTGGAGGCCGGCGCCGGCACCTGGATCGAGGTCTTCTAGATGGCCACCGAGTCGGTGGTCACCGAGCCCGTGATTCCCGGGCAGGGATCCCCGGTCGACATGGATGTCCTGCGGGAGGCGGTCGAGTTCCTGCGCCCCGCCCTGCACGCCGACGGGGGTGACCTCATCCTGATGGACGTGGACAGCGAAGGGGTGGTGGCGGTCGAGCTCGTAGGCGCCTGCGGCACCTGCCCGCTCTCGGTGGTCACGATGACCGCCGGCATCGAAGCCCTCTTCAAGCAGCGGGTTCCGGGGGTGACCGGGGTGGTCGCCCAGACCCCGACCGTACAGTTACCCGGCTACGACTGAACTATCCCGTCAGTCCAGGGAGAGCGGCGTCGGACTAGCTGTCCTGGTTGACCAGTATCCCCTCGATGCGAGCCACCCGCTCGGAGAGTTCCTGAACCTTGTCGGCGAGCCGATCCCGCCGGTTGAGGATCACAACTGCCAAGGCAACGACCGTGGGACCCACCGCCCCGAAAACGGCACTGAACTCTGCCCAATCAATCACCGTCTCTCCCAACCGGGTCCGACACGACGGCCGACCCTTATCGGTCCTCCCCCATCTCTATCATGCGCCGCGTGGCCTCATCCTAGCAAGACGGATAGGGAGACCCAGCCCGACGGGTCTGGCCCGCACGCGCGGTTTTTCGCGTTCTTGCCCTAGCTCAGGACGCCAGACGGACCTCGGCGTCGATCTGGACCTGGGCGCCCTTCCAGAGGAAAGCCACGCCGTAGCTGGTGCGAGCCGGATAGGGAACCGGGAAGCGCTCCCCGTAGATCCGGTTCATGGCGTCGAGGTCATCTTCGTTGACGAACTGGACGTTGGTATGGACCACGTTGGCCAGCGTCGCTCCCACCTCGGCCAGGATGTTCTCCAGATTGGTGATCGCCTGGTGGAACTCGGCCTCGAAGCCGCCCTCCACGAAGTCGCCGGTAACGGGATCTCGTCCGATCTGGCCGGTTATCCAGGCGGAGCCGTCATGGACGCGGATATGAGGGTAGGGACCGCGCGGTTCGGGAGCGTCTTGGCTGGTTACGGCTTGTTCGGACACGGGCATTCCTCCTCGGGGGTCGGGAGTCTGGTGGCAGGCTTGCGGGCCAACGTCTAGACGGATTGCCGGAGCAGGCTCAGACCGTCCTGCACCCGGTCGGGCGCCGTCCAGTCCGCCGAAGTTACTACCTCGGTGACCCCTCGCCCGGCCAACTCGGCGAGTTGCCCGGCCAGCGGCGCCACCGGCCCGGGTGTCTGGACGGCCAGACGGGTGGGCGGCTCACGCCCCGCCGAAGCGGCCTCGGTCCGGATGGTCTCGATGCTGTCTCCGATCCGGGCCGGGTCGAGCTCGTCCGTGTAGGAGAAGCCCAGCCAGCCGTCGCCTCGCCGGGCGGTGCGCCGCAATGCCGGTGGCGAGTCCCCGCCCACCAGGATGGGCAATTCCCCGAGCGGGGTCGGGTAGCAGCGAATCCCCTCGGGGACGTCGTAGTGCTCGTAGCTGCGGGCCGCAGGGGTGCCCGTCCAGCAGTCCCGCAGTATGTCGATCCAATCATCCATGCGGGTTCCGCGGCCTTCGAAGGGTGCGTCCAGGGCGGCGAATTCCTCCGCCAACCATCCCACACCGACTCCCAGCACGAACCGCCCTCCGGAGATCGCATCCAGGGTCGCAACCTGCTTGGCCAGGACGATGGGGTTCCGCATCGGTGCGATCAGCACGCAGGTGCCCACCTCCACGTGGGTGGTGACCGAGGCCGCGGCGGCCAGGGCGATCAGGGCGTCGAACATGGGGTGGTCGAGGTCCCAGCGCATCACCCCCTGAGCGTCGAACGGGTAAGGCGAGGCGGCGCCCGCCACCATGATGACATGGTCGGTGTTCCAGATCGAGTCGAAGCCCATGCGCTCCGCCATCCGGGCCGCGTCGGTGATCGTCACCGGCTGGTCGGCACCGTAGCCCGGCAGGGTGACCCCGATCCTCATGTCAGCCAGCCTCCGTCCACCACCAGGACGTGTCCGGTCACGTAGGAGGCGTCGGGGGAGGTCAGGTAGTCGACCGCCGCCGCCACGTCGGCGGGCTGTCCCAGACGGCCGAGCGGGATGTGGGTGGTGGTCTGGGCTTGGGAGGCCTCCTCGCCCAGCACCGCCCGGACCAGGTCGGTGTCGACCGTGCCCGGCGCCACCGCGTTGACCCGCACGTTGTGCTCGGCGAGTTCCCGGGCGGCGGCGATGGTGAGGGTACGAACCGCCCCCTTCGAGGTGTCGTACGGGACCATCGGCATGGTGGAGGCCGAGAACGCCGAGGTCGAGGCCAGGTTGACTATCGATCCGGTACGGCGGGGGATCATAACCCGGGCCGCTGCCTGGATGCCGAAGAAGACGGCCCGGAGGTTGAGCGCCATCAGGCCGTCGAACTCCTCGGGGGTGACCTCCACCAGCGGCCTTATCCATCCGGTACCGGCGTTGTTTACCATCGTCGCCAGAGGCGCCTGCTCATCGACGCGGGCGACTGCTTCCCCGATGGCGGCGACATCGCACACGTCCAACCGCAGGGGGTGGACGTCGAGACCCTCGTCCCGAAGTTCCCCCGCCGTTTCGTCCGCGCGCCTGATGTCGGCGATGAACACCGTGTCGCCCCGCCGCGCCAGGCGTTCGGCGATGCCCCTTCCGATCCCCCGGGCTCCGCCGGTTACAAGGGATGCGCGGGGCGTGCCGTTGTTACGGGGCAAAAGGACGACTCCCGGAGCTGGACAGCAGGGCCGTCGGTCATGCTAGTGATCTCTCTGCAGACAACTGTTGCGCAGAGCTGACCACTAACCGCTGCCGGATACCACGCTTCCGGCCAGCCAGGCTCCTCGCGGGTGGCGGGCGGCCGCTGCCAGATCCTGCGGCCGGTCGATATCGAGCAGGAAGCCCAGGGAGGTGATCACGCGAGGCGGGGGCCCGGCCGGGAGGTGGCGGTGGAAGCTGGCCGCGCCGTACCGGAACGGGTGCCGTCCTCGCCCTCCCAGCGCCGAAGTACCCCCGTCGTAGGACGGAGCCAGCACCCGTTCCCCCGATCGCGCCACATCCAAGGCCAGCACCACCTCGTCAGGACTCAGGCATGGAAGGTCGGCATGGAGGACCAGCCAGGGTCTTCCACCCGCTAGCCGGACGGCCTCATAGGCGGCGCCGTCGAGGCCTCCGCCCGGAGGGTCGTCCACCACCCGGTGCCCATTCGCCAGTGCCCATTCCCGGACTTCTCGCGCCGAGGTGACGATATGGGGTTTCACCCCCGCCCTGAGTACGGCTCCGGCGGTGTGTGAGGCCAGCGCGAGGGCCAGCGCCGCTCTCTCGTCCGGACTGTACGACCCCGCCAAGCGCCGGTACGCATCCCGGAACGATCGGATCGGCAGCGCGACCAGCGGTTCATCCATCGGTTTCCTACCCGCCGGACGGTTGCCGCTGTCCCAGCCGCCGCGGGAGGGGACGCTCGTCTATCGGAACATGGACGGCCGCCGCGGCCAGGTTGACGGCGATGGCGATCCACCACATCAGGTCGTAGGCGCCGGTACGGTCGTAGATGAACCCTCCCAGCCACACCCCGATGAAGCTTCCCACCTGATGGGACAGGAACACGATACCGAACAGGGTGGCGAGGTAGCGCACCCCGAACACCTGCTCGACGATTCCCGAGGTCAGAGGCACCGTGGCCAGCCACAGCACCCCCAGCGCGGCGGCGAAGAGATAGATGGTGAGACCCGTCTTGGGCGCCAGCAGCATCCCCAGCGTGACCACGGATCTCAGGGTATAGAGGGTTGCCAGGCCGTTTTTCTTCGACCACTTCTGGCCGTAGATGCCGCTTCCGAAAGAGCCCAGGATGTTGAACATGCCGATCAGGGCGATCGAGATGGCGCCCACAACCGCGGCAAAGCCCAGGTCCTGGACGAATGCCGGGAAGTGAACGGTGATGAAGGCGATGTGGAAGCCGCATGCGAAGAATCCGGTGGTCAGGAGCAGGTAGCCCCTGTGGCGGCGGGCCTCCACCAGCGCCTCGCGAATCGTCTGGTCGGTAGCCGCCTCGCCCTTGGCGGCGGTGGTGTTCGGTACCAGGAAGGCCAGCGGGGCGATCAGCAGGCTGATGGCCGCCAACACGAGCAGGGCCTGGTTCCATCCGAACGAGCTGATGAACCCCTGGCCGAGCGGCGAGAACAGCACCTGGCCGAAGGATCCCGCCGCGGTGCCCAGGCCGAGGGCCAGTGACCGCCGGTCCGGTCCGACGGCCTTGGCGATGGTCACCATGGCGAGCGAGAAGGCCGTTAGCGCCACTCCCATTCCGACTATCAGCCCGGCCGTGAGGTGGAGGAAGAGGGTGTCCTGCGCTTGCGCCATCCCCCAGACGCCCACCGAGTAGACGGCGGCGCCCCCGGCCAGCACGTATCGTGGGCCATAGCGGTCGGCTAGGGCGCCCGCGAAGGGCAGACCGACGCCCCACAGGAGGTTCTGGATGGCCAGCGCCAGGGCGAAGGTCTCGCGGCTCCAGTCATGGGCCAGGGTCATCGGCGTCAGGAAAAGGCCGAAAATCGAGCGAATGCCGAATCCGATCATCCCGATGAGACAGCCGGCGGCTATGACGGCTGTGGGCGACCTCCACCAGGCGGAGGCAGGATTGGCGCGGGTCACGGAAGCCTCCGATCCTGGAGGTCAGGGAGGTCGGATCATCCAATGCTAGGCCGGAACGGGAGGGCGCAGATGCGAGCCGCCGTCTATCACGGAGCCAGGGACATCCGGATCGAGAGCCTTCCGGTGCCCGTCCCTGGCCCGGGAGAACTGCTCCTGGAGGTCCGCTCGTCCGGAATCTGTGGTACCGACGCCCTGGAATGGGACCGCGGGCCCATCCTGACGCCCGTGGACATACCCCATCCGGTGTCGGGGCATCGGGGTCCGACCATCCTGGGTCACGAGTTCGGTGGCCGGGTTGTGGACCTCGGACCGGAGGCGGACGGTTTCGGGGCGGACGACCTGGTGGCCTGCGTGGCCGGGATCTCCTGTGGCGCCTGCGCGGCGTGCATGGCCGGGACCAGCAATTTCTGCGACAGGTACTTCACACTCGGCATCGACGGGCACGGTGGTCTGGCACGGTACGTGGTAGCCCGAGCGGCGGCCTGCCTGGAGGTGGGACGGCTCGGTCTCGACGACGATAAGGCTGCTCTCGTCCAGCCGATGTCGGTGGCGCTTCACGCCCTCCGGCAGGGAAGACTCCGCGCGGGCGACAGTGCGGCCGTGCTGGGCGTGGGCGGGGTGGGGGCGTTCTTGGTCTACGCCGCCGCGCAACAAGGCGCCGAGGTGCTGGCGGTCGACCTCGACCCCGCCCGGTTGGCCGTGGCGGAGGCACTCGGCGCATCCGCCACGCTCAAGGCGGATCGAGACTCCTCCCCGGCGCCGACCGTGCTGGGGCATGCCGGTGGCCCGGTGTCGGTGGTGTACGAGGTGACCGGCGCACCGGCGGCCCTGTCCGCCGCCCTCGACATGGTGCGTCCCAGGGGCCGTGTGGTTCGGGTCGGACTCGGCGCACACCCGGTGACGATCGACATGCGCCGGATCACCCTCCGCGAGATCCGGCTGGTAGGAACCCGAGCCCAGGTGTTCGAGGACGACTTCGCGGACGCCGCCGTCCTCATCGCCTCCCGACCCCAGGGCTGGTCCGACGTGGCGCCGATCGCCCTTCCTCTCGAGGAGTTGGTCACCCACGGCCTCCTGCCTATGGCGGAAGGCCGGCCCGAGCGCATCAAGACCCTGATCGATCCGTGGGCGACCGCCATCCGGCCGGCGAGCGGCGCCCGCATGGGTAGTATCGACCGATTGTCTCAGCGATCTCGGAACGGGTGAGAGCAGAATGAACGTCGCAGTCGGCGCCGGTCCTGACGTGGACACGCGCCTCCGTGTCTACCGGATGATGCTCGAGGCGCGCCGCTTCGAGGAGTTCGCCCACCAGCTGTTCCTGGAGGGCCTGGTCAAGGGAACCTCCCACCTGGGCATCGGTCAGGAGGCCGTCGCCGCCGGTTTCGCCGCCGCCATGCGGGCCGATGATCTCACCTTCTGCACCTACCGGGGTCACAACCACACACTTCTCCGGGGCGCCCCGCCCGGCCGGCTGATGTCGGAGCTGCTCGGTAGGTCGGAGGGTGTGTGTGGCGGCAAGGGCGGCTCGATGCACCTCACATGGGCGCCGACCGGGGCGATGGGATCCTATGCCATTGTGGGCGCCCACCTACCTATCGCCGTCGGCTCCGCCTGGGCCGCCGTGGAGCGGGGCACCGGCCAGGTGGCGGTGTGCTTCTTCGGCGACGGCGCCACCAACATCGGGGCCTTCCACGAGGCGCTCAACCTGGCGGTGGTGTGGGATCTGCCGGTGGTGTTCGTCTGCGAGAACAACCTGTACATGGAGTACACCCCGATCGGGTCGGTCACCGCCGTGGAACGCCCTGCCGCCGACCGGGCGGCCGCCTACGGGCTGGAGGGCTTGCTGGTGGACGGCAACGATCCCGACGCGATGTACGAGACCGCTTCCGATGTCATCGCCCGAGCCCGCGCAGGCGGCGGACCCAGCCTGGTCGAGGCGGTCACCTACCGTCACGGCGGCCATTCCCGGGCCGATCCTGGTACCTACCGGCCGGACGAGGAGGTCCGGCAGTGGCTGGCCCGGGATCCCATTCCCATGTACCGCGCCAGGCTGGCCGGCGCCGGAGCGTCGGAAGAGCGGTTGGAGGAAGTTGATCAGTCGGTCGAGGCATGGATCGAAGCCGCCGTGGAGGAGGCCAAGGCCGCGCCCGAGCCCACGGTCGACTCGATCGCCACCGAGGTATGGGCGGACGGAGGATCGCGATGGCGGAACTGATCACCTATCGCGAAGCGGTGGCCAGGGCGCTGGCCCAGGAGATGGAGCGCGATGACACCGTATACTTGATCGGCGAGGACGTCGCGGCCGCCGGCGGGGTCTTCAAGACGACGCCCGGCCTGCTGGAGCGCTTCGGCGAGCGGCGGGTCCGAGACACCCCCATCTCGGAGGAGGCGATCATCGGTGCGGTGATGGGCGCCGCCATGAACGGCCTCAGGCCGGTGGCCGAGATCATGTTCTCGGACTTCCTGGCAACCTGCTGGGACTTGGTGGCCAACCAGATCGCCAAGACCAGGTACATGACCGACGGCCAGGTTGCTCTGCCGCTGGTCATCCGGACCGCCAACGGAGGCGGGGTGCGGTTCGGCGCCCAGCACTCCCAGAGCCTGGAGAACTGGGCCATGTCGGTACCCGGCCTCAAGGTGGTGGCGCCCTCCACCCCGAGGGACGTGATCGCTCTGATGGCCGCCTCGGTCCGGGATCCCGATCCGGTGATCTTCTTCGAGCACAAGGGCCTGTTCGCCAGCAGGGGAGAAGTGCCGGACGGCGAGCTGGTCGGGCGGTTGGGCGAGGCATCGGTGGTGCGGTCCGGCTCGGACGCCACCATCCTGGCGCTGGCAGCCATGGTCCCCAAGGCCCTGCAGGCCGCCCATGAACTGTCGGCCCGAGGGATCGAAGCGACCGTGGTCGACCTGCGCTGCCTGGTGCCCCTGGACACCCGGACCATCCTCTCGACGGTGGCCGAGACCGGGCGGGTGTTCACGGTCGAGGAGAACCCCCGGCTGTGCGGATGGGGCGCCGAGGTGGTGTCGATCATCGCCGAGGAGGCCTTCTACGATCTCGATTCGCCGGTGGTGCGGATCACGACGGACCACATACCCCTGCCCGCTTCCGACATCCTGGAGGATGCCACCATTCCATCCGTGGCCCGGATAGTCGATACGGTGATACGTTCCCTCGACTGACCACGCCATCACGTTTTATGACAGGCGCGGTGTCAAGGGAGTGGACACCGCTATGACGCTCCCAGCCCGAGACTTCGGTCCCGTCTGCGGTCGATCAGGTCTCAATCCAGCAGCAGGCGGGGCCTGATGAGCAGCTCCAGCCGGGCCGTGCCACGGTCCAGATCCGACCAGGAGACATACCGGGAACGCATGTAGGCCAGCGTGGCGGTGGTAACCCGGATCTGGTGTCCGGTCAGGTATTCCAGCACGCCCGACATGGTGGGCTCGTGCCCGACCACCATGAGGCGTTCCACTCCGGATACCTCCTGAACCAGTTGGAGGACATCTCCAGGACCGGCACCGTAGAGTTTTGGAACAACCTCGATGGCGCTGCTCCATCCTCCGGCTTCGGCGGCCAGTTCGGCCGTGGTTCGAGTGCGGACGGCCGGCGAGGCGAGCACCAACTCGGGCGTCAGTTGGTAGCGGGCGACGAACTCGCCGACAGCGCGGGCCGACCGGACCCCTCTCTTGTTGAGAGGGCGGTTCTGATCGGCGCCGTAGCGCGCCGTCCAGTCCGACTTGGCATGCCTGAGCAGTATCAGGTCGGGCATCGGATCACCTGTTCCGGGCGGTGCGGGATCGTTCCAGGGCCAGATCCATGAGCGCTTGGTGGAGGTCGAGACCTCGCTTCTGGCCCCGGGGCTCGTAGGTACCGTCCGGTTGGAGCACCCACGACAGGTGGTCATCTGCCCTGCAGAGGTCGAGGATCTCCTCGAGCCGACGCTGGGCCTCTGGATCCTCAACCGGGAACAGGGCTTCGACCCTGCGATCGAGGTTGCGGGGCATCAGGTCGGCCGAGCCGATGTAGTACAGGAACCCGCGTTCCGGGCGTCCGAGCCTGAGGATTCGAGAGTGTTCGAGGAACCGGCCCACGATGGACCGCACGGTGATGTTCTCGCTCAGCCCGGAGACTCCGGGCCGCAGGCTGCACACCCCCCGGACGATCAGGTCGATCCGGGTCCCCGCCTGGGAGGCTTCGTAGAGGGCGTTGATCATCCGTTCGTCCACGAGGCCGTTGAGTTTGGCCACGATGTGCCCGTCTCCGTACTCGGACTCGCGGCGGACGAGCTCGAGGAAGTGATCGCGGAGTTCGGTCGGCGCCACCACCAGCTTCCGGTAGGACTTCTGCTTGCTGTAGCCAGTCATGTGGTTGAAGAGGTCGCTGACATCGGCCCCGATCTGCGGGTCCTTGGTGAACAGGCCCACGTCCTCGTACATCCGGGCGGTCTTCTCGTTGTAGTTTCCGGTGGATGTGTGGACGTAGCGGGCCAGGCGGCCCTCCTCCTGGCGAACCACGAGGCAGAGCTTGGCGTGGGTCTTGAGCCCCACCAGCCCGTAGACCACATGCACGCCGGCTTCTTCCAGAGCCAGGGCCCGCTCGATGTTGCGCTCCTCGTCGAAGCGGGCCTTCAGTTCCACCAGCGCCACGACCTGCTTGCCCAAATCGGCGGCGGTGACCAGCGAGCGGACGATGGAACTGTCTGACGAAGTGCGGTACAGCGTCTGCTTGATACCCAGCACCTGGGGGTCATGGGCGGCTTCGCGCACGAATTCAGCGGTCGAGGCGGCGAACGACTCGTAGGGGTGGTGGACGATCAGGTCTCTCTCGCTGATGAGGTCGAAGAAGGAGCGCTCGGCGGAGAGACCGGCCGGTACTACTGGCGGGAACGGTTTCCAGCGGAGTTCCGGCCGGTCCAGATCGGCCAAGGTCGTCAGGGATCCGAGGTCCAGCAGGCCGGCAATACGATAGACATGGCGGTCCTTGATCTCCAGCTCCCGCATCAGCAGGTCCAGTACGTCGGGGTCTATGTCCCGCTCCACCTCCAACCGCATCACCTGGCCGCGACGCCTGCGGCCGATCTCGGACTTCAGCGCGGCCAGAAGGTCGTTGGTCTCGAACTCGGCCAGCTCGTAGTCGGTGTTCCGGGTGAGCCGGAAGGGATGGCACTTGGAAACATGCATGCCCGGGAACAACTCATAGATGTAGGCGGAGATCAGTTGTTCGAGCGGAACGAACCCGCGCTGGGCAGGAAGCTCGATCAACCGCGGCAGGATGGGCGGGACCTTCACCCGGGCGAAGCGTTGCACCCCCGTCTCGGTCTCCTTGACCATGACCGCCAGGTTCATGGACAGGTTCGATATGTAAGGGAAGGGATGGGCCGGATCCACTGCCAGCGGGGTCAGAACCGGATACACCTGGTCGTGAAACACTCGATGGAGATACGCCCGGTCGGTCTCGTCCAGCGCATCCCACAGCAGGATATGGATGCCGAGGCGGTCCAACGCGGGCTGCAGCTCGGCGCGGAATACCCGGCTCTGTTGCTCGCAGATCTCGGAGACCACCGAGCGGATCCGGTCCAGCAGCTCCGGCGCCGACATGCCCGCTCTATGCAATCCCTCGAAGCCGGCGTCCACCTTCTCCTCGAGCTCGGCCACCCGCACCTGGTAGATCTCGTCGATCAGCTCGCTCACGATCGCTATGTATCTGACCCGCTCCAGCAGGGGGGTGCGCTCGCGCTCGGCCTGGGCCAGCACCCGCCGGACGAACTCGAGTTGGGAGAGTTCGCGGACGAGAAGAGGATGGTCGGAGCCGGCGGCGGTCACCCTCGCAACTCCCTCAGCCCTGCCCGCGGTGGGCCCGCCGCCACTTCCCGGACCGGTTGACGTGCCTCACGATCGGCCAATCCGTTGAACATGAGGTCGGTCATCGCTCCGGCCACGGTCGGCAGTGCCGTCCCGGGGTCGTCGGCATCGATCAGCGCCTGTGCGGCGGACATGATCATGTCGTTGAGAAAGCGGCCGGCGAGTCCGGGCGGGAGCCTCTTGAGATCACCCGCCTCCACTCCGGCCCGGTAGGTATCCACGAATTCACGCGCCAGCGACTGGTGCGCCACCGCCACGCGCTGCCGAGCGGATTCGGAGAGCTTGTGGATCTCTCGGTGAAGCAACCGGCCCAGGGTGGGCTCGGTGGCCAGGAACTCGAGTGTGACCACCACCAGGTTCCGGAGACGCTCCACCGGCGTGATGCCGGACGGAATCCGGGATATCAGGTTCCGGATCGTCGGCGGGAGGGTCTCCTCCACGAGGGAGGCGAGCAGGTCGTCCTTGTCCGTGAAGTAGTCGTAGAGGGTGGTGCGGCCCATCCCCACACCGGCGGCGATGTCACCGAACGAGGTGTCCTCGTACCCCCAGGTGGCGAAGAGTTCCCGAGCCTTGTCGAGGATGAGGGCGCGGGTGATCACCTTGTGCTCGGCGATGCTGGCGGCTCTGATCCGGGGCATGGGCGAGAGATTAACCCTCACGCCGCCCTTTGAGAAGGGGTTTCGCGATCCCGGGCACGTGGGGCCCGCTCAGCGGTGCCGGGTCAGCCGGCAAGCTCCCTCTCGAGCGGGGTCCGGAACCTGGGCGTGACCCGGGTCTGGCCCATCCAGTCCTCGAGATGCTCCGCTATCCGAGCTACATCGGCTGCTCCCTCGGCGCCGACGTCCTCTAGGAGGCGGTACGAGATGCGGCCTGCCTTGGTCTGGGCCCAACCGCCCACCACCCTGCCGTCCCACCACACGGTGGGTCCGGCGTTCCCGTTGCGGTCGTAGAGGGGCCCGGCGTGGTCGCCCAGGTACCAGTCCCGGTCCCGCCATCCCATGATGGTGGAGTCGAGTGACGGCAGCAGGGCCGCTCGCGGCTCGGATGGTGGGGTTGGTTCCAGATCATGCGCGAGGACGAAGGCCGGTCCTTCGTCGGTTTCCGCCTCGGAGACCTCCAGGGATCCGAGGGCAGCCCGTACATCCCGGAGGGGCCAGCCCGACCACCACTTCAGGTCGGCCATCGTCCCCGGTCCGTAGGCGCGCAACCACAATTCCAGGATCCGCGCCCGCGCCTGGGCTGGGTCGAGGTCGCGGATACCACGCGGAATCAGTCCTGCCGGAGTGGTCCAGCGGTACTGCCCGCTGATCCATGACCCGCGGGGCCGGGCCCGGATGATCCGCCCTTCGCAGGCAAGGAGGAAGAGCACCCGGGTCGAGACCCCGACCTTCCCGCCCCACGCCTTTCCCTTCCCGAACTCGAGGGTCAGCTTGAGTTCCGGCACGTCCTCGCGCAGCTCCATAGCCGCGGCTTGGCCGCGCCTGGCGATGGCTTCTGTGGTCGCATCCGACACCCGCCGTACCCAAGCCTCGCCGTCACGTGCCAGGTTCTGGCCCTCCAGGTATCCGACCAGGCGTTTCCGCACCGCCGGCGCCAGCCTCAGGGAGCAGCCATGTTGCAGGAGCGGTACCTGCCCGGCCGGAACGGCGAACAGGGTGCCCCGCATTCCGAGTACCCGGAACAGGGTGGGCCGGTCGTAAAGCTCCCGCTCCAGGTCGGCGACAGTGATCCCCGGCACCCGGGCCCGCGCCGAGAGGAAGACAGTGGTCGGGTCGCTGGAATGCAGGCCCACCAGGCGCCTGGCAGCCTCGGTGGCCGAAGCGGCCGGATGATCGGGATGAAGATGGTGGCGCCTCACCAGCCGCCGCCGCCGTTCTTCCCTGCTGATCCGCGCCTTCGCCATCTCGCTCCAGCATACGTTGCACCGACCTGACGACCGTCCCCTTCGGGACACACTCCGCAGCCAAGTGACCTACCTGCGAGCCAACCCGGTGTGCTCCGGGGCGCCCGGCGCTCCTACGCTGCTGCGGCCCCATCCGGGAGCGAGAGCCATGCAATCAGGTCACGCGGGTCGCCGGTAGGAGGCCGCTGAAAGAGACGGGGATTGGCGGGCCTGCGATGCGCTGACGGGGGTTTCGGCGTCGAAATCGGGCCAACCGGACATTCTTCAGTACCCTCCTGGTCATGCCTGCAACGGTGGTGCTGGGTGCCCAGTGGGGTGACGAGGGCAAGGGCCGGGTAACCGACCTGTTCGCCCGGGATGCCGACTACGTGGTCCGCTACCAGGGCGGCAACAACGCCGGTCACACCATCGTGGTCGGTTCGGAGCGTTTCGCGCTATCACTCGTGCCTTCGGGGGTCATGTATCCGGGGGTTACGCCGGTCATCGCCTCCGGGGTGGTCATCGACCCCCAGGTGTTGCTGGCGGAGATGTCCATGCTGGAGGAACGGGGTATCGACCCGTCACGGCTTCGCATCTCGGGCAACGCCCATCTGATCATGCCCTACCACCGCAAGCTGGACACGGTCATGGAGCGCTACCTGGGTCGCAACCGGATCGGGACTACCAAGAGGGGGATCGGGCCTGCCTACACCGACAAGATCGCCCGCACCGGAATCCGGGTACAGGACCTGTTCGACCCGGCGATCTTCTCCGACAAGCTGGAGACCGTCCTGACCGAGAAGAACAAGATCCTCACCCGGGTCTACAACCAGCTTCCGATGAAGTCGTCGGGGATCGTGGACGAGTACCTCCGTTATGCAGAGCGGCTTCTGCCGATGGTGGATGACACTTCCCTGCTGATCTGGGAGGCCCTGGCGGGTGGGAAGGACGTGCTCTTCGAGGGGGCGCAGGGCACCCTGCTCGACATCGACCACGGCACCTACCCGTTCGTCACCTCCTCCACCCCAACCGCCGGGGGGGCGGCGGTCGGGGCCGGGGTCGGTCCCAAGGTGCTGGACCGGGTTGTGGGCGTGGCCAAGGCCTACATATCCCGGGTCGGCAGCGGTCCCTTCCCCACCGAGCTGTCGGACGAAGCCGGTGATCGCATGGTGGACGTGGGCGGCGAGTACGGCACGGTGACGGGGCGGCGTCGGCGATGCGGCTGGCTCGACCTCGTGGCCCTCCGCTATGCCCGCCGGGTCAACTCGCTCACCGAGCTCTTCATCACCAAGCTCGACGTCCTGTCCGGTTTCGATACGATCCGGGCTGCCACCGGCTACCGGTCGGGGAGTGACACCTATTCCGAGTTCCCCCGCCAGCAGCGGGTTCTCTACAACTGCTCTCCTATCTACGAGGAGTTCGAGGGCTGGGAAGAGGACATCACGGACATCCGGAGCTTCGGGGACCTTCCCGGCCAGGCCCGTCGCTACATCGAGTTCATCGAGGATCAGGTCGGTCTTCCGGTGAGCCGGATATCGGTAGGCCCCGAACGCGCCCAGGTGGTCACCAGACAGTAGGACCAAGGCTCCTGGCCGTGTCTTGCCAATGGGTTATGCCTTTTTCTCCTAATGCGTTAGGAATATGGGGCCAATAGGCCTGGGATCATGTCAGGGGCCGCCCGGCCGCCGGACGCTCCCAGCACCCATCAATGGAGGCCGTGATGCACAACTTCCACTCCGACACCCAGACCAAGCCGACGGCGGGGATGCGGGCCACGGTCCTGGACGCTGATGTCGGAGACGAGCAGTTGGGCACCGACCCCACCACCTCCCGGCTGGAGAGCCGCGTTGCCGAGTTGCTGGGCAAGGAGGCGGCCTTGTTCCTGCCGTCAGGCACCATGTGCAACGAGATCGCCATCAAGGTCCACGTAGATCCCGGAGATGAGGTGATCGCGCATTGGAGCAGCCACATCATCGGCTACGAGTCGGGTGGCCCGGCGGCTCTGGCCGGCGCCATGGTCCACCCGCTTGACGGGGATCACGGGAGGTTCACGGGTGAGCAGGTCGCTCGGGCCATCCGGCCCAAGTCCCGGTACATGCCCCCCTCCCGGCTGGTGTCGATCGAGCAGACCGCCAACCTGGCCGGGGGGGCGATCTGGCCTATCGAGGTCATAGACGAGGTGGCGGAGGTGGCCCACGGCGCGGGCCTCGTCACCCACATGGACGGCGCCCGCCTGCTGAACGCGGTGGTAGCAACCGGAGTCCCGGCGGCTCGTTTCGCCGAGGGGATGGACAGCGTCTGGGTCGACCTGACCAAGGGTCTTGGCGCAGGGGTCGGGGCGGTGATGGCCGGCAGCCGGGACTTCATCGATCGGGCCTGGCGATGGAAGCAGCAGTGGGGTGGGGCGATGCGCCAGTCCGGCATCATCGCCGCGATGGGCCTCTACGCGCTCGACCATCATGTTGATCGGATGGCGGATGACCATGCCCGGGCGGCCCGGATCGGGGCGGCCATGTCCGGGATGGCCCGGGTGGCGAGCGTGTTGCCGGTGGAGACGAACATCGTGATATTCCGGATGACGTCGGACGGCCCGGGCTCAGCTGAGCTGATCGAGACCGCACGCCGGGCGGGCGTGCTCATCTCACCCCGGGATGAGCGAACCTGCCGCATAGTCACCCATCTCGACGTGGACGACCATGACGTGGACGTCCTATTGGAGGTGATGGGCTCGGCCCTCGACTGATCAATCGACAGTTGAGTTCTAGCGCAGAGAACCATTCGGACAGTCCTATAATCCCGGGCTCCACCCGGTTCTCTGGCTTCTCGTGCGGGAGCGGGTTAGTCTGGTGGGGCGGTACGGGGGCGTGGTGAAGCCTGGAGTTCACGCCGGCCTGTCAAGCCGGAGGTCGCGGGTTCAAATCCCGTCGTCCCCGCCACGAGGACCAGCCGCTCGGAGGGTACTGAAGAGTGTCCAGTTGGCCCGATAGCCGGCTGGAAGATCGCAGGTCGGGGAATCGGGGGTCAACCCATCCCCGTCCTTTCAGCGCCCTCCTCGGAGACGGTTCTCGTAGCTCAGCGGCCAGGTAGCTCAGTCGGTAGAGCGCTGCTCTGAAAAAGCAGAGGTCCCCGGATCGACGCCGGGCCTGGCCACCGATCACCTTCGCTCCGATCACGTGGTTTGCGATACAAACTCAAGGTGAGTATCGTCTCCGCATCCTCTCTTCCGGATCGAACATGTCCCCAGCAATCACTGTCGAAGGCCTGACCAAGAGCTACGGTCCCGTCACCGCGCTCGCCGGGGTCAGCTTCACGGTCAATGAGGGCGAAGTGCTCGCGATCCTCGGGCCGAACGGCGCCGGCAAGACCACCGCGGTGGAGATCCTGGAGGGCTACCGGCGGGCGGACGGCGGCACGATCAGCGTGCTGGGCCACGATCCGTCGTCCGGCGGGAGGGAGTTTCGCGATCGGATCGGAATCGTCCTCCAGGAGACCGGTATCGAGGTGGTGCTGACGGTCCGGGAGGCCATCGATGTCTACGCCCGGTCCTATTCCCGCCGGCTGCCCACGGACGAGTTGATCAACCTGGTAGGGCTGGACGGCAAGGCCGATGCCCGCATCAAGACCCTCTCCGGCGGGCAGAAACGCAGGCTCGACCTCGCACTGGGTCTGGCCGGGGATCCCGATCTGGTGTTCCTGGACGAGCCCACCACGGGGTTCGATCCGTCGGCGCGCCGCAAATCGTGGGCGATGATCGAAGGCTTGACCAACCTCGGCAAGACGATCCTGCTCACCACCCATTACCTGGACGAGGCTCAGCACCTGGCGGATCGGATCATCGTCCTGTCCGGCGGCTCCATAGTTGCCGAAGGAACGGCTGACGCGCTGGGCGAGGGCCGGGCGTTCAGCACCATCTCGTTCACCGCCGAAGGCGCGGACGGGCTTCCTCGATTGGAGGGCGGACCGGACATGACCGGCCACACCGTCACCTACCGATCCACCTCGGTGACCACCGATCTGCTCGAGTTGACGACCTGGGCCACGGAGCGGGGGGTCGAGTTGGGCGGCCTGGAAGTGACCCGGCCCAGCCTCGAGGACGTATACCTCGACATCGTGGGCGAGACCGAGAACGGGGGTCGGCCATCATGAGCCCCGCCCGTTACCTGTCCCTCGTCTGGGGTCAGATCCGCCACAACAACCGCCTGTTCTGGCGGACGCCGGCCGCCGCCTTCTTCACCCTGGCGCTACCGGTCATCTTCCTGGTGCTGTTCAGCGTCATCTTCGGGGACCAAGAATGGAGTGGCTATAGCTTCGCCCAGTTCTTCGCCCCGGCCATGGCCGTGTTCGCCGCGGTGTCTTCATCGTTCAGCAACCTGGCGATCGGAGTGTCCTACGCCCGGGACCAGGGGATTCTCAAACGGGTCCGGGGCACACCGCTCCCCGCCTGGGTATACATGGCCGGGCGAATCGGCTCCGGGGTCTGGATGGCCGTGCTGTCGGTGGGCCTGATGTTCGTCCTGGGGTGGGCCTTCTTCGACTTCCGGATGGTGTGGGACAACCTCGGCAGCGCCCTGCTGGTCTTCGTGGTGGGGATCGCCACGTTCTCGGCGCTCGGCTTGGCGGTGTGCGCGTCGCTCAGGAACGCCGACTCGTCCCCCGCCGCCGCCAATGGCGTGTTCCTGCCGATGGCCTTCGTTTCGGGGATCTTCATCCCGCTGGACGATGCGCCGCAGTGGCTGGTCATCCTGGGCGATGTCTTCCCGTTGAAGCACTTCGCCGGACCGTTCCGTGAGGCATTCGACCCGTTCCACGAAGGGGCGATCATCGGGTGGGAGCACTTGGGGGTGATGGGCCTCTGGCTGGTGTTCGGTATGTTGGTCATCACCCGCTACTTCACCTGGGATCCCCGCGGCGCATAGGGCCCCGGATAACAGGAGAGCGGTGGTTCAGCCGACCCGCCGGATGTCGGCGCCCATGGCCCCGAGCCGGGTGTCGATCGCCTCGTAACCCCGCTCGATCTGCTCGGCGTTGTGGATCACGCTCTCGCCCTCGGCCACCAGCGCCGCGATGAGAAGCGCCATACCGGCCCGGATGTCGGGGCTGGACATGGTGCTGGCCGTCAACTTGTTGGGTCCCATGACCACCGCCCGGTGAGGATCGCACAGCACTATCTGGGCGCCCATGACGATCAGGCGGTCCACGAAGAACATCCTCGACTCGAACATCTTCTCGTGGATGAGGATCGAACCGTAGGCCTGGGTGGCGGCCACCAAGGCGATGCTGGTCAGATCGGCCGGGAAGGACGGCCACGGCCCGTCCTCGATCTTGGGGGTGGCGCCGCCGAGGTCGGGTAGCACGTTAAGCGGTCCGTTGAAGCGCATCTGGGCGATGCCGTCCGGCAGAGCGTCGTACTTGATGCCCAGGCGAGCCCAGCCCAGATCGATCGGCTTGTTCATCTCCGGCAGGTACCCACCGATGGTGATGGGGGATCGGGTCACGGCAGCCAGCGCCATGATGCTCCCCACCTCGATGTGGTCGGGGCAGATGGTGTGCTCGCCGCCGCCCAAGCGCTCCACGCCATCGATCTGGAGGATGTTGCTGCCGATGCCGGAGATGCGGGCGCCGAGGGTGTTGAGGAAGTGGCACAGGTCCTGGACGTGCGGTTCGCAGGCGGCGTTCTCGATGGTGGTGTGACCCTCGGCGAGCACGGAAGCCATGATCAGGTTCTCGGTGCCGGTCACGGAAGGCTCGTCCATGAACACCACCGATCCCTTGAGCGTTCCGGCCCGGAACCGGTGACCGTTCAAGAAGCTGTAGGAGGCGCCGAGTCCCTCGAGAGCATGCACGTGGGAATCGATCCGGCGCCGCCCGATCACGTCACCACCCGGTGGGGGGAGGTTGACCTCGCCGAAGCGGGCCAGGGAAGGGCCGGCCAGCAGGATGGAAGCCCGGATGATGCTGGCCTGCTCCTCGGAGATTTCCGAACCGGTCATGCCGTTGCAGTGGATTTGCAAGGTCCCCGGCTCGGGACTGGTGATCGACGCCCCCATGCCCTCGAGAATGAGGAGCAGGGACTTGACGTCACCGATGAGCGGCACGTTGTGCAATGTGACCGGTTCTTCGGTCAGGAGGCAGGCGGCGATTATGGGTAGAGCAGCGTTCTTATTGCCCGACGGCTCGAAGTGCCCGTGCAGCCGGGTCGGACCCCTGACCAGGAAGCTCGTCATCCCGATTGTCAGGGTAGCCGCGACCTGCCCGTGTGCCTATCATTTGTCAGACACTCATTGCGATCTGTAGTAGATGTTACCTACTGGCTGTGTTTCAACAGATGGCCAGGGTCAGCCCCAGCAGATCTCGGCGGGCCGTCTTGTCGATCTTGGCTAAGCCCGATTCCTTGCGGAGCCGGGGGGACCGGTTCCGGATTCTCAGCTAGCTCTCAGGCGGCGTTCAGGAAACTCACAGGCTGGACACGCACGATGGCCTCGACATTGATCGTCCAGCTGATAAGGAGAAGATCATGCGTAATCAGGAACGCCCGGAGAACCGGCAGACCGAGTCCGGAGGCTCTTCGGAACGCAGGGCTATCAAGTGGGTCCGGTGGTTGGGGGCCGGGGTGGCTTCCGTCGCCCTGGCCGCGGGCTTGGCAGCGTGCGGAAGTGATGCCGGAGGGAACGGTGGAAGCGCACCGGCCGTCCGGGAGGTCGCTGTGACCGGCGCTGGAAGCGGTCTCGGTGAGGAGTCGGGTAGCCGGTTGGCGTTGACCGATACCTTCGATCAGGTTCGGGCCGGCGCCCGCCTGGTCATGACCTACGACCCCGCTTCCAACATGTTCGTAGGCGCCGTGGAGAACGTGACAACCGAGGTCCTCGACAGGGTCCGCGTGGAGGTGCATCTCTCCAACGGTGTGGAGCTCGGTCCGACCACCCCGTTGGACCTGGCGCCGGGCGAGATCGTCGACGTCCGGCTTCCGGCCACCGCCTCTCCTTTCGACGGTTGGAGCCCGCACGCCGAGGTGGGTTCCGCCGGCGCCGAGGGGTCCGGGGAGCACGGCCCCGGCGGCGAGAGCTCGGAAGGTTCCGAGGGGTTTGAAGGCTCCGGGGCCGGGGAGGGCTCCCGCGAGCATCGAGCTACTGCTCCTGTCAAGAAGACCACCACGGGCAACGCCGAGGGGTCTGAAGGCCTCGGGGCCGGTGAAGGTTCCGAGGGTTCTGAGAGTGGTCTTGGCGAGGAGTCGGGCAATCGGTTGGCGTTGACGGACGTCTTCGACGAGGTACGCGCCGGAGCCCGCCTGGTCATGGCCTACGACCCGGCCTCCAACGCGTTCGTCGGGGCCGTCGAGAATCTGACAGCCGACGTCCTGGACAGGGTCCGGGTGGAGGTGCATCTCTCCAACGGTGTCGAGCTCGGCCCGACCAACCCCGTGGACCTGAGACCGGGCGAGATCGCCTACGTCTTCCTACCGGCCACTGCCACGCCGTTCGACGGCTGGAGCCCGCATGCCGAGGTAGGCCCGAGCGGCGCCGAGGCTTCCGGTGAGCACGGCTCCGCCGGAGCGGGTTCGGAAGGCGGCGAAGGCGCTGAGGGTCGCGAAGGAACAGAAGGGTCCGGCGAACGCGGACCTGGGGGTGACGAGGGCTCGGGAAGCTGACCCCGGCGAGATAGGATCGCCGCATGCGGTGGCGGCCTTCTGGACGAGAGCGTTCAGGGGGCCGCCGTCACCCTCGTTCTAATCGGTCCGGGTCTCGATCATGAGGTCGTCGTCCGGATATCCGAACAACTCCATGAGCTCGTTCGTTCGACGGATGATCATGGCGGATGAGAGATTCGTATGCAGGTAGATCCCGGAGGTTCCAACTACTTTCGGGGCTCGGACATCGTTCTCGCTGCGAGAGGCATACGGGTGCTTTCTACCCTGCAGGTCCAGAATGCGATCGGCAAAGCTCTGCCCGTGCCGCTGGTATAAGGCCTCGGCCACGCCTATAAGCAGTCCTTTCCATGTGCTCACTTCGTGTCGTTCGCTCCATAGTTCGTAGGACACAATCTTTGGTCCTCGCTTTGGGGAGCGGCGCTTCGGCTGCGAATCCTGGGGTTCTGCCGTCGAGGCCGTGCCGCGGGCGTGGGGCCGCTGGATTTCCCGGGGGGACCTGGGCGGCACTGGCGAGCCGTGTAGCACGGCCTTGACTTGCTCAGGAGCGGGTCGAAGTTTCAGTTCCCCATAGGCTTGGTCGATGATCAACTCGACCAGCTTCTCGGTCGGTTCTTGCACCATCCGTGACCAGATACCGGGGAGCTTCGTCTTGATGCGGTGGACCTCCTTGGCTCGCCTCTCGGAACGCCCGCTCAGCAGGTTTTCTTTTCCTAGGAAGGCTTCCAGGTCCTCCGATATCTGATCCAACTCGCCCTTCCTCAGGTCAAGGCTGGCGAAGCAACGTTCCTCTGGCTTGCCATCCTCTTTCGGAAGGTAGAGCTTCCACTCCAGGCCATTGGTGAGGACGCAGATATTGATGCCTTCGTAGAACGCGTAGCCCAGGACTTGCGCCACATGCTTATTGAGATCTTGGTGCGGCGCCTTTGCCTCAATTAGGGCAACGAGACGACGCCGACCCCTCAGGGCGATGTCTACCTTCCCACCGCTCTTGCTGCCCCCGACAGGGTGTTCCCAAAGTACCTCCGGGTTGGCAGTGTCCCAGCCGAGACCATCCAGAACCGGTCGAATGATCTGGAACTTGGCGGCTGTCTCACTGTCAGGCGTCGGCAGTCTCCTGATCGTCTCGATGACATCCCGTAACGACAATCGTCCCTCCCTACAGCCTCTCGCGCCGGGTAAGCCTACCTTTCGGACCTGGCCGGACCAGGGATCCGTCCAGCGCCCGGGCGCCGTCGCGGTATCAGGGTCTGGGCGGGGTAGCATCCGGGGCATGTTCCGTTTTCTTACCGCCGGTGAGTCTCACGGGCCGGGGCTGGTGACCATCGTCGAAGGGCTTCCGGCCGGGTTGGAGGTGTCGCGCCAGGGGCTCGGATACGAGCTGGCCCGACGCCGTCTCGGTTACGGGCGGGGCGCACGCATGAAGATCGAGAAGGACGAGCTGGAGATCATGGGTGGGATACGCCATGGTCGGACCCTCGGCTCTCCGGTGGCTGTGATCATCCGCAATACCGAGTGGCCGCGCTGGCAGGAGGAGATGTCGCCCGACCCGGGCGTTCCCAAGCGGCCCATGACAACCCCCCGGCCGGGGCACGCCGACCTGGTGGGAATGCTCAAGTACGACACCAAGGACGCCCGCAACATCCTGGAGCGGGCATCGGCCCGCGAGACCGCGGCCCGTACCGTGGCCGGCTACCTCGCCAAGCAACTGCTGGCCAGCATCGGCGCCACGGTGGTCAGCCATGTGGTCGCCATCGGCGAGGCCGTCTCCGATTCCGAGGACCTGCCCACCATTGAGGACCTGCCCACCATCGACGCGTCATCGGTGAGGGCGTTCGGGACAGACGCCGAGGCGATGATGGTGGCCGAGATCGAGCGGGCCAAGGCTGACCGCGACACGCTCGGGGGTGTGGTGGAGGTGCTGGTCTACGGCCTGCCGCCCGGCGTCGGCTCTTACGACCACTGGGACCGGCGTATGGAAGCCCGCCTGGCGGAGGCGCTGATGTCGATCCAGGCCATGAAGGCGGTGGAGATCGGCGACGGTCTGCGGTCGTGCCGGCGCCGGGGCTCGGTCGCTCACGACGAGATCTACTACGAGGACGGAGAGTTCTTCCGCAACACCGACCGGGCAGGGGGCATCGAGGGAGGCATGACCACCGGCCAGCCGATGCGGGTACGGGTGGCGATGAAGCCGCTGTCGACGGTGATGCGCCCGCTCCCCACCGTGAACGTGGTTACCAAGGAGCCGGAGGTGGCCTTCCGGGAGCGTTCCGATGTCTGTGCGGTGCCCGCCGCCGGGGTAGTGGCCGAACAGATGGTGGCCATCGTGGCGGCCCAGGAGCTCCAGCGAAAGTTCGGCGGCGACACGGTGGAGGACTTCGTTGTCAACGTGACCTCCTACCGGCACCGTATCCGCACGTTCTGATGGCGCCCTGTAGGGCGATGGGGAACCTTTGGCTCATCGGCATGATGGGCAGCGGGAAGAGCACGGTCGGTCGCCACATCGCCGCCATCACGGATCGGGGGTTCGTGGATGTCGACGCGCTGGTGGAGGAGCGAGCCGGCAAGTCCATCGCGAGCATCTTCGAGGAGCACGGCGAGGCGGCCTTTCGTGAGATGGAGGGCGCCGAGATACGCCGCCTGTCGGCCGAGTCGGCGCCGGGCGTTTCCGGCCGGGTGATAGCGACCGGTGGCGGGGCGGTTCTCGACCGGGCCGGCGTGGAAGCCATGCGCCGCTCTGGCGTGGTGGCGTGGTTGGACGCACCCGCCGGGGTGCTCGCCGGGCGGATCGGAGGGGAGGACCGTCCGTTGCTGGAGGGTTCCGACATCGCATCCCGATTGGCGAAGATCCGGGCCGGTCGCCACAGCCTCTCGCGGCAGGCCGCTCACTACCGGATCGATGCGGACCGTCCGGTTGACGAGGTGGTCTCCGAGGTCATCGGTTGCGCCCGGGTGCCGGTCGGCGACGCGTCGGAGGTACTGATCGGACCCGGTCTGCCGCATCGTCTCCTTCCGGCATCCTCGGGCCGTGAGCAGGCGGTGGTCATCTGCCAGCCGGGTTCCCGCCCGGTTGCCGGGTCGGTGCTCGAACTGCTCGGTTCCGGGGAGAGGGCCACCTTGATCGAGGTGCCCGACCGCGACGAGGCCAAGTCCATTGAGACCCTGGCGATGCTCTACGGCCGGCTCGCGGAGCTCAACCTGGGAAGGCACGACACCATCGTCGGAGTCGGCGGCGGGGCGGTCACCGACCTGGCCGGATTCGTGGCGGCCACCTGGCTGCGGGGTATCGAATCGATCCTGGTGCCGACCACACTCCTGGGCGCCATCGATGCCTCCATCGGCGGCAAGACCGGCATCAACGTGATGGGCAAGAATTTGGTCGGGTCCTTCTGGCATCCGTCGCGGGTCGCCATCAACCTCGACGTGCTGAGCCGGCTCCCGGAGCCGCTCCTGCTGGAGGGATCGGCCGAGG
Organism: bacterium; assembly: GCA_028821265.1. Classification (GTDB taxonomy): domain Bacteria; phylum Actinomycetota; class Acidimicrobiia; order Spongiisociales; family Spongiisociaceae; genus Spongiisocius. The sequence goes on along the minus strand of JAPPGU010000036.1, from coordinate 31,270 downwards.
CGGTCAAGGCGGGCTTCATCGCCGACCCGAGGCTGGTGGACGTGTTCATGGAGCATGGACCGGCCTTCCCCATGGCCGAGGTGGTGAGCCGGGCGGTGGCGGTCAAGGCGGACGTGGTGTCGGAGGACTTCCGGGAGACCGGCCGCCGGGCGATCCTCAACTTCGGGCACACCCTGGGCCACGGCGTGGAAGTGGTGTGCGGGCTATCCCATGGCCACGCGGTAGCGGTGGGGATGGTGGCGGCCGCGGCCGTATCCGCTGACCGCCTCGGGTTCGACGAAGCCCGGGTGCGGGTTCCCCTGGAGCGTCTGGGCCTGCCGACCCGTGTAGACGATGCCTCCCCCGATGCCATCCTCCGGCTGGTCCAGCGGGACAAGAAGCGCACCGCATCCGGCCTCCGCATGGTGCTGCTGCGCGAGATCGGGGATCCGGTGGTCGAGTACGTGGACGAGGCAGCGCTGAGGCTCGGCCTGGCGGCGGTCGGCGTATCGGGCTGACTCCTCGACTGGTTCCCGGTCGCCGTGAAGCACCCGGGGACCGCCTGGAGTCCGAGCAGAGCCCGGAGCGATCGTCGTGCGGAGTCATTCTCCTAGAATCGCGCCATGGTTTCCACCAACGATGTCAAGTCGGGCATGGCGCTCGACCTGCCGGACGGGTTGTTCTTGATCGTCGAGCAGCAGCACGTCAAACCCGGCAAGGGGCGGGCATTCGTCCGCATGAAGCTGAAGAACCTGGTCACCGGCGCCGTGGTCGATCGCACCTTCCGTGCCGATGAGAACGTGCCGCAGGCGATCATCGACCGGCGGGACCATCAGTTCCTCTACCGCGACGACATGGGCTACCACTTCATGAACCTCGAGACCTACGCCCAGTTCGCGATTGCTGAAGAGGACGTGGGCGAGGCCGCCAACTACATAACCGACGGCGCGACCGTGATGCTTCCACTGTACGAAGGCAACCCGATCGGCGTAGAGTTGCCCGCCTCGGTCGCGTTGGAGGTCGCCATGGCTGAACCCGCGGTCCGGGGTGACCGGGTGTCGGGCGCCACCAAGCCGGTCACGCTCGAAACCGGCCTGGTGGTCCAGGCGCCGCTGTTCATCGAAGCCGGTGACACCATCAAGGTGGACACCCGCTCCGGCACCTACATTTCCCGGGCTTGACGGTGGCGGGATATGGTCGAGCACGCTTCCAAGGCCGCCCGCGACCCGCGGGCCGCGGCGCTGGCCGCTCTCTACCAGGCCGACCTGCGGAGTGACGTAGACCCGACCGCCGGACTCACCGGCAAGGCCAAGCGCTACGCAGCGGGCGTCAGGATCCATCAACGTGATCTCGACCGGCGGATCGAGTCGGCCTCGGAGCGCTGGCCCCTGCACCGGATGCCGGTGGTGGACCGGACCATCCTGCGCCTCGCTCTGTACGAACTCCTTCACGAGTCGACTCCGACGGCGGTGGTGCTGAACGAAGCGGTGGAGTTGGCCAAGAGATACTCGACGAAGAAGAGCGGCGCCTTCGTCAACGGCGTGCTCTCGGCCCTAGCCGGGCAGATCCGCACCGAGGACTGAGCCGGTGGCATGTCCCGATCCTTCTTGTGGGTCCTTGCCAACCGGTCTGATCGGTGACGACCATGTGGTTGGCCGGCCGGCTGCCCACGGGTGATGGCTCCGCACACACCGGGCGCCCGAACCGACGAAGAACGCGAAAATCGCGACCGACGGGTTCCGCCCGCCGGGCCCTCCCCCTGCCGCCACCACCTGGTGTCGAGCGCGTCCCGCCGTGCCCGGGCGGGCTGCTCGACGATCTGACCTCGTGTGATCCGGTCGACGTCCGAACCGGACTGCTGGTATTTACGGTTGGTTAACAGCATAGGACGAGGATGTGACAAGAACCGCGGGTGCGACACGCCCGATGCCGCCCGCCGATGGATGGCCGTCCTGCGGGATGGGAAGTGGGGTGATCGCCGGACCGGGTACGTCCCCGCAGGGCTCAGGAACGCAGGTCCCGGTCTTCGGGACGCTCCGATCCTGCTAGCGTTGCCCGAACCTTTAATCCGGTCCGGTGAGGCCGGGAAGGAGACCCGAGTTCGCGCCAAGCGGCGCCCGAGCCGCGGCGAGCACGCTCCGGCGTGCCTTCCCGTACCGCTTCCCCTCACCCCTTCCGGTTGATACGTGGCCCCGAGGAGGACGCAGGTAGCTGATGCCCATGGTGATGGCCGACGCCGACGTCAGGCGGTCGCTGACCCGCATCTCTCACGAGATCATCGAGAAGTCGAGGGACGTCCTTCCGGTTCTGGTGGGGATCCACACCCGAGGCGTGCCGCTCGCCCACCGTATCGCGGCGGTCATCGAGGAGGTCGGGGGCGCCCAGGTGCCGGTGGGCGCCCTGGACATCGGCCTGCACCGGGACGACCTGTCGACCAGGCCCACCACCCCGCTGTCGGGGACACAGCTTCCGGTCGACATCACCGCCCGGACCGTGGTGCTGGTCGACGATGTCCTCTACACGGGCCGCACCGTGCGGGCTGCGCTGGATGCCTTGAACGACTTCGGACGGCCGGAGGCGGTGCGCCTGGCCGTACTGGTGGACCGGGGACACCGCCAGCTCCCGATCCGTCCCGACCACGTCGGGCGCAACCTTCCGACCTCTGTGGCCGAACGGGTCTCGGTGAGGCTGGGCGAGATCGACGGGGGCGAGGACGGGGTGTGGGTGGAGGGGGCACGGAGTTGAACTTCCTCACCACCGAGGGCCTAACCCGGAACGACCTCGAGGAGATACTGGACCTGGCTGACGAGTTCACCCGGGTGCTGTCCCGCCCGATTCCCAAAGTCCCCGCTCTCCAGGGCAAGCTGGTGGCCAACCTGTTCTTCGAGAGCTCCACCCGTACCCGGCTGTCGTTCGAGCGGGCCGCACGAGCACTGTCGGCCGACGTGATGAGCTTCTCCGCATCCGGTTCGTCCCTGTCCAAGGGGGAGAGCCTCAAGGACACTGCGCTGACCATCGAAGCCATGGGTGTGGACCTGATGGTGGTGCGCCACCGGGCCGCCGGCGCACCATGGCGGATAGCCGGATGGACCGGGTGCCAGGTCATCAACGCCGGCGACGGCGCCCATCAGCATCCCACCCAGGCCATGCTGGACGCCCTCACCCTGCGTCGGCGATTCGGCGATCTGCACGGGCTGCGGGTGGCCATCGTGGGCGACATTCGCCACTCGCGGGTGGCCCGGTCCAACGTGTTCGCCCTCACCACTCTGGGCGCCAGCGTGACTCTGGTCGCACCCAGGACCCTCCAACCGGTGAATTGCGAAGGCTGGCCGGTCGAGACGACCGACGACTTCGACGCGGTGGTGGGGTCGGTCGACGCCGCCTACCTGCTGCGGATCCAGACCGAGCGGGGAGGCGCCTCGGTGTTTCCCTCGTTACCCGAGTACGTATCCCGCTACGGCATGACCCGCGACCGCTTCGCCCGCCTTCCCGCCGATGCGGTGGTGCTCCACCCCGGGCCGATGAACCGGGGTGTGGAGATCGACGACGTGGTGGCCGGTCATCCCCGGGCGCTGATTCTGGACCAGGTCACCAACGGGGTGGCGGTGCGGATGGCCATCCTGTTCCGCCTGCTAGGGGGTAAGGGATGAGCGGGATCCTCCTGACGGGAGGTGGTGTTCTCACCCCGAGCGGCCGGATCCGGGCCGACGTCCTCATCGATGACGGCCGGGTGACCGCCGTGGGGCCTCACCCGGAGGTCACGGAGGGCACCCGCGCAGGCCGGCAGATCATCGATGTCTCCGGCCTGGTGGTAGGGCCCGGTTTCGTAGACCTCCATACCCACCTCCGGGAGCCGGGCCAGGAGTGGAAGGAGGACATCGCCTCGGGATCCCGGGCGGCCGCCGCCGGGGGGTTCACCGCGGTGGTCGCCATGCCCAACACGGATCCGCCCACCGACTCGGGCCACCTGGCCCGCTACATCACCGACCGGGGCCGGCAGGTGGGGCTGGTCGACGTGATCCCGGCCGGATGCATCACGATGGGAATGGAAGGCCTCCGGCTATCCCATCTGGACGATCTGTTCGCCGCCGGCGTGCGGCTCTTCACCGACGACGGTGTCACGGTGGCCGACTCGGGCCTGCTCCGGCGGGCCATGGAGTACCTGCAGTCGAGGGGTGGCGTGATCGCCCAGCACGCCGAGGACCCCGGACTGGGACGGGGCGGGCATATGCATGAGGGCCGGGTGTCGTCGTTGCTCGGCATGGGAGGGATCCCGACCCAGGCCGAGACGGTGATCGTGGCCCGTGATCTGGCCGTAGCCAAGTTGACCGGCGCCGCTTATCACGTCCAGCACGTCAGCTGTGCCGGGACCCTGGACCTGATCGAGTCCGCCCGCCACCGGGGGGTGAACGTGACCGCCGAGGTGAGCCCGCATCACCTCTGGTTCTCCGACCACCAGGTGTTGTCGATGGATCCGGTGGCCAAGATGTATCCGCCGCTCCGCACGCCTGCCGACATCGAGGCACTCCGTGACGGGCTCCGCGACGGCGTGATCGATGCGGTCGCCACCGACCATGCGCCCCACGCCGCCCACGAGAAGGACGTTCCGTTCGAGGAGGCGCCCAAGGGCGTGACCGGACTGGAGACGGCCTTCTCCGCCGTCCGCGCCGTCCTTGATCCGGACCCTCGGCTGCTTTTCGAGCGGATGTCGGTCACCCCGGCGACGATTGCCTCGCTCGAGGACCACGGCAACTGGATCGAACCCGGCATACCGGCCAACCTGGTGGTGGTGGACTGGCACGAGCAGTGGACTCCCGAGCTGTTCCTGTCCAAGTCGGCCAACTCCCTGTTCACAGGAGTGCCGCTGGCCGGTCGGGTCCGCTTCACGTTCCGCGAGGGACTCCTCACGCATGACTCAGCGCGGCTCGACGTGCCCGCTCCGTCTCCCGGGGCCGGAGCGCTCCGATGAGCAGCGGGTTCCTGGTTACGGCCGACGGGGAGGTATTCGAGGGTAGATCCGTGGGCGTGGAAGGGGTCCGGGTCGGAGAAGCCGTGTTCAACACCTCCATGACCGGCTACCAGGAGGTGCTGTCCGATCCTTCCTATGCCGGCCAGGTGGTGGTCATGACCTCGCCGCACATCGGCAACTACGGGGTCAGCGACTACGACGATCAGGCCGCCAGGCCGGCCGCCCGCGGCCTGATCGTCCGTTCGCTGTCGCTCCGGCACTCCAACTGGCGCGCCGAGGGAACCCTGGCCGCCTACCTGCGGTCCCACGAGATGGTGGCCCTCGCCGACCTCGACACCCGGCGGCTCACCCGCCACCTGCGGGACCGAGGGGCGATGCCGGTCGCCATAGGCGCCGGGGTCGGGCCCGAGGAGCTGGCGGTGCTGGCCGCGGAGGCCCCCCGGATGGAAGGGCAGGACCTGGCTACCGGCGTTTCCACCCCGGAGCCGTACCGGTTCGATCCTGATGGTGATCCGGTGGGCCGGGTGGTGGCCATCGACCTCGGCATGAAGCGCGACATAGGCAGGCGGATGGCCGGGCGCGGGCTGGAGGTCCATGTCCTGCCGGCGACCTGCACCGCCGAGGACATTCTCGGTCTCGATCCGACCGGCGTCTTCCTGACCAACGGGCCGGGGGATCCCGAGCCGCTCGAGCACACCATCGGCACGGTGCGGGCGTTGCTCGGCGGCGTTCCCGTGTTCGGCATATGCCTGGGCCACCAGGTGATCGGCCTGGCTCTCGGCGCCACCACGTTCAAACTCCCCTTCGGCCACCACGGCGGCAACCATCCGGTCCGCCGCCTCGAGGACGGCCGGGTGGAGATCACCGCCCAGAATCACGGGTTCGCGGTCGACCTCTGGTCGCTGGAAGGCCGGAAGGCGCCTGAGCGCAAGGGTCTGGCCGGTCCCGACCTCCTGCCCCAGCAGGTCACAAGCGACTTCGGTGAGGTGCGGCCCACCCATCAGAACCTCAACGACGGGACCCTGGAAGGGTTGCGATGCCTGGACATCCCCGCCATGTCGGTCCAGTACCACCCGGAAGCGGCCCCCGGCCCACACGATGCGCTGGGGCTGTTCGACGACTTCCTGGCCCTCATGGGGCTCGGAACGGAGGACTGCTGATGCCCAAGCGCACCGATATCGAGAGCATCCTGGTCATCGGTTCCGGCCCGATCGTGATCGGCCAGGCCTGCGAGTTCGACTACTCGGGTACCCAGGCGGCCAAGGTGCTGAGATCGGAGGGCTACCGGGTGATCCTGGTCAACTCCAACCCGGCCACCATCATGACCGACCCCGAGTTCGCCGACGCCACCTACCTCGAACCGATCACGCCCGCGATCGTGGCCCGGATCCTGGAACGCGAATCACCCGATGCCCTGCTCCCCACCCTCGGCGGGCAGACCGCCCTCAACGTGACCGCCGATCTCGCCCGGTCCGGCGTGATCGACAGGCTCGGTGTGGAACTCATCGGCGCCGGCTTCGACGCCATCGAGCGGGCCGAGGACCGGGGATTGTTCAAGGAGACGATGGCGGCCGTGGGCATCGAGTCGCCCCGCTCCAGCTATGCCCGATCGATGGATGAGGCGGTAGCGGCGGCGGCGGACATCGGCTACCCCGTGATGGTCCGCCCCTCCTTCATCCTGGGCGGGGGCGGCACCGGCGTTGCCGGGGACGAGAAGGCCTTCCTGGAGATCGCCCGGCGCGGCCTCGCCACCTCCCCGGTGAGCGAGATCCTGGTGGAGGAGTCGGTGGCGGGCTGGAAGGAGTATGAACTCGAGGTGATGGCCGACCGGCGCGGCAACGCGGTCATCGTCTGCTCGATCGAGAACCTGGACCCGATGGGCGTCCACACCGGCGATTCCATCACCGTGGCACCGATCCAGACCCTGTCGGACCGGGAGTACCAGGAGATGCGGAACGAGGCCATAACCTGCCTCCGGGCCATCGGTGTGCAGACCGGGGGCTCCAACGTCCAGTTCGCGGTGGATCCGGTCACCGGCCGCCGGTTGATCATCGAGATGAACCCCCGCGTCTCGCGTTCATCCGCCCTCGCTTCCAAGGCCACCGGGTTCCCGATCGCCAAGATCGCCGCCCTCCTGGCGGTGGGGTACACCCTCGATGAGATCGCCAACGACATCACCGGCGCCACGCCGGCCAGCTTCGAGCCGGTGCTGGACTACACGGTGGTCAAGATCCCCCGCTTCGACTTCGCCAAGTTCCCGATGGCGCCCGACCGGCTGGGCACCTCGATGCGGTCGGTCGGCGAGGCCATGGCCATCGGGCGTACCTTCCCCGAGGCCCTGCAGAAGGCGCTGCGGAGCCTTGAGACCGGCCGGCACGGGCTCAACGCCGATCCGGGGGAGAGGGACTTGCGGGCCGTTTCCGAAGGGGCCCTCGATGAGGCGGTGGCGACTCCTAGCTCCGGCCGGATCTTCCAGCTGGGGGAGGCGATCCGCCGGGGTCGGAGTGTGGAGCACCTGGCCCGATCCACCGGCGTCGATCCGTGGTTCCTGGACCAGATGGCGGAGGTCTACGAACTCCGGGCCGAGCTGGAGGCGGCCGGTGCCCCCCGGACCGATCTGGTGCGGGACGCCAAGCGGATGGGATTCTCGGACGCGCAGTTGGCGTACATCTGGGGAGAGCCCGAAGCCGGTATCCGGGAGTTCCGGCGAGCCGCCGGTATCCGGCCGACCTACAAGCGGGTCGATACCTGCGCTGCCGAGTTCGAGGCGCGGACCCCCTACTTCTACTCCACCTACGAGGACGAGAGCGAGGTGGAGGCAACCCGCCGGCCTCGGGTGGTGATCCTCGGGTCCGGTCCCAACCGGATCGGCCAGGGTATCGAGTTCGACTACTGCTGCGTTCATGCCGCCTTCGCCCTCAAGGAGGCCGGCTACGAGACCGTGATGGTCAACTGCAACCCCGAGACGGTCTCCACCGACTACGACACCTCCGACCGCCTCTACTTCGAGCCCCTGACGGTGGAGGACGTGCTGGAGATCTGCAATGCCGAGGATCCCGTGGCGGTAGTCGTCCAGCTGGGTGGCCAGACCCCGCTCAACCTGGCCGGACGTCTGGAGGCGAACGGAGCGCCTATCGCCGGCACTCCTCCGGACCGCATCGACGAGGCGGAGGATCGGGAGCGCTTCTCAGCCCTGTGCCGGCAGCTGGGGATCGTCCAGCCTCCTCACGGCACCGCCACGAGCCCCGCCGAGGCGGCCCGGGTGGCCGGCTCCATCGGCTTTCCGGTGCTGGCGCGGCCCTCCTACGTGCTCGGGGGCCGGGCCATGCGGGTGGTCTACTCGGGAGACGAGCTCGACGCTTACCTGGCCGACCTGTACGGCAAGGATCAGCAGGCGGGGTTCGACCTGGCCTCGGCTCCCGTCCTGATCGATCGCTTCCTCGAGGCGGCCACAGAAGTCGATGTGGACGCCGTATACGACGGAGCGGAGTTGCTGGTCGGAGGCATCATGGAACATGTCGAGCAGGCCGGCGTTCACTCCGGCGACTCGGCCTGCATCACCCCGCCCCCCACCCTCGGCGCGGCTGCTCGCCGTACGATCGTCGGGGCGACGGGGGCTCTGGCGAGGGCGCTCGAGGTCAGGGGGCTGATCAACCTCCAGTTCGCGGTCAGGGGGGACGAGGTCTTCCTGCTGGAGGCCAACCCGCGTGGATCCCGGACGGTGCCGTTCATCTCCAAGGCCAAGGGCATCCCGCTCGCCAAGATCGCCTCGCGGGTGATGATGGGTGCCACACTGGAGGATCTGGTGGCGGAAGGGGTGTACTCCCCGACGGACGAACCGCGGTTCGTGGCATGCAAGGAGGCGGTGTTGCCTTGGGACAGGTTCCCCGAGGAGGACACCCTGCTCGGACCGGAGATGCGGGCGACCGGCGAGGTGATGGGGATCGGTCCGGGGCCGGGAGTGGCCTACTCGAAGGCCATGATGGCGGCGGGAAGCGGCATCCCGGAGGCGGGAACGGTGTTCCTCTCGTTCGCGGATCCCGACAAGCCGGCCGGCGCCCGGATCGGGGAGGCCCTTCACAGCCTGGGATTGAACCTGGTGGCCTCGCCCGGAACGGCCGGGTTCCTGAAGGCCCGCGGGATACCGGCCGAAGCCGTGCCCAAGGTCGGCGAGGGTCCCGAAGACACGGTCTGGCAGATCGAGTCGGGCCGGGTCGACATGATCATCAACACACCCCAGGGACGGCGGGCAAGGGGAGATGGTCGGTTGATGCGCCGGGCCGCGTCCTCGCGCGGTGTCCCCATCGTCACCACCGTGGCCGGTGGCGAGGCGGTGATCCGGAGCCTGCGCGGTTCTTCGGAGGCCGTGTACGAGGTACGGAGCCTGCAGGATTGGCACCGCTGAACCGCTCGGTCGCCCTGGGGCCGGTCACGCTCCGCTCTCCCCTCGTGGGGGCCTCTGGAACCGTGGGCTCGGCGGTCGATTTCGTATCGGTGGCGTCTCCCGACCACTACGGGGCGCTGGTGGCGAAGTCCGTGGCGCCCGAGCCCTGGACCGGTAACCCGCCTCCCCGCCTAGCGCCCGCCGGAGTGGGCATGCTCAACGCGATCGGCATCCAGAACCCCGGCATCGAAGCCTGGCTGGCGGAGTTCGGTCCCCTGCTGGACAGCGCCGGCGTCCCTGTCTGGGGCTCGGCGGTCGGTCATCATCCGGCCGGTTTCGCCACGGTGGCCAGGGGCCTCGAGGAGGGCGGCGTGGAGGCGGTGGAGGTCAACCTGTCCTGTCCCAACCTCGACGGGCACGGGCTGATCGCCCTCGATCCGGACGCGTCGGCCCGGGTGATCGAGGCGGTTCGGAACGCCGCCTCGGGCCCTGTCTCGGCCAAGCTGTCGCCGAACGCCTCGGACATCGTGGCGATAGCCGCATCCGTCTGGAATGCGGGCGCCGACTGGGTTGTGATCGGCAACACCGTGTGGGGCGCCGCCATCGACATCGAGTCGGGGACCCCCCGGGTGGCCACGGGGAGCGGCGGCTACTCCGGCCCCCCGCTCAAACCGATCGCGTTGCGGGCCGTCATGGAGGTGGCAACCCGGCTTCCAGGGCTTCCGATCCTGGGTTGTGGCGGGGTGACCAGGGGCGCGGATGTGGTGGAGTACCTCATGGCGGGAGCAGGCGCGGTGGCGATAGGGACGGCCCATTTCGCGGAGCCCCGGGCGGCGCGGCGTATCGACCGCGAACTGGCGAGATGGTGCCGGTCCCGTGGCGTGGAACAGGTGTCCGACCTGGTGGGCGTTGCCCTCCGGGAGGACTCCCTACCATGACCGTCAGCATGGCCGATGGACCCGACCCCGGCGAGAGCGGACCGTACAACCCCGTACTTGTGGCTCTCGACGTTCCGACCGGCGAGGACGCCGCCCGCCTCGCCCGGGACCTCTCGCCGCACGTGGGCGGGTTCAAGGTCGGGCTCGAGCTTCTGACCGGTCCCGGTCCCGCCATCGTGGGGGTGATCGGACGGCTGGGAAAGCCGGTATTCGCCGACGCGAAGCTGCATGACATCCCCAACACCGTCAGGGCGGCGGCGCGCCATCTGGGGGAGGCGGGCGCCCGATGGGTCACTGCTCACGCCGCCGGGGGCAGGGCCATGCTGGAGGCAGCGGTCCAGGGTCTGCGAGAGGGTGCGGGCTCCCGCCCCGCCGGGATACTCGCCATCACCGTTCTCACGAGCCTCGATCAGGATGCGCTGGCGGCGACCGGGATGGCTGCGACACCTGGGAGGCTGGCCGCGGTGCGAGCCCGGCTAGCCCGTGAGGCCGGCTGCGAAGGCGTGATCACCTCGGTTCGCGAGCTGGGCGTGATAGCGGATGTGGCCCCCCAACTGCTGCGGGTCGCGCCCGGCATCCGACCGGTCGGCGTCGACGCTCACGACCAGGTCAGGGCAGCCACGCCCTCCGAAGGGATCGAGCGGGGCGCTCACTACCTGGTCATAGGCCGGGCCATTACCGGAGCGCCGGACCCAGGCCGGGCTGCTCTCGACATCCTCTCCGGTCTCGGGCTTGCCTAGTGGTCTGTCTGCGAACAGCCAGGCGTGGTCGGGCGGTCATCGGTGTCCTGTCGCTGCGTTCCGCTTCCTCGATGTACCGCTGCGGGTACGCCTTCGTCAGCGGGCCTTGCGAGGACCACCGCTGCCGACGCCATACCACACCGCCATTCCACAGGCAGACCACTTGAACCCAGCCCCGGGTTGTGAAGGCGAACGGATTGCTGGCTAGGTGGTGCTGAAAGAGACGGAGACAGTTGGCCTTCCGGGCCAGTTGGACATTTTTCAGTACCCTCCTAGAGTCAGTCCGGCGCCGAGGTCTTCACGAGGCCGTGGTCCTCACGAGGATGGGTCCGGCGCATCATGTCGGGTCGAAACAGTACAGCTAGAGAAGGAACGGCAAAGGAACCTTATGGCACCTCCGCAGTTGAACGCCGAGCAACGGGCACGGGCATTGGAGAAGGCAGCGATGGCGCGCCGCAAGCGGGCCGAGATCAAGAGCTTGCTCAAGAACGGGTCGTTGTCGCTCGGTGAACTGCTCGAGCAGGCTACCGACGACCCCATGGTGAGTGGCATCAAAGTGAGTGCCGTCCTTACCTCCATGCCCAGAACCGGGAAGGTGAAGGCCGGTCAGATCATGGAGGAGCTCGGTATTGCCGAGAACCGGCGGGTCCGGGGTCTCGGAGCGCGGCAGCGCAGCGCCCTCCTAGCCAAGTTCAGCTGAGCCACGAAGCGACAGCCCCCCACCGGCCCGGTCGGCTGGTAATAATCTCGGGGCCGTCAGGTGTCGGAAAGAACACCGTCATCCGGGCCCTGGCGCCTCATCACAGCTTTCATTTCGCCGTCTCGGCCACTACCCGCGCCAAGCGGCCGGACGAGACCGACGAGGTCGAGTACTACTTCATCGATGACGAGGCCTTTGCGGAGCTGATCGAAGCCGGCCGGTTGCTGGAGTGGGCGGAGTTCGCCGGTAATCGCTACGGAACCCTCCATGATGAGGTCTTCGCCCACCTGGGCGCCGGGCAGGACGTCCTGCTCGATGTCGAGTTGAACGGTGCCTTCCAGGTGATGGAGGCCTATCCGGATGCTCTGTCCATCTTCCTCATGCCTCCGAGCCTCGACGAACTGGAGTCCAGGATGCGAGGTCGCCGGGGGATGACGGAGCCGCAGATCGCCACCCGCCTCAAGCTGGCCGAGGCCCAGATCGAGCGGGGTTGGCATCGCTTCGGCCACGTCGTGGTCAATGCCGATCTCGACACTACGGTGGCAGCGATAGTCGGTATACTCAGGAGTCCACCACCCGACAAGGTTTAGGGTGCCCAGACGGTTGGTCAACAGACCCCTGCCCCTGAAGCCAGACCCGTTCCCAGTCCGAAAGACGATCCTGCGCCATGATTGAGCCACCCATTGAAGAAGTAATCGGCAAGGCCGGCGGGCGTTTCAACCTCGTGTTGCTGGCCTCGCGCCGTGCTCGCCAGATCAACAGCTACTACACCCAGCTAGGGGGAGGGATCGGGCGCTACGTTCCGCCCCAGGTCCATTCGCTCAGCCACAAGCCTCTCACCATCGCTCTCGAGGAGATCGCGGCCGATAAGTTGCAGGTGGCAACCGGAGAGACCGCCGAGAGCCAAGAGCCCGACACTCTCGACGTCCTGCTCTCCTACCAGACCGAACCGCTCGACGAGGGTGATCTGGTGGCAGGTCTCGAGGCCCTGGGCGCGCCGGAGGCGGCGGAAGCCGCTGCCGATGAGCCGGCCGGGGCGGAGGGCTCCGACGAGGCCGGGGCTTCCGATGACTCCGTAGAGGGGACCGCCGTTGAGAACTCCGAGGAGCAGTAGACCCCCGCTAGGAGGGTACTGAAAAGTGTCCTGTTGGCTCGATGTCCGGCAATAGAACCTCGGGTCAAAACAGCGCGGGCCAACCCATCCCCGTCCTTTTCAGCACCCTTCTACACGGCCGGCATCTGGTACTAGCCATCTCCGGGGGTATCGCCGCGTACAAGGCGGCCTACCTGGCCCGGCGACTCTACGAGGCCGGCTCGCAGGTCCGGACCATCATGACCGAGGGGGCCCTGCGCTTCCTGGGGGAGCAGACCCTCGCGGCGATTACCGGCCACGCGGTGGTGACCACGCTCTTCGGATCGAAACAAGCCGGACCGAGCCCCCACACGGAGTTGGCCCGTTGGGCCGATGCCCTGGTGGTGGCGCCCGCCACCGCCAATGTGGTGGCCAAGGTCGCCAACGGGCTGGCCGATGACGCCCTGACCGCCACGGTGGCGGCCTTCGACGGGCCGGTGGTGCTGGCGCCCGCCATGCACACCGAGATGTGGCAGCAACCCGCCACAGCCCGCAATATCCGGCTCCTCGAGGAGGACGGCAGGTGCCTGGTGGGTCCGGTCGTCGGCGAGCTGGCGGCGGGCGACTCCGGGATGGGTCGCATGGCGGAACCCGACGAGATACTGGCGGCGGTGGCGGGGGTGTTCGATGACTCCCTGAGCGGGTTGAGGGTGCTGGTGACCGCCGGAGGAACCCGGGAAGCCATCGATCCGGTGCGCTACGTGGGTAACCGGTCCTCGGGGAAGATGGGCCACGAACTGGCTCTGGAGGCAGCCCGTCGCGGGGCCGCGGTGGTGCTGGTCACCACCACCGCACCGCCGGACATGCCGTGTTCGGTCGAAGTGGTGCCGGTCGAGTCGGCGGAAGACATGGCGCACCAGGTCTGGGCGCGGGCCTCGGCGCTAGACGCGGCGGTGCTGGCGGCCGCGGTGGCCGACTTCCGGCCCGCCGATGTGGCCGGTACCAAGCTGGCCCGGTCCGACGGTCCTCCCCAAATCGTCCTGGAGCCCACACCCAACGTCCTGGCCGGGCTGGTGGAAAGGGTGGAACCGGGAACGACCGTGGTCGGCTTCGCTGCGGAGACCGGCGGTATCGATCGGGCGGTGGGCAAGGCCGCCACGTACGGGGTGGACTTCGTGGTGGCCAACGACGTGACCAGCCCCGGGAGCGGGTTCGGTACCGACACCAACCAGGTGACCATCATCTCGGCGGCGGGGGAGAGCACCCCCCTCGAGATGATGACCAAGCGCGGCGTCGCCGGCGCCATCTGGTCACACGTGAGCGCACTGAGAGAAGATGGCTCCTGAGTTGGAGCGTCCTCCGGTATCCATATACTGGTCTCGATGATGCTCCGTCACTTCACGAGCGAGTCGGTCACCGCCGGCCATCCCGACAAGATGGCCGACCGGATCTCGGATTCCGTCCTCGATGCGATCCTGGAGAGGGACCCTCAGGCTCGCGTGGCCTGCGAAACCATGGTCACTCCCAAGAAGGTGATGATCGCCGGCGAGACAACCAACGATGCCTGCTTGACCGATGCCGACCTCAAGCGGGCGGTACGCGAGGCGATCGGAGACATCGGCTACAAGTACGAGGACGTCGCTTTCCACGCCGCCACGATTCCCGTCGAAGTGCTACTGGGGAGTCAGAGTCCCGATATCGCCGGCGGTGTCAGCGAGGCGCTGGAGGCCCGCGAGGGATCCCACGATCCGCTGGATCAGTTAGGGGCGGGTGACCAGGGGATGATGTTCGGCTATGCCAACCGGGACACCGAGGAGCTGATGCCGGCGCCCATCCAGCTGGCCCATCGCCTTGCCGAGCGCCTCACCGAGGTGAGGGCGGCGGGCGTGCTCGACTACCTGCGCCCGGACGGCAAGACCCAGGTCACGGTGGCGTACGCGGGGTCGAAACCGGTGCGGGTGAGCCGGGTGTTGATCTCCTCCCATCACACCGAGGAAGTGGACGAAGAGGAGATGAAGGCAGCCCTGCGGGAGCATGTGATGATGGGGATCGGCTCGCCCCTTATAGGCAGCGATACGAAGCTCCTGGTCAACCCGTCTGGGCGTTTCGTGAAGGGCGGGCCCGAGGCGGATGCCGGCCTCACCGGGCGCAAGATCATCGTCGACACCTACGGTGGTTACGCTCGGCACGGAGGCGGCGCCTTCTCCGGGAAGGATCCGACCAAGGTGGATCGCTCGGCGGCCTACTTCGCCCGCTACGTCGCCAAGAACGTGGTCGCCGCCGGATTGGCCGAACAGTGCGAGATCCAGGTGGCATACGCCATCGGCCAAGCTAACCCCTTCTCGGTCTACGTGGACGCGTTCGGGACCGCCTCGATCGACCCGGACAAGCTGGAGAAGCTGGTCGAGTCGTTCTTCGACTTCCGGCCCGAGGCCATTCTGAGGAAGCTCGACCTGCGCCGGCCCATCTACGCCAAGACCTCTGCTTTGGGCCATTTCGGACGGCTGGGCTTTCCCTGGGAGTCGACTGCAGATGCCGACGAGTTGAAGAAAGCGGCGAGCTGACCCTGACCCAGGCCGTTGCAGCCCGGGTAGTCCCTGACGTACCCACCCTGGCGGTGGATGAAGGCTTCTCGTACCGCGTCCCGTCTTCCCTGGCAGGTCGGGTGGGGGTGGGCGCCATCGTCCGGGTCCCGCTGGCCGCGCGCCGCGTGCGCGGCTACGTGGTTGCCCTGGAGTCGATCGCGGAGTCCGAGGCTGACGATCTCAAGGACGTCCGGGCTCTCTCCTCCGATGTCCCGGTGTTCACCGCCGCCATGCTTCCCACGCTGGTATGGGCCGCCGAGTACTACGTGGCGCCGCTCGCCCGCGTACTTGCCAAGACCGCTCCCCCGAACCTGCCCAAGCGACCTCTGCCGCCCGCACTGCCGGGTATCCCACCCACGGCCGGACCCCTATCCGATGTGGCTGCCGCCGCGGCCGGGGGCGGACCTTCCCGGTCGGTCCAGGCGGTGGCGGGCACCCGATGGACCGAACTGATCCGCGGGGCGATCACCGCACCCCTCCGGGCCGGGAAGTCGGTGCTCATCACGGCGCCCACGGTGGTGGAGGTCGCCCGCCTCGCCGCCGGGCTCAGGTATGACCTGGGCGCCCGCGTGGTTGAGGTGGCAGATCAGAGCGATGCGGAGGTGACGGCCGCCTGGTCGAAGGCCGCCACGACCGGAGGTCTGGCGGTGGTGGGGACGATGCGGGTGCTGTGGTGGCCCGTCCGGAACCTGTCGATGGTGGTACTGGTCGAGGAGGGCCGGCCCGGCATGAAGGAACGCCAGACCCCGACCGTGGTGGCCGGCCGACTGGCCCGCGTGAGGGCGGCCCACGAGGGCCTCCAGCTGGTGGGGCTAGGAAGGGTCCCGACCATCGAGTCACTCCACGAGCGTCCTGAGATGGTCCGGGCGCCCGGGCGACTATGGGGGCCGGTACAAGTCGTCGACCGCACCGAGGACCCTCCGGGCCAGGGGTTGCTGGCCGAACGGGTCCGGGCTGCCATCGCCGGTACGGCAAGCCGGGGCGGCCGGGTGTTCCTCTTCACCCACAGGCGCGGCTACGCCCCGGCTGCGCGATGCGTGAGGTGCCGCCTGTTGCGGAGTTGCCCGCGCTGCGGCGCTCGCCCCGATCATCGGACCAGCTGTTCGAGATGCGAGACGGAGTTGGGAGGGTGCTCGTCATGCGGCGGGACCCGGTTCGAGCCCCTGGGAGCGGCCGTGGGGCGGGTGACCGAGGAGGCCCGGCGCCTGGTGGGGGATCGCGTGGGTGACGTGAGCACCGGCCGGCAGGTAATGGTGGGAACCGAGGCCGATCTGGTGGTGGTTCCCGAGGTCGATCTGGCCGTGGTCGTCGACGCCGACGGCCTGGTGCGCGGCGCTACCTACCGGGCCGCGGAGGATGCGCTGGGAGTACTGGCCCGGGTGGGCGCCACCGTCCGGGGCGGCGGGCGGGCCAGGATGATGCTCCAGACCGCGGACATCCGCCAGCCTGTCTACGAGGCCCTTCGCCGCGCCGATCCGTTCGCGTTCCTCAAGGACGAGTTGGCTATCCGCAAGCGCCTGTCCCTGCCGCCCTTCGGGGAGGTGATGGTGGTGGAGGTTGCGGGCACCGATGACGGGTCGATCCTCGACGATGCACTCGAGGCCGCCATCGTGTACGGCCCGGCCCGAGCCGGGGATCGGCTCCGCTGGATGGTCCAGGGCGACGACCTGACCGGAGTCAAGCGGAAGCTCAGGAAGGCGGCAGTCCGCCTGAGGCGCCAGGGCCTGAGAGTGCGGGTGGACGCGGACCCCCGCGACTTCTGAGCTGGCTCCCGGACGCATTCCCCCGACGAAGTATTTCGCGTTCTCGGAAGGAGGGGTTGAAAGCGTCACAGCTCCGGTATACGTTGTCTATTGCCAAGCACCAACACCGGCCGATGGCATGAGACGATCGGTTCGGCCGGTCTGAGGGAACATACAGCTCGATGGAGCGAACCGCCGATCTCCCGGCAGCCAGCCGGGCATGGCCGACCACGCTCCAACAGGATGGGTGGTGGCGGGGGAGGGGCCCGGTGCGGAGCACCGGTTTTTTCGCGACTTCCGGTAGCTGGGGGTTCTTGAGGCAGAGGACGTCATGTATGGCGTCCTGAACCTGAGGTTGGATCCGTGGCGATGCACAAGTGATCCGGCCAATACGCACCGGAGTGCACGAGCTTCGACTCTTCGGCAAAGTTCCGAGGTGTCGGGTATCAGGGCCTGGGAATCCGCTGCGTGTTGTGTGCCGGACGCACGGCTGCCAATCGAGCAGGCGAGCCGGTAACAGGCGAGTGGTGGCCGGCAACTATCCTCGGAGTCCGGTGGCCATATTTCCGATTCGCACCTTCGGCGATCCTGTCCTTCGTGTCCGCACCAAGCCGGTCAAGGACTTCGACGCGCCACTCCACAGGCTGGCGGAGGACATGCTCGAGACCATGTACGACGCTCCCGGAGTGGGCCTGGCTGCGCCGCAGATCGGTGTGTCGAAGCGCATCTGCGTGTTCGATGCGGGAGAGGGTCCCCAGGTGCTGGTGAACCCGGTGCTGGTCGAGACATCGGGAGATTGGGAGTATCAGGAGGGCTGCCTCTCGGTTCCCGGTCATTACTGGAACATCATCCGCCCTGCTTTCGCCCGAGCCGTCGGCCAGGATCTGGACGGGAACCCGGTGGAGTTTGCCGGGGATGAGCTATTGGGGAGGGTTCTCCAGCACGAGATCGACCACCTCGAGGGCCACCTCCTGCTGACCCGCCTCGACCGAGCCACCCGCAAGGAGGCGTTTCGCACTCTTCGCAACGAGGCGTTCCGGGCGCCGGAGTGATGAGAGCCGCCCTGCTGGGCACATCGCAGGAGGCCGTTCCCGCGATCGACATCCTCGCCGGATCGGCCGACCTGCGCGCCGTCATAACCAGACCGGACCGGCCGAGGGGCCGGGGCCGGGTACCGGCCCCTCCCGAGAGCAAGGCCAGAGCAGTCGAGTTGGGGGTTCCGGTCCGCCAGCCCGCCACCCCCGCTGCGCTGGACACTGTCATCGCCGGGATGGATCTGGACCTGGCGGTGGTGGTGAGCTACGGGATGATCGTGAGAGCCTCAACCCTGGCCCGTCCCCGGCTGGGCATGGTCAACCTCCACTTCTCCTTGCTGCCCCGGTGGCGGGGGGCGGCCCCGGTCGAGCGAGCCATTCTGGCCGGTGATGAGGTGACCGGCGTGAGCCTGATGCGGATGGGCGTCGGCCTGGACGCCGGACCGGTCCTGGCTGCATGGAGGACGTCTATCGGTGAGGACGAGGACGCCGGGGCGCTGTCGGAGCGCCTCGCCCTCGGCGGCGCCGAACTGCTGGCCACGAACCTGGGTGTGCTGGAACGGGGGGAGCTGGAGCCGGTAGCGCAGCAGGACTCGATGGTCACCTGGGCGCCCCGCCTGGTCGTCTCGGAGGCTCGACTCGACTTCCACCAACCTGTTGAGCAGGTGGCACGGGCCGTCCGGGCGTTCTGTCCCCGTCCGGGAGCACACACCACATGGCGAGGCAAGCGGTTCAAGATCCTCCGGGCCCGGCCGGTTCCCGGCAGGTTGGAGCCGGGTTGCCTGCAGATCGATGAGGACAGCGTAAGGGTCGGCACCGCCACGGGATGCCTGGCCCTGCGGACCGTTCAGCCCGAGGGTCGGAAGGCGATGGACGCACTCGCATGGCTCAGGGGGGTCAGGGGCGATCCGGGCCGCTTCGGATGAAGCGTGGTGTCGAGGCCCGGTCGGTGGCGGCCGGGCTGGTGGGTAGGGTCGTTCGGGGCGGGGCCTGGTCGAACCTGGTGGTAAGGGAGATCGACCTTCCGCCCGACGATGCCCGCCTGGTGCGCCATCTCGTCTACGGGACCATCAGGAACCTCCCTCGCCTGGACCGGGCCATCGGTGATCTGTCCAGCCGGCCCCTGTCGGCCGTCCATGCCGAGGTTCTCGATGTTCTGCGGGTGGCCTTCCACGAGGTTCTGCTCGGCCGGGCCGCCGCCCATGCCGTGCCCGACACGGCCGTGGAGTCGGCCCGGAGGCTGGGCCACCGTCGGGCCACCGGGTTCGTCAACGCCCTGGTCAGGAATCTGCAACGGGGAGGCGAACCCAACCCACCCTCCGACTCGGCCGAGGAGTTCAGCCTGCCCGGCTGGGTCATGGACGACCTGGCGCGCACCTGGGGAAGCGATCAGGCGCTGGCGTTCGCCGAGGCTGCCCACGAGGACGCGCCCGTGAGCTTCCGCATGCGGCCGGGCGATCCTCCACCGCTCGGCGCGGTTCCCACCCTTGTGCCCGGTGCTTTCTCCCACCCGCAGGGCTTGGTCCCCGAGGAGGCGGTGGTCCAGGATGCCGCATCGGTGGCCGTGGTCGAAGCCCTGGGCGTGGCGCCCGGCCACCGGGTCCTGGAGGTGGGAGCGGCGCCCGGTGGCAAGACGCTGGCCATCTGGGACCGCGACCCCGCCTCCCTGGTAGCACTGGACATCCACCCTCGCCGTATCCGCCAGGCGGCACGCCGGCTGGAGAGGGCGGGCGTTCCAGGACGGTGGATCAGAGCCGATGGAGCACGGCTCCCGTTCCGGAGCGGGCAGTTCGACAGGGTCCTGGTGGACGCACCTTGCACCGGCCTCGGTACGCTCCGGCGGCGACCCGAGCTGCGGCTGCGGGTCTCGATCGGCGACCGGGACCGGCTGGCGGCACTCCAGCGCCGGATGGTGCGCCAAGCCATCGACGCGGTACGCCCGGGAGGGCGGGCGGTCTACTCGGTCTGCACCCTGACCCGGGCGGAGACGCTGGGAGTCGTGGAGAACCTGGGTGGGAGGCCACCGGCTGATCTGCCGGGTGTCCGCCTCGATGACGGCTTGCTCATGGGTCCCCACCTCACCGGTACCGACGGCATGTTCATCTCGGTATTCGATCGGTGACGGAGCCGTCGGTTCCTAGCCCTGATTATTCCTGTTCCCAGCACACCAACGCGGATCGGGCCACTTCAACCATATAATTCGCACGCGGCCACACCTCACCCTGGGGTTCATTCCGCACCGACTGGAAGACGGGCTGTCAGATGGTTGTAACCCCAGGCCAGGAGTACGAAGCATCCACTCTCGTCACCCGGACAGACCCCCACCATGAATAATCGGGGCTCGGCGTTGTGAGGCGGATGTACCCTGCGCACCGTGAGGAAAGGCGTTCGCATAGCGGCTTCGATTCTCGCCGCCGACTTCGCGCGGTTGGGCGAGGAGGTGGCTCGGGTGGAGCCCCACCTGGACATGCTCCATGTCGATGTCATGGACGGCCACTTCGTCCCGAACATCTCACTGGGGGTTCCGGTCATAAGTTCCTTGCGGAAGGTCTCCGGCCTGGCGTTCGACTGCCACCTGATGGTGACCGATCCGGACAGGCTGGTCGAACCGCTCCGGAGGGCCGGCGCCACCGGCATAACCGTCCATCTCGAGGCGGTGCCAGACCCCGGGCCGGTTGAGCGCCGGGCGCGTCAAGCCGATCTCGGCTTCGGCCTGGTGATCAATCCCGATACCCCGTACGAGGCTCTGGATCCGTTCCTCGAGCTGTGCGACATGGTGCTGGTGATGTCGGTGGAGCCCGGCTTCGGTGGTCAGGACTTCCTGCCGGCCGTCCTCACCAAGGTCGAGGCGGCCCGCCGGGCCATCGACCGGCGTGGCCTCGACGTAGATCTGGAGATCGACGGCGGCATCGACCCGGAGACCATCGGCGCGGCTCGGCGGGCCGGCGCCGATGTGTTCGTGGCCGGCACCGCCATCTTCGGACAACCGGATCCGGTGACGGCGATCGCCGGCCTGAGGACCGCCGCCTCGGGAGGCGGCGCATGAGCCGGGCCTGGTCGGACGCCGAGCGCAGCCGGATGCGCCGGGCCATCGATCTGGCCCGTCCGCACCGCACCCATCCCAATCCTCGGGTGGGTTGCGTGATCGTCGGTGCAGGAGGGAAGGTGGTAGGAGAGGGCGCTCATCGAGGCGTCGGTACTCCCCACGCCGAGGCTATGGCGCTCAGCCAGGCGGGGGGCGCCGCCTGCGGCGCCACGGCGTTCGTGACCCTCGAGCCCTGTTCGCATTCCGGACGAACCCCTCCGTGCGCCGATGCTCTGGTGGCTGCCGGGGTGGCCCGGGTCGTGATCGCGGCATACGACCCCGATGCCCGGGTGAGAGGTCGCGGGGTGGTGAGGCTCCAGCGGGCCGGGATCGAGACGGTGGTGGGGCTGATGGGGGAGGACGCCGTCAGGTTGGATGTCGGGTTCCATCACCATCGGCGGACGGGCTTGCCCTACGTGCGGGCGGTGGTGGCTGATGCCGAGGCTCGGGCCGATGATGCGGTCAGCGTTGACATCGCCGCCCTGATCGGGGAGGCGGACCATCTTCTGGCAACCACGAACGGCCCGGCGCTTCCCTCCCGACGGAAGCTGGCAGGCCTGGCGGAGCGTGGTCATCTCTACGTGGCGATCGAGGACGTGCAGGTGATCGGAGCCCTTCGCAGGGCAGGTCTGGTCGATGCGGCCAGCCACTACGCCAGGATCGGGGAAGATCATGACGGTCTCTGGACGCAGGACGGTCTTCGGGTGATGGATGCCGGAGAGATCGGCGCCGCCTATCGCCGGATCGACCTGGAACGCCCGCCGGCAGGCTGGCCTCCCCTGATCTGCCGCCGTGCCGAGGCCGCCATACCGACTCGCTACGGCCGCTTCCGGGCCATCGGCTACGAGTCGCTCGACGACGGCCGCCATCACGTGGCGCTGGTCAGGGGTCGCGTGACCGGTGAGGAAGGCGTGCTGGTCCGGATGCATTCGGAGTGCCTCACGGGGGATGTGTTCGCCAGCCTCCGCTGCGACTGCGGCTTCCAGCTGCAGGAGGCGATGCGCCGGATCGGGGAGGTCGGCCGGGGAGTCGTACTCTACATGCGTGGTCACGAAGGAAGAGGCATCGGTCTGATCGACAAGCTGGCCGCCTACGCCCTCCAGGAGCTGGGCAGGGACACTGTGGAGGCCAACTTGGACCTGGGTCTCCCGGCGGACAGCCGTGACTACGGCGCCGGTGCGCGGATACTGGCGGACCTCGGTGTGAACAGCCTCCGCCTGCTTACCAACAATCCCGCCAAGCGGGCCGGCGTCGAGGCGTACGGGGTGCGGATCATCGAACGGGTTCCCCTGGTCGCCGGCGAGAACGACCACAACCGCACCTACCTGCGGACCAAGGTGGCCAAGCTGGGCCATGTCATCGACATGGATGACCGCTCTGCCGGGAGGAAACGGGAGAAGGACGGGGAGGGCCTGCCCCCCTCCTGAGCGTCAGGGTGGGAGCGGCTTGCCGCCCATTGCCGTAGCGGGGTCCGAGCACCGCGCCGATGTCCCGTGCAAGCAAAGGTCGCGAAAATCGCTCGGCCAGACCGGTGCTCCGCACCGGGCTCCCTCCCCCGCCACCACCTTTCCTGGTTCGGAGCGTGGTCGGTCATGCCCCGGCTAGCTGCCGGGGACTCGGCGATTCGCTCCACGAAGCCTTGTATGTTCCCTCCGGGCCGGCCGAACCGATCGATGAGCCTTCAGCCGGTGTTGGTGCTTGGCAATAGTGGGTGATGAAAGAGGATCTAGCGAGGTTCGCCGTCTCGCAGACTGCCTGGCCAGGGCGTTGATGGCTAGCAGGCGAGCTCGCTTTGTACGGCTCATTCAGCACCCTCTTGGGAAACGTATCGTGAGGGTGTGACACATTCGGGATACGTCCCTAATCCGGTGAGCCGATCACCGTTCTGCGCGGCGAGGGCATGCGATCGGGGATCGTTGTCCGGCGACTCACCGTGTTCCGGAGGGGCTCCACGAGACATGAACCAACCCGAATCCGGGACACCGTTTCGGGCCACCTTCCTATGGGGGGTCACTGTCTTCTATAATGCCTGGTCACAACCAGGAGAAAGCGGAAGCCGGTTGCTTCCCACCCGGCCACCGGGAGTCGGTTCGGGGCCGTTCACCAGAGCGCCCCAACCCCGAGTGTGCCGTGGTACAGGAACCCGACCAATTGTGACGGATCGGGTTCTCGCGGGACCGTCACGGGCCCGAGTAGCGGCCGGTTGTCGCCTGTTCTTCCCGAACGAGATTCCGTTCCGTCCTGTCGGGCGGACGAGCAAGGAGACATGTAATCGCAGAGCTACGCGTCAACGACGAAATCCGTGCGGCCGAACTGAGAGTTGTCGATCCGCTCGGCAAGCAACTGGGAGTCATGCCCCGCCAGAACGCCCTGTACCTGGCCGATGGCCTGGGATGGGACCTCGTGGAGGTGGCGCCCGGAGCCGATCCGCCGGTTGCGCGGATGATGGACTACGGCAAGTTCAAGTACGAGCAGTCCGTCAAGGAGCGGGAAGCGCGCAAGAAGCAGTCGCGCAGCACGGTCAAGGAACTCACCTTCAAGGTGAAGATCGGCAACCACGACTACGAGATCAAGCGAGATCGGGCCCTGCGGTTCCTGACCAACGGCGACCGGGTCCGGGTTCGGGTCTGGCTACGAGGAAGGGAGGCCAGCCGGCCCCAGTTGGGTATGGCCATCCTCGAACGCCTGTCCTCGGACCTCGCCGAAGTAGCCACCGTGGATCAGCCGGCCAAGCTCGAGGGCCGCAATATGACCATGGCCCTGGCGCCGATCAAGCGGCCTGCGCGGTCGTTCCAGGACGTTGACGAAGGCTCGGCCTAGAGAACCAGCGAGGAGTAGGACACAACATGCCGAAGATGAAGAGCCACAAGGGCGCCGCCAAGCGTTTCAAGGTGACCGGATCGGGCCGGATCCGGCGCCGCCAGTCGCACCGCGGCCACCTCCGCCTTGCCAAGGGCAAGGACAGCTATCGCCGGCTGAAAGGCGAGGCCGATCTGGCCAAAGGTGACGAGAAGCGGGTCAAGCGCCTGCTCGGAATGTAGGCGAGGAGCACCGGAGAGAAGAAATGGCACGAGTCAAGCGCGCGAGCAATTCCCGTACCAGGCATCGGAAGGTCCTGGCCAAGGCCAAGGGCTACCGCGGCGCCAAGAGCCGGAGCTTCCGGGCGGCCAACGAGCAGGTGATGAAGTCCCTGCAGTACGCCTATCGCGACCGGAGGGCGCGCAAGGGCGACTTCCGGAGGCTGTGGATCACCCGTATCAACGCCGCTGCCCGGGAGAACGGCACCACCTATTCGAGGCTGATCGCGGGGCTCAAGGCGGCGGAATTCGAGGTGGACCGGAAGATGCTGGCCGATATCGCGGTCAACGATCCCGCCACCTTTCGCCAGATCGTCGAGTTGGCGTCCGCCAACCGCGCTCAGTAGTGGTCCACAGTGGTCCGCTAGCGGCGTAGCACCAAGATGGACCTTGAACGGCTAGCCGGCGTAATCCGCGACGCCCGCGCCCGGATCGAGGCTGCTTCCGACCTGGATGAGTTGTCCGCTGCGGAGTCGGAGACGTTGGGGCGGCGGTCCGAGATCGCAGTTGCGCGAAGTGGCATCGGACGCCTGGCGCCGGACCGTAGGCGCGACGTCGGGCGGGCGATCAACGAGGCGGTTGGCACGCTGACCGCCGCGGTTGAGGATCGGCGCTCGGCCTTGCAGGCGGAGGCCGAGAACGTCCTGCTGGAGCAAGATCGGATCGATCTCACCCTGCCATACGGTCGTCCGGCCCGGGGGACGCATCACCTGCTGACCCGCACCATGGAGGATGTGTGCGACGTATTCCGCGCCATCGGCTACGAGGTGGCGGAAGGGCCGGAGTTGGAGCTGGCGTGGTACAACTTCGACGCCCTCAACACCCCGCCCACCCATCCTTCCCGATTCGAGTCCGACACCATGTACGTGGAGCCGTTCGACGACAGGGAGCGGAGCGGTCCCGACGAGTTGTTGCTCCGCACCCAGACCTCACCGATGCAGGCCCGGTTCATGGAGAAGAACCCCCCGCCGGTCTACGTGGTGGTACCGGGTCGGGTCTTCCGCACTGACACCTGGGACGCCACCCACTCGCCGGTGTTCCACCAGATCGAAGGCTTGGCCGTGGACTCGGACATCACCTTCGGGGACCTGAAGGGCACCCTCGCCTACTTCGCCCGGGAGTTCTTCGGGGTCTCGGCCCGTACCCGCTTCGTCCCCCACTTCTTCCCGTTCACCGAGCCGTCAGCGGAGATGCTGGTGTGGTTCAACGACGAGTGGCTGGAGATGTTGGGATGCGGCATGGTCGATCCCAACGTGTTCGAAGCGGTGGGGTACGACCCGGCGGAGGTGACAGGGTTCGCCTTCGGCATGGGCGTGGAGCGGCTGGCCATGGTCCGCCACGGCATCACCGACATCCGCCATTTCTACGACAGCGACCTGCGGGTCCTGGGGCAGTTCCGATGAAGGTTCCGATCGGCTGGTTGGCGGACTTCATCGATCTGCCCACCCGGGACCCGTACGAGCTGGAGCGGATACTGGTCTCCCTGGGTCACGAGGTGGAGGGGATCGAGGAGTTCGGGCCGTCCTTCGAGGGCGTGGTGGTCGGAAGGGTGGAGGAGGCCCGGCCCCATCCCGACGCCGACCGGATCCGTTTCTGCCGGGTCGATGACGGAACGGCCACCCGCGACGTGGTATGCGGAGCATGGAACTTCGAGGCCGGCGCGGTCATCGCCTACGCAAGGGCCGGATCCCGCCTCGGCACGGACACGGACCAGCCCCTCGAGGTGGGAAGCCGCAAGATACGCGGCATCGTGTCGCACGGCATGTTCGCCTCGGCCCGCGAGCTCGGGTTGGGCGATGACCACGACGGCATCATGGTCCTGAACGATCTCGGCGCGGCCACCGATGACGACCTCGGCCGCCCCCTGGAGGAGGTGATCGGCCTGGGCGACGTGGTGCTGGATGTGAGCATCACCACCAATCGGGGCGACTGCATGGGGATCCGGGGGCTGGCCCGCGAGCTGGCCGCCTACTGGGAGATCCCGCTGCGCGACATCTCCCCGAGCTTCCCGACCGGTCCGGAACCCTCTGCCTTCGAAGTGTCGATCAACGACGTGGAAGCGTGCCCTCGCTTCGTCGCCCACCAGGTTGACGATGTGCGGATCGGTCCCTCCCCCCTATGGATGCAGCTGCGGCTCCTGGCTATCGGGCAGAGGCCTATCTCCAACGTGGTGGACGTATCGAACTACGTGATGTGGGAGCTCGGTCACCCGATCCACACCTTCGACGCGGAAGCCATATCCGGCGGGAAGGTCATCATCCGGAGGGCCGAGGAAGGCGAGAGGCTGGAGACCCTGGACGGTGTGGAACGCCCGCTGGCGGCCGGCGACATCCTCGTGACCGACCCGTCGGGTCCGATCGCCCTGGCCGGCGTGATGGGAGGGGCGTCGACCGAGGTTTCCGCGAAGACCACCAGCGTGCTGGTCGAGGCCGCCAACTGGCATCCGCCCTCGATCCTGTCCACCTCGTGGCGGCTCGGATTGCGGAGCGAGGCCTCGGCCCGGTTCGAACGGGGGGTCGACCCCAACCTCTCCGCCCTTGCCACCGCCCGTACGGTGGAACTGGTGGCCATGACCTCGGGCGGGATGCCTCGCTCCGGGGCGGTTGACTGTTACCCGATCCCGCGCAGGCCGTGGACTGTTGACCTGACGGCCCGCGATGTGAGCCGCCTGCTCGGACCGGCGCCCTCGTTCGGGGATGCGCTGGCGCTGCTGGAAAGGCTCGGTTTCGGATCGGATCGGGACGGCCGATCAGCCCGGGTGACGGTTCCGACCCATCGCTCCGATGTCACCCGTCCGGCCGACCTGGTCGAGGAGATCGCCCGCCTCCACGGCTACGACCGCTTCCCGGACCTGGTCCGCCATGGCAGCCGGGGCGGCCTCACTCCGGAGCAGCTGGCAGTCCGGCGACTCCGCGAGGCCCTGGTCGGCGCCGGCCTCACCGAAGCCCAGACCCTCAGCTTCATCGGCCAGGACGACCTGGACGCGCTCGGTCTCCCGCTCGAGGACCCGCGCCGGGTGACTATCCGGGTCAAGAACCCCCTTCGCGAGGAGGAGGCCATCCTGCGCACCACCCTGTTGCCCGGCCTGATGGGGGCGATGTCGCGCAACGTTGCTCGGGGTATGAAGTCGGTACGCCTGTTCGAGACCGGCCGGGTGTTCACGGCGCGCGACGACCCCGAAGACCCCCGCATACCGTTCCAGCCAGTCCACCTGGCGATGGTCCTGTCCGGTTCTGGTGAGGACGCATTCGCCGCCACCGGGCTGGTCGATCTAATGGCCAGGGTCACCGACCGCAAGCTGGAACTCCGGCAGGAGTCGTTGCCGGGCCTCCATCCGGGTCGGGGAGCGGTGGTGACGTGCGGCACAACCGAGATAGGGATGGTCGGCGAACTCCATCCGGCTGCGGTGCGGAAGTTCGGGCTGGAGGGCCGGATAGCGGTGGCCGAGATGGATCTCGGCCCCCTCGTGTCGGGCAACCCACCTTGGATGCTGGAGGATGTCTCCGCCTACCCGCCCATGGTGTTCGACCTGGCGTTCGTGCTGGCCGACACGGTTCCGGCGGGGCGCCTACTGGAGGTGGTGGAGGAGTCCGCAGGCCCGTACCTCGAGAGCCTGGAGCTGTTCGACGAATTCCGGGGTGGCTCGATCCCCGATGCCCACAGGAGCCTGGCGGTGCGGATCACGCTGCGCGCCATGGACCACACCATCTCCGACGGGGAGGCGGCGCCGATCGGGCGGGGTATCGCCGCCGCCGTGGCGGATAGGTTGGGCGGTGTCCTGCGGGGAAGCATATGAACGACTTCCTGGGGATCGTCGACCTCGACCGGGGAGTCCTGGAGCGCCTGATGGAATCAGCCTCCCGGTTCCGCCACGATCGGAGCTCCAGGTCAGGCGCTCTGGCCGGTGCCCGGATCGGGTTGTTCTTCGAGAAGCCCTCCACCCGCACCAGGGTGTCGAGCGAGGTGGCGGCGGTCGACCTCGGTGCCCACCCGGTGGTCCTGGGTCAGAGCGAGGTGGGTATCGGGTCGAGGGAAGCCGTCCGCGACGTGGCCCGGGTGCTGGACCGCTACCTGGATCTCGTGGCCATGCGCGTCTTCGACCATCGGGTGCTGGTGGAGATGGCCGAGCATGCCGATGCTCCGGTGGTGAACCTCCTTTCGGACATCGAACACCCCTGCCAGGCGGTGGCCGACCTCCAGACCATCGCGGAGCACTGCGACGTTTCCGACTCCGTGGTGGCCTACGTCGGAGACGGCAACAACGTGTGCCACAGCCTGATGCTGGGGGTGGCAAAGCTGGGGGGCCGGGTGCGGGTGGTGAGCCCGCCCGGGTTCGAACCGATGGAGCAAATGGTGGCCGGGGGAGAGGGCCGGATCACGGTCACGCCGGACATAGAGGCTGTGGACGGGGCCGATGTGGTCTACACGGACGTGTGGGCGTCGATGGGCCAGGAGGAGGAGGCTTCGGAGCGGGCGCTGGCATTCGCCGGCTACCGGGTGGACGAGAGCTTGTTCGGACGGGCCGGGCCCGATGCGATATTCCTCCATTGCCTGCCCGCCCACCGGGGTGAGGAAGTGACGGACGCCGTGGTCGACCACCCCAGGTCCCGGGTGTTCGACCAGGCCGAGAACCGGCTCCACTCCATGAAGGCCATCCTGCTCGAACTCCTGGGGTAGTGGTCTGTCTGAGCGATAGCCCATCACCCAGACAGACCACTAGCTTGTCTGATCTGTCCGGTCCTGTCGACCACGTGGCGCGACGGCTCCTCGGTCACCGGCTGATCACCGACTTCGGCGGGAGGACCGCGGTGGTCATCGAGGAGGTGGAGGCCTACGGGGGCGCCGGCGATCCGGCCTCCCATGCCTATCGGGGCCGCACCGTTCGCAACGCCTCCATGTTCGGCCCGGCCGGCACGCTCTACGTCTACCGGTCCTACGGGGTCCACTGGTGCGCCAACGTGGTGACCGGTCCCGAGGGGACTGGTCAGGCGGTGCTGATCCGGGGCGGCCGGGTGGTCGAGGGCATGGACCTGGTGCTGGCCCGGCGCGGGCGCCGTGACCACCTGACCGACGGCCCCGGCAAGCTGGCCCAGGCGCTGGGGATCACGGGGGATCACGACGGGACATCGGTGCTGGCCGGTCCGGTACGTCTTGAGGAGGGGCCTGCCCCGGACCCGGCTCTGGTACGCCGCACCCCACGGATCGGGATCAGCCGGGAGGCAGAACGCCCGTGGCGGTTCGTGCTCGACAGCGGAAGATGAGTCGCCCTGCCGCCACTAATCTCGCTCCCGTGAATCCCGGACCCGGCATGACGCCCGAGCAGCAGGCCGATTACCTGCTGCGCGATGTCGACACGTTCCTCCCGACCGCCGAGGAACTGGTCGATCGCATCAGGGACTCCAAGGAGACCGGCCGCCCGCTACGGGTGAAGCTCGGCCTCGACCCCACCGCCAACGTGATCACCCTTGGCTGGGCGGTCGTACTCTGGAAGCTACGGGAATTCCAGGATCTCGGCCACAAGGCGGTGCTCATCCTCGGGACCTTCACCGCCCAGGTGGGCGACCCGAGCGGTCAGTCCGAGACGAGGAAGCGCCTGACGGCGAGCCAGGTGGAGTCCTTTGCTGCCGCGGTGAAAGAGAACTTCGGGGAGATCCTGCTGACCGGTGAGGACGTGCTGGAGATCCGTCCCAACTCCGATTGGCTGGCCTCCCTGGACATGCGCGAGGTGCTGGAGCTAACCGCGTCGACGACGCTGGCCCAGATGCTGGAGCGAGACGACTTCGCCAAGCGTTTCGCCGACCGCCGACCCATCTCGATGATGGAGTTCATGTACCCGCTGCTCCAGGGTTACGACTCGGTGGCCGTCGAGGCCGACGTGGAGCTCGGCGGCACCGACCAGCTCTTCAACCTGATGATGGGGCGCCAGGTCCAGCAGCGCTACGACCAGGCGCCGCAGATGGTGCTCACCATGCCGCTGCTCGTGGGCACCGACGGCAAGAAGAAGATGTCCCAGTCGCTGGGGAACTACGTGAACATCTCCCCGCCCTACAGCGAGATGTTCGGCAAGACGATGAGCATCCCCGATTCGGCGATGCCGCAGTGGTACACGCTTGCCTCCGGGTTGCCGATCGAGGAGATCAAGGCGGTACTGGCAGCCTTGGAGGACGGGACCTTGCACCCGGGCCAAGCCAAGCGCCGCCTGGCCCGGGCCGTCGTGGACCGCTACCTGCCCGGTCAGGGCCAGATTGAGGAGCAGGCCTTCGACCGCCAGTTCGTACTCCGAGAGATCCCCGAGGACATCCCGACCTATCAACTCCCACCCGGTGAGCCGGAGGGCGAGGTGTACCTTCCCGCACTCTTGGCCGATGCGGGGCTGGTCGCTTCGAGGAGCGAGGGGAGGCGGATGCTGGCTCAGGGGGCGGTCCGCATCAACGGGGAGAAGGTGACAGAGGAGCAGGTGTGGAGGTTGCGTCTGCTCTCAACCACCCACCGCACGGTCGTCTCGGTCGGCAAGCGCCGCTTCGTGCACATACGCGGCGACAGCCCGCTCCAACAGCCCGGGCCGTAGGCCGGCGCCCGGCCGCTGCACCGCAGCGTCACGCCGTCCGGGGGCGCTGATCGATCGGATGGCGATGACCCCGCGAAACACAGGGCCCCGAGACCTGCTATAGTTATGCGGCTGGCTGCACCGTCTTCGCTCGATTGGTCCATGCGGCCTGCTCATCTTCCTCCCTAGTGAGGGGTGAGCTATCGGCGGAGCCGAGTTGCCAGTACCGCAGGAGCTGCGGATCAGGGCTCCTTGACAACTGAACAGCGTGTCAAAAGCCGAAAGAAAGTCATTCCTGTGGCCGGGCCTCCGGGCTCCGGTCATCGGTGAATGTACTCCCAAACTGCCGATTCCATCGGCAGGTTGGATCGAACCTTCTCGGCAGCCTCACGCCTCGTGGCGTACCGGCTGTCGGGAC
>JAPPGU010000082.1 GCA_028821265.1 bacterium | reverse complement strand
ACAGGGCGGCGCCGTAGCCGCCGGGGCCGCCGCCGATCACGATTACGTCATACACCGATGCGATTCTCCGATTAGCCAAGAGAGGAGCCTAGTTCGGGCTGAGCGGTTCCAAACTCTTTGGAGTGCCGGACGACGGGAACGGCTTGGCCCCGGCGACGCCCCGACCTGCGGCCTCGTCGCCGCTCATCCAGCCACCTGGACTTCTTCGGTACCCTCCCGGCATGCCTACCAGGTACCTGATCATCGCGGCGCTGATCACCGCCATGGTGATACTGGTAGGGGTGGGCGCCTGGTTCCTACTGGGAATCCTCTAATAGTCGTCCGTGGTCAGTGGTCAGTGGTCAGTGGTCAGCGCATGTCGTAACTCGGTACGGGCACGGACACCCCACAGGCTTGAGGGCCACAGGAAACTTGATTACGTCCGGGTCGCCCACTGGCCACTGGAAACCGGCCACTGGCCACTAGCGGCCACCAGCCGCCCGAAATCCTCGGTTGCGGGCCTCGGCCAGCGTGTCTGGACCGAAGCTCTGCATCAGGTTGCGGCCCAGCAGGTCGTCGTCGCGGAGCCTGGCCTCGAGCAGGGCGAGCTGGTCACTGTCGTCGCAGTCGTAGACGATCATCGTGTCCCTGGCGCCGATGAAGCGGCTCTTCTCGAACCGGGACAGGCGCGAGCCTCCGCCGCCGGACACTCAGGCTCCTCTCCCCGTAGCCACCTCGGCCCCGCACATCGGGCAGGGCGCCACGCTCACATCACCGACGATGAAGCTGAACCCGCATTCGGCATCCGGGCACTTCGCTCTCCGGGAAGGAGCCTCGGGTGGAGGGGCGGGAGGCGCCATGTCCTGGGCCCGGGGCGCGGGACCCGGCCTTCCCCCGCCCGGGCCACGCACCTCGTTGGTGACCCCGCAGGCCGGACAGGCGTAGCGGCCCGGCGTCATGACCTCGAAACCGGTACCGCATCGACCGCAACGCGCCCTCATTCCGCTTCCCCTTCCTCGACCTGCTCTCCCAATGCTCCAATGCCCGCCAGATACGCCGCCTCGCCGGCCAGCACCGCGGCAATATCGGACGGGGAGTAATCGTATCCATTCCCGACCAGCATGCCATGGATGTACTCGATGGCGCTGCCCTCGCCCCCGGCGACCACCCGCAAGCCTCTCCGGCGGCGGGCGGGAACCGCTAGGCCCTGAAGGTAGTGGACGGACCACTCGATGATGCGCTGGACGCCCGCCGGCCGGATCCGGTCTAGGACGTCCGGATCGACATGTTCCACCGCGAAGTCGATGGCGTCGTTGATGACATAGACCGGTTGCCCGCCCGCCCGGTTGCTCCTGCGCCGGATCAGGACGGCAACCGATATGGCGGCCAGAGCCAGGAGGAGGAGTAGCGCCACCCCGAGCGCGATGACCGGAATGGAGGGCATGGCGGGGATCCTAGTGGTCAGTGGTCAGTGGCTACTTGTCTAGTACGTAATCGGCTCCGTCCCGTAATCCGGCAGGCGGAACCCGATCCAGGAGGTCGTCTCGAACGTGTCCAGGTCCGATCCCAGCAGGCCGCCTTCCGACACGGTGAAGAGCGTGTCGCCCACCACCAGGGAACGGAGGATCGCCCAGGGCCCCCAGAAGCGGAGTTCGTCCTCGGGAATGCCGGGGACCTCGACCTCGTGCTCGAGGGTGGCCAGCGGCCGGATGCCTCCCGAGCCGACCGAGAGCACGAACGCACCCGCGAAGTAATCCCAGTAGTCCGACTGGTCGTCGTAGTTCCACCAGCTGACCGGCATCACGGCCATCCGCTTCGGCGCCCAGTACAGGAAGGCGCGGTGGTCCCACTCCACCTGCGAATAGGAGTCCTCCAGGGTGAACTGGTGGATACGGATCGGGTTGGCCAGGTCGGAGACATCGAACACCGATACCTGGGTACCCAGCGTCCATCCCCGCTCGTCGGCGTCCTGACCGATTCCCAGCAGGAGCCCGTCGCCGATCGGGTGCAGGTAGGCGGAGTACCCGAGGATCTTGAGCTCACCCACCACCCGGGGGTTCTCGGGGTCGGACAGGTCGACGGTGTAGAGCGGATCGGTCTGGCGGAAGGTGACTATGTAGCCGATCGGGCCGATGAAACGGACAGCAAAGATGCGCTCGCCCTGCCCGAGACCTCCCACTGATCCGACGACCCGCAGCCGGCGGCCGTCCCTGGCCAGGACGTCCACCCGGCTCACCGAGGGCCGGTTCTCGCTGACCCACCAACTCCACGACGGATCGTCGGTGGACGCCACCCGCAGGTGTCCGTCGTATTCCGACATGGCGAACTGGTTGAGGAGGAACCCGTCCACGGATCCGCTCGCCAGGTATTCGGCGCCGCCCGAGCCACCGATGTCGAATTGATGGATGTGGGTGCTGATGGTTTCGGCCTCCTCGATCGCTGTTTCCTCGTCGAGGACAGCCCAGTCGGTCCAGCGCTGGGTGGCGACGTAGAGGTTGGTCGACGACGCGTAGACCGTGTCTCCCCCCGACATCACGGTGGAGACCGCCTCGGTGCCGATCCCGTCGGCGAGGTCGAAGCTCAGCACGGACAGGAAGTCGAACCCCGAGAACTCCTCGGGTGCGTATGACGAGGCACAGTCGATGAACAGGCCCTGCGAGACGCCGCCCTCGCCCTCGAGGACGTAACCGGGCGCCCAATCCTCCAGAGTCGATTCTTCGATGGTCATCCGGTTGGCCATCTCGGCCCTGGCCTCGGCCGACCTGGATGCGGGATAGACGAACTCGAGCCGGTCGTGGGGCCGGGAGGAGAGGACCAGGCTGACGCGCTCGCCCACCAGCCGGGCCGACACGTACCTGCCCTCCACCGTGAGGTGCTGGTCACGGTCATGTTCCCCGGGTCGGCCAGGTCGACCTGCACCACCTGGGTGAGTTCGCCGGCCGGTCCGTAGCCGCCGGCCATCAGCAGAGCGGAGGCTTCTCCGAGGAACATCTGGAAGCTGTGGAAGCTGCCGATGCTCTCCTCCTTGCCCTGCTGCGAATCCCAGGACCAGAGATCGAGCGTCGCCAACAGTTCGGGACTACCCGAGGACACGTCGATGTAGTGGAGGATGCCGTAGGCCAGGACGAGGATCCGGTTCCCGTCGGTCTTGACAATGTCCGGCTCGTCGACTCCGATCTCCTGGACATTGGTGGTCGAGTAGTCGACGCCGGCCTGTGGGGCCGAGATCGCGCTGTCGGTGGCAGCCACAGCAGCGCTTTCCTCCATGATCTCGAAATCCGCCTCCTCCATGATGAGCTCTTCGGGGTAACGGCCACCGTCGAGGCCGTAGGGTCCCACCCGTTCCAGCGCTTGCGCCTTGACGTGGCCGATGAACGCATCGCACGAGTCGAACTCCACCAGCGCCGAGGCGAAGAGGCCGACCACGGGGTCGGCGGCCGTGCTGGAGGATGTGGAACCGGTGGTGGAGACGGTCAGGCCCGTGGTGGAAACCGTGGAGCCAGTGGTGGGGGCCGCGGTGACGGTGCTTGACGGTACCGTCCCTGCAGTCGAGGTGGTAGCGACCGGTCGGGTGGTAGTAACGGTCGGGTCCGGCGCGCAGGCGCCGACGAGAAGCGCCATGGCGACCAACCAGGCTGCGTGCCTTTTCATGTCCGGCTCCTTCCAAGAGTCATTCCGATGGACGATTCGTCCCTATGACGTACCGGGACTGCCGTTCGGTTCCCGACCTCTCAGCCGGGCGGGTACCCTGGGGATGACCGCACCGCTTCCTCATCAGGAGATCCACGCATTGACCGATCCGGGCCCCCTGCTGGCCATAGATGACCTGCACGCGTCTGTCGACGGGGAACCCATCCTGCGCGGCGTCAACCTGACCGCCCGTAGGGGCGAGATCCACGCCATCATGGGGCCGAACGGCTCCGGGAAGTCCACCCTGGCCAAGGTCCTGATGGGACATCCGGGCTACGAGGTCACCTCCGGAACGGTCTCGTTCATGGGAGAGGACATAACGGACGCCGATTCTCCCACCCGGGCCAACATGGGGATGTTTCTCGCCTTCCAGTATCCGGAGGAGATCCCCGGCGTATCGGTGGTCAACTTCCTTCGCACCGCGCTGAGCAACCGGACCGGCGTCGACTACACCGTGTTGGAGCTGCGGCTGCGGGTAATGGACGCAATGGAGTCGCTCGGCATGGACGCCAGCTTTGCCGACCGCTACGTCAACCAGGGCTTCTCCGGGGGCGAGCGCAAGCGTAACGAGGTCCTGCAGATGGCGGTACTCGAGCCGGAACTGGCCATCATGGACGAGACCGACTCCGGACTCGACATCGATGCCCTGCGGGTGGTGGCCGAAGGCGTGAACCGCCTGGCCGGGCCCGAGCGCGGGTTTGTCGTGATAACCCACTACCAGCGGCTCCTCGACTACGTCACTCCCGACCATGTCCACGTGCTGGTTGACGGCCGGATCGTGAGGTCCGGTGGCGCCGAGTTGGCCCGTCAACTGGAGGAAGAGGGATACGAAGCCTTCCGAGCCGTCCCCGCGCCATGATCGACACCGACGCGATACGCAGCGACTTTCCGATCCTGGAGCGCAGGATCAACGGCCGCAGGTTGGCCTTTCTCGACTCCGCAGCGAGCTCGCAGAAGCCCGTGCAGGTTCTCGATGCGATGGCGGACATCTACCGCAACTCCTATGCCAACGTCCATCGGGGCGCCTACACCCTCTCGCACGAGGCCACCGAGGCCTACGAGGCGGCCCGCCACAAGGTGGCTGTCTTCCTGAACGCATCGTCCGACGAGGAGATCATCTTCACCCGCAGCGCCACCGCGGCGATGAACCTGTTCGCGTACGGATGGGGCCTCAACAACCTCGAGTCGGGTGATCGGATCCTGACCAGCGTGATGGAGCATCACGCCAATATCGTGCCCTGGCACATCATCGCCCGCCACACCGGGGCAGAACTGCGCTACATGGAGTTGACCGACGGTTTCCGACTCGACGTGGAAGGTGCCCGCGACCGGTTCGACGATCGGGTCAAAGTGGTAGCGGTATCGGGGATGTCCAACGTGTTGGGCACCATGCCACCGGTGGACGAGATCGCCCGCCTGGCTCGCGAGGTGGGGGCGGTGGTCCTGGTCGACGGCGCCCAACTGGTTCCTCACGCGCCGGTGGACGTCCAGACCCTCGGGGCCGACTTCCTCGGATTCTCCGGCCACAAGATGCTCGGTCCGACCGGCATCGGAGTCCTGTGGGGTCGTAGGGCGCTGCTGGAGAGCATGGAACCGGCCGAGGGCGGGGGCGAGATGATCCGCGATGTCCGATTGCACGAGTCGGACTGGGCGGCGGTGCCCCATAAGTTCGAGGCCGGTACCCCACCGTTCGTGGAGGCGATCGGGTTGGGCGCGGCGGTGGACTACCTGTCCGCCATCGGGATGGACAACGTTCTCCAGCACGATCGGGAACTCACCGGCTACGCCCTGGAGCGGCTCGCCGGAGTCCCCGGCCTCTCCGTTCAGGGCCCGGCGGACACCGTTGACCGGGGTGGTGCGATCAGCTTCGACCTGGCCGGCATCCACGCCCACGACGTCGCCACCATCCTCGACCAGGAGGGAGTGGCGGTGCGGGCCGGGCACCACTGTGCCAAGCCGTTGCTCCGGAGCCTGGGCCTCACCGCCTCGACCAGGGCTTCGTTCTACGTCTACAACGTGCCGGCGGAGGTGGACGCGCTGGTGGACGCTCTCGACGTGGCCCGCCGCATATTCGGACTCGACAGCCCTTGAGGGGCCGGGATTGCCGGCGGCGAGTGGTCCGGTAATGGTCACGAACCGCCTGCGCTCTCCAGGAGGGCACCGAATAATGTCCAGTTGCCAGGTTTCAGGCAATGTAACCCCAGGTCAATGCAGCGCGGGCCAACCCATCCCCGTCCTCTTGATCACCCTTCTATGGTTGGACGCTCATGGCGCTTGAAGATCTCTACCGCGAAGTGATCCTCGACCATTACCGGAACCCTCGTAACCGGCAGGGGCTCGGGCAGGCCAACGCGGTCGCCGACGGCAGCAATCCGCTATGCGGCGACGAGGTGCGGGTCGAATTGCTGATCGAGGGGGGCGAGGTCACCGCGATCGGCGTCACCGGTCACGGATGTTCGATATCGCAGGCCTCGGGTTCGATGATGGGTGACGCGGTGAAGGGCCGGAACATCGAGACGATCCGGATCCTCACCGGCCGGTTCAAGGGCATGATGAGCATCGACGGCGCCGATGATCCCGGCCTCGATCCCAACCGGCCGGGTGCGGTGCTCGGTGATCTCGAGGCCCTCCAGGGGGTCCGCAAGTTCCCAGTCCGCATCAAGTGCGCCAACCTGCCCTGGACCACCCTGGAAGAAGCCATAAAGAACTTTGTTGCCAGTCATTAGTCTCTAGTCTCTAATCGCTAGACCAACTAGCAACTGCAACTAGAGGATCCCGCCTTCGGTCATCCGCTTGATGTCCAGCACCTGATCCAGTTCCTCCGCCTCCATCAGACCCATGTCGAGCACCACGTCACGGATGGTGCGGCCTGAGGCGTGTGCCTCCTTGGCCACCTTGGCGCCCAAGTCGTAGCCGATCCTGGGGTTGAGGGCGGTGACCACCGCCAGGTTGCTCTCCACCAGCCGGCGAGCCCGCACCGCATCCGCTTCGATGCCGTCGACGCAGCGCTCCCTCAGAGTGGACGCGGCACTGGACAGCAGCCCGATGGACTCCAGGAGGTTGTGGGCCATCATCGGCATCATCACGTTAAGCTCGAAGTTGCCGTTGGCGCCTCCCCAGGCGATGGCCGAGTCGTTTCCTATCACCTGCGCGGCAACCTGGCACACCATCTCGGGAATGACCGGGTTCACCTTTCCGGGCATGATCGAGGAACCCGGCTGGAGGGCCGGAAGCCTGATCTCCCCGAGACCCGTACGGGGTCCGGACGCCAACCAGCGGAGGTCGTTGGCGATCTTGAAGAGGGACACCGCGACGGTCTTCAGGGCGCCGGAAGCCATCACGACCGCATCCTTGCCGGCCTGGGCCTCGAAGTGGTTGGCGGCCTCCCGGAGGGGGTAACCGGTCCTCCCGGCCATCAGCCCGATCACCGAGGCCGCGAACCCGTCCGGCGCGTTGATCCCCGTGCCGACGGCGGTGCCTCCCAGGGCGAGCTCGTCGAGGTCGGGCAGCACCGCAACCAGGCGCTCCACGCCCTTGGCCATCTGTGCCGCGTACGAGGAGAACTCCTGGCCGAGCGTCACAGGCGTGGCGTCCATCAGGTGGGTGCGGCCCGACTTGACCACGTCCCCGAAGTCGGCGGACCGCTCCTCGAGTGATCGAGCCAGCGCCCCGAGGGCCGGCAGCAGGTCCTCTCTGGTGGCGGCGGCGGCCGCTACGTGCATGGCGGTGGGGATCACATCGTTCGAGGACTGGCCGAAGTTCACGTGATCGTTCGGATGGACCGAGCGGTCCCCGATGGACCCTCCGAGCAGCTGCGCGGCCCGGTTGGCGATGACCTCGTTCGCGTTGGTGTTGGTGGAGGTACCCGACCCGGTCTGGAAGACGTCGAGCACGAACTGGTCGTCCCAGAGGCCGGACATGACCTCATCGGCCGCCTGCGACACCGCCGAGGCGATGCCGGCGGGTAGATGACCCTCGGCGCCCGCCACCTGCGCGGCCGATCCCTTGATCAGACCGAGCGCCCAGATGAACCAGCGGCCGAACCTACGGTCGGAGATGGGGAAATTCTCGACTGCTCGCCGGGTCGAGGCGCCGTAGAGAGCATCCGAGGGGATCTCCACCTCCCCCATGGAGTCCTTCTCGATCCGGAACCGCACCGACCCCTCACCTTCGTGACCTCGACCCGCGCCCTTACGGACGGGCATGGCGAGTGTACCGCGCTCGGGATTCCAGGCAGGACGGCCGGACGAAACCCCGTACCCCGAACCACCACGCCTACAGGCCGAGGCGCTCCATCCGGTCGGGATAGCGCTGCCAGTCCTTCTCGACCTTCACGCGGAGGTCGAGAAACACCCGCCGCCCCAGCACCTCCTCCAGCTCACGCCGCGCCATGGTGCCGGCATCGCGCAGGTTGGTCCCCCCCGCCCCCACCACGATCCCCTTCTGGGACTCCCGCTCCACGTAGATGACCGCCTCGATGCGCGTCAGGCCGTCATCCCGGACCTCGATCCCCTCGGTCTTGACGGCCACCGAGTGGGGCAGCTCCTGCCGGAGCCCTGGTAGGAGCTTCTCACGCACCGTCTCGGCGATCAATACCTCCTCGGGCCGGTCGCTCACCACATCGGGTGGATACAGGGCCGGGCCCTCGGGCAATCGGGGGATCAGCTCGGCCACCACCCTCTCGAGACCGTCGCCCTCGAGAGCCGAGACCGGGATGTAGGCGCCGAAGTCCCAAAGGGCCGCCTCACCAAGGCGTTCCGCCACGCGGCTCTTGCGAGCCGCGTCCACCTTGTTGACGATCAGGATCACCCGCTCGGGATCCACCGTCTCGAGGAGGTGTTCCGCGATCCGGCGGTCTCCGGGCCCCACCCGGGCGGTGGCGTCGATGACGAACAGCGTGCAGTCGGCGTCGGTCAGGGTCCGGTATGCAGTCGAGTTGAGGCGCTCGCCCAGGGCCGTCCGGGGGCGATGGAGTCCGGGCGTGTCCACGAACACGATCTGGGCGGCGGGATCGTCCACTGTCAGGACACCCCGCATGCTCAATCGGGTGGTCTGCGGCCGCTGAGACGTGATGGTCACTTTTTGCCCGACCAGGCCGTTGATCAAGGTCGACTTGCCTACGTTGGGCCGCCCGACAACCGCCACGAATCCGGAACGCACGCCGACCTCAGCGACCGGTGTTACCCACCCGGTGGACCAGCACGCGCTCCACCCGCCGACCCTGTACCCGGTCGGCGACGAGCACGGCCTCTCCCATCTCGAAGCGTTCCCCCACCATGGGAACCCGGCCGGCCAGCCCCAGCACCAGGCCGCCCACCGTGTCCCATTCGTCGTCAGGCAGATCGGCGCCCAAGACCCGGTTGAGGTCGTCCACCGACAGTCGAGCGGCCACCAGGAACCCTCCGTCATCCAGAGGCTGCACCATGGGGGCCTCGGTGTCGTACTCGTCAACGATCTCGCCCACCAGCTCCTCGATCAGGTCCTCGATGGTGACCAGCCCGGCGGTCCCGCCGAACTCGTCGACGGCTATAGCGATGTGGATCTGGCGCGACTGCATCTCCCGCAGCAGGTCCCGTACCGGCTTGGACTCGGGTACGAAGTAGGGATCGCGGGAGATTTCGGTAACGGGCTGCGGATCCCGTGATGCCGCCACCCGGCCCAACAAGTCCTTGGCATAGACCATCCCCACGATGTCGTCGGTCCCCTTGCCGGTGACCGGCACCCGCGAATAGCCGCAGTCCAGGATGAGATCCAGGGCCTCGGTGGTGGTGCTGGCGGCGCCGAGCGTCACCATGTCCGTCCGCGGCACCATCACCTCGCGCACAATCGCATCGGAGAACTCCAGAACCGAGGAGATCATGCGGATCTCCTCTCGGTCGGATGGGTCGTGGTCGCCGTTGGCCTCGGCCGGGGCCGGGGCGACGTCCTCCTCGTCCTCGATCAGGTCTCCCGCCCTGCCCCCGACCGAGATCGCCAGTCGCAACAGCCTGGCCAGCCGGTACGCGACCCGGTGGGGTCGCTTCCGGCCGACGGAGCGGGGCCACAGATCTCCGAGCAACACGATCATCGCGGCCGCCAGGACCAGCGCCATCACCAGCCGAGACCCGCTCAGCGTGGTGCCCGTGGCCCAGGCCGCCGATAGGGCGGCGGTCACCAGGAGGGTGGTATGTATCAGAGAGACCGCCGGCCGTATGCGGGCGCGGTCTTCCAGCAGGCCCGCCACGATCCCGGCCCCCTCCCGGCCGTCCGCGGCGTCGTGCAGGGCATCCGCCCGAGGCGTACGGACCAGCGACTCGCCGGCCGCCCGGAGTGCCGCCGCCAGCGAGAGGACCGCCACCGCCGCCGCCCAGGCCAGCCAGTTCATCGCCGCTCCATTCCGATCGTCGCCAGGAGGTGGCGCTCCCTCGATTCCATGTGTTCCGCCTCCGAGTCCGACTCATGTTCGTAACCGATCAGATGGAGCAACCCGTGGGTGACCATGAGCGCGATCTCATCCTCGTACGCGATGCCGAGGCGCCGCGCCTGGCCGCGGACGTAACCGGGCGCGATGATCACATCGCCCAGCGCGTACGGAACGCCCGCACCGGTCCGGGCGGCGCTCTCCCGATGCTCCACCCCGGGCGGCGCGAGAGGTAGCGCCAGCACATCGGTGGGCCCGTGCCTGCCGAGGAACCGCTGATTGTGCACCGCCATGTCATCATCGGTAACCAGCATGATCCCCACCTCGGTGGACGGGGGCATGTCCTCGTTCTCGAGCACGACCTCGGCCAAGGCGCGGAGGGCATCCGCGTCCACGGGCAGGTCCTGGTGGTTCGATAGGTGAATCTCCACGGTTAGTGGTCTCCCTGCGAACGAACCAGGCGTGCTCTGCCGGCCACCGGCGCCCTTCGCTGCGTAACAAAGCGGACGCCGGCGGCTGCCGGTGTCCGCGTCGATCGGTGGCCGGTCACGCCGGGTCTCCTTCGGGGAAGTCCGGGTAGGGGATGCGCTGGTGGTAATGCCCCACCAGAGCCTTGACCATCGCCTCCTTCACCCTGCTGAGATCCCCCAGCGTCACGTCCGAGGCCGAGAGCTGGCCGTCGGCCACCTTCTCCCCGACCACTTTCTCGACCAGGTGCTCGATGCGTTCGGGCGTGGGTTCCTCCACCTGGAAGACGGCCCGGCAGGCGCCCTCTACGGAGTCGGCCAGCATTACGATGGCCATCTCCTTCTTGACCGGTTTGCGCCCGGCGTGGCGGTAGTCCTCCCGGTCCACCGCATCGTCGCCGTACTGCTTCCTGGCCTTGTTGTAGAAGAAGTGCATGATGCCGTCGCCATGGTGGGTGATGACGGCTTCGGCCACGTCCCCGGGGATCCGGAACTTCCGCGCCAGCGTCAGCCCGTCCAGCACGTGGCGGCGCAGCACCTCGGCGGACCGCAGGGGGGGCATCTCGTCATGGGGGTTCTGGATGCCGAACTGGTTCTCGATGAAGAACTGTGGGTGCTCGGTCTTGCCGAGATCGTGGTAGTAGGCGCCCGCCCGGGCCAGCAAGGGGTTGGCGCCCACTGCTCGGGCCGCTCGATCGGCCAGCGTCCCCACCATCAGGGAGTGGTTGAAGGAGCCGATGGCCTTCTCCTCGAGGAGGCGGAGCGCGGGATGGTTGCGGTCGGTCAGATCCAGGAGTCGTAGCGAGGTGGTGATGTCGAACACGATCTCCAGGACGGAGAGCAGCGAGCTTCCCACCAGCCACGAGATGGCGCCGCCGCCGACCGCGAACGCCGCCGACCGGAGAATGCTGATGTCCTGCGGGAAGAACCAGGCGATCAGAGCCGCGAAACCCCCGCACATCGCCATGATGTACAAGCCCGCCCGTCGCAGGTCGCGCCGGGCCGAGATGGACGAGACGAACGGGATCGGGACCAGCACCGACAGGCCAGCGTACAGCGTGTAGCCCGGATCGGTAGTGGCAATGGACGTCATCGACCCCACCACCACGGCCATCAGGACCGCGGTCCGGGCGTCGAACAGGATGGCGGTCATCAGGCCGAAGGCAGCCGCCGGCATCAGGAAGCCGATCGCTCCGTCTCCCCCGGCCGCGAACACGGCCGCCCCACGGGCGGACACCGCCGCGAGCACTACCAGCAGGCCGAACAGCGACATGCGCCGCATCGAGTTCCAGACGCTCGGTTGGAACCTGTGCAGGTAGAGCGCCGGCA
The DNA here is from genome assembly GCA_028821265.1 of bacterium. GTDB lineage: Bacteria > Actinomycetota > Acidimicrobiia > Spongiisociales > Spongiisociaceae > Spongiisocius. The sequence continues at coordinate 152,977 of JAPPGU010000082.1, read as the reverse complement.
ACCCCACCACGATGGCCACGGCTGCGGCCAGCGCCACGTAGCGGGGTGCCGCCCGCCCGAGCAACCCCGCATCGGACAGCGTCGCCTCGATCTCCTCCGTTACCTCCTGGCCCTCCTCCACGATCACGTCACCGGCTTCATACTGGGTGGTCAGAGGCACGACCTCGCCCGCCTTCTCCTCCCGGAGACCCTCGGTAGCCACGGCATCGACCGTCTTGTTCGCCGCCAGGAACACGGTGGCCACTTCCGGCACCAGCTGGGAGACCTGCTGCCAGACAGCCGAATCGGCCGCCGGAAGCTGCACGAACCTCGGCGTGGAGCGGAGTTGTATCTGGACCTCGCGCAGGTTCTCGCTGAGGATCCCGCCATCGGTATTGAGGGCCTCGGTCGCCAGCAGGAGCGTCTCGCGCTCTATCGAGAGCAGCCACGGCTCCTCCCCCCGGATCTCGCGCAGGACGTCGCCGGTGGCGATGTCCACTAGGAGAGAGACCGCACTGTCGGAAAGCAGCAGGCCGCTCGCCCGGAGGCTGGCCAGCTGGATGTCCCTGGAAGCCACGGCGGGGCGCAGGGGAATATGGATTGTCTGCGTCTCCTGGCCATCCACGAGCTCCGCGTCCTGGTAAAGGAGCTGCTCCGGTCCGGTCAGCCGGTCGGGAACGGAGTCGGTATCGATGAGAACGGCCGCCGGTCCAGGCGCCATCCGTCCGAGCGTGTAACGGCCGTCCGAAAACGTGACCGTCTCGAAGCGGGTGCCGGTAGCGTCGTAGGCCACCACCCTCACGTCGCCCAAGCCGTAATCCACCGCCAGGTTGAAGAAGCCGTTGGCGTCGGTATCGATGAACACCCGTCCGTTGACGCCGGCGGTCGCTGCCACAGCGGCGGGCAGGGTGGTGGGCGTGGGCGCCTCCTGGGTGACCGTGGTCGACTCCTGCTCCGCCTCCGCGCCCGGATCGACGGTCGTGGCAACGGTGGTCGCGACGGTCGTCGCAACGGTCGTCGTGGTAGCGGCCGTCGGGCGGACCACGGTGCTGGTGGTGGTGACCACCGGAAGCGGGCGGGCGCCCTGGTCAAAGGTCGCGGCCCGTAGCGACTGGAAGAAGGCCCGGATGTCGTTGATCACGATGGCGTCGATCTCCTCGTGCCTCCCGTACACGGGGTCCACGGCATCCCGGGCCGCCTGGCGGGCGAGCTCGGTGGCAGCCGTGTCCTGGATCTCGATCGGGGACTCGGCCACGAAGGCCTGGGGCGCCGGCTCCCCCACCACCACCTGGACGGTGGTGAACTCCTGGTTGATCAGCATCCCGGCCCAGGAGAGGGCGGCGGTCAACACCAGGATCAGCCCGGTGATGGCGGCCTTGACGCGACTGCTCATCGGTCGGGCGCCCGGCTGTCGGCTGCCTCGTAGGCTTCCACTATCTCTGCCACCAGGCGGTGGCGAACGACATCGGCGGCGCCCAGGTGGACCACCGCCACGTCCCGCACCTCCCCGAGGATTGCCCGGGCGTGGACCAGCCCCGACAGACGATCCCGTGGCAGATCGACCTGGGTGGCGTCGCCGGTGATGATCATCTTCGAGTTGAACCCCAGCCTGGTCAAGAACATCTTCATCTGCGCCCGGGACGTGTTCTGCGCCTCGTCCAGCACCACGATCGAATCGTTGAGCGTGCGGCCCCGCATGTAGGCAAGGGGGGCGATCTCGATCGTTCCCCTCTCTATGTAGCCCATGACGTCGTCGGGCCCGAGCATCTCGTACAAGGCGTCGTACAGTGGTCGGAGATAGGGGTTGAACTTGGCCTCCAGATCGCCGGGCAGGAAGCCGAGCCTCTCCCCTGCCTCGACCGCCGGCCTGGTGAGGACTATCCGCTTGACCTTCCCCGTGATCAAGGACTCCGTGGCGGCCGCCATGGCCAGATAGGTCTTGCCGGTCCCGGCCGGACCGATCCCGAACACGAGAGTCGACCGACGGATCGCCTCGACATAGCGGAGCTGGCCCACCGTCTTGGGCCGGATGATCTTGCCGCGGGCCACTTCGATGGTCTCCCCCAGGACACCACTGGGAGAGGGCACCGAGTCATTGACCATCTGTATCACCCGATTCACACCTTCCGGCTCCAGACTCATGCCCTGCTGCACGAGCATCAGCAACTCCTCCACCACTTTGTGGGCACGGCGGGCCGCCCGTCCGTCGCCCTGGAACACGATCTCGTCACCACGCGCCACGATCACGGCTTCGGGATATGCCGTTTCCACCATCCGGAGGTGGGAATCCCGTTCGCCGAGCAGGTCCAGCATCAGGCTGATGCCGGGGACATGCAGAGTGAGGGCAGGCGGCGCGGAGGGAAGCATTAACGAGGCAGGGCGATGGTGCGGAGCTCCAAAGGCCCGTTCAGGATACCACGAGAGCCTGGACTATCGATGACCACCACTAGTGGTCTGTCTGTGTTTCTTGCCGCGGATGGCAGGCCGGGCCCGCGCATCGGCGCCTCAGAGGAGCTCTTCACCACCGGCATCGGCGAACTGGCGCATTAGCTTGCGCTGGGTCCGGCTGAGCCTGGTGGGCACCACCACCTTGACGCGCAGGTAGAGATCACCTCGACGAGATGTGCGCAGGCGGGTGATCCCCTTTCCGGCCACCCGGATGACTTCCCCGTGCTGGGATCCGGCCGGAATCCTGATCCGATGGGACCCTCCATCGAGGAGAGGCACGTCCACATGGGTTCCCAGCGCCGCGGCGGCGACGCCCACCGAGACCTCGCTGATCAGGTCGTCCCCATCGCGCTCGAAGACGGGATGGGGCTCGATGACCAGATCGACGTAGAGGTCGCCCGCGACGGCCCCGCGGCGGCCGGCTTCCCCCCGGGTCGGGAGGCGGAGGCGGTTACCCGCCTCCACGCCGGCAGGAATGTCGACCTGCACGGTCTTCTCACCCTCCCGGATTCCCTCTCCGCGGCAGGACCGGCACGGATTGGCCAGCACCGACCCGTCGCCCCGGCAGGACCGGCAGGTGGTCAGGGTCATCAACGAGCCGAACACGCTCCGCCGGGCCATCCTCACCTGGCCGCTCCCTCCGCAGACCCGACAAGCCTGGAGACCGGCGCCGTCTCCGGAACCCGAGCCTCCACACGGTTCGCAGGTCAGGGCGGTCCGGAAGACGACTGATCTCTCGACCCCGAAGGCAGCCTCCTCCAGAGTCAGCACCAGGTTGACCCGCACGTCCCGCCCTCGGTTGACCCGTGGGTCCCGGGCGGATGATCCGAAGATACTGCCGTCACCGAAGACCGAGCGCAGCAGGTCGTCAAGCGAGCCCGCACCCTGGAAGAAAGCACCCGGATCGAGGGTCTCCCCGCGGTCGTACCGGGCTCGCCGCTCGGGATCCGACAGGACTTCGTATGCCTCCGCCACCTGGCGGAAACGAGCCTCGGCCGTGGGGTCATCGGGATTGGCGTCGGGGTGGGACTCCCTGGCCAGCCGCCGGAAGGCCCGCTTGATCTCGTCGCGGGACGCGTCGCGCTCGACATCCAGAATGCGGTAATAGTCGGCCATCGCGGTCTTTCTGCCGTCGGGTACGGCTCAGCTCTCGCCGAGGCTCTCGTCGAGGCCGACACCGATCTCCTCCAGCACCCGGATGGTCCGGCCGTAATCCATCCTCATCGGTCCCAGCACTCCGAGCCGGCCGCCGGGACCGGACGACTCCTCGCCGTAGGTGGTGGTCACGAGGGAGATATCCGTGGCGGAGTCGATGCCCAGCTCTGAGCCGATCCGCACCTCGGTACCCGCCGGGAGGTGACCCAGTACCTCGAGCAGGGACGCTTCCCGCTCCAGGACATCGAGGACGCCTTGGACCTTGGAGAGTTCTCCCCAGGCAGCCGTCAGGTGGGATGCCGAACCCATGTACAGCTCGTGATCCGGTGCGCCGGTGTTCTCGAATGCGGCCGCCGCGTGCCGGAGGATGGAGGCCGCCCCCTCGGTGGGGTTGGCAAGGGATATCGCTTCCGGATCAAGGCTCTCGGACATCGAGGCACCCACCTGAAGGCTGCGGATCAGCCCTTCGGCCTCCCGTACGTCGGACCCGCTCACCGGCTCGGGCAGCTGCAGGAGCGTCTGGGAAACCCGTCCGGCCATCGTCACCACCACGATGAGGACCGTATCGGCGGTGGTACGGACCAGGTGTACCGCCCGGACCACCTCGTTGGCGATGCTGGGGCCGGTCACGACAGACGGGAAGTGGGTGATCTCGCTGAGCAGGGCAGACGTTGCCTTGAGCAGGCGACCCAGCTCCGTCTGGACCGATGCGAAGAACTCGGCCACTCTGGCCGAGGCAACCGGTGTCTCTCGTGGACGCATCAGGCTGTCCACGTAGTAGCGATAGGCGTGCGGCGTGGGGACCCGCCCGGCGGAGGTGTGAGGCTGGAAGGCGTACCCGGCAGCCTGGAGGGCCACCATTTCGGTACGGATCGTGGCGCTGGAGACGCCCAGGTTGCCCGCCTCGAGTATGGCGCGGGAGCTGACCGGGCCACCCGTCCGGATGTGCTCCTCGATCATGATGCGCAGGATACGGGCCCGCCGACCGTCCAACATGGCCGGATATGATACCCGCGCCTAGGGGCCCTGCCAGGGGACGATGCCGGCAGGCGGTTCCGTTGGAACGGTCGGACGAGCCTGCTAGCCTCGCGGCTCTCGCATAACCCACCCCTTTGAAGAGATGCCACACACCAAGTCACAGGAAAAGCGCGACCGGCAGGCCATTGCCAGCAGAGCCCGTAACCGGGCCATCCGTTCGGAGTTGAAGACGCGGGCACGTCACGTGGACGAGGCTGTAGAGAGCGGCGACCGCGAGGCAGCCGAACAGGCTCTGCGGATCGCCCAGAAGCGGATCGATCAAGCGGTGGCGAAGGGGGTTCTGAAGAAGAACACCGCCAACCGCCGCAAGGCCAGACTGCAGGCGCTAGTCGCTAGTTTGTAGTCTTTAGTCACTAGTTCGACTAGCAACTAGTGACTAACCGCGATACCAGTAGCAGAGGGCGGTCACCAGGCGCTCCAGGGTCGGTAGGTGGGTCTCCTCCGGCATGCCCTTCAGCGTGGCGTCGGCCCTGCGAACCGCGTCCACGGCTCTGTTCAGATCCTCCCTCGACATGGCCTGCCTCGCCTGCCAGGCCTTCCGGGTCGGGTAGGCGTCGGGTTTGGCGCCGGTCCACTCCGCGAAGGTGGTGATGTCCGGAGCAGCAGCCGCCAGTGCCCTCCTCCGGAGATCGTTCTCTATGGTCGCCACGAGGACAAGCGGGTGCCCGTGGGTGAGGAAGTCATGCAGCCGCCGGATAGCCTCGTCAACCACTCCCCTGGCCAGGGCGTCTGTCAGCTTCCAGAGGGGCTGATCCGGCCGGTTACGGAACCGGTCCAGGATGAGCTGGTCGGTCACCGGACCCTCTACGGTGCCCAACTGCTCGAGGGCCTGATCGATGGCGCCCAGGTCGGAACCGAAGCGTTGGATGAGGGCTTGAGCGGCGTCCGAACGGAGGCGGAGCCCGCGCCGGCGGGCGGCGGTGCGGACCCACCCTGCCACATCCCGGTCGGCCAGCTTGCGAACGGGTATCACCTCCGCGTTCCTCTTCACGTACGCGGCGAGCGGCGCCGGGAGCTTCCCGCTCGTGACCAGCACCACCGGCCGGCTCCCGTCGGCATGGTGGGCGAGGAGATCGGCCAGGACGGTGGCCTCATCGGCCTGGAGCAGGTGAGCATCCATGAGCATGAGGCCGGTGCGCCCGCCGAACAGGGATCCGGACTGCAGGGCGGGCACGACCGGTTCGACCTCGGGACGCAGCATGCCCTCACCCCCTACCGACTGGCCCCTGCCCGGAACATCGATCCGGATGACCTCGGAGGGTTCGAACCCGGCGCCGGCGAACAAATCGCCTGCGCGATCGAGCAAACCCCGCCGGTCACCGGGACCGGGACTCGGTGGACCCCTCAGATGGGTGAGAGCCTTCACTGGAGGATCCGGACTAGTGGTGTGCCTGCGAAACAGCCAGGCGTGCTATGGCGGTCATCAGCGTCCCTCGCTGCGTTCCGCTTCCTAGACGTACCGCTACGGGTACGCCTTCGTCAGCGGGCCTTGCGAGGAACACCGCTGCGGACGCCACACCACACCGCCGTTCCACAGACACACCACAGTGGTCCGCCTGCGGAACGGCCACTAGAGGTTCCACCCCCCGCCGACCTGGATGAAGGCGCCGGTCACGTAGCCGGCCTTCTCGCTCATGAGGAAGCTCACCGCCTCCAGGACGTCGTCCGCGGTGCCGTGGCGGCGTGCCGGTATGCGGCTCCGGTCCGGTAACGGCCGGGAGTTCTCCAGCACGCCCGGCAGGATGGCGTTGACCGTAACGCCGTGACCGGCTTCCGCCCGGGCCATGGTCCGGGTGATCATCAGCACTCCCATCTTGCCGATGTGGTACGGAAGGGTCCGGGGCCGGGCCGTGATCCGGTCGGCGCCCGCGTCGGAAATGTTGATGATCCGGCCCCCCATCTCGCGCAGGAGGGGTAGCAGGGCCTTGGACACGTAGTAGGTGGCCGTGGCCGTGGACGCGATCTGGGACTCCCACTCATCCGCGGTCAGCTCCTCGTACTCCTTGAGCAGGAAGAGGCCGGCATTGTTGATCAGCACGTCGAGTCCCCCCAGCTTCCGGCCGACGGTCCTCGCCATCCTTCCGACCTCGTCCGGGTCGGTGACGTCCGCCCGGACGGACAGTGCCGCGCCCGGCCCGTCCCGGATCGCCTCGACCAGCCGCTCGGCTCCTGCATCGTTGGAGCGATGGTTTATCACCACAGTGTGCCCGCGGCCGGCGAGCCGGATCGCCAGCGCCGCTCCCAGACCCCCCTCGTCCCCTCCGGACCATCGGCCGGCCCCGGTGATCAGGATCCGCTTGGACTGACTCGTCATCGCCATCGGTCCGGATCGTAGCGATGGGTCAGTTGGAACCGAGCCGGAAGCTCAGAGCCCGAGGCCGATCACCACGTCACCCTCCCGGTCGGTGCGGCGCACCTCCATCCCGGCTCGCCGGAGTGTCGCCAGCAGCTTCTCGGAGGGATGTCCGAACCGGTTGGGTCCGACGCTGACCACCGCCACGGACGCGCCCGTCCCCACCAGCCACTCCGGGTCGGAGGTTGCGGCGCCCTGGTGGGGGACCTTCAGCACGTCCACTCGGGGAGGGTCCAGATCAGCCTGGGAAACACGTTCCATGTCCCCCGACAGCAGCACGGTCCCGCCACCGACCGTGGCCCGGATGGCGATCGACTGGTCGTTGGGCGAGGCATACCTGCGGGCCGGACCCAGCACTTCGAGCCAGATGGAGCCGATCCGGTGCACACCGAGACTCGGGATGGTGACCCAGGTCACCTGCTCGGCGGCCCTGACCAGCCTCGTGAACTCATCCGGCTGGCCGGGGAAGGGCGCGTACCACACCTGCCCGACAGGAAGAGCTCCGATGACGTCCGCCAGGCCACCGTAGTGATCATGATGGGCGTGAGACACGACCAGCAGGTCAACCGCTCTCACACCGAACCGGGCCAGCCCGGCCCTGACCTTGGCGCCGTCACTCCCCCCGTCCACCAGCACCGTCTCCCCGGCCTCGCCCAGCAGCAACAGCGCATCGCCCTGACCCACGTCGAGAGCCACGAAGGCCGGCCCGACCGGAGCGCCCGCCACTACGTGCGGAGCAGCGAAGATCGTCAACGAGCATGCCAGCAGGGATGCGGCCAGCACCGCCACCGGGCGGAACCGCCGGGCCAGGGCCACCAGCCCGCACCCGGCGAACAGCACGGCGGCCGTCCATCCGATCTGCGGAAGGGTTGACGAGAGATCGGCTATTCCGAGGACCGCCCGAGCCGGCAGGGCTCCGGCCTCCACCAGCACATCCAGACCCGTGACGGCCCCGGCCCCTCCCAGGCCGGTTGCCGCCACCACGAGAGGAGCGGCCACCACGTTGGCGACCGGAGACCACAGTGGCAGCTGCCCGATCGCGAGCAGGAGGATCGGGGCCACCGCGAGCTGAGCGCCGCAGGCGGCTCCCAGCGACGTGGCGAGCCACCGCGGCCGAAGGTTGGGGAACCACCCGGTTCCGATCACCACCCCCGCTGTGGCCGCTACCGAGAGCTGGAACCCGAGGCTGTGGGCCAGTTCCGGGGAGACCAGGAGGAGCAGGCCCACGCCGACCCCTATCACCCGCCAGATGTCCGGGCGCAGGCCGAAGGGTCTCGCCAGCAGGACCAGCCCCGCCATGGTGGCGGCCCGCACCACCGACGGGTCGGGCCCGATGAGGAGGACGAAGAAGGCCAGGCCGGCGAGGCCCAGGATGGCTCGGCGGATGGAACTCCACCCCAGGGGGCCGGCCACCAGGAACAGGGCGCCCAGGAACAGCGCCACGTTGCTTCCGGATACGGCCACGAAGTGCGACAGCCCGGCGCGGCGCATGGCCTCCTCCTCCCACGGTCGCAGATGCGAGACATCCCCGAGCAGGAAGCCGGCCAGGAGCGCCCTCCCCCGGTCGGTACCCGGTCGGAGACGATCGATGATGATGGAGCGAACCCGAGCGGCCTGTCCGGCCATCCATCCGACCCCTTCAGGGGCGGGGCGGGCGCGGGCCACCCGGCCCTCCCAGACCAAGGGGTCCCTGGCGGGATGCCCCGTAACCGGATCGGCCACGCTATGCATGGTCGTCTCGATCCACCACCGGCTGTCCCGCGTCCAGCCGGCCACGCCACCCCGGAGCCGGCCGGCTGGACCATTCCATGAGACCGGTCCTGCCGGCCCGTCGATGGCCAGGACCCGCACGAGAGCCCGATCCTGGCCCGGGCCACCCGACGCGTCCGCCAGGGCCTCGACCAGCAGCGCTACCTGGCCGGCGGGGAGCACGGCGCCCGCGGTCGCCTGGTGGCGAGCGTCCAGGAACAGAGCGCCGACAACCCCCAGAGCCACCAGGCTCGCCACCAGGGCGGCGCCCCATCTCTGCAGGAGAGCGGCTACTCCGGCGGCGGCCAGTGCCAGGACCGCGAGCCACGGGACCCGGGTCCCGGCCAAGACTCCGACCCATACCGCGCCGGCGCCGGCCAGGTACCACCGGGCTCGCGGGTCGGGCAGGCGGCCTATCGACCCACCTCTACGTAGTCACGCATCCCTGCCAACCTGCCCTCGCCGATGCCCGGAACATCCAGCAGGTCCTCCATCGTCAAGAAGGGGCCGTGGGCCTCCCGGTGGGCGACGATGCGCAGCGCCAGCACCTCTCCCACCCCGGGAATGCTCGTAAGGGCCTCGTGATCCGCCCGGTTGAGATCGACCGGATAGCCCGATCCCGCGCCGCCCGACGGTGGAACACCCGCGCCCGACCGGTCGCCGGCCCATGGGATGTCGAGGTGCATGCCGTCGGCGACCGGCGCAGCCAGGTTGACGAGGCGCAGCTCCGATCCGGGCAGGGCGCCACCCGCCCCGGCAATCGCATCGGCCACCCGGCTTCCCTCCGGCAACACCACCAAGCCCGGCGCAGCCACCGCACCCGAGACATGGACGGTCGCCGTAGCCGGGGCGGTCCCGACCGCGGACACGGGAGCGACCACCACCTCGGGGGACGGCCGGAACTCGGGCGGGGGTACCTCGGGACGGTTCCAGAGGGCGAACCCGGTGACGACCGCCAGCGCGCCGCCCAGGACCAGGAGGGCGCCCCGGCGCGACACCGGCATGCCCGGCGCCCTTGCCGGCATCCCGTGACCGGACGGCGTCTCGGATATGGCAGCCTCCTTCACCCGCGCCGCTGTACTTGTACCGGCGGGCTGGGCGGTTGGGAAGCCCTCTGTCCGCCGGATGCGCCGCGGAGCGCGGTGGTGTAGGACCCGGCGTTGATTACCCTCCCTACGGTCCCCTATCAGGGTGCCCTGTGCTCGAACTTGACGGCTTGACCAAGCGCTACGGCGACGTGGTTGCGTTGGACGACTGCGGCTTCTCGGTGAGGCCGGGGCGGATAGTCGGCTTCCTGGGTCCCAACGGCGCCGGAAAGACCAGCGCCATGCGCGCCGTCTTCGGCCTGCTCCGCCTCGATGGCGGCACCGTGACCTGGATGGGTCGGTCCGTCACCCACGACGCTCGCCGCCGGTTCGGATACATGCCGGAGATGCGCGGCCTCTACCCCCGCATGCCGGTGCGCCGCCAAGTGATCTACTTCGCCCGGCTCCACGGGCTCGACAAGACAACCGCCGCGCGCGCCGCCGACCGGTGGATCGCCCGGATCGGGCTAGAAGAACGCGCAGACTCCCGGGTAGACGACCTCTCGCACGGAAACCAGCAACGGGTGCAGCTCGTGACCGCGCTGGTACACGGTCCCGAACTCCTGGTCCTGGATGAACCCTTCAGCGGTCTCGATCCGCTGGGCGTGGAGGAGATGTCCCGGATACTGCAGGAGAGGGCGGAACAAGGATCGGCGGTGCTCTTCTCGAGCCATCAGCTTGATCTTGTGGAGCACCTGTGCGATGACGTCGCCATCATCAACCAGGGCCGCGTGGCCCTGTCCGGCCCGGTCAGGACGCTGAAGGACCGAGCGACTCACCGGCGAGTCGAGGTGGATCTGGACTCGTGGACGGCCCTCACCCCCGCCATTCCCGGTGTCCGGCTGATGGAATCGAGAGGCAATCGTCACGTCCTCAGGGTGCCTGCGAAGATCGGCATGGACGAGATAATGACTGCGCTTTCGGACGGCCGGACGATCAGGGAGTTCTCCTACGGTCCGCCCACCCTGTCGGACCTCTTCAGGGAAGCGGTCGCATCGTGACCACCTACCGGGCGATCGGCCTCGTGATGTGGCGCGAACTCCTGGAGCGCGGCCTGAGCAAGTCCTATGCGCTGAGTTGGCTCTTTCTAGCCCTCCTCGTGGGTGCGGGCGTAGCCATCCCGGGGTTCTTCGGGGATGACGAATCCGTCCGCACGTACCGGGTCGCCACCGTCGGGGCCGCGAGCGTGGGTCCGGGAGAGCTGGCGAGGTCGACCGCGCCTGCAGATCCGGGTTCCTACCGGATCGACCTTACCGCATCTCCGGACAGCGAAGCAGCCGGAGCGGCAGTGGCGGATGGATCGGTGGACGCGGCCCTGGTCGAGGGCGACAAGGTGTTGGTGGGCAAGGACACGCCCAGGGAGCTCGAGTCCGCGCTGCGACAGGCCGTTCTCTCCTACCAGGTGCAGGGCATGGTGGCTACCGGCGAGGTGTCCGAGCGGGCAGTGGCGATCATGGCCGGCGAGGGAGTGACCGTGGTGACCGCCGAACCCGGAGCCGATGCCGATGCCGCAGCCGAGGCCCGGCAGTTCGTAATCTCCCAGGTGGCGCTGGTGCTCCTGTTCATGGCCGTCATGACCACCGGGTCATGGGTGCTGCTGGGCGTCACCGAGGAGAAGACCAACCGCGTGTCCGAGGTGTTGCTCTCCTCGCTACGTCCGTGGCAGCTGCTGGCGGGCAAGATCATCGGGGTGGGATTGCTCGGACTGCTCCAGTTCGGATCGATCGCGGCGAGCCTGATCGTGGCCGTCCGCCTGGTCCTCGATGTCACGCTGCCGAGGTGGATGCCGGATTCCTGGTCATCTCGTTGATCTGGTTCGTGCTCGGCTACCTTGTCTACGCCGCCGGTTACGCGGCGGTGGGGGCCATAGCCCACCGTCCTGAGGATGCCCAGAACGCCGCCTTCCCCTTGACGTTGGTCACCGTTGCCGGCTACGTGGTCGGCATCGTCTACGTTTCCGGCAACCCGGACACGGTGTGGTCGACCGTCCTCACGCTGGTTCCGCTGACCGCGCCCTTCGTACTCCCCGTCCGGGCCGTGTCCGACTCGGTGGCCCTATGGGAACAGGCGGCCGCGTTCCTGTTAATGATCGGCTTCATCATCCTGCTGATCAGGGTGGCCGGGCGGGTATACACGGGCGGGGTGTTCAACTACCGGACCCGGATCAAGGTCCGGCAGGCCTACCGCTCCGCCGAGTTCTGAGGCCGGCGCACCCAGCGGTGGCCGTACAGCGGCCTACACGACGATGTTGAGCAGCCTCGGCCTTCGGTCGATCACCCTCCTCACCTCGCTCTCGCCCACATGGCGAGCCACGTTGTGATGACCCAGTGCCAGGTCCAGCGCCGCGCTCTCCGAGATGCCCACCGGCACCTCGATCCGGGCTCTGACCCTGCCGTTCACCTGGACCACCATCGTCACCGACTCATCTGTGGCGGCTCCCGTGTCGGCCTCGGGCCAGGGTTGGAGGTGGATGCTGGTCTCGTTGCCGAGACCACTCCAGACCTCCTCAGTCACGTGGGGAGCGATCGGCGCCAGCAACAAGGCCAGGATGGTGAGGGTCTCCCGCCAGACCTCCGCGGTCACGTCCCGGGCCACCAGGGCGTCGTTCATCGAGTTGCGGAGCTTCATCAACTCGGCCACGGCGGTGTTCCACGAGAACGACTCGAGATCCTGTCCAACCTTGATGATCGCCTGGTGGGCACGGCGCCGCAGCGCGGCGGTGGCGGAGTCGTCGGCCTGTCCGGTCCGGTACTCCGTGCTGCCGAGGCGCCAGACATCGGCGATGAAGCGCTGCGCACCCTTCATCCCCCGGCTGTCCCACGGGCCGCCCTTTTCCCATTCGAAGGCGAACATCAGGTAGGTCCGGACCGTATCGGCGCCGAACCGCTCCACCAGGGCGTCGGGATTCACCACGTTGCCGCGGGACTTCGACATGCGCTGGACGTCGAGCCGGTGGCGGAGTTGGTTGACGTTGTTGTCCCCCGGGATGGTCGGGATCTCGATCGTCGCTCCCTCGGCCAACTCGACGGTCACGGGCGCGGCGCCTTCCGGCGGTTGGACCACGAGCATGCGCTCGGTGCGGCTCACGATCTCGCCCACCAGATGATCTCGCGCCACGTCCTCCGGCGCTCCGCCCGGGTCGGTCACCACCACCGAGTCGGCCACCAGCCGGTCTCCCTCCGGCCGGCCGGCCACCAGAACCCGGTCACCTCTGCGCTCCTCCCCCAGCACCTGGCCCTGGTTGCGGAGCATCAACATCGGCTCGTCGAACATGCCGTCGGGATCACGACCGTGAGCTTTCATCGCGGTGGCCGTGTCCTCGAAACACCCCATGTCCCGCAGGGCCTTGGTGAAGAACCGGGTGTACATGAGATGCATCACGGCGTGCTCCGAACCACCGGTGTAGGTATCGACCGGAAGCCAGTAGGCCGCCTCCTCGGGATCGAACGGAGCGAGGTCGAATCCCGGGCTCAGGTAGCGAAGCTGGTACCAGGACGAGCACATGAAGGTGTCCATCGTGTCGGTCTCACGGGTCGCCGGTTCCCCCTCCGAGTCGACCGCCTTCAGGAACGGTTCATGGGAGACGAGCGGGCTCCGGCCTGTCGGCATGAACTCCACGTCCTCGGGCAACTCCACCGGAAGGGCGTCATCGGGCACCAGCTCGACGGTTCCGTCCTCGCGATAGACCACAGGAATCGGCGAGCCCCAGTAGCGCTGCCGGCTTATCAGCCAATCCCGCAGCCGGTACTGGATGGCCCCCTCGCCGTGTCCCGCGGCCTCGAGCCAGTCGATCATGGCCACCTTGGCCTCTGCTATGTAGAGCCCATCGAGAAAGTCCGAGTTGATGGACGGGCCGTCCCCTTCGTAGGCGTCGCCCTCGAAGTGATCGGGCGGCCGGACGGTGCGCACCACTGGCAGCCCGTACCTGACGGCGAACTCCCAGTCCCGGCTGTCCTCACCCGGAACGGCCATGATCGCCCCAGTGCCGTAGCTCATCAGCACGTAGTCGGCGATCCAGACCGGGATGTCGCCGCCGGTGACGGGATTGGTCGCGTAGCCGCCGGTGAACACCCCGTGCTTGTCGCGGGTCAGGTCGGTCCGCTGGAGCTCCGAACGGCGGGCGGCGCCGTCGCGGTAGGCCCCCACCTCATCGCTCCGGTCCGGGGTGGTCAGCACCTCCACCAGGGGATGCTCTGGAGCGAGCACCATGAACGTGGCGCCGTGGAGGGTGTCGGGGCGCGTGGTGAACACCTCGATCGGATCGGCGCCTTCCACCGGGAACCGGACCCGGGCCCCCACCGAGCGTCCGATCCAGTTGGTCTGCATTGCCTTGATGGGTTCGGGCCAGTCGAGACCACCGAAGTCCAGAAGCTCCTCCGCGTACCGGGTGATACGGAAGAACCACTGCTCCATCATCCGCTGGACCACCGGCTGGCCGGTCCGCTCGTCCCTCCCGTCGATCACCTGCTCGTTGGCGAGCACCGTCTGGAGGGTCGGGGACCAGTTGACCAGGGCCTCGCCGCGATACGCCAACCCGGCTTCATAGAGCCGGGAGAAGAACCACTCCGTCCACCGGTAGTACTCCGGCGTGCAGGACACGGCCTCGCGATCCCAATCGATCATGGTTCCCATCGACCGGAGCTGGCGGCGCATCCGCTCGATGTTGGCGTAGGTCCACCTCCAGGGGTGGATGTTGGCCTGCACCGCGGCGTTCTCCGCCGGTAGCCCGAACGCGTCGAACCCCATCGGGAAGAGGACGTTGTAACCCTTCATCCGCATGTAACGGGCCCGGGCGTCCGAGGGCGTCATGGCGTACCAGTGCCCGATGTGGAGATCGCCGCTCGGGTAGGGCAACATGGTCAGCGCGTAGTGCTTGGGACGCTCCCAGTCGACCACCGAGCGGTAGACGCCGTCCCTTTCCCAGGCTTCCTGCCAGCGTGCCTCAACCCGCTCGTGATCGTATCTCTGGCTCCGTCTGGTCACGCCGGTGATTCTAGGAGGGTGCCGGAGAAGGAATATCGCGGGCGGGCTGGCCGAGGGCGGATGAGGTGGAGCTGACGGGATTTGAACCCGTGACCTCTTGCATGCCATGCAAGCGCTCTGCCAGCTGAGCTACAGCCCCGTGGTCGGTCTCTCGACCGGGATGGGGATCCCCACCAGCTTACCAAGTCTCCACCGCCGGCCCTGCGGCCGGATCAGTCCGGTGAGTCCGGCTCCCAGAGGAGGCGCGGCGCATCACCCCACAGCCGGTCCAGGGCGTAGAAGTCCCTTGCCTCGGTCTGGAAGATGTGGACCACTACGTCTCCGTAGTCCGCCAACACCCACTCACCGGTGTCGAGGCCTTCAGTGCGCAGTGGTTTACGACCGCACCGGCCGAGCCGCAGATCGACCTCCTCGAGCATGGTGCGGACCTGACGCTTGGAGGTTCCGGTGCCGATCACGAAGATGTCCACGATGCCCAGCAGATCGCCCATGTCGAGGACCACTATGTCGCGTCCCTGCTTGGCGTCGATGGCATCAGCCGCGAAGGCGGCGAGTTCTGCCGACGTGATCTCGATGGCTGTTGCCTGCTGGTTCTCTATGGCCGGCTATCCCGGACTGGCGACACCTCCTCGGGGCAACCCGGATTATAGGAGGGCACTCCGGGGTCTCAGCGGTAGAGGCCGCGGGTTTCGATATAGCGCCACACGCCCTCCGGCACCAGGAAGCGCAGGCTCCGACCGGCCATGGCGCGCTCGCGCAGGTCCGTGCCCGAGATGTCGAGCTGCGGGACATCCATCCACTTCACAGGGGTGATCACGGCCTCCTCCACCGTGTCGGGATCGACGCCGGGCCGGGGCGCCACGGCGATGCTCACCATTTCCTGGAGTTCGGCGCTCCGGTGCCATGACGCTATCCGGGAGGCGGCGTCGGCCCCCAGGATCAAGGTCACCTCGTGATCGGCTAGACCCGAAACGGTATCGAAGGTATAGGTAGGGCCGGGCCGGGCCACCTCGCGGTCGTCGCCCTTCATGTACGGAATCCCCTCCACCGCCGCGACGGTCATGCCCCACCGGTCCGCGGCGCTCGTGACCACCGACCCCTCCTTCTGCCAGGGCGACCCCGCCGGCACCAGCCAGACCGCGTCCAGGCGTAACTGCCGGAAAGCCGCCTCGGCCACAGCCAGGTGGGCGACGTGGGGAGGATCGAAGGTACCGCCTAGGAGGCCGATGCGCATCCCGCGAGGCTACCTCCCGGATTCCCGGAGACCGTCCGTAGCGAGCGGCGCCGGCTCACGTCACCGGACCTCGATCAGGCGGAGGCCGGCGGACGGCGCCCGGGCCAGGCAACCCATCACCCGGAGCGGATCGACGTACTCGCCATCGATCCGGACCGACACATGGACGTCGCCATGGCCGGTGTCGCCTCCGACGGTACCGACCACCGCTCCACGCACCACCTCCTCGCCCCGCAGTACGGTGATGTGTCCCAGGTAGGAGTAGCTGGTCCACAAACCGCCCCCGTGGTCGATGGTGACCACCAGGTTGTCAACCACGCGGCCGGAGAAGATGACGGTCCCTCCGGCGGCCGCCTGGACCAGGCCGTCGTGGTCTCCCTCGTAATCTATCCCCCAGTGGCCCTCGTAGCCCGGTCCGGGATCGAACGGCACGGTGACCATCCCGTCGACGGGCGGGCTCAGGCCCACACACGAGCTACCTTCGACCGAGGCGGTCCGCGCCGCCGCGGCCGGAGCAAGAAGAGACATCGCGGCGATAAACGCCAAGGACAGGCGAACAGCAGTCACAGCAGAACTCCCTGCCTCCCGTCGCGCTCCGGCCGGCGCGCCCGGTGGGCTGACCGAGCCCGCCTGGTCGAGCGGCCCACCGGTTCGGAACGTACCCCGATCCGGGACCGCCTTCAAGTCCCTTCTTCACGGCCGGTTCGAGACATCAGCCCCGCTACCTCCGGGGAAGCACGCTTCAAACGCATCCGGCGGGCTTCACCCGTGGCAAACTACCGGGATGAGAATTGCCGGCTACTGCTGGAACGCCTTGTTGCGTGGAATCTCTCCTGAGCCTCCTACAATGGGGCGCCGACCGATGGGAAGAGTACGGCTGTAAATGCGCATCGTGGTGGTGGGTGCGGGAGCGGTAGGGGGATACCTAGCCGAACGCCTATCCCTCGAGGGTCAGGACGTGGTCGTGATCGACATCGATCCTCGCCGGGCCGCCGAACTCAGGGACCGTCTCGACGCTCTGGTGATCACGGGTAACGGCGCCAGCGCCGCCACGCTCGAGCAAGCCGGAATCGGCCAAGCCGGCCTACTGCTCGCGGTAACCGCCAGCGACGGCGCCAACATCCTCGCCTGCCATACGGCCAGGAAGATGGGCGTGCAACGCACCGTCGCCCGGGTGCAGGACCCGGATCTCAGGGACGGCCTAGACGGCATCGACGTAGATGTGGTCATCGATCCGGTCGAGGCGGCAGCCGAGGAAATCGCTGCGCTGGTGGTGGAGTCCGGGCTTAGCGAACTCATTGAGTTCGGTGAAGGACAACTGTCCCTGGTCGGCGGCACCGTCACTGCCAGCTCGCCGCTGGTCGGAGTACCGCTGATGGATATTCCTCGCAACGAGAGCTTCAGTTGGCTGGCCATTGCCGTGGTCCGGAACGGCTCCACCATCGTGGCGCGGGGAGACACGACCGTGCTGGAGGGTGACCACCTGCTGCTGATGGTCAAGAGCAGGAACGTCGACCGCGCCAGGTCGATGATCGGCATCCACGACCGCGACATCCGCCGGGTCTTGATAATCGGAACGACGCGGGTGGCCCGGCTGACCACGGCTCTGCTGGTCAAGGCGGGCATGGGGGTCGTGGTGATCGACCCCGACGAGGCCCGATGCGGCGCCGTCGCCGAGGAGGTTCCGTCCGCGCTCATGATCGCCGCCGATCCCACCGATCCCAGGGTGTTCGGAGAGCTTGATACCAACCTTCATGACGCCGTGGTCGCCCTCACCGGCGTCGATTCCATGAACCTGATCGCCTGCCTGGTCGCCAAGGCGATGGGTGCCGCCACCACCATCAGCCGGGTGACGCGCATGAGCTACGTGGATCTGCTGGCGGGCATCGGGGTGGATACCACCGTGTCCACCCGCCTGACCGCCGCCGCGTCGATCCTCCGGTTCGTGCGGCGAGGCACCGTCTATTCGGTGGTGACCTTCTCCGACACCGACGCCGAGGTGATCGAGTTGGAGGCTGTTCCGGGCTCCGAGGCGGTGGGGCACTCGCTCCTGGAACTAACCCTGCCTTATGGCATGGTGGTGGGAGGAATGGTGCGCGGTGACATCGCCTTCGTCCCCTCGGGCGCCACGACCATCGAGGAGCACGATCACCTGATCATCTTCACCGTACCCGACGCCATGGCTGCCGTCGAGTCGATGTTCTCGGCGTGAGCCCGCCCGGCGGCCCTCGGCGGTGCCACCACCACCGGCGGACATGACCTCACCCGGCCGATCGTTCCGTCTTAACCGTCCCGGATCTATGTTCGGTCGCCTGTCCTACGTGATCGGGGCCGTGGTCGTAGCGGCCGGGACCGCCATGCTTCCGGCGGCCGTCACCGCCCTCATCTACCGGGAACAGGAAGTTGCCGCCTGGATCACGTTGTCGGGGGTGCTCACGATCCTGGCCGGACTGTTCGGCTGGCGGGTGATGGGTCGTCCCGGGAGCCTCACCACCAAGGAGGGGTTCGCCTCGGTAGGCCTCGCCTGGTTCGCCATGGCATGCTTCGGGATGCTCCCGTACCTGCTGACCGGAACCATCGACAACCTCACCGACGCATTCTTCGAGACCGTGTCCGGCTTCACCACCACCGGCGCCACCTTGATCCCCGATCCGGCCGCAATGCCCCGCGGCATCGTCATGTGGAGGTCCACCACCCAGTGGCTGGGCGGCATGGGCGTGATCGTCCTGTCGCTGGCCGTCCTCCCCCTGCTCGGAACCGGCGGGGTACAGCTGGCTCGGGCCGAGTCGCCCGGGCCCGAACCCGATCGTCTAACGCCTCGCTTCCGGGAAACCGCCAAGAGGCTGTGGTACATCTACGCCTTGTTGACGCTGGTGGAGATGCTCCTCCTATGGGCGGGGGACATGACGCTCTTCCAGGCCATCAACCACTCCTTCACCAACATGGCCACCGGCGGGTTCAGCACCGAAGCCACCTCCATCGACGGTTTCAGCCCCTACGTGCAGTGGGTGGTGATCGTCTTCATGTTGATCTCCGGAACCTCATTCGCGCTGCATTTCCGAGCCGTGCGGGATCCCGGCCGGTACCTCAAGAACGCCGAGTTCAGGTTGTTCACGGGGATCGTGGCGGTCGCCAGCCTGGTCATGATCCTGAGCCTGTGGGGGCAGGCGCCTGCAGCCGACGTCATCCGCGACTCGGTCTTCACATCTATGTCCCTGGTCACCGGCACCGGATACGCGACCGCTGACTTCGGCGCTTGGATACCGGCTCTCCAACTGTTCGTGGTCGGCCTGATGTTCCTGGGCGGTATGGCGGGATCGACCACCGGCGGCATCAAGATCTACCGCATGGGTGTGCTGGTCAGGGCGGCGGCGGCCGACCTGAGGCGCCTCATCCACCCTCGCGGGATCTTCTTGATCAGGTTCGGTTCGAAGCGGGTGCACGAGCCCATCGTGCAGAGTGTCCAGTCGTTCTTCCTCTTCTTCATGTTCCTGTTCATGACAGGTACTTTCCTGCTGGGCTTCCTGGGCGCCATATTCGGGCCCGAACTCGGCCTCGTGGACGCCGCATCGGCCACCGCCAGCGCGCTCAGCAACTTCGGCCCGGCGCTCGGTGAGTTCGGCCCAACCGGCAACTACTCCGCCCTGACGTGGCCGGGCAAGTGGTTGCTCTCGCTGTTGATGATCGCCGGCCGCCTCGAGCTCTTCCCGGTGCTGCTGCTGTTCACCCGGTCGCTCTGGCGCCGGTAGGAAGGCCCCGCTGCGGGCCCCGGGGGTCAGCCGTCCAGCAGGACGACCAACCGATCGCGATGGATGACCTCGGACGGGACTCCGGTATCCGTGGTGCGCTTACCCATCCGATCCCGGATCTGATCCGAGTCGGCCGTCACCAGACCCTTCCCCACCAGGACACCCGTGGAGCTCCGAACCTCCACGGATGCGCCGGCCGGGAACTCCCCCTCCATTCCGGTGATCCCCACCGGCAGCAACGAGCCGCCCCGGCGCGCCAGCGCGCGTACCGCACCGTCATCGATCCGGAGAGTGCCGCTCGGTTGCTGCCCGAACGCCAACCACAGCTTCCAGGCCGACAGCTTGGTGTCACCGGGTACCACGTACGTACCCGCCGCCCCGCCCCGGATGATGGTGTCCACGACACCCGGACGATCCGACCTGGCGATGACGGTCGGGATGCCTGACCAGGCCGCCATCCGCACCGCCTCCACCTTGGTTCCCACCCCTCCCGATCCGACCGGTCCGGGCGCTCCCGCGGCCACCCGGTCCAGGATGGGATCCCGGTGCCGGACGGTCAGGATCGGTTCACCCTCTCCCGTACGAGGATCGGCCGAGTAGAGGCCGTCCGTGTCGGTCAGGAGCACCAGCATCCCGGCGCTCACCAGGTGCGACACGATGGCGGCGAGCCGGTCGTTGTCGCCCATCTTCCAGCCGTGGATGGCAACCGTATCGTTCTCGTTGACGATCGGGACTATGCCCCGCTCCAGCATGCGGGTCAGGGTCCGCCGAGCATGGAGATACTGGGCTCTCATCGCCAGCACGTCCACGGTCAGCAACACCTGGCCCACCGTCCGGCCGATGCTGGGGAACACCCGGCTGTAGTGGGACATCAGCAGCGTCTGGCCGACCGCGGCCGCCACCTGCAGGCCGGTGGTGTCCGAAGGACGCCCGCCCACAGCCGAGGATCCGGCCGCTACAGCACCCGAGGAGACCAGGACAGCCGGATGGCCGGCTTCCCAGAAGGTGCTCACCTGCCACATCACCCGCTCGATGGCCCGCTCGTCGACCGCGCCGTCGGCACGGGTGAGGCTCGACGAACCGACCTTCAGGACTACCGGACTCCCCGTCGGCGGGGGTGCGCGGCGCCTTCCGGCATCCTCATCCAAGGTCGGGCTCCGAGTACTCGAAGACCAGATCGCCGATCCGCACCTCGTCACCCTCCCGGGCGCCTGCTCGGCGCAGGGACTCATCCACCCCGAGGCGGGAAAGTCGGCGGGAAGCGAGCAGGGCGGCATCGGACAGGGTCAGGTCGTTGAGAGCCACTGCCCGTTCCGCGGCGCGACCGTTCACCACCCATACACCGTCCACGCGGTCCACCTCGAAGGTGGCGCCCAGCGGGCGATGCAGTACATAGCCCTCGCCCGGGTCGCTCGTCCTGGCAGCCAGGTCGACGGCGTCGGCAATCCGATGGACCAGATCGTCGAGCCCCTGTCCTGCCACCGAGCTGATCTCGATCAGGTCCGGGGCGAGTTGGAGCAGCGCCCCGGTGACCGGGCTCTCTACGAAGAGGTCACGCTTGGTGACGGCCACCAACCGAGGCCGCTCGGCCAGACCTGGGTCATGCATGCGAAGCTCGCGCTCGAGTACCTCGTACTGGCGCTCCAGGGAGAGCTCTTGCAGTGGCGATGGATCAAGGAGGAACACCAACACCAGGGCTCGCTCACAGTGTCGGAGGAACTCGTGGCCGAGCCCCCTACCCTCCGCAGCCCCCTCCACCAGGCCGGGCACGTCGGCCATGACGAAGGACCGGTCGTCGATCATCACCACGCCCAGATTGGGGACCAGCGTGGTGAAGGGATAGTCGGCGATCTTGGGGCGGGCCGCCGACACCCGAGAGATCAAGGTGGACTTGCCGGCGTTGGGGAATCCGATGAGCGCCGCATCGGCGACCAGCTTCATCTCCAGGGTGAACCAGGCCTCAGTCCCGTACTCGCCCTGCTCGCAGAAGGTGGGCGCCCGGTTGGCGGGCGAGATCAATGCCGCGTTGCCGCGGCCGCCCCGGCCGCCCTCCAGCACCGTGACCTGCTGGCCTGTAGCTACCAGGTCGGCGATGATCCGATCATCTTCGTCGATCACCACCGTGCCGGGGGGTACCGGTACGACCAGGTCCTCGCCCTGGCGCCCGTTACGGAGGTCCGACGCCCCATGGGTCCCGTGGCCTGCTGCCCGATGGGGCCGCCGGCGGAAGTCCTGGAGGGTGGACATTCCCACGTCCACGGCTAGGAGCACGCTCCCGCCCCGCCCGCCCGATCCGCCGGCGGGCCTTCCCTTGGGGCGGCGACCGACCTGACGGAACGAGACCGCGCCGGCCCCGCCGTTACCGGATCGAAGATGGACGCGGACCTGGTCGATGAACACGATTCACCATCCCGCGCTCAGGGACGTTCCTTACCGGACGTCCCGACGCTCAGTGGAGGTCGGTCAGGACACTCACCCGGCGGCGACCGCCCTGCCGGTGGTACTTCACCGTGCCCGGAGCGATCGCGAACAGCGTGTCATCGCCCCCGCGGCGTACGTTGACTCCGGGATGGATGCGGGTGCCTCTCTGGCGCACCAGGATCGTCCCCGCCTTGATCTCCTGACCATCGAAAACCTTCGGACCGAGCCGCTTGGCGTGCGAATCACGGCCGTTTTTGGTGGATCCTCCACCCTTGGTCTTGGACATACACGCCTCCTCTAGCTCGGATTCCTCAGCTGATGGCGCCCACGTGGGTTATCTCGAGGCGCGTGTGCTGCTGGCGATGGCCCTTCCGGCGCCGGTACCCGGACTTGTTCTTGTACTTGAACACCTCGACCTTGCGGCCCTTGACGTTCCCGAGCACCCGGGCCCTGACCTGCATTCCGGCGAGATCCTCCCGGCTGGTGATCACAGCGCCCTCGTTGTCGACCACCAGCAACGGGGTGAAGGTGACCTCATCCCCGGCGTCCTTCAACAACTCCACGTCTATCACGTAGCCCTTGGACACCCTGGTCTGCTTGCCACCCGAGCGGATGATCGCGTACATGTCGGAATACAACCTTTCGACCGTAACCCAGCCGGACATTCTCCACAGCCCGGCCCCCGGTTCACATCGCTACCTTGTCGCCCACCGGACTGATCGGAACCCCCGAGGTGGCCGCCTTCTCGTGGAGCACGAGGCCGCGCCCGTCACAGGTGGGACAAGGATCGGAGAAGGATTCTATCAGACCGCTGGACACGTTCTTGCGCGTCATCTCGACGAGACCGAGACTCGACACGGAATGCACCTGGGTGGTGGTCTTGTCCGAAGCGAGCGCCGCCCGGAGCCGCTCTAGAACCGCCTCGCGGTTCTTCTTGACCTCCATGTCTATGAAGTCGATGACGATGATCCCGCCGATGTCTCGCAGGCGAAGCTGGCGCCCGATCTCCTCGGCGGCCTCGAGGTTGTTGTGGAGAACGGTGTCCTCGAGGTTCGCCTCGCCCACGTACTTGCCGGTGTTCACGTCAACGACCGTAAGCGCCTCGGTCCGGTCAATCACCAGGTGTCCCCCTGATGGCAGCCATACCTTGCGGTCGAGCGCCCGGCGGAGCTGGTCGTCCACCCGGAAGCGGCTGAAGAGGCTCTGGTTGCGGTCCTGGCTGAGATGCACCCTGTCGACCAGTTCAGGGGAGACCTCCTTCAGATACTTCAGGACCGCCTCGTGGGCCCGGCGATCATCTATCAGCAGGCGCCGGAAGTCCCCGGTGAAGTGCTCGCGGATCACCCGGATCAGGAGGCTGGGCTCCTCGTGGATCAGCCGGGGCGCGGACGCGCCCTTGGCGGCTTCCTCGACCTCAGCCCACTTGGCCTTGAGGCGGGCGATGTCAGCCACGATCTCCCGCCTGGACGAACCGGCAGCCGCCGTGCGCACGATGAGACCGAAGCCGGGTGGCCGCTCCGCCTGGAGCAGCAGTCGCAGCCGGTTGCGCTCCGCCTCGGGCAGGCGACGGGATATACCCAGCATGGAGTTCTTGGGTGACAGCACCAGGTGCCGACCGGGCAAGGTCATCTGGCTGGTGAGCCGCGGTCCCTTACTGCCCATCGGGTCCTTGTCGACCTGGACCATGATGTGGTCGCCCTGCTTGAGCTGGCGCTCGATGCGCGGTCCTCGCCCGTGCGTGCGCCGGGACGAATTGAGGTCGCCGGCGTAGATAACGCCGTTCTTCTCCGTACCGATGTCCACGAAGGCCGCTTCGAGACCCGGCAGCACGCTGCGGACGACACCGTTGTAGATGTTGCCGACCAGCGATTCGTTCTCGGACCGGTGGACGTAGTGCTCCACCAGGAGCGAGCCCTCCAGCACCACTATCTGGGTTTGGTGGGGTAAGACCCGGACCAGCATCTGGCGGCGTCCGGCCGCCGGAAGCGGAACCGTTCCCTCTGTGTGGGAATGCGAGCGACCCCGCTGGCGGCTCCCGGAGCGGGCCGACCCCTGCTTGGTCTGTCTCTTCTTCCGCTTGGTGGCGGTCCTGGAGGCCTGTTTGGGCCTGGCAGGCAGTTCTCGTACCCGCCGGACCTTTACTGTCTTACCGCTGATCTTTCTGGTTGTTCGTTCTTCGGTCGATTCGTCGCCGACTCCGCGGCGAACTATTTCGGCTGTCTTGCGCCGAAAGAAAGGCATTACTGATGTCTCCTTGATCTGAAGGGACGCACGCGACTGCAAGGGCAGAAACCAAGATCGATCGGACGACTGCGCAACCAGAACGGGCAGGAAATCTGGTCTGCTGCTCCGTCACGGTCTTCGGTCCCCTTCTCCTGCCGGTGCGGCTACTGCTTCGACGTATGCCGGTGGGCTAGGGCCTGCGAGGGCCCGCCCCGCCGGCCGGCGGCCGGCAAGGGAGGCAAACGATTCCCATGCCGGCGACGTCTCGTTCGTTCCGTGACCTGCCGAACCCCTCGAAGGCGAGCGGATTGGCGCTCGCGCCAGATACGTCTGGTCGAAGGCTCACAAGTCCTAGAGCCAGCTGCGAATTTCCCGCAATCGTCTCGGAGAGAATGCCTGCCCACGAGGAACGGTCTTCCGAGACGGGCTCGGTAGGGGGCGACTGGATGTCAGGCTCGGTCGAGCCACCACCCACCGCCGGTGATACTAACACCCGGATCAGAGATCGCGCGCCTCTGGCCGGTCGCTGACCGGCGATCTCGATCGCCAGACCGAGTTCACTATCCCTAGCCCGCCAGCCATGGCGATCATGGCCGACCCGCCCGCGCTCATGAACGGAAGCGGGAGCCCGGTCACCGGAACCAGGCCGACGGTCATGCCGATGTTGACGAACACATGGAAGGACAGGAGCGCTGCCATGCCGACCGAGATCATGGACCCGAACGCGTTGGGCGCTACCGCGGCCACGATCAGCACGCGCCATATCAGGATGGCGTAGGCCAGGATCACCGCCGAACCGCCGATGAAGCCGAACTGCTCCCCCACCGCGGTGAATATGAAGTCGGTGGTCTGGGAAGGGATGAAGCTCAGACGGGTCTGGGTGCCCTGGAACAACCCCCGTCCTACGAGCTGGCCGGAGCCGATGGCGATCTGGCTCTGGTAGAGGTTCCAGTTGACGCCCTGCAGGTCGGAGGCCTGATCGAGGAACCCGGCGAGCCGGGCGATCTGGTAGGACTTGAGGACATCGAGCTGGAACACGGCCATCACGCCCACCACCCCGGAAGCTCCCAGGACCAACATCTGGCGGATGCTCGAGCCGGCCACGAAGATCATGCCGACGGTGATGAATCCCACCACCAGCATGGTGCCGAGATCGGGTTGGAGGAAGATGAGGAATCCGGGCGCAGCCGCCATCAGGAGGGCCGTTCCGAGGGACCTCCATGACAAGCGCCGCCCGGCCCCGCCGGTCAGCAAGCTCGCCAGCGCGACTATCAGGGCCACCTTGGCGAATTCGGACGGCTGGAACTGGAAGGCTCCCACGGGAATCCAGCGTGTAGCGCCCTTTTGGGGAGGGGCGAACAGGACACCGATCAGGGCGATCATCATGATGCCGTAGATGAGGAACGGAAAGCGCCGGTACAGGCGATAGTCGATCATCGAGGCCACCACGTAGGTGACCAGCGCCACGCCTGCGAAGATCATCTGCCTCCGCATGGCCGACGTGGGATCTCCCGTCTCCTCGTCCAGCCGGACGAACGTCGACGAGTAGACCATCACGCTGCCCAGCGCCATGAGCGCGGCCACCAGGACGAACACGATGACATCCGGTGTCGGCCTGGGACGGTCCTCGAAAATCCCGCCCACGCCATCCAGGGAACGACCCAGCACCGCCATGCTATTAGCGCTCCGTATCCTCACCCGCGACCAGGGGCGTGACGTCCGTGCCGAGCAGGTACTGGAATATGGCTCGTGCCGCCGGCGCCGCCACCGCGCCTCCCGAACCGCCCTCGTCCACCATCACCGCGACCACCCATCGCGGAGCATCGATCGGCGCCACGCCGACGAACCAGGCCGTCGAGTCGTGGAAGACGCCTTCCTGGTCGGTGAACGACTGGGCGGTACCGGTCTTGCCTCCCACCAGCTCAACCAGCCCACCCAGGTCCTCGAATGCGCGCCTCGCCGTGCCGGAACGGACCACGGAGGTCAAGTCCGACCTCAGGGACGCGACGGTTTCCGGACTGATGTCCACCGACCGGAGTACGCGGGGCTCGAGGGTTCGCAGGCGCTCACCGTCAGATGTCTCTATGGCGTCCGCCACTCGGGGCTGGTAGACGGTTCCCCCGTTGAGCATCGACGCGTAGGCGACCGCCATCTGGAGCGGAGTGGCGACGATCGGGCCCTGGCCGACGACGATGTTCATGAGATCGCCGCCGAGCCAGCCCTCCGCCCGTACCCGCCAAGGCTGGTTTTCCCGCCATTCCTCGAAGAGCTGGCGATCGCCCAGGATTCCCTCGTGCTCGAATGGGAGGTCGACCTGGGTGGGGCGACCCACCCCGACCGCCCGGGCCCACTCCTGCACTATCCCCTCGCGGTCGGTCCGGGCGTACGCCCTCCAGACGGAGAGAGCCACCTCCCAGAAGTAGATGTTGCAGGATCGCCGGAGGGCGTCATGGAGGTTCTGCCGCCCGTCGGATTCCGGATAGGTCCAGTTCCTCCAGAGATGCTGCGAGTCGTCACCGAAATCATGCGCCAGCTGCGAGGAGCACTCGATGGTCTCCTCCGGGCTGGACACCCCCTCGGGGAAGATGTTCTCCTCCATGGCGGTCACGTAGGTGATGGACTTGAAGGTGGACGCGGGCGGCTTCACACCCTGGATGGCCAGGTTGTTGAAGGCCTGGCGTTCCGACAACTCTTCGAAGGAGTCGACATCGATGCCGCCCACGAAGGCCTGCGGCTCGAAGGTCGGATAGGAGGCCATGGCCAGGATGGCGCCCGTGTTCACCTCCATCACCACGGCTGTGGCTCGCTCTGTAGGCTGTGGCGTCTCGGCCGGACCCTCCTCTTCCCGGGTCTCCTTCAGGGCGTTGGACAGCTCGATGGCCTCGACCAGGATCCTCTCGACCTCCGCCTGGGCCTCGACGTCAAGGGTCAGCCGGACCGTGGCGCCGGGAGTCGGATCGACGGTCCCGATCTCCTCGAGAATGGCGCCCTCGGGGTTTA
This sequence comes from bacterium, assembly GCA_028821265.1. Taxonomy (GTDB): domain Bacteria; phylum Actinomycetota; class Acidimicrobiia; order Spongiisociales; family Spongiisociaceae; genus Spongiisocius. The sequence goes on along the minus strand of JAPPGU010000082.1, from coordinate 125,560 downwards.
TCCGGTACACGTGCTTCCCGGGTGCCCCTCGCAGGAACTCCTCGTACTCCCGCTCCACCCCGAGCTTCCCGATCGGCGTGTTGGTGTCGGCTATGGGTAGTCGCTCGAGATCGCCCGGGGAGGGTAACCCCATGTGACCCAGTACATGACCCATCAACGACCCCTGCGTGTACCCGCGAACGGGCAGGGCGCGAACCGTGACACCCGGCAGGGTGGCTCGCTGCTCCATTATCAGATAGGCCGTGTCGGCGTCGATCTCGAACTCGGGCAGGGCGGCCACCTCGCCTGACCCGGTTCGCTCCACCGCCTGGCGCACCTCGACAGGCGACAGCTCGAGGATGGCCGCCAGTCGCTGGAGTACGTCGTCCTCGACCTCGATCGGGAGGAGCGACCGATCGATCTCGATGATGAGACCCGGTACGGAAGTGGCCAGCACCATGCCGTTCCGGTCGACAATGTCACCCCGTGGCGCCGCGATCGACTCGCTGCTGACGATGTTCTGGTCGGCCTCCACAAGCCACTCCGGGCCTGCGGCCAGCTGCACGAACCACAGCCGGAAGAACAGGATCGACAACGCCCCCGTGAACAGCAGGGCCAGGATGCCCACCCGCCAACTGTTCGTCACCTGCTCGCGACCGTCGGGCCGCCTCGTGTCGCTCATATGCGGCGTCGCATCCGGCTACGGCGCGGTCCGGCGACCCACGAGAACAACCTGTCGGCCAGCGGGAGAACGCCCAGCGCGAACACCATGTTGTAGATCGGCACCAGCAGCAGTGTCCTGATGATGTCGGGGTTGCCCAGCGTGCCCTCTCCGAACAGGGTGCCTATGAGGGCGTTGGTGACCAGCGTCACCAACGTGATCCCGCCGACGGTCATCACGCCGACCGGGAGCCCGTAGTCGAAGCGATCCCGGCTCCGCACCGTGATGTAGGAGCCGACCGTGAACGCAAGCCCACTCAGACCCAGGGGCGCCGATCCGAGCACGTCCAGCAACAGCCCGCCCAGGAAGCCCAACAGGACGGCCGCCTCGGGCTTGAGCCATATCGCGCCGACCACCACGATCAACAGGACGACGTCGGGGCTGGCACCAAGGGGCCTGATACTGTGGAACACGCTCGTCTGGACGAGGGCCGCCGCCATCACCAGCAGCAGGGAGAGCAAGAACCGCAGACCCTCCATTCACGCTCCCCCATCCGCTTCGCCGGCCCGGAGCTGGGGCGCGGGAGGCCAGGGGATGACCGCCACGTACTCCAGGCGTTGGAGATCACCCGTCGGCTCCACCCGGACCCTGATGGTCCCGAACTGCGGGTCCGCCGCCTCGGCCACGATGCCGACATCCAGGTCCTTCGGGTAGGCGTTGGAGTCTCCGTAGGGCCCGAAGGTCACCAGCAGCTCGCCACCCTCCAGCGGATCCGATGCCTCGAGGATGGAGAGTTCCAGCGCTCCGGCGCCCTGTCCCGTCACCACACCACGCTGTCCGTCGGGTAGGCGCACGGTGACCGCAGGCGCCCGGCGCGACGTGATCGGAATGACACTGGCCGCGGCCTCACCCGCCTCGGACACCAGGCCGATCAGCGCTCCCTGCCCGTCCGCCACCGGCTGGCCGGTATGGACCCCGTCACCGGTACCGCGGTCGATGGTCAGGGTCGGGTCGAGGGTCCCCCCGCGGGCCGTGACCTCAGCCGAGACCGAGAGTTGGTACAGGTCCTCGCCGAGCCGCAGCGCCAGCAGCGTCTCCAACTCGGACACCTGGGACTCGAGATGACCGACCTGAGCCGCTTCCCGTTCCAGGGACTCGATCCGGTCCCGGAGGCGCTGGTTCTCCTCACGGAGCCCGGCCAGGTTGGACAGGCCGTCGGAGAAGCTCACCACCGGCGTCACCACTGCGTTCACAGCCGCTTGGAGCGGCGCCATCACCACTTGTACGGTGCTGCGAAGGTCGGCCCCGAAACCACCTCTCGACGCCCGGATGTCAAGAGTCATGAGGGTGAGTGAGACTACGAGTAGGGCGATCGTGACGTAGGCGGACCGATCGGTCGGGGCGACCCTCCTCCCTCTGCCTCCGGCGCGCTGGCGGTGTTGTCTACCGGCACTCGAGAGTCTTGGCGGAGCGGAGATTTCCCTGACCCTTCATTTCATCATCCGGCGGATCCGGCTCCCGGACCTGGAACCACTCAGAATCGGCCGGATGACTCGAGGACTCCCTGCAGGACGTCGAACTGTTCCAGGCATCGGCCGGATCCGACCACCACCGACTGGAGGGGCCGTTCCGCGATCTCGACCCGCAAGCCGGTCTCGAACGCCAACCGGTGATGCAGTACCTTGAGCAGGGCTCCGCCGCCCGTGATCGTGATGCCCACGTTCATCAGGTCGGCGGCCAACTCCGGCGGGGTGTTGTCCAGCGTGTACCGGACCGCATCGATCATCATGGACAGCGGCTCCTGGATGGCCGCCCTTACCTCGGAGGCGGTGAGCAGCACGGTCTTGGGCAAACCGGCCACCAAGTCCCGGCCCTTCACCTCGGCGCTCGGCTCGTTGTGATACGGATAGGCCGATCCGATCGCCATCTTGATCTGCTCCGCGGTGCGCAGGCCCAGGAGGAGGTTGTGCTCCTTCTTCACCCATTCGACGATCCGCTCGTCCATGTCGTCGCCACCCACGCGGACGCTCTTCGACACCACGATGCCGCCCATGGCGATGACCGCCACCTCGGTGGTCCCTCCCCCGATATCGACCACCATCGACCCGGTGGGCTCGTTGACGGGCAATCCGCATCCGATGGCCGCCGCCATCGGCTCATCGATGGTGAAGGCGTTGCGGGCGCCGGCGTGGTAGGCCGCCTCTTCCACAGCCCGCCGCTCCACCCCGGTGATGCCGGACGGGACGCAGATCACGATCCTCGGCTTGGCCCAGCGGCGGCGGTGTACCTTCTTGATGAAGTAACGGAGCATGCGCTCGGTGATGTCGAAGTCGGCGATCACGCCGTCCCGGAGAGGCCGGATCGCCTTCACGTGGGAGGGGGTACGACCGATCATGCGCTTGGCGTCCATACCCACGGCCAGGGCCTCGTTGGTGTTGGTGTTGATCGCCACGACCGAGGGCTCGTTGAGCAGGACGCCCTGGTTACGGACGTATACAAGGGTGTTGGCTGTACCCAGATCGACAGCCATGTCCTGGCCGGCAACGACGAACGGGTTATCTGGCATCGATGAAGGGTCCCTGTCGCTGTTCTCGGGCCAACTCTACCCTATGGACGGGCTCAACGGACACCCGGCCTGGTCTGCGCTCTGTTGCCATCAGCCGAACCAGAGCCCGAGCTCACGAGCGGCGCTCGCCGGGCTGTCGGATCCATGGACGATGTTCTCCCCCACCTCCAGGCCGAAATCGCCGCGGATGGTGCCGGGAAGGGCCACGGCGGGATCGGTCGCTCCCACCAAGGCTCGAGCCACCGTGACGGCCGACTCGCCCGACCAATGCATCACGACCACCGGACCGGAGGCGATGAAGTCGATCAGGCCGTCGTAGAAGGGCTTCCCCTCGTGCTCCGCGTAGTGCGCGGTCGCCGTGGCGCGGTCGGGCAGGACCATCTCGAGGCGATGCAGGTCGAGTCCCTTGGCTTCGAACCTGGAGAGCACCTCACCTACCAGGCGGCGGCGCACCCCGTCGGGCTTCACCATTACGAAGGTGTCTTCGTGGGCCATCGCTGTGCCTGCCCTTTCATAGTTTCCAGTCGGTAGTCTCTGGTGGCACTGAAGACCGGCGACCATCCGGTGGTCAGTGGTCAGTGGTCGGTCTAATCCAATATAAACTAGCAACTAGCAACTAGCAACTAGCAACTAGAACGGTCCGGGCCTCACCTGCCACATAGAACGAGCCTGTCACCAGAACGGCGCCCTCCCCTCCGCTCCACTCCTTGGCCAGCTCGACGGCGGCGCTTACGGGCCTCACCCAGGTGACCGGGATGTCCGGCAGCACCCTCTCCAGGGCCACCACCAGATCGCTGGGCTCGGCGGCTCGCTCATGGTCCACCGCGGTGGCGATGGCCTGACCGGCCAGCCCCGCGAACGGCGCCAGCATGGCGTGGATGTCCTTGTCCCGGAAGGCGCCGACCACGAGAGTCCAGCCTGCCGCCGGCATCTCCTCCCGTAGTGTCCGAGCCAGCGCGCCGGTCGCCTCCGGGTTGTGGGCGCCGTCAAGCACCACGAGTGGCGCCCGGCCCACGACTTCCACCCTGGCCGGTACCCGGGTGCGGGCCAGGCCTTCCCGGACCGCCTCGGATGGCAGGGCACGCCCGAACAGTTCCTCAACCGCAGCAACGGCCACCGCCGCGTTGCCTGCCTGGTGGCGACCGTGGAGGGGGAGGTAAAGGTCGTCGTACTGCTCGTAGATCCCGTCGAGATCGTACGACCAGCCGCCCACCGACATGCGCAGGTCTTCGATCCGGAAGTCCCGGTCCACCGTCCGGCGCACCGCGCCCACTTCGTCCGCTCTCCGATCAGCCGCCGGGTCCACCTCGTCGGGCAGGTCCCCCGTCACCAACACCCCACCGGCCTTGAGGATGGCCAGCTTCTCCCGGGCTATCTCCAACTCGGTGGTCCCCAGGTACTCGGCGTGATCCATCGAGACACCCGTCAGGACCGCCACCTGGCTCTCCAAGACGTTGGTGGCGTCGAGGCGCCCCCCCATCCCCACCTCGACCACGGCCACGTCCACTGCCTCGTTGGCGAAGAGGGTAAAGGCAGCGGCAGTGGTCAGCTCGAAGTAGGTGGCCCGCTCGCCGGTCTCGGCCTCCAGCAGATCCACGAACGGGGCGACATCCGTAACGGCCCGCGCTAACTGCTCCGGCGTCGCCATCTCCCCGGCCACCTTGAACCGTTCCTCCACCCGCTCGAGATGTGGGGACGTGAACGTACCCGACTTGAGACCCATGGCATCCAGCACGGAGGCCGCAACCGTGGTAACCGTCGTCTTGCCGTTGGTCCCGGTGACGTGGATGGCCGGGCTGCGGAGGTGGGGGGATCCCATCATCTCCAGCAGCCGGTGTATCCGCTCGAGTCCCGGCTTCCACCCCAACTCGATGTGCCGATCGAGATACGCGACGGCTCCGTCGTAGTTCATCCGCTCAAGGGGTTGGCCGGGTGCGGACCGGCATCCCGGCCGGCATGCCGGCTAGGCAACCACGTCTCCGAGCGCCTCGAGCTGAGCCACCAACCGATCGATCAGGGCTCTGGAAGCGTCCGCCTTCTGCTCCTCCTTGGCCACGACCTCCCCAGGGGCGCGGGAGCGGAAGGCCGGGTTGGACAGCTTGGCCTCCGACTTCTGCAGCTCGGCGCGTGCCTTGCGGAGACGGCGTGCCAGCCGCTCCTGCTCGGCCCCGATGTCCATGACACCGCGGACCTCCACGTAGGCCTCCACCGGCCCGGCCGCGACCCGCAGGTAGCCGGGGCTCTCGGGCGGCGCACCCACCCGCGCCTTGATTCCCGCCAAGGAGGCCAACTGGGGCGCCCACCAGTCATCCCAGGCGCCGGCCGGATCATGGACGACCGCGTCGAGCTCCTCACGAGCGGCCCACCCGTGGTAGGACCGGGACCCCCTCAGGGCGGTGATCAGATCCTGGAGGGTGTCCATCCCTCCAGGCGCCGAGTAACGCGGGACTTCGGGCCACGACGAGACTATGAGCAGGTCATCGGACACCAGATGGCTGTAGAGCTCCTCGGTCACGAACGGAATGGCCGGATGGAAGAACTTGAGCAGGTCACGCATGACCACACCCAGGGTCTGCCTTACCGGCGCCGCCTCGGGACCTCCGGCCGCCAGCACCGGCTTCGACATCTCGAGATACCAGTCGAACACCTCCGACCAGGCGAACGAGTACATGAGCGAGAAGGCATCCGCCAGGCGGTGCGCATCGGACAGCTCATCGTACCGCTCCGCCACCTCTCCCAACCGCGCCAGCACCCACCGGTCGACGGGGCCCGGGTCCTCCGGATAGCCGCCGGCCCGCGGCACCGAACCGGGAGGCACGTGGATGAGGGCAAACCTGGTGGCGTTCCACAGCTTGTTGCCGAAGCGCCGGGCGGCATCCACCCAGCTGACGTCGAAGGGCACGTCGTGGCCCGGGGAGGCCGACTGCAGCAGGCTGAGCCGCAGGGCGTCGGCGCCGTACTGCTCGATCATCTCGAAGGGGTCCACGATGTTGTTGAGCGACTTCGACATCTTCCGGCCATCGGATGCCCGGACCAGCCCGTGGATGACGATCTCGCGGAACGGGACATCCCCCGCGAACTGCATGCCCATCTTCAGCATGCGGGCCACCCAGAAGAAGATGATGTCGTAGCCGGTGACCAGCACGTCGGTGGGATAGAAGCGTTCCAGGTCGTCCGTCTGGTCCGGCCATCCGAGCGTGCTGAAGGGCCACAGCGCCGAGCTGAACCAGGTGTCCAGGACGTCCTCTTCGGGTTGTAACCGCTCCGAGCCACACTTCACGCAAGCACTGGGCCGGGACGTGGCAACCATCACCTCGCCATCGGCCTCGCAGTACCACGCCGGAATCCGGTGACCCCACCAGAGCTGGCGGCTGATACACCAGTCCTCGAGGTTCTCCATCCAGCGGAAGTAGTTCCGTTCCCAACGCTTGGGAACGAACCTGGCCAGGTCCTTCTGCACCACCTCCACCGCCGGTCCCACCAACTCGGCCACCCGGACGAACCACTGCCTGGACAGGAGCGGCTCGATTGGCACCCCGCTCCGGGAGCAATGGCCCACCGTGTGGCGGTGCTCCTCGATGCGTCCGAGGTATCCGCCGGCTCTGAGAGCCTCCACCACCTGCTCACGGGCCTCGAACCGGTCCAGCCCGGCGAAGTCGCCGGCGGCCGGGGTCATCCTCCCGTCCTCACCGATCACCTGGACGGGGGCCAATCCGGTCCGTAGCGAGATATCGAAGTCGAGCGGATCGTGGGCCGGAGTGACCTTGACCGCCCCGGTCCCGAAGTCCGGGTCGACCGCCTTGTCAGCCACCACCGGGAGGTCCCGCCCCATGAGCGGAAGGCGCACCGTGCGACCGATCAGATGCCGGTAGCGATCATCGTCAGGATGGACGGCCACACCGGTGTCCCCCAGCATGGTCTCAGCCCGCGTGGTGGCGACGGTGATGCCGTCCCCACCATCCCCGTCCGCGAACGGGTAGGTGATGTGGACGAGTTGGCCGTCCACCTCCCTGTACTCCACCTCGATATCGGAGATGGCGGTCATGAGACCCGGAGACCAGTTGATGATCCGTTGGCCGCGGTAGATGAACCCCTTCTCGTGCAGGCGCACGAACACCTCCCGCACTGCGGCGGACAGACCCTCGTCGAGGGTGAAGCGCTCCCTCGTCCAGTCACACGAGTCCCCCAGGGCTCGCATCTGCTCGGTGATGGTGCCCCCCGATTGGCGCTTCCACTGCCAGACCTGCTCTACGAAGGCCTCCCGGCCCATGGAATGACGGCTAAGACCCTCCAAGGCGAGTTCCCGCTCCACGACCATCTGGGTGGCGATGCCGGCATGATCGGTTCCGGGTAGCCAGAGGGTGGCGTAGCCCTGCATACGCTTCCGCCGGATGATGGCATCCTGGATCGAGTGGTCCAGGGCGTGCCCGATGTGGAGCACGCCGGTCACGTTGGGGGGCGGTATGACAATGCAGAACGGCTCGCCGTCCGGATTGACCTCGGGGCGGAAGGCGCCCGACCGTTCCCAGACCGGGTACCAGCGCGCCTCGACGCGCCGGGGGTCGTAGCTTCCCTGGAGGGGGTCGGAGGGGCTGGTAGTCATTGCGGTGGTTGGAATCGGCCGCGCTTACCCGACCCCGGCCGGGCGGCTACGCGCTCTTCTCGCGGCGCTTCTCGATATCACTGATCGCCAGCAGGGTCGGGTTGGTCTTCTCCTCGACCACCCTCCGGTCGACCAGCACCCGCCCGATGTCCGGCCGGGAGGGAAGCTCGTACATGGTGTCGAGGAGTACTTCCTCCATGATGGCCCGCAGACCACGGGCGCCGGTACCCCTCAGCATCGCCAGGTCGGCGATCGCCTCGAGGGAATCGTCCTCGAACACCAACTCCACGCCGTCGAGTTCGAAGATCCGGGCGTACTGCTTCACGAGGGCGTTGCGAGGCTCCTGGAGGATCCGGATGAGAGCCTCCTTGTCCAGCGCGTTCACGGTGGCCACCATGGGAAGCCTGCCGATGAACTCGGGGATCAGGCCGAACTTGATCAGGTCCTCCGGCATTACCTCCGAAAGCAGCTCCGGCTCGGGCCGGTCGGGACTGGACCGCAGATCTGCGCCGAACCCCACCACCTTGTTGCCGATCCGGCGGGAGATGACCTCCTCGAGCCCGGCAAACGCCCCACCCGAGATGAACAGCACGTCGGTGGTATCGATCTGGATGAACTCCTGATGCGGATGCTTGCGGCCGCCCTGAGGGGGCACCGAGGCCACTGTCCCCTCCAGTATCTTCAGCAGGGCCTGCTGCACACCTTCTCCGGACACGTCCCTGGTAATGGAGGGGTTCTCGGCCTTGCGGGCGATCTTGTCCACCTCGTCGATGTAGATGATGCCCTGCTCGGCTCGTTTGATGTCATAGTCGGCGGCCTGCAGCAGCTTGAGCAGGATGTTCTCCACGTCCTCTCCCACGTAGCCCGCCTCGGTGAGCGCGGTCGCGTCGGCGATGGCAAATGGCACGTTGAGCATGCGCGCCAGGGTTTGGGCCAGGAGCGTCTTGCCGCATCCGGTAGGGCCGATCAAGAGGATGTTGGACTTGGAGAGCTCCACCTCTTCCTTGCGGGGTGCTCCGGCCCGCACCCGCTTGTAGTGGTTGTAGACCGCCACGGCCAGGGTCTTCTTCGCTCGATCCTGCCCGATGACGTAGCCGTCCAGGAAGTCGTACACCTCGGACGGCTTGGGCAACTCCCCGTCGTGCTCGGACTCCCTGGTGGAGAGGTCGTCGTCGAGTATCTCGGTGCAGAGCAGGACGCACTCGTCACAGATGTAGACCCCGGGCCCGGCGATGAGCTTCTTGACCTGCTTCTGCGAATGGCCGCAGAAACTACATTTGAGCAGGTCGCTCCCGTCCCCGTACTTGGTAGCCACGCCTCAGAGGTCCTCGACCGCCACTAGTTCTCGGCTGGTAAGCACCGCGTCCACGATTCCGTGCTCCCCGTACTCCCTGGCCTCTTCGGCGAGCATCCAGAAGTCGCGGTCGGTGTCCTTTGCCAACTTCTCGTACTCCTGGCCGGTGTGGCGGGCCAGGATCCGGTTGAGTTGTTCCCGCATCTGGACGATCAGGCGGGCCTGTATCTCGATGTCCGTGGCTTGCCCGCTAGCCCCTCCCTGCGGCTGGTGGAGCATCACCCGGGCGTGCGGGAGGGCGAACCGCTTCCCCTTGGCGCCTCCGGCCAGGATCACCGCGGCGGCCGAGGCGGCCATCCCCATGCACACGGTGCTGACATCAGGCTTGATGTACTGGATAGTGTCGTAGATGGCGAACAGGCTGGTGATGGAACCACCCGGGGAGTTGATGTACAGGTTGACATCACGGTCGGGGTCCTCCGATTCGAGATGGAGCAGTTGGGCCATGACCAGGTTGGCCACCGCATCGTCGATCGGGGTGCCGAGAAAGATGATCCGGTCCTTTAGCAGGCGGGAATAGATGTCGAAGGCCCGCTCCCCCCGGCTGGTGGACTCGACCACCGTGGGTACCAGGTAGCCCGTGGCGGGAGGATCCGTGACGGCGCCCATCGGCGGCATGATGTCGCTCACTGCTCTCCTTACTCGGTCTCGTCCTCGACGGCCTCCGGGGTGCCGGGCGGATCGAACCGGAGGTCGATCACGGCCCCATCACCATCCGTAGCCACCGCGGCTCTCATGAGAATGTCCAGTGCCCGGGTCCGCAGGATATCACCGCGCACGCTGTTTTCTAGAGCACTCCCCGCCATCTCCTCGGCAATGCTCTCGACCGACTGATCCGTTCGGGAGGCTACGGCCTGGTAGGCATCGAGGATGTCCTCGTCCCGGACCTCGATTCCGGTGTGCTCGGCAACCGAGTCCAGCAACGCTCCGACCTGTATCTGCGCGGTGGCGCGGCCACGGAACTGTCCGAAGACGGCTTCGATGTCCTGCCCGGTCGCTTCCAGGTACTCCTCGACCGACGACTTCTGCTCATCGAGGCGTCCACGGAAGTCCTCGAACATCCTCATCGCGGACGCATCGACGACGGCTTGCGGTATGTCCAGTTCCACCTCCTCGGCCAGTTCCGACAGGAGGACACCGCGTAGCTGGCTTCGCAGAGATTCGAGGCGCTGCCCGTCCAGGTCCTTGAACACCTGCTCACGCAGCTCGCTCACGGTGTCGAAGTCGGTGAAGTCCGCCACCCACTCGTCGTCCAGATCCGGAAGGAGTTTCTCCCGCACCTCGTCGACGACCACCCGCACCTCGATCACGGTGCCTTCGGCCAGGTCGCCGACCGCCATGCGCAGCGGCGCCTCGAACTCGACCACCGCGCCGGCCTCGCACCCCGTGAGTTGCTCGGTCAAGCCCTCCATCGCCGCCTCGACGCCCAACTCGTACAGGAACCCGGTGGCCGCCGGCGCCTCCAGAGAGCGCCCGTCATGCGAGGAGCTGAGGTCGATGGCCACGTAGTCGCCCGCTCGGCAGGGCCGTTCCACGGTCTCCAGTTCGGCGAACTGCTCCCTGTACATGTCCACGTATCGCCCGACGGCTTCGTCGCCGATCTCCTCGGGAGCATCGAGTTCGACCGTCCGGCCTTCGTAGACCGGCGGGGTGGCCAACGTGGGCCATAGGCTTACGAGGAGATCCACCTCGACACCGTCGGCGACCTCCCTGATGCCATCCACCACGGGCGAGACGGCCGGGGCCAGGCCGGTGCCTTCCCATACCCCGGGAAGGCGGTCCGACAGCAGGTCCTCGATGGCATCGTTGCGGACCCGCTCCCTGCCGACCACCCGCTCCACCATGCGGCGGGGCGCCTTGCCACGGCGGAAACCGTTCACGTGGATGTCCCGCGCCAGCCTCCGGGCGGCGCGCGATTCGGCCGCATCAAGGCGACGGCTGTCGAGCAGGAGGGTGATACGACGTTCGAAGTCGCTCACTTCAGAAACGGTGAATGACACGACACTCCCAGGAGTCGGGCTAGGCCAGGCGCAGTCGAACGACTCAGCACCAGGGTGACCGAGGGGACTCGAACCCCCGACCTCCTGGACCACAACCAGGCGCTCTAACCAAGCTGAGCTACGGCCACCGTGCGCCGGGCATCACGCCCGGCTCCTTGTAATGCGGATTCGCCAGATACGGATCCGTACCGATCGTGGCGCGCCCCCGGAAGGATTCGAACCTCCGACCAAGAGCTTAGAAGGCTCCTGCTCTGTCCTCTGAGCTACGGGGGCTCATCACGGCCCTCCGCTCTGCGGGAGCCCGGTCCAGGACTCACCCGTCAGAGCGGGTGAAGGGAATCGAACCCTCACCGCCAGCTTGGAAGGCTGGAGCTCTACCATTGAGCTACACCCGCCGGTCTTGCCCATAATACATGCCGTATACGCCTGACCGGGACGCGCCCGGACCCGACAGGTCCGCGAAGAACGGAGGGCGAACGGCTAGCCTTCACACCGCCTGCCAGAGGGAGGTTCGGGTCGGGCTGGTCGGATTTGAACCGACGACCTCCTGCTCCCAAAGCAGGCGCGCTGCCAAGCTGCGCCACAGCCCGTTCGAGCACCCTCAGGAGCGCTCGTTGAATATGGATTCTAACCCTCCGAGCGCACGTGGGCGCCGGGTTCTCGTTTCCGCTGCCGGCCGGATTGCGGTACTCGCCATCCTTTTGGCCATCGCCTTCTACCTATGGCCGGACGGAGAGTCGGCGGAGGAGCCCGCACCGTCGAGCGCCGTCGCCCCCACCTCAGCCGCGGATCCCGCAGACTCGGTCGGGGGACCTTCCACGGACACCTCCTCTCCCGATCCCAGCCCGGTCACCGGGATGGACGACCGATCCGCAGAGCCCTCCTCCCAGGCGGTGTCCGCGCCGGCTCCGGCGGAGAGGGACTGCTCGCCCAGCATCCCGGAGGACTTCCGCCCCACCGAGACCTCGGCCGTTCCGGTCAGCGTCGAGATCTCACAGGCCGCCTTCACGTGCGCTCACGAAGTAGGTCTGGCCTTCGCCACCAATCCGGCCGCGATGGCCACGATGGCCGCAAGCGGTATCCGAGGCCCTCTGCTGCTGGTCGGCCAGTGGTTCGATGATCGGTTGCTGGACGAGCTCCGCCGCCTGGCGCCGGAGCGGATCGTGGCCGCCGGCTTTGACGAGCGGGTGCTTCTCGACGCCCTCGCCGGGTTCACCGTTGAGCCGGTGGAGGTCGATTGGCAGGCGGCTTTCCCGTCCGACGCCAGGACCCCGGACCGCGTCTGGCTGGTGGATCCGGCCGCGCCGTCCGCCCTGATGGCCCTCGGTATCCAGATCGGTGTCGGCGTGGTCGTGGTGGAAGGGGATCTCAGGGCCCTTCCCGCCTACGCGCGGAAGATGATCGCGGGCGCTACCAAGGTGGACCTGCTCTCGGACTTCGACGATGATCTGGCCTGGCAGCTGGAGGTGGTCCGGCGGAACGCCGAAATTCCCGGGGGCGGCCTGCTCATGTTCGGAGAGGGCGACGGGCGCCGGCTGGTGGCCGTGTACGGGCACCCGGTGACGTCCGCCCTCGGAGTGCTGGGCGAGCAGGGCCCCGAGGAAGGCATCGACCGGCTCCGATCGATAATCGACGGCTACGGCGCGGACGGCGCCACCGTGCTTCCCACCTTCGAGATAGTCGCCACTGTCGCCTCGGCCGGAGCCGGCCGGGACGGCGACTACTCGTCCGAGACGGCGCGGGATGTGATCGCGCCCTGGATCGAGATCGCAGCCGCCAACGACGCCTATGTGGTCCTCGACCTGCAGCCGGGGCGCACCGACTTCCTGACCCAGGCAAAAATATACGAGGAATTCCTTCGCCTGCCCCATGTCGGTCTAGCCCTCGATCCCGAGTGGAGGCTGAAGCCCAACCAGGTCCATCTGCGCCAGATCGGTACGGTCGACGCCGCGGAGATCAACCGGGTGATCGAATGGCTCGCGGCGATAGTCCGGGAGGAAGCACTCCCCCAGAAGCTCCTGATCATCCACCAGTTCCGGTTCTCCATGATCACCAACCGCCCCCTGATAGAGACGCCTCCCGAACTGGCGGTGTTGATCCAGATGGACGGGCAGGGAAGCCTGGAGGCCAAGTACAGCACCTGGAACGCCCTGACCCTCGAACCCGACGCCGACCAGTTCTGGTGGGGCTGGAAGAACTTCTATGACGAGGACTCCCCCACCGCCACACCCGAACAGGTCCTGGAACTGACCCCGGTGCCGGTGTTCGTGTCCTTCCAATAGTGCGGGTGGAGGGACTCGAACCCCCACGGGCATTGCCCACCAGGACCTAAACCTGGCGCGTCTACCGTTCCGCCACACCCGCGACGAGGGACGCTGTTGACAACTGCGGAACCGTCCCGGAGGTGGGTCGCCCGGGACTCGAACCCGGAACCTGCGGATTAAGAGTCCGTTGCTCTGCCAGATTGAGCTAGCGACCCGCAGGGCATTGTAGCGGTCTGCCTGCGAAACAACCAGGTGTGTTATGGCTGCCATCGGCGCCCCGTCGCTGCGTTCCGCTTCCTCAACGTACCGCTGCGGGTACGCCTTCGTCAGCGGGCCTTGCGAGGAACACCGCTGCCGACGCCATACCACACCGCCGTTCCACAGACAGACCGCTCTAGTGGGCTTCCCAATCCTTCTGCCCGGCATCGGGAAGCCGGTCACGCCCGGTGGGCCGAGAGGGCATCCGCCAGCGCCACGATGGCGCGGGCCCGGTGGCTGACCCTGCCCTTCTCCTGCGGCTCCATCTCCGCCAGGGTACGGCCGTCCACGTCGAAGACCGGGTCGTATCCGAATCCGGCGGATCCTCGGCGCGCCAGGGCGATCTCCCCGACCAGTTCTCCCTCCGCGACCACTTCACCGCCGTCCGCCAGGATCACCACGACCACGGTCCGGAAACGGGCGGTCCGGCCCTCCACGCCTTGCAGGGCCGCCAGCAGGGCGTCCACGTTCGATCGGTAGGTGGCATCCGGCCCCGAGTACCGGGCCGTGTGGACTCCGGGAGCACCGCCCAGCGCGTCCACTTCCAGGCCGGTGTCGTCGGCGATCGAGGGTAGGCCGGTGCTGCGCGCCACCTGGCGGGCCTTGAGGAGGGCGTTGCCTTCCAGCGTGGGTGCGTCCTCCACCACATCGGGCCATTCCATCCCGCGGACCACCTCGCCGACGATCCCGTGCCGGGTCAGCAGCGTCTCGAGCTCGGCGATCTTGTCCGGGTTCTTGGAGGCCACCACCGCTCGCTCGATGACCGGACGGCTCACCCGGCCACCAGTTCCGCCTGGAGGTCTGCGATCCGGGCGATCCCCGCCGCAGCCAGGTCCAGAAGTTCATCCAGCTCGGCACGGCTGAACGGAAGCTGTTCGGCGGTGCCCTGGACCTCCACCAGCAGGCCGCGCCCGGTCATCACCACGTTGAGGTCCACCGAGGCCGCCACGTCGTCCCGGTACTCCAGGTCGAGCAGCGGTGCGCCTCCCACCAACCCCACCGAGATGGCGGCCACCCGATCGAGCAACGGGTTGGCTGCGAGGCGCCCCTCGGCCACCGCCCATTCCAAGGCGTCGTGAAGGGCGATCCAACCTGCGTTGATCGCCGCCGTGCGCGTCCCTCCGTCAGCCTGGATCACATCGCAGTCCACTGTGACCATCGTGTCGGCCATCTTCTCGAGGGCCACCACCGCGCGAAGGGAGCGGCCGATGAGCCTGGAGATCTCCTTGGGGCGCCCTGATGTGTAGGAACTACGAGAGATGCGCTGGTTACCGGATCCCGGGAGCATGGCGTACTCGGCCTTCACCCATCCCCGGTTGGTATTCCGCATCCAGCGCGGCACAGTTTCCGAGACCGAGGCCGTGGCCAGCACCACCGTACGGCCAAACTCGATCAGCACCGAGCCGGGCGTCATCTCGGTATAACCCCGCGTGATCCGAATCGGCCGCAACTCGTCGGCCGGTCTCTCTCTCGAAGGGCTCATACTCACACCACCCCGCCCGTCAAACCGTCATGCGGGCGCCGGGCACGGCCAGAGCCACCCGGCCGTCGAACTCGGACTCCGCTTCCGCCAGGACCCGGTCGGGGTCCTCATGGGCGGGGATGTGTGTCAGCACGAGACGCCCCACACCCGCCGCGGCGGCCATGGCTCCGGCCTCGGCTCCGGTCATGTGATGGGGGTAGGTGTCAGGACCCCGCCGGCCGGTCCTGGAAGCCTCGGCCAGCAGCAGGTCGGATCCCGCCGCGTGCGAGGTGACCGCGTCGCTCGGCCCGGTGTCGGCCGTATAGGTGACCGAGCGGTCCCCCGCCGTTATGCGCGGCGCCAGGGTGGGGGGAGGATGGTTGGTCCTCACCACCGAGACTTCCATCGACCCCACCCGCACCGAATCACCGTCAGCCGCGGTGACGAACTCGAAGGCGCTGTCCAATGCCGCCGGGTGCTGAAGGAACCCTGCCAGCGCCTCGGCGAGGCCTTCCGGACATACGACCGGGATCCGGCCTCGCCGGGCCGGCCCGTAGGCAACCGAGTGATAAAGGGCGAAGACATCGGAGCAGTGGTCGGGATGCCGATGGGACAGGAACACGGCATCGATCTCGACCGGATCCAGTTCGTTGCAGAGAGCCAGGTAGGTACCCGGCCCTGCGTCCATCCAGAGGTTCGTCTCGCCGTCCGACACCAGGTAACCGGAAGCGGGGCGCCCGGCGGTCGGATAGGTGCCGTTGGCGCCCAGCACCGTCAATTGCATGACTCCAGCGTAGCCAGTGGGACCGAGCCGTCTCACAGGATCGGGTCACCCGGTGTCCTGCTGCGAACGGTCACCACCATGCCGTCGGCGTCGATCGTGGCCGCTCCCTGGGCCATCAGACGCCCGAGTTCGGCCATGCCGGAGGCGGGGTCATCGCCCAGGGTGGCGAGGAACTCCGCCACGGGAACGGCTGGGTTCCCCAACGCCGCGGATGCCTGGGAAGGTGTTGCGCCGGGCGACGGTCCCATGGCCAGTTCCAGACCCTCCACCAGGTCGTCGGCGTCGAGGACCGGAACGGCGCCGTCCCTGATCAACAGGTTGCACCCCACCGAGCTGGGCCTGCCCACGTCGCCGGGAGTGGCGAAGATCTCGCGTCCCTGCTCGAGGGCCATCCGGGCGGTGACCAGCGCGCCTCCCTTGACGCCCGCCTCCACCACCACCACGGCATGGGCGATCCCGGATATGAGCCGGTTCCGGGGCGGGAAGCGCCAGCCGAGCGGGCGGGCGCCCGGAGGCGCCTCGCTCCACACCGCGCCGCCCGCCTCCAGGAGCGATATCCCGAGGTCGCGGTGTGCGCGCGGGTACCAGACGTCAACCCCGGAGCCCAGCACCGCGATGCCCGGTGTGGGACCGCGCAACGAACCGCGGTGGGCGGCGCCGTCGATACCCTTGGCAAGGCCGCTCGCCACCCACCAGCCGGCTCGGGACACCGCCTCACCATATCTCTCCGCCAGGCGCCTCCCGTAGGTGGTGCAGGTGCGGGTGCCGACAATTGCCACCGCCTTGCCCCGGGAGGGCCCGCCCTTCTGGAAGAGGAAGAGCGGGGCGTCCTCCAGGTCACCGAGCCGTCTGGGGAATCCCGGCTCGCCTCGAACCAGGAACTCGATCCCGGCCCGGTCGAGCCGCTCCCTGCGCTCGTCCGCGGGGACGCCGGCCGCTTCCCGGGCAATGGCGGGGACCGCCAGCTCGCCCTGCTCGATCTTCCTCAGAACCCGTGTCGGGGTTCCGGCCTTGCTGACGAGTTTGCGGAGCCGATCAGGGTGCATGCCGACATGGGCCAGCCTGATGAGGGCGTCGGGGTCGTAGGTCATACCAGCCCCCTCAGGGCCAGCGCCTCGGCGGCATGGGGTTCCTCGACGGCGACAGATCCGGCGAGATCCGCGATCGTTCGGGACAGGCGCCGGACCCGGTCGAAGCCCCGCCCCGTGAGGCTGCCGTGCCGGAGGGCGCCCTCGACCAACCGCTGGGCGCCGACGGCCACCTCGAGCGAGTCGAGGCCGGTCCGGCTCAGGCTGCGGTTGCTGGCACCGCGTAGCTCCTGTGCCTCACGGGCCGATGCGATCCGCTTGGCCACCTCGCTGGAGGGCTCCTCGGGCGGGCCGATCATGGCGTCCGGATCCACCCTGTTCACCTTGATGCGGATATCGAAGCGGTCCATCAGGGGCCCCGACAGGCGCCGCCTGTAGCGCTGCTTCATGCGGTCCGAACACGAGCACCCATGCCGGTTGTCACCGTCGTACCCGCAGGGGCACGGGTTGGTAGCAGCCACCAACTGGACCATGGACGGGAACGTGACCGAGACACCCTTGCGGGCGATGGTGACCTGACCCTCCTCCAGCGGCTGGCGAAGTGCGTCCAGCAAGCTGGGCGGGAACTCCCCGAGCTCATCCAGGAAGAGCACGCCGCGGTGCGCCATGCTGACCTCACCCGGCACCGGTATGCCCGATCCTCCGCCGATCACGGCTGCCGTGGTGGCCGTGTGGTGCGGCGAGCGGATAGGAGGCTGGAACAACGCCGGCCTCGGCCGCCCCGCTGACGACCAGACCTGCGCCACCTCCAGGGCGGTGCGCTCGTCGAGCGCCGGCAACACGCCCGGCAGGCATCGGGCCAGCATGGTCTTGCCTGATCCCGGCGCGCCCGACAGGAGCAGATGATGACCTCCCGCGGCCGCCACTTCGAGCGCCCGCTTGGCCAGCGGCTGGCCTCGAACCTCCGAGAGGTCGGGCATGGACACGGTGGGCGGCTCGGCCGGCGGCAGCGGCGGCCGGAATTCACCCTCTCCCAGCGCGGCCGCAATCGCGGCTCCCAGGGATCCCACCATCCGGACCTCGGCTGACGAGACAGTGCTCGCCTCCTCGGCTGCGCCCGGGGGTAGGAGGCACGGAACTCCCATGTCCGACGCCACGATGGCCGCTCCGAGCCCGCCCCGAGCAGGCCGGATACTCCCATCGAGAGCCAGCTCGCCCAGGGCGACCACCTGGCAGGCACCCCTAGGGATCTCGCCGGCGGCGGCCAGCAATGCCAGCGCTATGGGGAGGTCGTACGCGCTCCCCGACTTGGGAAGGTCGGCCGGCGCCAGGTTCACCGTCACCGTCTTCGGCGGGAATCGGTAGCCGGCCACCGACATGGCCGCCATGACCCGGTCCTTGGCCTCCCGAACCGCGGTATCGGGCAAGCCCACCACGTTCAGACGGCCCTTCTCTCCTCCTCCGACATGAGCCTCCACCTTGACGGCGCGCGCCTCTACGCCGACCAGGGCTACGGAGTTGGTTGATGCGAACATGACCCGAAGCATGGGGAGGGGCTGTGACAGGATTCTCCAGAACGCGAAAAGTTCCATCTCAGGCGCGGGGACCGACGTGAGGCGAACGCCGGGATAACATCGCGGCATGGGATTCAACCCCTTCCGCAAGCAGGAACGTCGGGCGGCCGATGTGGTGATGGTGGTGGGAGCCATCGCTGTGACGGCCGCCCTGGTGGCATGGGCCTTCCTGGGCGGCTGAGCGTCCGTCCGGTCCAGCCCTCCTCGGCTCTCAAGCCCTACGAATGCGGGGGTTGCGGGCAGACGATCCCGAAGGGGAGGTACCACGTCGTGGTGGTACCCGAAGAGGCCCCGGACCTGCGCCGGCACTGGCACCGGGGATGCTGGAACAAGGAGCGGCGCCGCGTCGGAGGCCGAAGAGCGCTCCTAGGCGACCCGTGGGTGCCACTCGACCCCCACACCGTCGTCCCCGACCACGACAGTGACCAGATCGACCCGGCGGATTCCTAGCGAACGAGCCATCCGCACCACCTGCCGCGCCTTGCGGTCGGTGAAGTTCCACCGGGGATGCTCGCCCGGCACCTCCGTGCCGCTCTTCACCTCCACCACGAACCGCCCGCTCCGGTCCGCCGCAACCAGATCGACCTCTCCCCGGCCGATCCGGATGTTCCTCTCGAGCACCCGGACGCCGTTCCGCTCGAGGAACGAGGCCGCCAACCGCTCCCCGAACGCGCCCAGGCGGCGCCCGTGAGTGCTGAAATCGCTGTCGCTCATATGAGTCGAGCCTCGGTCCGGCAGTACGGCCAACCTAAGGCACGCCAGTGACAGGTAGTAGTCGATAGTCAATATAACTAGCAACTAGCAACTAGCAACTAGCAACTAGCAAGTTACAGGCCTTCCAGACGAGACACGGGCCAGAACCGGATGAAGGCGCGGCCCACGATGGTGTCAACCGGGACCGGCCCGAAACTCCGGCTGTCGCGGCTGTTGTCGCGGTTGTCGCCCATCACCCACACATGCCCGTCGGGTATGTAGATCGGGCCGAGGTCGGCCATCCGCGCCCCGGGCGGCACGTAGGGCTCGTCCAGCACCAGCCCGTTGACTACCACCCGGTTGTCCCGGACCTCCAGCCGGTCCCCGCCTACCGCGATCACCCGCTTGATCAGGTCCTCCACGCGCGCCACCCGGATGCCGACCGCCTCGACAACGTGGCGAACCATGCTCTCCCAGATCGGCTCGGGCGGATCCTCGTACTCCATCGGCATGTCGAAGACGATCACCTCGCCCCGGTCGGGACCATCGAGGAGGTAGGCGATCCTGCTGACCAACACCCGGTCATCGATCTCCAGCGTGGGGATCATCGACTCGGAGGGGATGAAGAAGGCCTGGACAAGGAAGACCTTGACCAGTACCGCCACGACCAGGGCCAGGAGCAGCACGCCGGTGGCCTCCCGCACGAACCGGGCGCCGTAGCGCCGCACCGGGGGTGATGGCGAGGCGTGCGCCCGTGCTGGGGCACGATCCGCTCCGGGTCGTTCCCGACCCGGTGGTGGGAGAGGGGGCGGCTGGTCGATCACCTGTGGCCGATCAGCACAACGGCGCCGGTGCGCAAATCCATCCGGGGCCTACGAGGGCACCGGAACTTTGTCACTCCGCGGGCCGGCGGTATGTCTCCTACCGCTTCTCCTTGATGCGCGCCGCCCTACCGACCCGGCCTCTCAGGTAGTAGAGCTTGGCGCGGCGGACCTGCCCGCGGCGGGTCACCTCGATCTTCTGGACGATCGGGGCGTGAACCGGGAAGATGCGCTCCACCCCTACGCCGAAGCTGATCTTGCGAACGGTGAAGGTTTCGGAGAGGCCGCCGCCGTCCCGGGCGATTACCACCCCTTCGAATATCTGGATGCGCTCCCGGCCGCCCTCGACCACGCGAACGTGTACCTTGACGGTGTCGCCGGGACGGAAATCGGGCACTTCCTCGCGCAGATGGGCGCGCTCGACATACTGGAGGTCGTTCATCGAGGTCTCCTCACGATCGCGATCCTGCCGGACCCGCGACCAGGCTGCTTCGAGAGATCGTGGGTCTGCCTGACAGGGTAAGCAGCCCAGGCAGTTTACCCAGTTCCGAGGGCCGATTCCAACAAGAACCGGCCACCCTCCTACGCGAGCAGGTCGGGACGCCGTTCCCGGGTTCTCTCGACTCGTTGTGCCTCTCGCCAGGTCTCGATCCGCCCGTGGTCCCCCGAAACCAGGACTTCCGGCACGGACCGGCCCCTGAATACGGCGGGTCGGGTGTACTGGGGTTCCTCGAGCAGGCCATCCCGGAACGACTCGTTGTCCAGCGACCGGGGGTTGCCGAGCACGCTGGGCAGCAGGCGGGCCACCCCTTCTATGACGGCCAGCGCGGCGGCGTCGCCCCCGGCCAGGACGAAGTCGCCCAGCGAGACTTCCTCGTCGACGAACTCCTCGACGAATCGCTCGTCCACACCTTCGTACCGGCCGCACACCAGGGTCAACGCCTCGTACCCCGCCAGCCGGTCCAGCGTGCTCTGGCGGAGGGGCCGCCCGGCCGGTGTCAAGAGCACCTTGTGGGTATCGAGCCGGCTCTCGATGGCATCAGCCAGCGGACCGGGCATGAGCACCATCCCGGCGCCCCCGCCGAAGGGAGCATCGTCGACCTGGCGATGAACGCCGATCCCGTACTCGCGGAGGTTGATGAAGCTCAGATCCATGGCGCCGGTTTGCACGGCCTTGGCGACCACGCCCACCCCGGTCGGGCCGCTGAAGAACCCGGGGAACAGGGTTATGACCGCCACGTCGATCATGGTTCTCTCCCTACCGTCTCGATCGCGACGAGACCGGCCGGGTGACCGCGCGTCCTCAGATGCGAGGCCGGACCCGGCCCTCGACCGCGCGGTAGAGCGTATCGCGCCGGGCCGGAGTACGTCCTGCCTCCTCGATCACCGCCTCGAGCTCCGCAGCACCCATCTCCTGGCCGTGCGACGCGCCGGCGGCGCGCGAGATCGTCTCGTTCATCAAGGTGCCGCCCAGGTCATTGCAGCCGGCCGAAAGGAGCCGGGCGGCGCCGTCGGTGCCCAGCTTCACCCACGACGCCTGGATGTTGGGAACCAGGCCATCCAGAGCCAGGCGGGCAACCGCATGAACCAGGACCACCTCGTCCCAGGTGGGGCCGGGCCGCGCCCGTCCCCGGAGGTAGATCGGCGCTCCCATGTGGACGAACGGGAGCGGCACCAGCTCCGTGAAGCCGCCCGTACGGCGCTGGATCTCCCGGATGACCTCCAGGTGGTTGGCCCAGGACAGGGGGTCGTCGATGTGGCCGAACATGATGGTGGACGTCGACCGGAGCCCCAACTCGTGGGCGGTGAGCATCACCTCGGCCCACTGTGACGTGCGGATCTTGTCGGGGCACAGGTGTCTCCGGATCCGGTCATCGAGAATCTCCGCCGCTGTCCCCGGCAAGGTGCCGAGGCCGGCCTCCTTGAGCATCTCGAGGAACGCCCGGATCGACATGCCCAGGGTCTCCGCTCCCTGCCACACCTCAAGCGGGGTGAAGCCGTGGACGTGCATCTCGGGCGCCGCCGCCTTGATGGACGACAACACGTCCACGTAGAACCGGCCGGTGAATTCGGGGTGTATCCCCCCTTGGAGGCACACCTCGGTAGCGCCTCGCGCCGCCGCCTCTGTTGTCCGGTCCACCACCTCCTCGATCGACATGAGATAGGGGTCGCCGCGCAGGTTCAGGCTGCGGGGACCCTTCGAGAAGGCGCAGAAGCCGCAGCGGAAGTAGCAGACGTTGGTGTAGTTGATGTTGCGGTTCACCACGTAGGTGACGGTCTCTCCTACCCGTTCCCTGCGGAGGACATCCGCCACGGCGGCTATGGCGTCCACGTCATCGCCACGAGCCGACAGGAGCGTGGCGATCTCGGGCACGGTGGGCGGCTTGGCCTCGATCGACCGGTCGAGTATGGCCCGAACCGCCGGTGAGGCCTGGGCCATCCCGGGCCAGGCTCCGTCCGTCCACAGAGCGTCCGGCCAGGCGGCCGAAATCCGCCGCGGGCTGAGAGGAGGCGAGACCGCCATGCCGGGCGCCCATGCGTATCGAGGCCGGGCGTAACCGCCCCCGTCGACCAGGTCCAGGTACGCCTTGAACAGATCGCGCACCAGCGAATCCCGAGCCTCGTCCACCGTGATCCCGCCGGGCACGGCCACCCGCTCGACCAGCCGACCGCCCAGCGCCACCCTGAGCTCACCGATCCTCTCGGTGTCCCAATCACGCAGGAGGAGGTCGCGGGCGCCTTCATCGACCGCGTTGACGGCTTCCACCACCGAGTCGGCGAACACCGACGGTCTCGCGTCGATGGCTGGAAGGCCGCAGATATCGGCAGCCTCCCCCACCCGGCTCCGCCCGGTGCGGAGGAAGGCCGCGCTCGTTCTCGCCAGGGCGTCGATCACCGCGGACCGGTCGTCCGTGTGGACCACCGTGAGGCGCCAACCGGCAACCCCACGGTCCGACAGTTCGAGGGCCTCATCCGGCGGTACCACCCAGGAGATGACCCCTGCCTCCGCTACACCCACGGACACCGGAAGCAGGCCCCCGGACAGGCAGGCCGCTACCGACCGGTCGTCCGGGCACGGCATCTCGAGGGAGGTGGTGCCTTCGGCGCGGCGGGTGGCCGCCGCGGCCTCGGTAACCCCGTGGGCCGGTCGAAGGCGGCAGAACGTGATGTCGGCGTGGGTCCGTCGTGTCATAGGGATGCCTCCAACCGGACGTTTTTCAGCACCCTCCTAGCGTACCCACCGTCATCGGTCGCGGCGTGCGCCCGTCCGATCAGGCCGGCGTCCATCCAGGTATCGCTGATGAACTCGGGATAGACGGGGAGACGGGGCACCAGCTCGAAGCCGCGGGCCTCCGTCCGGGCGCGTAATTCGTCCAGATGGGGCCAGGGCGCCTCCGGGTTGACCCAGTCGATCGTAAGCGGAGACACCCCTCCCCAATCGTTGATACCGGCCTCCAGGTAGATCTCGTACCGCTCGGTGAGGTTGGGGGGCACCTGCAGGTTCATCTCCGGTCCGAGGATCCAGCGAGCCACCGCCACCACCCTGGCGAACCACGCCGGTATGGGCTCGGCCGATCTACGCATCAGAGTGTCGGCCTTGGCCCGGAAGTTCTGGATGATGACCTCCTGGATGTGGCCCCAGCGGGCATGTACCTCCCGGATTGCGAACAGACTGTCGACGATCTCGGGGGTGGTCTCACCGATCCCTACCAGGACTCCGGTTGTGAACGGGACGCGCGCCGCACCGGCCGCCTCGATGGTCCTCATCCGGACGGCCGGATCCTTGTCGGGACAGTTGTGGTGAGGCATGCCGGGCTCCATCAGGCGGGGGGAGATGTTCTCGAGCATCAGGCCCATCGACACGTTGGTCGGGCGCAGGGCCTCGATTTCGGGGCTGGTCATGATCCCGGGATTGGCATGGGGGAACAGGCCCGTATGCTCCACTATCAGCTCGCTCATGGCCCTGACATAGCCGATCGTGGTGTCGTGACCCTGGGAGTCCAGGAACGCTCGCGCCTGGGGCCAGCGTTCCTCGGGACGGTCCCCCAGGGTCAGGAGCGCCTCGGAACATCCGGCCGCATCGCCGGCCTTGGTGATCGCCAGCACGTCATCCGGCGTCAGGTACTCGCCTCCCGCACCGGGTGGCTTGGCGAAGGTGCAGTAGGTGCAGACGTCCCGGCACAGGGTGGTGATCGGAACGAACACCTTGGGGCTGTACGTGATCTTCCGGCCCCGCCCTTCGTCCCGCATCCGGCCCGCGAGCTCGAACAGGGGGCGGGTATCCAGCCTCCCGTCTATGTAATCGACGGCAAGCCGGTGGTCAGGAGGCGGGTAACCCATTCGAGCAACGGATCTTAGAGGGTGCGGGTACAGGTAGGTCCCCGCACCGGTCCGTCCTACTCGATCAGCCCGGCCGGGCGCCGGATCCACCTATGCGCCGGTGGCACCCCACGAGGACATTCCGGGTCAGCCACGCAGTCTGGGGGTAGAGTGGACGGAGCGTGAAACTCACCCTGGGCACCTTCCGGGAATACACCCCGAGCAACTTCCGGGATGATGCTTTCGGAGGCATCACCGCGGCGGTGGTTGCTCTGCCCCTGTCGTTGGCATTCGGGGTGGCATCGGGACTCGGTGCCATCGCCGGACTTTACGGTGCCATCGCGGTCGGCTTCTTCGCCGCGGTCTTCGGAGGCACGAACACCCAGATCTCCGGTCCGACCGCGCCGCTTGCCGTGGCCATCTCCGTGGTGTTCATCTCCACCGGCGAGAGCCTGACCCAGACCCTCACGGTGGCGGTCCTGGCGGGCATATTCCAGATCCTCATCGGAGCGCTGCGGCTCGGTAGCTACATCGCTTACACGCCTTACCCCGTCGTGTCCGGATTCACGACCGGCGTCGGCGGCATCATCCTGTTCGTGACCACACTGCCGCTGCTCGGCGCCGAGCACGCGTTGGGAGGTCCGCTGGCGGCGGTGCGGGGCTGGCCCGCCGCGCTTGCCGACATCAACCTCGGCGCCGTGGTTCTCGGCGCGACGGCCATCGGCGTGAGCATCATCTGGCCGCAACGGCTCCGAACGGTCCTACCGACCTCGGTGGTGGCGCTGGTGGCGGGCACGGTGCTGGGCTTCACGGTCTTCACAGGCGCTCCCACCATCGGTGAGGTGCCCACCGGGCTGCCTGCTATCGCCCTGCCCTCGCTCACCCTCGGCATCCTGGCCGACTCCGCCCTCCCGGCGCTGACGATCGCTCTCATCGCCTCGATCAACAGCCTCCTCACCGCCCTGGTTGCGGACTCGATGACGGGCGACGATCACAACCCCAACCGGGAGTTGATCGGGGTGGGCATGGGCAACGTCGTCGCCGGGCTGATCGGCGCCATCCCGGGCGCCGGCGCCACCACGGCCACCGCGGCCAACATCCGCGCCGGCGGCCGCACTCGGGTCTCGGGCGTGTTATGCGCCGCCCTCATCCTGGCCCTGGTCCTGGGACTCGGGCGCTACATCGACCGGATCCCCCACGCCGTCCTGGCCGGCATCCTGGCGAAGGTGGGCTTCGACATCATCGACTGGCGCTTCTTCGCCCGGTTCCGTTTCATCCAGCGGGAGCACTTCCTGGTCATGCTGATCACGCTGGGGTTCGCCGTGTTCGTGGACCTGGTGACGGCGGTGGGCATCGGCCTGATCGCGGCCGCCCTGACGAGCGCCCGGCAGTTCGAACTGCTGGAGCTCGAGAGCATCGTGTCCGTTCCCCTGCTCGATGCCAGCTTCCTCGGCAGCCTCGACCTAGACGGGGACGATGACGATTTCGACATGTTCTCCGCCCGGGTGGGCCTGATCAAGCTGCGAGGAACGTTCACGGTCGCCTCGGCCAAACGGATGACCAGGTTGATCGGTCTCGACATTCGAGAACACGAGGTGGTGATCCTCGACTTCTCCGAGACCCTGTACGTGGACCCGAGTGCGGCCCAGGTGGTGGGGAGGCTGATCGACACCGCTCTTGCGGAGCAAACCGAGTGCATCGTGATGGGCCTGGATGGAAATGCCAAGACCAGCCTGGAAGCGTTCGACGTCCTGCGCCGCGTGCCGCAAGATCGCTACACCGAGAACCTCGACGAAGCGAGAGAGCTTGCCAGGTCCTTGCTGGGCTAGTTGCTAGTTGTGAGTTGCTAGATTATATCAGAATATATTGTTTACCAACTATGGACGGACGACTACTGCGGGGCGAGTAGGCCATCGGGAGGGTCCACCCGCAGCCACCCACCGGCCACATCGACTTCCGTAACGAGGGCCTCCACGAAGGGGATCTCGGCCTCCGAGCCGTCATGGCACTTGACCAGGAGCCGGTCCTGGGGGGCCTCGATCAGGTCGTCCACCACGCCGACGGTCTCGGATCCGATCCGCACATCCAGCCCGATCAACTGATCGGGCCAGTACTCGCCGGGCCGAAGCGCCCTCCTGTGTGCCTCGTCGATGAGGAGGTCGGCCCCCACCAGCTGCTCCGCCTTCTCTGCGGAGGTGATCCCGGCGAACTCTGCAACAGGACCCCCGGAGTGGGTGTGGAAAGCTCTCAGAACCAGGAGCGGGGCGTCCGGTAACCCGGTGCGAAACCGGGCCGGAGCGACGAAGCGTTGCGGATAGTCGGACTCGACCCGTACGCGCACAGCGCCGCCGAGCCCATGGACCCCGACGATCCGCCCGACCACCACCGGTACCCCGGTGGGTTGGCCGGCGCCCCGGGCCGGAGGCCTCGCTACCGCGCCCGCCTCCTGCCGCCGGACCGGTCCCGAGCGCTCAATCGACGAATTCGACCCCTACGGTGAGGCCTTCCTCTTCGGCCGCCGCCTGAGCGACGGTCCGGATGGCCCGCGCCACCCTTCCGCCCCGGCCGATCACCCGACCCATCTCGCCGGGCGCCGTCTTCACTTCGGCGAGCATCCTGTCCTCGCCCTGGTCGATCATCGTGACCTGTACGGCCTCGGTGTCGTCGACGATCGATGTAACGACATACCGGATCACGCGTTCTACGATCGCGCCGCTCATGCTTCACCGTCCTGCTGGTCGTCTGCGGGGGTTTGGTCCTCCTCCGGAGCGGCAGCCGGTCCCTCGGCAGCCGAGTCCTCGGCGGCCTCAGGAGACTCCGTCACATCCGGATCGGGGGGTGAGCTCTGCGGGGGGTCGTCGAGACGGTAGACGCCCGCCCGGGACACCTTCGGTTGCGCGACCGCCCCGGAGATCTCGAGCAGCTTCTGCACCCGGTCGGTCGGCTGTGCGCCGGTGCCCAGCCAGTACCGGGCCCGGTCGTTGTCGATCTCGACCAGCGAAGGATCCCGCCGGGGGTCGTAGCGACCGATCGACTCGATGATGCGACCGTCCCTGGGGGATCGTGCATCAGCCACCACCACCCGGTAGGTCGGCTGCTTCTTCTTACCCATACGCCTGAGGCGGATCTTCACCGCCATTCGTCACCTCTTTTTCTTCTTCTGAAGCTTCTTCGGAGTTCTCGGTTTCTTCTTCGGTCTGCCGGTCGGGCGGCGGCGACCCCGACTACCCGAGCCTTCCATCGCCGGACCGCGCAGGCCGCCCGGCAGGGCACCGGACACACTTGCCGGGAACCCGCCGCGCATGCCGGGGAATCCCATCGTGGTCTTGCCCCGGGACAGCGACTGGAACATGCCGCGCATCTGGTTGAACTGCCGGACCAGACCGGCCACATCCTGAACCGAGGTTCCCGAACCCACGGCGATCCTGCGCCTGCGACTGCCGTCGATGACCTTGGGGTTAGCTCGCTCGGCGCGGGTCATCGAGCAGATGATCGCCTCCGAGCGGCGAACCTCACGATCAACCGCCTGCGCATCCGCCATAGCGGGGCGCGCACCGGGGATCATACCAAGTAGCTCCCCCACCGACCCCATCCGGCGCAGGCTCTTCACCTGCTCGATGTAGTCGTCAAGGGTGAACTCCGCCCGTAGCAGGCGCTGGGCCATGTCGGCCGCCTGCTGCTGGTCGACTGCCTCCTCGGCCCTCTCGATGAGGGTCAGGACGTCGCCCATGCCCAGTATGCGGGATGCCATCCGCTCGGGATGGAATACCTCCAGATCCCGATGCCCCTCACCGGTACCCACCAACTTGACCGGGAAACCGGTCGCCTCCCGAACCGAGATGGCCGCGCCGCCCCGAGCGTCGCTGTCGAGCTTCGAGAGCACCACACCGGTCAGATCGATGTGCTTCGAGAAGCCTCTGGCCACCGCCACGGACTCCTGCCCCGTCATGGCGTCCAGCACGAGCAGCACCTCGTCGGGCGAGGCGGTGCGAGCCATGGCGCCCAGTTCGGTCATGAGGTCCTGGTCGATCTGGAGACGGCCGGCGGTGTCCACCACCACCACATCGAGACCCTCCCGATCGGCCTGCCGGAGGGCACTCCTCACCACGGATACCGGGTTTCTCCCACCGCCCTCGAACACCGGGACGCCGATCCGTTCACCCAGCTGTTGCAGCTGTTCCACCGCTCCGGGACGTACCAGATCGCCCGCAACCATCAGCACGCTCTTCCCGCAACGCCGGTAGTGGTCGGCCAGCTTGGCGGCGGTGGTGGTCTTACCCGAGCCCTGCAGCCCGACCACCAGCGTGGTAAGCGGCTTCCCACCGGTGGTCACCAGCGGTACGGCCTCGCTACCCAACGTCTCCAGGAGGGACTCGTGGACGATCTTGACCACCTGATGGCCCGGCGTGATGCTCCCGATCACCTCGGCGCCCACCGCTCGAACCCTGATCCGGTCGAGCAGCCGGTCGGCCACCTCCTGGTTCACATCGGCCTCGAGCAGAGCCAGCCGCACCTCGCGCAGGGTCTCGTCGACCTGGCGCTCGCTCAGACGGCCCCGGCCCCGGATACGATCGAACGCCGCCTCGAAACGGGCTGTCAGCGATTCTAACACCTACACGACTCCTCGGCGGCTGCTGGAGACAAACTAGCCGGTTGCTAACGACTACCGACTGGCAACGGACCGTTCGGAGTATCCTCCCGGCAGCAGCAACCAGGTCGCCACGGCGCCGCAACGGAGGGGAAGTCCATTTTGGGAATCACCGTCGTAGACCACCCGCTGAGTCGCCATTACCTCAGCATTCTCCGCGACCGGACGACCGGTCCGGGCGAGTTCCGGCTCGCCACCCGACGCCTCTCCTACATCCTCACCCTGGAGACCACATCGAGGCTGGCCGAGACCGAGTACCGCCTCGAGACGCCCCTCTCGCCGGCCACCGGATACCGGCCCGCACGGCCTCCGGTGGCGGTCGCCGTGCTCCGGGCCGGGTTGGGATTGATCGACGGGGTGGTGGACCTGGTGCCCGACGTGGCGGTCGGATACGTCGGCGTCGAGCGTGATGAGGAGACCGCCCGGCCGATGGCCTACTACACCAAGTTCCCCGAGATGAGGGAGCGAACCGTCCTGGTCCTGGAGCCCATGCTCGCCACGGGGGGCTCGTTGGGCTGGGCGGTGAAGTCGGTCAAGGAGGCCGGAGCGGCGCACGTGGTCGCCCTGTGCGTGGTGGCTGCTCCCGAGGGCGCCGCCCGGATGGAGCGCGAGCATCCCGATGTGGAGGTGGTCGCAGCCGCCATCGACTCCCACCTGAATGACCGCTTCTTCATCGTGCCGGGGCTGGGCGACATGGGCGACCGGCTCTTCGACACACCGTGAGCGGCGTTCCCGTCGACCGGGGCGGGCGGACGTTCACCGAGCGGGTCTACTCCATGGTCGAGAGCCTCGCCGAGGGCGAGGTGGCCACGTACGGTGAGATCGCGGTAGACGCGGGCCGGCCGGGCGCCGCCCGGGCTGTCGGACGGATCCTGGCGAACTCGGACGGCCTGCCCTGGTGGCGGGTGGTGACGAGGGAGGGCCGGCTCGTGCCCGGGCTCGAGGACGAACATGCGCTCAGGCTGGCCCGCGAGGGTCTGGCAGTCCGGCGCAACCGCGTCGTACGGCGGTCCGGGACAAGGCCGGAATGAGCGGGCGGAGTATCCGGGAGGCGATCCGGCACAAGCGCAACGGCGGCCACCTGGACGCCGAGGACATCAGGAGCTTCGTGACCGGCGTGGTGCGCCGCTCGATTCCCGACTACCAGGCGTCCGCCATGCTCATGGCCATCTACTTCCGCGGGATGTCGGACCCCGAGCTGGCCACGCTGACCGCCGCCATGATCGAGTCCGGAGAGCGCCTCAGCATTCCCTCCACCGTGCCCAAGGTCGACAAGCACTCGACGGGAGGGGTGGGCGACAAGGTGAGCATCGCCCTGGCCCCGCTGGTGGCGTCCTGTGGCGTGACCGTACCGATGATGTCGGGCCGGGGCCTGGGACACACCGGAGGAACCCTCGACAAGCTGGAGTCCATCAGGGGATTGAGGACCGCCCTCAGCCCCAAGGAGTTCGGACGGATAGCCACCCGGCACGGGGCGATCATCGCCGGCCAGTCCGACCGGATCGTCCCGGCCGACCGGATCCTGTACGCCCTCCGGGACAGCACGGCGACGGTGTCCTCGATACCCCTCATCAGTTCCTCGATCATGTCCAAGAAGCTGGTCGAGGGCCTTGACGCGCTGGTGCTGGACATAAAGGTGGGGTCGGGCGCCTTCATGGAGACCACTGAGGACGCGCGCCTCCTCGCCGAGACCATGGTCGGGATCGGCCGGTCCCACGGTGTCACAACCCGGGCGCTCCTCACAGCCATGGACCAGCCACTCGGGCGGGAGGTGGGCAACGCCAACGAGGTCGCCGAGGCGATTGCCGTACTGCGCGGCAAGGGTCCCACCGACCTCGCGCTGCTGGTGAGGACCCTCGGTGTCCACATGCTGGAGGCGGCGGGAGTGGACAGCCCCGCCCACCGGATCGACCGGAGCCTGGAGTCCGGAGCGGGCCTGGCCAAGCTGGCCGGGATGATCAAGGCCCAGGGGGGCGATCCGAGGGTGGTGGAGCAACCCGAAAGGCTCCCCGGTGCGGCTCACGCCCGGAGGATCCGGACGACCGAGGGAGGCTACGTTACGTCGATCGACGCTCGGGGCATCGGGCTGGCGGCCATGAGCCTCGGCGCCGGCCGCCAGACCATGGAGGATCGGATAGATCACGGGGTGGGCATCACGCTGTCCGCCAAGGTGGGTGACGAGGTGCGGCGGAGCGACGTGCTGGCCACCCTTCGCTTCAACGATCCCGGCCTCGCCACACGGGCCTCGGATCTCGTCGAGCGTGCCTACGTGATCGGCGCTCTCGCGCCGGACGTGCGGCCCCTCATCCTGGAAACGGTCAGCTGAGGGGTGGCCGCTGCCCGCAGCGCGGCCGGGCGCGCTGCCGACACCTCTTTCGCTACCTGCACAGACCGCTAGAATCACGGTTTCCGAAGCAGGTTCGTCGGGTGGTCAGGAGTTCATAGGTAATGCAGGTGCTGGTGTGCGTGAAGCAGATACCGGATCCGGCCTCCCCCTCGTTGCTCGATCCGGATACCAACCGCCTGGTGCGACCCCCTGAGCAGGTGCTGGACGACACGGATCGGTACGGGATCGAGGTGGGTCTCCAGCTGGCCGAGCAGACGGACGGTGCGGTGACCCTCCTGTCGATGGGACCGACCGGCACCATGCAGGGAGTCCGCCAGGCCCTGGCCATGGGGGCCGACAAGGCGGTCCTCGTGGACGACCCCGCCCTGGAGGACAGCGATGCCTTGACCACCGCCAAGGTTCTGGCCGCCGCCGCCCGCCGCGAAGGATTCGACGTCCTGGTCACAGGTGTCGAGTCCACCGACGGCTACTCCGGTGTGGTACCTCAGATGGCGGCCGAACTGCTGGGAGTACCGGCGCTGACCTTCGCCCGGCGGGTGGAGATGGACGGACCCGACCTCCGCATCGAGCGCCAGACCGCATCCGGTTTCGATGTGGTCCTCTCGCCCCTCCCGGCCGTCCTGTCGGTCACCGCCGGGGCCGTCGAGCCTCGCTATCCGACCTTCAGGGGGATCATGGCGGCCAGGAACAAGCCGGTCGATACGTTGACGGCGGCCGACCTGTCCGTAACGAGTGACCCGGGTCAGAGAATCGTCTCGGTGGCGCCGGCTCCCGAGCGGCAGGCCGGTGAGGTGGTAGAGGACGGCGGAACCGGCCACCTCCGCATCGTGGAGTTCCTCGAGTCGGCAAGGATCATATAGATGGTGACATGGGTTTTCGCGGAAGCTACCGAGCGCGGGCCGGGCGAACCGGCCCTGGAGGTGCTGTCTGAGGCCGCCTCGCATGGTGAAGCGATAGCCGTCTACCTGGGTGAGGCCTCCGACCAGGCGCTCGCCGTTCTCGGTGCTTACGGGGCGTCAACGGTGTTCAAATTGACGGGCGGCGGTGACCTGCCCGCGGCAGCCGCCGCGGCGGCCCTGGCCGAGTTGGTCGAGCGGGAGGCGCCCGCGGCGGTGCTGTTCGCCCAGACCTACACGTCGCGGGATGTGGCGGGCCGGCTGGCAGCCCGGATCGACCGGCCGGTGATATCGAACGCGGTGGACGTGGCGATCGATGACGGCTACGCCGTCACCAGCGAGATCTTCGGGGGCACGCAGTTGGTGCGTACGGCCTTCTCCGGGCCGGGCCCGCACCTGGTACTGGTCCGACCCAAGTCCTTCTCCGCCGAGGAGCGGGGCGGCACCGTGAACCGGGTCGAGGAATACCCGCTCCCCGACGCCGGGCACGCGGGATCGCCGCAGGTGGTGGACACCACCGTCGAGCAGGCGGAGGGTCCGCAGCTGGGCAGCGCCAAGGTCATCATCAGCGGGGGCCGAGGGCTGGGCAGCGCCGAGGCCTACTCCCTGATCGAGGACGTCGCCGAGCCGTTGGGCGCCGCCACCGGGGCAACCCGGGCCATCGTGGACGCCGGGTGGGTTCCCTACGCCAAGCAGGTCGGGCAGACCGGTAAGACGGTCAAGCCCGAGGTCTACATCGCCTGCGGGGTATCGGGCGCCATGCAGCATCTCGTCGGGATGAAGGACTCGAAACGGATCGTGGCGATCAACAAGGATCCGGAGGCGCCGATCTTCTCGGTTGCCGACCTGGGAGTCATCGGGGACGTCCACAACGTCCTGCCCAGGCTCGCCGAGGAACTCCGCGGCCGCGACTGACCGGCGCTCACGTCGCATCCGGTAGCGTGACCGCATGGCAGGCGCCACCACGGTTGGAATAGCGGGCGAGGAAGTCCGGATAACCTCACCCGATCGGCTGGTCTTCCCCCGGCAGGGATGGACCAAGCTCGACGTGGCCCTCTACTTCCGCACCGTGGCCGAGGGATGCCTGCGTGGCGTGTTCGGCCGTCCCACCATGATGAAGCGGTACATGAAGGATGTAGACACGGCCCCTATCTACCACAAGCGGGCGCCCAAGAACACGCCCTTCGAGACCGCTCCGCTCCGCTTCCCCTCCCAGCGCCCCGGCCGGATGAACGTGCCTCGCTCCCAGGCCGACATCCTCAGGTTCGTCCAGCTGGGTTGCCTCGACCTGCATCCCTGGCCGGTAAGGGCCGAGGACCTGGATCACCCGGACGAGCTCCGGCTCGACCTCGACCCCACCGAAGGGTTCACGTTCGCCGATGTCAAGCGGGCTGCGCTGGCCACCCGGGAACTCCTCGACGAGGTGGGCCTAGTGGGTTGGCCCAAGACCACCGGAAGCCGGGGTATCCACGTCTACGTACGCATCGAGCCGGAATGGGACTTCTACCAGTCCCGCCGGGCAGTGCTGGCGTTCGGCCGCGAGCTGGAACGCCGCCATCCTGACCTGATCACCACCAGCTGGTGGAAGGAGGAGCGGCGGGGAGTGTTCATCGACTACAACCAGAACGCCCCGGACAAGACCGTGTCCTCCGCCTACGGAGTCCGTCCCACGGGATACGTGTCGGCCCCGGTCACGTGGGACGAGCTACCCGACGTGGAGATCGAGGACTTCCCGATGGATCGCTTCCACCACCGGTACGCGGCCGTGGGGGATCTGACCGACGGGATCGACGAGAACCCGGGACGGATCGAACGCCTGCTCGAGTGGGTGGAGAGGGACGAGGCCGACGGCGTGGGCGACGCGCCGTGGCCGCCGAACTACCCCAAGATGCCGGGAGAACCACCACGGGTCCAACCCTCCAAGATGGTGAAGGCCAACTGGGAGTAGACACTCCGTAGGTCTGTCGGGTTGTGTGTGTCCGCCCGAGTTTCAACATTCACTGACGACTGACCGCTAACCGCCGACGGACCGGACCGATTCTCGATAGTGCCGGGGGGCGAATAGCCTGCCCGGCGGAAGCAGCGGATTCCCCCTCCTCCATCACCCGACCTGCCAGAGAGGAATCTGTGTGAAGTCGTTCGTCAGAGCCTTCGCGTTCTTGGTGGCAAGAGCGCCCTGGGCGGTGGTCATAACCACGCTGGTCCTGTTCGGGGTCTTCGGCGGCCTGTCCACGCAGGTCGAGATAGGCCAGGGCAACGAGGGCCTCTCGCCCGACAACCCGGAACTGCTGGCCCAGGACCGGATCAGTGACCTGTTCGGCAGCGACGACACCCAGGAGAGCGTCATCCAGGTGATCGTTCGCAACGAGGGAGGCGACGTCTTCACCAAGGAAGCCTACGACGTGGTGACCGCCATCAACTCCGTCCTGGCGAGCGAGGCTCTGTCCGATAACCTCTCCTCCATCCCCGGAAGGGGCGCCTCCTTCAGCTACCTCGACCCGGCAATCGATAAGGCCGAAGAGAACGGCACCCTCGTGGCCACCGATGATGACGTGAAGGACCTGTACATCCAGGCCACCACGGGACCGGAGGCCAACCCGCAGTTCGCCTCGCTGATCAGCCGCAACGGGGACGCTTCCTCGGCCACGGCCCAGGCGGGTCTGATACTGATATTCACCGAGGTGCCGGTGGGGCTCGAGGAGGAGGCGTTCGACGAGGCGGTCGAGAACGACTCGGTGGTGGCGGACGCCCTGCGGACGGTACCCACCCCGGAAGGGTTGGAGGTCATCCCCTTCAGCTTCACGCTGCTGTTCGAAGACAGCGGTGACGCCGGGAGCGAGATCGGGCGGCTGTTCGGAATGGCCGCACTGATCATCCTCGTCATTCTCTCGTTCGTGTACTGGCTCAAGCCGCCGGGGCGAGGCGCCCTCGTCCAGTCGGGCCGCCGTACCCTCGCCGACACCCTGCTCACGCTCTTTACCATCTTTGCCGCCATCACCTTCATGCAGGGGATCGGGGTGCTGCTGGAGCAGGCCGGGATCATCGCCTCGTTCAACACCATCACCCAGATCATTCCCATCCTGCTCATCGGACTGGGCGTCGACTACGGAATCCACATCACCTCCCGCTATCGCGAGGAGATCGGCCGGGGACAGGACGTGGACGGCGCCGCCCGCACCGCCATCGGCACGGTGGGAATAGCCCTGGTCCTGGCCACCGTCACCACCGCCATCGGCTTCCTCACCAACATCTTCAACCCCGTGCCGGCGCTGAAGGACTTCGGGATCCTGGCAGCGGTAGGGATAGTCGCCTCGTTCGTCCTGACCCTCACCTTCTTCCCGGCGGCCCGCAAGATCCTCGATCGGAGGACCGAGCGGCGGGGCAGGCTCTCCTGGGCTTTCGTCCGGTTGCTGATCGTGGCCAGGAAGGTGGACCGCACGATCGAATCCAAGGGATCCCTACCCGTGGCGGGCATGAGAGCCTCCTCCGAACGCCTGCTGCCCTCCCTGATAGCCCGTACTTCGTGGCTGGCGGAGAAGATCCCCGTCGTGATGGTCCTGGCGGCCATGGTGCTGGGAGGCCTCGGGGTGTGGGGACTCGCCCAGCTGGAGACCCGCTTCTCGGTCACCGATTTCCTCCCCAGCGACGCTCCCGGGATCCGGGCGCTGGAGATCCTGCAAGAGGAGTTCGGGGGAGGCCTGGGGGAGTCCACCCAGGTGCTGATCGAGGGTGAGGACCTCTCCAGACCGGAGGTCCACAACGCCCTGGTCTC
Organism: bacterium; assembly: GCA_028821265.1. Lineage (GTDB taxonomy): Bacteria > Actinomycetota > Acidimicrobiia > Spongiisociales > Spongiisociaceae > Spongiisocius. Next base: position 89,530 of record JAPPGU010000082.1, on the reverse strand, counting down.
GGCCAGTTCGCGACTGAACGAGGTCGAGAACGTGCTGGTGTTCGAGACTCCGAGGGGGACGATCGCCTCCGCCAACTCCCCGATCTCGATGCTCAACTCCCTGAGCCGGGGCGGTCCCCAGGGCCCGCCCTCCGAGCCGGTCACCGCCGCGATCGGGGCCGCCGGTGCGGGCCGGGATCTCCGGGTTCCGGCCGGCGCCGACGTCACCCCTCTCTGGGACGCCATGTTCGACGTGACCCCGGAGCGGGCGGCGGACGTCCTTCACCGCAGCGGGTCGGGCTACGACGCCCTGCGTTTCGACATCGGCACCCAGGCGGGAGAGACCGGAGCGCTGCAACTGCGACAGGACCTCCTCAACAACTTCTCGGAGGTTTCCGACCTAGGAGTCAGCGTGATAGCGACCTCCACCGGGATCATCACCAACCTGATCGTGAAGGAGCTGGCGGAATCGCAGACGACCTCGCTGCTCATCACCCTGGTGGTCGCCACCGTGGTGCTGATGGTCAGTTTCTGGTTCGAGAACCGCCGACCCTTCCTGGGTGTGCTCACCATGGTCCCCGTGGCCCTTGTCGTGTTCTGGACCTACGGATTGATGTACGCGACGGGCATTCCGTTCGGGCCGGTCACCGCCACCTTGTCGGCCCTGTCGATCGGAATCGGGGTCCCATACACCATCCACATCGCCCGCCGCTTCGGGGAGGACCGGGTCCGCATGGAGAGTCTGGATGAGGCCCTCCGCTCGACGTCCCGCCATACCGGCGGCGCGTTGGCGGGGTCGGCATTCACCACGATGGCCGGGTTCGGGATCCTGATCACGTCGAGGCTCGTTCCCTTCCAGCAGATGGGACAGGTCACGGTGTACGCCGTCGGGCTATCCCTGGTGGCAGCCATCCTGGTGCTGCCGTCCCTGCTGGCCCTCTGGGAGAGGTGGCACCGCCGGAGGGACGCAGCGAGAGCCACTGGCCACTAGTCAGGCAGCGAGCGCAGCACCACCTCGGCACTGAGGGGCCGGGCCACGCAGGTGAGTACCACCCCGGCGCCCTGCTCCGCCTCGGACAGGGCGAACGGGACCCCGGGATCCACATCGCCCGTCACCAGGAGGGCGCGACAGGTGCCGCACACTCCGGAGCGGCAGGCGTAATAGAGCGGCGAGGACGGCCCGCCCAGTGCATCCAGCAACACATCTCCGGCGGCGGCCGTTCCTTCGTGGTCGTGATCCTCCAAGCGCACCAGTGCGCCGTCGTAGGGGGTGGGCGCCCCGTCCCGGTGTGGCGGTTGGTAGCGCTCCACCAGCAGCCGGTCTTCGGGCGTCCCGAGCGACCGCAGGCGGGCCTCGACGGTGCGGTTCATGCCGGGCGGGCCGCACACCAGGTACCACACGTCGGCGGTGGTCGGCGGCCGGGAGGTCAGGAACCGATCAACCGCCCGGTGGTCGATGCGCTCGCCCCGGCCGCTGAACAGGCGAGAGACGCGGAGCCGGCCCGGGTGATCTGAGGCCAGGGTGGCCAACTCGCCGGCGAAGATGGAATCCCCCGACGTCCGGTTGCCGTAAAGGAGGTGTACTACCGAACCCTCCTCCAACGCCAGGACACCCCGGATGATGCTCATAACCGGCGCTATGCCGCTTCCGGCCGCAAAGGCGTAAAGAGTGCGGCGCCTCCCGGTGCTGATCCCCACGTCGAATCCACCGGCGACTGCCGGCTCCACCTCCACCACGTCTCCTTCCCGGGCGCGTTCGACCAGGTGCCTCGACACCAGGCCGCCGGGATGGCGCTTCACGGTTATGGCCAGCGGCTGGGCCAGTTCCGGTGTCGAACTGAGCGAGAAGGCGCGCCGGTGCTCCTCCCCCTCCACCATGACGCGGACAATCACGTACCAGCCGGCCGATCCCCCGATCACCCGGTCCGGGTCGTCGAAGGTGATCGTGACCGCGTCGACGGTCACCGGGCGGATCCGGGCGATGCATAGAGGATGGGCGGTCCGGGTCTCCGGACTCACCCGACGATCTCCGAGAAACCCATCCCCTCGGGCCGGACCAGCTGGTCCATGGTGCAGTCGCCGGGGTTCTTGTCGGGCCGCCACCGCTCCAGCCGGGTGGCATGGCGGAACCTGCCCCCCTCCAACTGGTCATAGCTGATCTGGACCACGAGAGCGGGCCGGACCGGGATCCACTGCATCGAACGCTGCCCTGTCCAGCGGTTCTCGGACCCCGGGGCGCGCGCACCCTCGCCGCCGAAGCTCGAATCGGTGCGGATCCCCTCCATCACGGGGAGCAGGTCGATCCTCTCCTGGTCGGACAACCCCGACGTGTGCCCGATGAAGTGCAGGTCGCCCTCGGCGTTGTAGAGCCCGAGGAGCAGGGATCCGATCCGGTCGCCATCCTTGTGGATGCGGTAGCCGCCGATCACGCAGTCCGCGTCGCGGCGATGCTTCCACTTGATCCATGCCCGCTTGCCGGGCTGGTAGGTCCCGCCGGCTCGCTTGACGATGATCCCGTCGCATCCGGCCGGCTCGAACTCACGGAACCAGCGGGAGGCCTCGTCGAAATCTCCGGTGGCCGGCGTCAGGTGCCAGGGCGCGCCCAGGGGGCCGACCACTCTCTCCAAACGCTCCCGACGGGTGCGGTAGGGGGCATCCAGAAGGCTCTCGCCGGCATCGGCCAGCAGGTCGAAGGCCACCAGCCGGGCCGGATACTCCTGCGCCAGCCGGTTGATACGGGACTCCGCAGGATGGATGCGCATCTGGAGCATGTCGAACTGGGTCACGTCGTCCAACACCATGAGGATCTCGCCGTCGACCACCGTGCCCGGCGCCAGCCGGTCCAGGGCAGGCCGGAGTTCCGGGAAGTAGCGCAGCAGGGTCTTGCCGTTACGGGAGTCCAGGCGCGGCGGGTCGCCGCTATAGGCGATCATGCGGAACCCGTCCCACTTCGGTTCGTAGACCCAACCCTCTCCACCGGGTGGCGTCTCCTTCACCCGGGCCATCATGGGCTTGATGGGAGGTGGGATCCCGTAAGAGGGCGAGCCGGCAGAACCACTGCGAGATGTCATCCCCACGATCCTTCCCCTCCGATCCCGATGTTCCCTCAAAGTGGATGTTGTCCCGGCTTTCTTCGGGACGACCGCGCGATGATAGGGGTGGCGCCCAACGGCGCCGGCTCAACCTGTCGCGACAACGCCTGGTCGGGCGGTGGTGGCTACCCGGAATGGATGCCAAGGACGGCAGGTAGATCGGCCCCCCTGCCTCCGATCTCCTCTACTCCGATTTACCTCGGTCCCGTGATACTGGTTGTAAGATAATTCGGTATCGAGTAATCTGAGGGCACATCACCAGAGAACCGGCGGTGGGGAGAATGAAGGGGAGCCGACAGCCGTACAAGGTGGGAATGCTCGTGGCAGCAACCGCCGCTCTGATAACCGCAGCAGTAGCGGCAACACTGCTGCAGGAGGAGCACGATACCGGTGTCGTGCACATGGCGGCCAGCGGCGTCGTTTACCAATCACTGGAGGAATTGGCCACCATCGCCGACCTCATAGTCGTCGGGACCGTGACCGGAGTGGCGGCACGAGCCGATGACTACCGCACGACGGACCCGGACTTGCTCGCCGCCTACGAGCGGGCCGGCGTGCCCCCTTACCCGATCGTGTTCTACGAGATCGCCGTCGGAGAGACCCTCAAGGGGCAGGCCGGCGAATCGGTATACGTAGGACGCATCGACCCGGAACGGGCCATCGTGCTCGATGTGACGCCGCTCCGCCCACGCCAGAAGGTGCTGCTCTTCCTCCGCGGCCGCGAGACGCCACCCGGTCTCCACTTCACGGGCGCCGGCCTCCCGGTCGGCCAGCCCTCTTACATGCTGCTGGGTATGGACAACGGGGTCTTCGATGTTTCGAACACAGGATCGGTAACACCGCGGATGCCCGCCAGGTTCACGGCAGGCACCGTGCCGAGCGACCTCTACGGCGTGAGGACGCGATTACAAGCGGGCGGGAACACCCCGGCCTGAGCAACGGCTACAGAGAGGACCGACCGTGATCCCATTCGACCGGAACCGGAGCGCGAGTACTGGCGCGCGGGTGTCGCAGCATGAGAATCGAGATCAGAACGAGGACATCATCGACCGGAAGATCCGCAGATGGGAACGCACGCTGCGGGACAACTCCCTGTGGGGAATAGAACCGGCAGCCCGCATCGAGCAACTCGCCGCCGACCTGGCGGAGGACATGGATCGGATAGCGATCACCGAGGGGCTCGCCAACCAGGGTGACTACCAGGTGCTGGCACTCCTGCGGAACGCCCACCACCGGGAAGAGTCCGTAACCCCGACCGACGCGGCGCAGCAACTGGGGATGACCACCGCCACCATGGTCAGCCGGGTCGATCGCCTCGAACAGAACGGTTACGCGCGGCGCGTCCGCCACCCGGCCGACCGTCGAGCCGTCAACCTGGTCATCACCCCCGACGGCATAGCCAGCGCCGAACGCATGGTGCGGAGGCGCACCGAAGACCGCAGGAGGCGCCTGGCAGTGCTCACGTCGGACGAGCGGAATGACTTGACAGTGCTGCTGCGCAAGCTGGCCGAGTGTTGGTCGGTTACGGACGAGCCTCCCCAACCGGCTTGAGGAAATGATTCAGGCTTCGAGAGAGAACCCATAGGGATGGAGATCGGACAGGTGGTGGCGCCGGACCTCGCTGCCCTCCCCGGCCGCCACCACAACCCACTCCACACCGAACTCGTTCATCAGTTGCCGGCAGTTCCCGCACGGATAGGCGTTGTCGACGCCGTCGGCGTCGACACAGGCCACGGCCACACCTTCGATCCTCCGCACGCCCCGGGCCACCGCGCCGCTGATGGCGGTCGCTTCCGCGCAGATGGACGAACCGTAGGCGGCATTCTCCACGTTGGAACCGGTATGGCGCCGGCCTTCGGAATCCACCACCACCGCGCCCACCCGGAACCGCGAGTAGGGCGAATAGGACCGTAGAGCCGCCCGGCGGGCCTCCGCAGCCAGATCGTCGGTGTTCACGCCGCGCCGCCTCCCACCAGGGCGTCCACAAAGGACGGGCCGTCGAACGGGAGGAGGTCACCACTCCCCTCACCCACACCCACGAACTTCACCGGCAGCGAGAGTTCATCCTCGATCGCCAGCACCACTCCCCCCTTGGCCGTACCGTCCAGCTTGGTCAGGACAACGCCGGTGACACCGACCCGGGCGAACCGGCGCGCCTGAGCGAGCCCGCTCTGGCCGGTGGTGGCGTCCATGACCAGCAGCACCTCCGACACCCGATCACCGTCCCGGCCGAGCACGCGGACGATCTTGGCCAGTTCCTCCATCAGGTTGTGGCTGGTGTGGAGGCGACCGGCCGTATCGACGATCAGCACGTCGGCGCCCCGGGCACGGGCCGCCCCGAGAGCGTCGTAGGCCACCGACGCCGGGTCGGCGCCCCGGGCGCCCGAGACCATCGGGACGCCCAGGCGCTCGGCCCAGACCTTGAGCTGCGAATCGGCCGCAGGACGGAATGTGTCGGCGCCCCCGACGAGAGGGCTCTTGCCGGCCGCGGCGAGGCGGTGCGCCAACTTGGCCACGGTTGTGGTCTTACCCGCCCCGTTGACGCCCACCAGGACGATGATCGAAGGATCTCCTTCCAGGTGGAGATCGCGGTCGTACCCGGCGAGGCTGCGGTTCAACTCGGCGCGGACCACGGCTCTTATCTCATCGGCCCCGGACAGACCGGCTTGGCGAGCTGCTTCGACGATCCGCCGAGCCGCCTTGACTCCCATGTCGGCGGCAATCAGATCCTCCTCCATCTGCTCCCACGGTGCGGCCGATCCCGGAGGGCGGGTCCAGACGGACTCGAGGTGACCCCGGACCCTGGAAAGGGCAGCACCCATGGCGGTTTCCTGCGGGTGCGGCGCCGGCGGCCGTGCTCTCCGGCGGCGTTTCCGCGCCCGGGCGACAACGACACCCAGCACCACGAGGAGAACAAGCCAGACGGCTAAGGAGGCCATCGACTCCGGCAGCTCGATCCCCAGGAAGGCAACCGGCCATGGGACTACGGGAGCCATCGGATCGGACCTCTCGATCGCGGATCACCGTTTGGCGACCTCACCAGTGGTCTGTCTGTGGAACGGCGGTGTGGTATGGCGTCGGCAGCGGTGTTCCTCGCAAGGCCCGCTGACGAAGGCGTACCCGCAGCGGTACGTTGAGGAAGCGGAACGCAGCGACGGGAATCCGATGGCCGCCAGAGCACCCGGTTGTTTCGCAGACAGACCACTAGGAACGATTCTATCCGGCCGGTACGTGTACTTCCTACTGCCGGCTAGAGACTACCGACTAACAACTACCAACTAGAAACTACTTCGGTGCCGGCCGGGATCCGGTTCATATCGCGTACGAGGGCCCTCGAGGATCCTCCCGGCGCCATGGTCACCCCGTACAGCGTGTCGGCTACCCGTACCGTGGCCTGCTGGTGGGTGATCAGCAACAGCTGGGAGCACGCCCGGAAATCCTCCACCAACCTCAGGAAGCGCCCGAGGTTGGCTTCGTCGAGAGCGGCATCCACCTCGTCGAGGATGTGGAAAGGACCGGGCCGGGCCTTGAAGACCGCGAACAGGAAGGCCAGCGCCGCAAGCGACCGCTCCCCACCGGACAGCAGCGACAGCTTGCCGACCTTCTTGCCGAACGGTTGTGCCCGTATCTCCACGCCCGCCTCGAGCAGGTCCGCCGATCCGGTCAGGATCAACTCCCCGCTGCCACCGGGGAAGAGAACCGAGAAGCAGTCCCGGTAGTGGCGCGCCGTGTCTTCGAAGGTCTTCCTGAACAACTCGTCCATCTCGGCGTCCAGCGCGTCGATCGCCTTCCTGATCTCCGACCTGGCCTGCTCGATATCCTCCATCTGTTCGGTCAGGTGCCGGTATCGCTGATCGAGTTCCCGGTACTCCTCGGCCGCGAGCCGGTTGATAGGACCCATCCGGGCCAGTGCCCGGGTGAGCTCCTCCACCCGCGGCTCGGCGCCGGGTCGCTGCTCCGGAGGCAGGCTGGCGGCCAGAGCCTCTTCCCTAGTGGAGTCCGCGTCCCTCCGTAACCGCTCCGCCACCGATTCTTCGCGCAACCCGACCTCGGCCACCGCGAACTCGAGCCTGCCCAGCCGACTCCGGGCGGACTCTTGCTCCCGGCCCACGGCTCGCATACGGGTACGAAGGGCGTCCACCTCGCTGGTGGAAGCTGTGGCCATCGCTCGTGACTGCTCACGGCGCTCCACCAGCTCTCCCAGCCTGTGGCGGGCCACCTCCGCCACCCGCTGCGTCCAGCGCTCGATGTTGCGGGCATACTCCAGACCGGCCTGCTCGGCGGTGGCGTCGATTCCATCCGCCAACCGCACCGTGACCGAGTCGACCCGGTCAGCCAGCAGCCGGCGCCGCTCGGCCGCCGCCGCCAGCACCCTGACCGACTCCTCGCGCGCCGCCCGCGCCTCCGCCAGCCGGCTCTCGGCCGCCGCCCGCTGCCCGGCCAGGATCTCGCCCGAGTCAAGGCCGGACACCTCACCGGCGTCCGCCTCGGCCACCAGATCCCGCAGTTCCGCGAGGCGACGCCCGTTCCTCTCCGCCGATCGGCGGGCCGCTGCCGTACGCTCCTCCAAGCCGGCGAGTTCCTCGGACAATGCCGTCTGCGCCCGGCGATTACGCTCCAGCGCTCCGGTCAGGTCCTCGTGCCGTGATCGCAGCGCGGCGACCTCCGCCCGGACGGAGTCGTCATCCCGGCGAGCGGCTTCCATCCGGACCCTGGCCTCCGCTTCGGCCTCACGGGCGGTCTCCATCTCCCGGCCGGCCGTCTCGGCAGCTCGGCGCGCGGCGGCGATCATGTCCGGCGAGCCCGCATCCGGATCGGTCGGGTAGACGCCGAACCGGGTAACCAGGTCGCCTTCGGACGTGACCGTCCGCACCTCCGGCGCCTTGCGGACGATCTCCCATCCTTGGCTCCAGCTGTCGACCAGCAGGACGTCCCCGAGCACCGCGGCCGCCAGACCCGATCGGGCTACCGGCCCGAGCTGGTCGCCGAGCCTCTTCACTCCCCACCGGTCCGCCACCGATCGGGCTACCGACGCGCCCGGGTCGGCTTCCGGCACCACCAGGGGAACAGCGCCGTTTCCTCCGGTCTTGATCCCGGCAACCACCGTCCCGACCGTTTCGGGACTGTCCACGACCATTGCCTCGGCCCACGCCCCCAGCGCCGCCGCCACCGGGCGCAGCAGCCGCTCCGGCACATCCAGGAGCTCGATCAGCTCCCCGAGCACCCCATCCGATACCTTGATCCGGTCCCGCGCGCGGGATGACGCCCCGCCGCGGGCGGCCGCCAGAGCCTCCAACCGGGCTCGCGCCGCCACCTCACGGGTCTCGACCGACCTCAGACGCTCCTCGCTTCGGGCCCACTCCGATTCTCTCCGGTGACGATCATCGCTCCGGGCCCGTCCCAGCCGGCCGGAGGAGTCCAGCCGCTCCTCGAGCGACTCCAGTTCCCGGGCAAGCTGGTCGGCAAGGCGGGACTGCTGTGACAGCCGGGCGCGAGCGTCGTCCGCCACCCGCAGGTACTCGGCGATACGGTCGGCATCCTTGCGGGCTGTCGCCTCGCTCTTCCTGAGCTCCAACCTCACCATCTCCGGCCGGTCACCGGCTCGGAAACTTCCCTCGGCGGGCATTTCCCGGAGCCGATCCTCGACTATCTGCAGCTCCGCGTCGCAGCGTTCCGCATCCTGGCGAGCCTGCTCCTCCCGGATGGTTGCCGCGTCCAGCCGGGTGGACAGCTCGACGGCCTGGTCGGTGAGGCGCCGGTAGCCATCTTCCATCTCGCTGATCCGATCGGCCAGCCCGCCGGCCCGCTCGTGCGCGACCTGGGCGACACCGCGCAGGCGGGCGGCTACGGTCCGCAGGTCGGCAATCTCCTCCCCGTTACGGTCCAACTCCGCCAGCAACCGCTCCGATCGATGCTCGGTGCTCTCGATCAACTCCCGGATCCGCCCCTGCTCGGACTCCCTACCGGCGACCTGGCGCTCGATGCCGCTTCGCTCCCGGTCCAACTCCTGTTTCCGGCGGGAGAGGCCGCGGAACTCCTCCCCGCCCAGCCAGAGGCGGAGCGAGCGCAGCTCGGAGCGCAACTCCTCGTGCCGTTCCGCGTCGCGGACCTGTTTCCGCAAAGGTCGTTTACGGCGCTCCATCTCACCGGCGATGTCCCGAAGGCGCACCGCATCGGCGTCCGACTGTTCGAGCCGGCGGATGGCCTTCGCCTTCCGGATCCGGTGCTTGCGGATCCCGGCCGCATCCTCGATGATCTCCCTCCGCTGGGCCGGGCTCCCCCCCAGGACGGTGTCCAGCCTGCCCTGCCCCACGATCAGGTGCTGGCGCCTGCCCAACCCGCTGTCCGACAGCAGCTCCTGGATGTCGAGCAGGCGGCACGGGGCTCCGTTGATCTCGTACTCCGACGTACCGCCCTTGAAGAGCCGCCGGGTGACGGCGACCTCGTCGAGGTTAAGGGGCACGGTCCGGTCGGAGTTGTCCATCACCAGCGTGACCTCCGCCCGCGAATGGGCAGGTCGGTCGGCCGTGCCCGCGAACACCACGTCGTCCATCTGGTCGGCGCGCAGCGCCCGGGTGAACTGGGTGCCCAGCACCCACGACACCGCATCCACGATGTTCGACTTCCCGGTCCCGTTGGGACCGACCACTACCGAAACGCCGGTTCCGAACTCCAGGAGGGTCCGGTCGGCGAACGACTTGAAACCGAGCAGCTTTATCGACTTGAGGCGCAAGTCACATCCATGTGATTCCGGGACGGCAAGTTTAGCTGTGTTATCCGGAAATCTGGGGTTGGTGCCGCTTCGCCACGGTGCGGGGCGCCGCGAGCGGGCGTCAGGCCTGGCAGGCCGGGCATCGGTGGGAGGACCGCCCGTTGATCCTCGCCCTCACGATCAGCGCGCCGCAGCGCCGGCACGGCTTCCCCTCCCGGCCGTACACCGACAGGTACTCGAGATGGCGACCGGCCCTCCCGTCGGGAAGCAGGTAGGCGAGATCGTCGAGGGATGTTCCGCCGTGTGCGAGACCATCCGCCAGCACCCGCCCGATGGCCGTACGTATGGCGCCCACCTCGGTCAGGCTCAGGGAGCCGGCCGGACGGTCACCGGCGATAGCGGCCGCGAACAACACCTCGTCGGCGTATATGTTCCCCAGGCCGGCCAGGAAGCGCTGGTCCAGGAGCAAGGTCTTGGTAGCCACGCGACGGCCGGCAGCCTTCGACGCCAGCTCCCGGGGAGAAGGGAGCGCGTCCAACGCGTCGGGACCGAGACGGGCGATGCTCGACGCGGCCAGCTCGTCGGGCGTGAGCACGGCCGTGAAGCCGAAGGTGCGCGGGTCCACCATCCGGACCTCGTGACCGGCATCCGTCCGTACCACCACCCGCGTGTGAGGATGCGGGGGCGCCTCACCGGCGGTTATCGACATCCGGCCCGACATGCCCAGGTGGAACACCCAGGTGAGACCCTCTCCCATCTCGATGAGCAGGAACTTCCCCGTGCGGCGCAGCTCACCCACCACCTTGCCCCGCAGCCTGGCCACGAAGTCAGCCGGATCCGGTTGGCGCCGTAGCATCCGGGGATGGAGAACCTCCACCGTCACGACCGAACGGCCGGCCAGAACCGGCACGAGCCCGCGCCGGGTGGTCTCGACCTCGGGAAGTTCAGGCACCCTCGTGGCGCAGTTTGCTCAGGGCCTGGCGAGCGGCCGACTGCTCGGCCTCTCGCTTGGACCGGCCGGATCCCGACCCCAACTGGTCGTCCCCGACCGAGACCCGGGCGGTGAACAGCCTCTCGTGGTCGGGTCCGGCGCCTATGACGGTGTACCGCACCTCGTGCGCGGCACTACCCAGCTCCACGTTGAGACGGCTCTTGTAATCACTCCTACCCGGTGATTCCGCTTCGGTCGTGATGCGCTCCTCCCAGATACGCATGACCAGATCACGGGCCACGTCCAGTCCGCCATCGAGATACACGGCGCCGATGACAGCCTCCATCGCATCGGCCAGGATGGAGGGCTTGCTCCGGCCACCGGTTGCCTCCTCGCCCTTGTCGAGAGCGAGGAACCGGCCCAGTCCCAAGCCGTCGGCCATCCGGTGAAGCACGTCCCGGTTGACCACCGATGCCCGGAGCTTGGCCATCTGCCCCTCTGACAGGCATGCGTATTCGTGGAAGATGAAGTCGGTCACCACCAGCTGCAGGATGGTGTCGCCCAGGAACTCCAGTCGCTCGTTGGAAGGCCCCTCGCCGGTCTCGGCCACCCATGACCGGTGACGCAGGGCCTGGTCCAGATGGCCTGGATCGCGGAAGCGGTACCCGAGGGCCGACTCGAGGCCTCCGCTTCCGGTCACGAGCGGGCCAGCCCCCGCTCCATCCGTTCGGACAGACCGCCCTTGACACCTTCGGCCGCCAGCCCGACGGCGTTGAAGACGGCGTTTCGTGACGATGACCCATGGCCGATCACCACGCCGGACCTGGTCCCGAGGAGATAGGCCCCGCCGGCGCACAACTCGGGATCGATCAGCATCCGGACCTCTTCGACGACCCTCAACATCTCTCCGGGAATGCCGCCCGGGCGACGCCCGAAGGCATCGCTGACCAGCGCGAGGACCAGCCCGGCCGTCCCTTCCATCGTCTTCAGCACCACGTTGCCGGTGAAGCCGTCGGTGACCACCACGTCGGCGACGTCGCCCGGAATGTCCCCTCCCTCGATGTTGCCCACGAAGTTCACCGGGGCCTCCTCCAACAGGCCGAAGGCGGATCGCTCCACCTCACGACCCTTGGAAGGCTCCTCCCCGATATTGAGCAAGCCCACCCGAGGCCGGTCGATCCCGTAGACGATCTCGGCCACCAGCGCGCCCATCACCGCGAACCGGACCAGATGAGCGGGCTTCACCTCCAGGTTCGCCCCCGCGTCGAGTACCAGGGTCGGGATCCCGGTCGCGCGAGGGATCGGTGTGGCGATGGCAGGACGCTGGATGCCTTCGAGACGCCCGATGACGATGGAAGCCGCGGTCATGGCCGCCCCGGTCGATCCGGCCGACACCAGGGCGTCGGCGTCCCCGGAAGCCACCAATCGGGCAGCCACCATGATCGAGGAGCGCGGCTTGTCCCGCACCGCCCTGGCCGGATCCTCCCCCATCCCCACCACATCCGGCGCGTGGACCACATCGAGGTCGGCACCGGTCGCCGTCAACTCGGGCTCGATGACCTCCCTGTCCCCCACCAGCACCAGTTCGTTTCCCGCGCCGGCGGCCATGATCGCTCCGGCCACGATCTCGGCAGGGCCGCGATCCGTTCCCATGACGTCAAGAGCTATCCGTGCCAAGAGGGTCTTCCGCCGCCCAGGACTATCGGCGCCAGCCGTGCCGGATTCAGCTGTAGGTTTCCACCACCGTTCGATCGCGATAGGTCCCGCAACCCCCCGGACCGGTGCAGGCGCGGTGCGGCAGTTTCGGGTTCCCGCACCGTCCGCAGGTGACGGTGCGAACCGGGCGCATCCTCATAGCCTCCGCCTTCCGGCGGCGGGTCCGCGAGCGCGACATTCTCTTCTTTGGTACTGCCATCACACACCTCTCGGATCACTTGCGGGAGCATCCGCCCCTCTACCGATCACGCCGTCTCGAGCGGGACCTCCAGCAGGGCTTCCAGCGTGGCGAACGGAGAATCCCGAGACTCGGAGTGCCCCTGGCAGGAACCCTCGTTCAGATCGACGCCGCATACCGGACAAAGGCCCCGGCAGGACTCAGAGCATAGCGGTACCAGCGGCACCGACAGGCACAGCTCATCGTGGAGGACGCCGGAAAGGTCGATGTCTCCCTCCTGGCCGATCGCCGGCATGTCGTCGCGGGCTTCCTCACCGTAGGCCTGCCGTACCGGAGCCTCGGCATCGAAGCCGACCGGGTCCAGGCACCGGTTGCAACGGAGCACCATCTCCGCCCTGGCAGCGCCGCGCACCCATACCCCGCCCGCCATCGCCTCGAGACGCAGGTCCGCCGTGACCGGACCGCAATCCTCGACCTGGTCCAGCACCGGCTCCACCTGCCCGGTAAGGGTGACCTGCCGGGTGGATCCGGGGCGGTTGACCAGACCGGAGACGTTGACCACGAAGGTGTTCACAGGCTTCATCGGAAAGCTGTCCCGGTGAAGGGACTCCTACCCGATCGAGCGGGTCTGGTGGAGTTCGGACCGCATGGAGCGCACCTGGTCGAGCACTCTCATCAGCACGTCCTCGAGCCGGGACAGACGATCCTCCGCGTAGTCCTCCGCCTCCAGCCGGATCCGATGGGACGTGTCCTCGGCGCGGCGGACCAGGATGTTGGCCTCCTCGGTGGCCTCAGCGATGATGTTGGTGTTCGACACCATTTCCTTGGCCCGCTGGCGAGATCGCTCGATGACCTCCCGGGCCTTCTCGTTGGTACGGGCGATGAAGGTATCCCGCTCCCGCACCATCCATCGGGCCTGCCGCATCTCATCCGGCAGCCGATCCGCCAGGAGCCCGAGAACGGTGAGCATCTGCTCCCGATCTATCAGAACCTTGCCCGATCCGGGAATGGCCTTGGCTTCGGACATCGCCATCACCATCTCCGAGATCAGGTCGTTCAACTCTCCCACCGTGGCGGGGGGCGAAGTGGGGGCGGCCACCTCTTGCGTGCCCACCTCGGGCTCATGATCACCGATCATTCTGACCACCGTTCTTTCATCAGCTCTGCTACGCGTCCGGGAACCAGGCCGGATACCGAACCGCCCAGGCTCCCAACTTCTTTCACCAACGAGGAGGAGAGGTAGGCGTGTTCCGGGCTGGTGGGGATGAACACCGTATCGATGCCCGACAGCCCGTGGTTCATCTGGGCCATCTGGAGCTCGTAGTCGAAGTCCGAAACGGCCCGGAGTCCTTTGACGATCACGTTCACCCCTCGGGCCTTGGCAAGGTCGACCAGCAAGCCGTCAAACGCGACCACCTCAACTCTGGGCTCCGCGGCAAGCAGGTCGCGGAGCATCTCCACCCGTTCCTCGGACGAGAACATGGGTCTCTTGGACAGGTTGCGGATGACCGCCACCAACACCGTATCGAACAGGGACAGGCTTCGCCGGATCACGTCCATGTGGCCGTTGGTGGGCGGATCGAAGCTACCGGGGCAGACCGCCTTTGCCACCCTCATCACCTCGCCGTTTCTCGCGGTTTCGGGGGTAAATCTAACCGGAAACCGGCCGGACCTGTTGATAGCGCCAAATCCGGGCGGTTCCGTAGGTACGCGTCCGGGCCAGCCGGAGTCCCACCGTTTGGGGCGGGCGCTCGCCCAGCCGCCGATGGAGTACCAATGATCCCCGGTCACGAAGCAGCCGCGCCGCTGCGGCGAGTTGCTCCTCCACGCGTGTGATCGGAAGCTCGTAGGGAGGATCCACGAACACCAGCGTGAACCGGGCGGGCGGACCGTTCGGATGGCGGGCGGCCGCCGAGGTGAGATAGTCGCCAACCCTTCCGGCCACCACCTCGCCCCCGAGTCCCAGCGCTCCGATGTTGGTCCGCAGGGCCCGCAGGGCAGCTCGATCCCGCTCCACGAACACCGCTGTGGCCGCGCCCCGGCTGAGTGCCTCCAGCCCCAGGGAACCGGTCCCGGCGTACAGGTCGAGCACATCGGCACCGGGGATGGCGGAGGCGATGGACGAGAAGACAGCCTCGCGGGCGCGTCCGGTCATCGGACGGGTACCCGAGCCGGAAGGCGCCTTGAGGATCCTTCCTTTCGCGACACCGGCGATGATCCTCATGGCCGGAGCGAGCTCACGACTTGAACAGCCATTCCACCTCGTCCCCCAGGAGCACCCTCACCTCCTCCCGGACATCGGGATACCCTTCCAGCCCCGGATCCGCCTTCACCAGGTCGAACGCCTCCTTTCGCGCCGCCGACAACTCCGCGACGTCGGCCAGGATGTCGGCGATCCGCAGGTCCGAGAAGCCCGACTGCCGGGCCCCGAACACGGTACCGTGGCCGCGGATCCTGAGGTCCTCCTCGGCAAGCCGGTAGCCGTCCGACATGCGCTCCATCGCACTGATGCGCGCCGCTCCCTCCTTCGTGGTGGGATCGGCCAGCAACACGCACTGGGCCGGTTGGGCGCCTCGCCCCACCCGACCCCGCAGCTGGTGGAGCTGGCTCAGACCGAACCGGTCCGCGTCCCTGATCACCATGATGGTCGCGTTGGGCACGTCCACGCCGACCTCGATCACGGTCGTCGAGACGAGCACGTCCAGGTCCCCGGACCGGAACCCGTCCATCACGCTCCGCTTCTCCTCGGACCGCATCTGGCCGTGGAGCAGGCCCAGGCGGAGGTCCGGGAACACCCGGCCCAGCCGCCGGTGCTCGGCGATCGCCGACGCGGCCTCCACCCGGTCGGAATCCTCCACGAGCGGGCAGACCACGAAGGCCTGGCGCCCCTTCTCCACCTCGTCCCGGATGGCCTGGTGCGCCCTCTCCAGTTCCTCGCCCGTCGCGGAAACGGCCCACGTCTTGATCCGCTTGCGACCCGCCGGCATCTCGTCCAGCGCCGAGACGTCGAGAGCGCCGTACAGGGTCATCGACAGCGTCCGGGGAATGGGGGTGGCGGTCATGATCAGCAGATCGGGATCAGCCCCCTGCGCCTTCTCCTTGAGCTTCACCCGTTGGTGAACCCCGAACCTGTGCTGCTCGTCCACCACGGCCGCACCCAGCCTCGCGAAACGCACCCCCTCCTGGATCAAGGCGTGGGTGCCGATCACGACGTCGACCTCCCCGGCCGCTATGCCCGCGAGCAGACCGGCGCGGCCTGGCCGCTCCCGTACGTTGGCATCGGCGCGACTTCCGGTCAGAAGCGCCACCCGGATCCGGGGACGGTCCGGATCGTCGTGGGCGGGGTCGAAGAGGGACCGCGGACCGGAGAAGCGCGGGGCCATGCGCGCCTCGGAGAGGAGCCGGGTGACACCCTCGTAGTGCTGCTCGGCCAGCACCTCGGTGGGCGCCATGATGGCCGCCTGGTACCCGCTCTGGACACCCACCAGCAACGCCGCGACCGCCACGACGGTCTTGCCCGAACCGACTTCGCCGTGGAGCAGCCGGTGCATCGGCACCGGCGCCGCCATGTCCGCACCGATCTCGTCGATCACCCGCCGCTGGGCGCCCGTGGGCCGGAACGGCAGGCCATCGATGAAACGCTCCACCAGATCGGGCTCCGGGTGAAGCCGGTGCGCTATGCCGACCGAGTCGCTCTCCTTGCGCTTCCTCGTCATCGCCAGCGCCACCTCATGCCGGAAGAACTCGTCGAACACCAGCCGGCGCCGGGCAGCGCCCACCTCTGCCAGCGACTCCGGGAAGTGGATGGAATTGATCGCCTCCTCCCGGGGAAGGAGATCATGACGCTCGATGACGTCAGCCGGTAGCGGATCGAGAATCGGCCGGGAACGTAGCAGAGCATTGTGAACGGCCAGCCGGAGGACTCCTGTACCGATCGAGCCGACGGTCCGGTAGACCGGTACCACCCGCCCCACCGCCAGGTTGTCGGGCCCGGAGTCCAGCACGTCCACCGCCGGCGAGTTGATCTGCAACCGGCCCCGGTAGCGGTCGATCCTGCCCGACAACGCTACCTCGATCCCCCGGTCGAGGCGGCGGGCCTGGTATTCCTGGTTGAACCACACCGCCTTGATGGACCCTTGGCCATCGGTGATGGTGGCCTCCACGATGGCCATCCGCGGGCGGGGACGCCGCACCGCCACCCGTTCCACCCTCCCGATGACGGTGGCCTCCTGGCCGACCGCCAACTCGTCTATGGCCAGCCGACGGGACCGGTCGATGTGGCGCCGCGGTGCGTGGAGGAGAAGGTCGGTGACCGAGCTTATGCCCGAGCTCTTTAGCGCCGCGGCCCGTTTGCCCCGGATCCACTTGACGCGGCCCACGTCGACAGCATGCAGGTAGGCGAGGCTCCTGGCGGGTGAGTCCGGGGAGGGCTGATCGGGCGTGGGCACCATGCCGTGCCAAGAATACGGCACGGAGGCCCCATGCCCCACCGACGGGCACTCCGGTGCGGCCGGGTAGAATCCCGGAGTATGCAAGGCGTGGTCAAGATTTACGACCCGAACACCGGCTCCGGGGTGGTGGTCCTGGACCACGACCGCAGCGAGGTCTATCTCCGGGCCGGATCGCTGGCGGGAAGCGTCTTCCGTTTGCTCCGGCAGGGCCAGCGGATCATCTTCGACCTCGAGGAGTCGGACGGTCTCCGATTCGTCCATTCCGTACGGATGGGATCCGACGGCCGCTGACTCATCTCTATCCGGGCGCGCTCCGACTCGGTATAGTTCGTTCCCCCACACCGAGAGGAGCACAGTGGTCGAGGCATACGTCCTCATCCAGACCGAGGTCGGCAAGGCCAAGCAGGTCGTGGAAGAAGTCCGCTTGATCGATGGCGTATCCCAGGCCGACGACGTGACCGGACCGTACGACATCGTCGTCAGGGCCGGCGCGGAAGATGTGGATGGGCTGGGAAGGCTGGTGGTTGCCCGGATCCAGTCGATCGCCGGCATCACCCGGACCCTCACCTGTCCGGTCATCAACCTATAGTCGTTAGTTTGTAGTTGTTAGTGGCTAGCAACTACAAACTAGATCAGCCCAGCTTCTTGGAAATGGTGGCCGCTCCCCGCAAGGCCGTTCCGTCAGCCCCGGCCACCGAGAACCGGCGAGGCGCAGCGGCCTCCAGTTCGGCAACCATGTCCACGACCAGTTGCCTGCGGCTGATGGGAGGGTCCACCCACAGGTAGAGCGAGAGACTGCCGGGGATGGTGTTCACCTCGTTGACCCACAGTTCGCCGTCCCTCTCGAGGAAATCGATCCGGGCCATCGACCGGATCCCCGTCAACTCGGTGACCCGGCGGGCCATCGACCGGATCCGCTCCTCGACCTCGCCGGGAAGGCTCGCCGGCAACTCGCGGGCCGACCCCTCGATGCCTCCCCCCGACAGGTACTTCTCGCGGTAGTCGTAGAACTGCTCGCTGACCGGCGCCTCGATGGCGGACAACTCCACCCGCGGATAGGTCCGCACCGCCACGTTTAGATCCCGCCCACCCTCCAGGTAGGGCTCGATCACCGCTCCCCGGTCCAGGTGCGGCGACGACCCGAGCAGCGCGACCGCCGTTTCGTAGTCGCTCACCACCTCGATGCCGATCGACGACCCGCCGAAGCGGGGTTTGACGATGTAGGGGGGAGAGAAGTCGGGAGGGCCGCCGGTATCCACCGGAACCCGGGGCAGGCAGGGAAACCCCGATGCGGCCATCAAAGCCCCGAAGGTCAGCTTGTCCATCAGCAGGTTGGAGGCTGCCGCGTCCGGACCCGAGTACCGGATGCCGGCCAGGTCCATGGCGCCCTGCAGGGTCCCGTCCTCGCCCGGGCCACCGTGACAGCAGACCAGCACCGTGTCCACCTCCAAGCGGCGCCTCTTCAGGAACCATCCGGCGTGCGGGCGAGCCTCGAAGCGCAACTCCCGCGCCTTTGGAGGGATCCCGGCCGCGTAGTCATCGGCCTCGCCGTCCGCGGCCACCAGGTACCAACCACCCGTCTTCGACCAGTAGAGGACCGAGGGGTTTGCGCCGGCCTCCTCTAGGAGCCGGGCGGCCTGCAGCCCGGTCAGCACGCTGATGTCATGCTCCGGCGACGGACCACCGAAAACCACCGCCGGTTTGGGCATCGCCTTCACCTCCAGGACCGTCAAATGCCGTCGCCCTCCCAGTCGGGCAGGGCCGTCCAAGGCTAGTAATGACCATCGGTCGTGAAACACCGGAGGGCTCGCGGTCCGCGGGGATGGTTCCGTGCGGCAACCAGGAGTCTCGCTATCATTCCCGGCGGCCCTTCTACAGGGCATGATCGACCCAGCGACCGTCGGGGGGCGTACCCATGGCTACCAAGTTCTGGCATCCGTTCGCGGACATGC
The DNA here is from genome assembly GCA_028821265.1 of bacterium. Classification (GTDB taxonomy): domain Bacteria; phylum Actinomycetota; class Acidimicrobiia; order Spongiisociales; family Spongiisociaceae; genus Spongiisocius. The sequence continues at coordinate 70,519 of JAPPGU010000082.1, read as the reverse complement.
GGGCCGTGCTCGAGAACGAGTTGGTGATCGCGCGCGGCGAGGGGTGCTACGTCTGGGACGACTCAGGGAAGCGCTACCTCGACGCCGCCGCCAGCCTGTGGTACTGCAACATCGGGCACGGCCGCTCCGAGATCGCCACCGCGGTCGCCGACCAGATGCGCACCCTCGAGGCCTACTCGACCTTCGGAGACCTCACCTCGCCACCGGTCAACGAGCTGACCGATCGCCTCTCGATGATCGCGCCGGTCCCGGAGAGCGTGAGCTTTCTCACCAGCGGCGGTTCCGACTCCGTGGACACCGCTGTCAAGCTCGCCCGCCGGTACCACACCGCCATGGGCCGGTCCGACCGGACCTTCGTGCTGAGCCGGTCACGGGCCTATCACGGGATGCACACCGCCGGCACCAGCATCGCCGGTATCTCCGCCAACAATGACGGGTACGGCAAGCTGTTGACCGACACGGCCCTGGTCGAGTGGGACTCGCACGACTCCCTGCTGGACGCCATCGAGCGGATCGGCGCCGAACGCATCGCGGCGTTCATCTGCGAGCCGATCATCGGCGCGGGCGGCGTCCTCGCTCCCCCGCCCGGCTACCTGGAGAAGGTCAGGGGGATCTGCCGGGACACCGGCATCCTGTTCATCGCCGATGAGGTGATCACCGGCTTCGGGCGCACGGGGATGTGGTTCGCCAGCCACCGCTGGAACCTGGAGCCCGACCTGGTCACGTGCGCCAAGGGCATAACCTCCGGCTACCTTCCGCTGGGCGCGGTGATCGCGGCGCCCCACGTGGCCGAGCCGTGGTTCGAGGGTGACGCGGGGCTGTGGAGGCACGGATATACCTACACGGGACATACCACCGTGGCGGCAGCCGCCATCGCCAACCTCGACATAATCCAAAGGGAGAACCTGCTGGCGGAAGCGAGCCGGCTGGAGGCTCAACTGGCGGCCGGGCTGGGCCCGCTGGCCGCCCACGACCTGGTCAGCGAGGTCAGGTGCGGGGTAGCTGCTCTGGCAGCGGTCCAGTTAGCGCCCGAGGCGACCGCCGAGAACCCGAACCTACCGGATCAGATGAACGGCGCCCTGCGCAAGCACGGGGTTCTGAGCAGGATCCTGTTCGGCAACGCAATACAGATCTCGCCGCCCTTCGTGATGACGGAAAGCCAGGTGACCGACCTGGCCGAGGCCGTTCGAGCGAGTCTCGACGAGTTGGCTAGATAGTGGTCGGTGGTCGATGGACCACCATAACCTAATGTAACTAGCAACTAGCCACTAAAGCTGAGTGTCACCACCCCGAGGACGGTCAGGGCAGCGCCGCCCACCACCTTGCTGGTCAGCTTCTCCAAGTCTCTCAGGAACAGCGCCGAGAAGAACACCACCATCAGGGGCTGGGACATGATGATCGGGCCTACCACCGACACGTCTCCGGACTCCAGGGCCTGGAATACCGACAGCACGCCGAGGCCGGCCAGGAGCCCGGTGGGGATGAACCACTGCCATCCGGGCTCGAGGCTCACCGTGGCGCGTAGCCGGGGCGCCAGCGCCAGGATCACGATCCAGAGCAGGATGATCGTGATGGTCCCGCTCACCGCGCCGAAGGGGGGATGCGGCGTCTCTTCCAGACCCAGCTTGCGCAACAGGTCCGAGGAGGCGAACGAGATTCCCCCCAGCACGGGCAGGAGATAGGCCCACCGCCCGCCCTTCACGGGTTCTCGGAGGCCACCGGCCCCGCCGGAGCCAGGCTGTCCCCTCACCAGCACCGTGATACCTGCCGCTATGGCTACTGCTCCGGCAACACGCCAGCCCGTCACCGGCTCCGACAGCAGGATCCATCCGCCCACCAGGGCCAGTGCCGGGTAGGTGGCGGTCTGGAGAGGCGTGGCGGTGGAAGGCCCGATCAGCCTCACCGCGAAGATGAAGGCCGTCCGGCCCACCCCCTCTCCCACGATCCCTCCGGCCACGAAGAACAGGATCGCGCGGAGGGTCAGGCCGGTCGGGGGATCGGCCAGCGTGAAGGCGCCGGTGACCACGGCTCCGACCGGTAGCGACACCATCAGGCCGGTCATCAGGCTGTTGTTACGAAAACCGCGGGTGACCGTGATGGCGAGGGCCGAGAAGCTCGCCGCCGCCAGCAGCGCGAAGACTACCGGCACGACCGGTCAGCAGACGGCGCGAGTGTGCGTACCGGGCATCCGGATGATCCCTCAGGCACCGGGGATGCCGGCCACGACCTCATGCCTCCTGGCCGGACAGGTACATCCAGGTCTCGACCACCGTATCGGGATTCAACGAGACGCTCTCCAGCCCGACCTCCACCAGCCACGCCGCGAAGTCCGGATAGTCGGAGGGGCCCTGGCCGCAGATTCCTATGTACTTGCCGGCATCGCGGCACGCCTCGACCGCCATCCGGATCAACTCCTTGACAGCCGGGTTACGCTCGTCGAACAGACCGGCTACCAGGGCCGAGTCGCGATCCAATGCCAGGGAGAGCTGGGCCAGGTCATTCGACCCGATCGAGAACCCATCGAAGAACTCCAGGAACTCCGAGGCGAGCAGGGCGTTGGAGGGTATCTCGCACATCATGATGATCCGGAGACCGTCCTGCCCGCGACGCAGGCCGTTGCGCGCCAACACGTCCACCACGCTGGCGGCCTCATCCACGGTCCGTACGAATGGGACCATGACCTCGATGTTGCCAAGGCCCAGCTCGCTCCGCACCCGACGCAGCGCCTCGCACTCGAGCGCGAACACATCGGCGAACTCCGAGGAGCGGTACCGGGAGGCTCCCCGGAACCCGAGCATCGGATTCTCCTCGGTCGGCTCGTACCGGCTCCCGCCCAGCAGGTGGGCGTACTCGTTCGACTTGAAGTCGGACAGGCGCACGATCACCGGCTTGGGATGGAAGCCGAGAGCCAGCGTCGCGATCCCCTCCACCAGCTTTGTGATGAAGAACGACCGGGGATTCTCGTATCCGGAGATGCGCGCCTCGATGCCCTCCCGCACGTCGGCGGGCACGTCCGGGTAGTCGAGCAGGGCCTTCGGGTGGACTCCGATGGCGTTGTTGATGATGAACTCCATCCTGGCCAGGCCCACACCGTGGTTGGGAATCCGGCTGAATCCGAAGGCGCGGGAGGGATTTCCGACGTTCATCATCACCTTGGTGGGAGGTTCCGGCATGCGATCCAGTTGGATCACCTCGGTCCGGAACGGCACGGCGCCTTCGTAGACCCTCCCGATCTCACCCTGCGCGCACGAGACCGTCACGTCGGCGCCATCCTCCAGGCGCCGGGTGGCGTTCCCCGACCCCACCACGGCCGGAACTCCCAGTTCTCGGGCGATTATGGCGGCGTGGCAGGTGCGGCCGCCACGGTTGGTGACGATGGCCGCGGCCCGCTGCATCACGGGCTCCCAGTCCGGATCCGTCATGTCCGCGACCAGGACATCACCCTCCTCGACCCGGTTCATGTCCCGGGGAGAGTGGACGACCCTCACCGCGCCGGTCCCGATCCGCTGGCCCACGCTGCGGCCGGTCACCAGGACTGCCCCGCTCCCCTCAAGCCGGAACCGGGTGAGGATCGCCTGACTCTCCCGGCTCCGCACTGTCTCCGGGCGCGCCTGAACGATGTAGAGGCGACCGTCGTCGGTGTCCTTCGCCCATTCGATGTCCATCGGGCGTCCGTAGTAGTCCTCGATGGCCACCGCCTGGCGAGCCAGTTCCTCTATCTCCGGATCGCTGAGGCAGAACCGCCGCTGGTCGGCGAGCGGCAGATCCTCCACCTCGATCTCGGAGCCCCCCAACTCGCCGAACACCATCTGCTGCGTCTTGGTCCCGAGCGTCCGGGAGATCACCGCCGGCCGCCCGGCGGCCAGGTTGCGCTTTGCCACGTAGAACTCGTCGGGGTTGATGCCTCCCTGGACCAGGAGCTCACCCAGCCCGTAGGCGCCGGTGATGAATACGACCCCGTCGAACCCGCTCTCGGTGTCGATGGTGAACACGACTCCGGACGCGGCACTGCGAACCATCCTCTGCACGCCCGCGGAGATGGCGACCCGGCCCTCGTCGTATCCGCTCCGGATCCGGTAGCTGAGCGCCCGGTGGCTGAAGAGGGAGGCGAAGACATCCCGAACCGCCCGGACCACCCGGTCCGCGCCCTGTACCCCGAGGTAGGTGTCCTGCAGGCCGGCGAAGGAGGCGTCCGGCAGGTCCTCGGCAGTGGCGGACGACCGTACCGCCACGACGGACCCGCCCGGCTCGGCGCCCAGGCTCTCGTAGGCGGTGCCGATCTCATCTATCAGCCGCTCGGGAACCGGCGCACCGGCCACCCAGCGCCGGATGTCCTCTCCGGCGTCGCGCAGCGCGGCCGGACCATCCGTGCCGGCCTCGAGCAGGCGCCGGTCGACGCGGTCCTGCAGTCCCGACTCGGTCATGAACAGCCGGAACGCATCCACGGTGGTCGCGAAGCCGTTGGGCACGATCACGCCCAGCGACCCCAGGTTGGAGTACATTTCCCCGAGCGAGGCGTTCTTACCCCCCACCAGCGAGATGTCCTTGAGAGAGACATCCCCGAACCACCTGATCAGGCCGGTCATCCACCGCCTCCCATGGTCGCGGGCCGTCCATCATAGGATCGGCGGGCTTGGCGTCCGGTCAGTTGCTCACCCTTCCAGCAACCCGAGCAGGCGGTCGGTCAGCCGGGCAACCTCGTCGACCTTCGCCTGGTATTCGCCCAGGTCACCGGAGCGGAGGGCCTGATCGGCCTCGGTCAGGAGACGGTCGATCCGAAGGACCGTGGCTTGAACTTCGTCGCTCCCGTCACCTGGAGCGGTAACGGCATCCTCGGACGCGGTGTCGGCGTCGGGGCGCACGACGGCCCGCGCCGAGCCGAAGATCTCCGCCAGGGCAGCATCCAGCGACTCGCTCATGATCGGGGTGGTCTGGTCACCGAACACCACCACAACCCGCTTGAACTCGGGCAGCAGGACCCCCTCCGCCCTGAGATAGATGGGCTGGATGAACAGGAGGGACTCCTCGACCGGCACCACCAGCATGTTGCCCCGGATGATCTCCGATCCCTGCTGGCCCAGCAGGGTGAACTGCTGGGAGATGACCGGATCCTGGTCGATCCGAGCGCTCACCTGCTCGAGCCCGTTGGTGAGCACTCCCCTGGGCAGGCGGTAGTCGATGATCTTCCCGTAGTCGGCGGGACCGCTCTTCGCCACCAGGAAGGCGGTCATGTTGTTCCGGCTGGCCGGGTTGAAGCTCTGGAAGATCAGGTAGGACAGGTCCTCCTCATCCGGCAACCTCATCAGCATGTAATAGGGCAGGCTCTGGCGGAGGTCCTTCCTTACCCGGCCGGTCTGGTCGAAGGCGTCGCCCCGCAGCAACTCCCGGTCAGATGTGGCCGGATCGCCCGGGATGTCCCACTTGTCCTCGTCCTGGAAGAAGTCCTGCGGATCGAGTTGGTGATAGGTGGCGTACATCTCGGACTGGACCCGGAACATGTCCTCGGGATAGCGCAGATGGCTCCGTAGCTCCTCGCTCATCTCGGATGCGTCCGTGAACACCTCGGGGAACACGTCCCGGTAGGCCTGCGTGAGCGGATCCGTGGGTTCGAGCACGTAGAGCGTCATGGTTCCGTCCTCGGCGTCAACCACCGCCTTGACCGAATTGCGGATGTAGTTGAAGTCGCGCGACAGATCCGAGGTGATCCCGAGGCGCTCGTCGATTACCGGCGCCGCGTACGGGTACCTGCTAGTGGTCGAGTAGAGGTCGACTATCCAGACCAGGCGCCCGTCGATGAGAGCCAGGTACGGATCGTTGTCGGCTTGCATGAAGGGCGCCACCCGGGCGAGCCGATCGACCACGTTGCGCACCATCAACACCCGGGATTCGGGAGCGAGCTCGGGTGAGATGAGGGTGTTCAGGTCACCGAACCGCAGCGCCATCGCCAACCGGACCACTACGTTGGACAGCGGCACGCCGCCCCTCCCCTCGTAGGTGTTGCGAACCACGGTGTCGTCCTGGCCGGATGGGAAGTCCACCTCCAGCTGGTTGGTCCGGGCGATGACATAGCTTCCCGTCTCGGCCGTCTCGCCGAAATAGAGGCGGGGCTGGCTGACCTGGAACTCGGACACGATCGACTCGGGTGGAACGTCGCGCACCAGGAAGTCGGGCTCGCCCGTGGTGGGGTTGACATCGTTGGCCCGGGAGATCACCACCCCGAACCCGTGGGTGTACACGAGCGTCTCGTTGACCCATCCTTCCGCCGGCAGGTCCTCCGAGTCCAGTTCACGTGCCGCCACCATCACCTGGGTGAGCTCCCCGTCGATCACGTACCGGTCGGTGTCCACGCTGGATATCTGGTAGTAGGGGCGGATCGCCTGTAGCTGGGAGTATGCCGGCACCAGCACGCCGGGGTCCCAGAGCTTCACGTTGCTGATGGTCGCCTGGTTTCCGGCGATGTCCTCGCTCGTAAGGTCGGGAGAGGCCGCGAAGTCGCGTGTCTCCACCTGCCCCTCCCCCATGCCGTAGGCATCCAGGGTGAACTCGATGTGATGCTCGATGTAGGGCCGTTCCAGATTGAACTGGTTGGGCTGGACACGGAACCGCTCTATGGCCGCCGGGATGACGCCGCCGACGACTACCGAGACGATGAGCCAGAGCCCGCCCGCCACGGCGGGGAGTAGCCAGCCGGCCTGGCGCATGTTCCATAGGAGCAAGCCTGCGCCCAGTATCGAGATGGCCATCAGCAAGGTGAGGGCCGGGCGGTGGGCGGTGACGTCCGTGTAGGAAGCGCCGAAGATGGCGCCCCGGGTCGAGTAGAGGAGTTCGTAGGCGTCGAGCCGATAGGCGACCGCCTTGAGCAGCGCCAGGGCCGCCAGCAGGACCGACAGATGGGCTTTGACCCCTCTCGAGACGAGGGGCATCTGGTTCGGCAGCCGCTGGATACCGCCGCTCAGGTAGTGGTACGCCAGCGAGACCAGTGCGGATGCGAACACGAGTTGGATCGCCCAGCCCACGATGTTCCGGTAGACGGGTAGGTGGAACACGTAGAAGGACACATCGACCCCGAAGATCGGATCGGTCCTGCCGAAGGGCACCTCGTTGATCCAGACCAGCACATCCCGCCACCACGCGGATATCGAGACACCGAGCAGGAGCCCTAGAACCGTCGCCCCGGCCAGGTGGGCGCGGATCCGGCGGGCGCGGATCCATTGCCGGAAGCGGCGGATCACCTCGTCATCCGGGCCTCCGTTCATCATCGGGTTGACCTTGGAGCGGGAGACCACCTCCAGGTTGATCCAGATGACGAAGGCGGCCACCACGAAACCGGCCAGCCCCAACAGGATGCGGGACAGCAGGGTGGTGACCCAAACCGACGTGGCGCCCACCGAACTGAACCAGAGATAGTCGGTCCATGCGGTGGCCAGCCCGCTCAGCGCCGTCAGCAGCAGGAAGGCGGCCAGTGCCACGAGGACGAGCCAGCGACTGGAACGGCGGCGGGGCCGCCGGAACGAACCCGGCTCCATTCTGATCATGATCCAGGAGGGTAGCGGGCTACCTCAGACAGGGGCGTTGGAGCGCCTGACCCGGCTCCGTAACCGGGCGAAAAGTGCCGCCAGTTCGTCATCCGACGGCGCCAGACCGCCGGCATCGCCGCCATTGCCGCGGGCGGTACCGGGCGCCCTGCCGGGACCCGGCCCGGTTCCGGCCCAGGACGGCGCGGACGGTTCAGCGGAACGATCCGATCGTTCCCCGACCGCGGATTCTCCGTTCTCCGACTCGACACCGCCCTCTGATCCGGACCGGAGGCGAGCCACCTCTCGGGCCACCTCCACCGCATCCACCTCGACGCGGGCCCGCGTAGCGGGGGTACCGACCAGGCGAACGCTCCGGGTCCCGTCGGCCCAGCCGAGACGGATGGCGGGCTCGCCGCCCGCCACACCCTCGTCATCGTCGCTGCTCGCAGGCTCCGCCGATTCGTCCTTCACCGGCGCCTCAGCCGGGGTCGAACCGGCAGGAATCACCCGGATCGTGCCATACACCTGTGGTGGAGGCGGCGGGCCCGACTCCTCGACCTGCCCGTTCTCCGCCGGAACCTGCACCACCAACCGCTTGGTCGGCGCGGTAGCCGACTCGGCGTCCTCGCCATCGGGAACCTGCTCACCGGCTCCCCCGTCGGCGTTTGCGTCCGGGCCGGCAACGCTGGCCAACTCGACCAGACGGTCGTACTCCACTCTCGCCGTCTGCAGGACGTTCTCGGAGTCCCGGCGCGCCGCCGCCAGATTCCGTATCGCCCGGCGCTCCGCGTCATCGATGATCCGGAGGGCATCACGCTCCGCCTCAGCCCGTAGGTCGGCCACCTCGGAACTCGCCGCCTCCAGCATGTCCGTAGCCGCCTCCCAGGCAACCTGTCGCAGGGTGAAGGCTTCGTCCTCCGCCTCGGCCACGATCTCTCGGGCCTGCTGGTGAGCCGACTCCACGCTGTCCGATACATCGACCTCGGCTGTGCTGCGGATGCGCTCGGCCGCCGATCGGGCCGATTCCAGTACCTCGTCGATCTCCCGCACGGCCGAGGCGATCACCCCGCTCAACTCCGGCTCGGGCATCCTTCCGCTCTCGTCGGGAATCCGAGCCCCCTGGGAGGAGAGCCGGGCAATACGCTGGTTGGCATCCTTGACGAATGCCCGCACCTCGAGAGGGTCATAGCCCAGGAGCGTCCGACTGAATGCCAGCTCCTCGGCGTCCGCGATAGGCGTCTCTCTGTTCATATGTGGATAACTCTACCCCGTGATCCGCATCTTGGGGATAAGTTCCTGCAACAGATGGAGTCAGGCCGGTAGACCCCTGACGGCCTCAACCGCCTCCCCGATCGAGGAAATCGCCATGATCTCTACGCCGTCCCGCCCGGCCGCCACTGCGTCCGGGTAGTTCTCCTGCGGCACCAGGATGTACCGGGCCCCGGCGTTCTGGGCGGCGATGACCTTCTGGCGAACGCCTCCCACCGGCCCCACGTGCCCGTCGGACGAGATGGTGCCGGTACCGGCGATGATGTTCCCCCGCACCAGATCCTCTTCCGTCAGCAGGTCGATCAGGCCCAGCGCGTACATCATGCCCGCCGACGGACCACCCCCGGAAGTGGCCCGATCGATGTCGATCTCGAAGGGAAGCTCCACGGGAGGCGTGTAGTCACCCAGACCGACCCCCACCATCGGCCGGCCGGGCTTCTCCAGGTGCTCGGCCAGGATGACCTCCAGGTCGTAACGCTCCTCCTCCCTCAGGATGCTGAGCACCACGATGTCGCCCACCTCTCTCGAGCCGATGGCGTCCGTGGCCTCCTCGAGGCTCTTGACCGGCGCGTGTTCCACCGCCACCACGACATCACCGTGCTCGAGGATCCCGGCCGCCGGCCCGTCCTCCAGCACCGAGACGACCAGGACCCCGTCCTCGGCGCGCGTGACCGGGACCCCCAGGTACTCGAGCGCCGCCAGAATGGCGCTGTCCACGGATCTGTCCATCATCTGAAGGTTCCGCTCCCGATGTTCCTCGGGCGTGACACCCTCCGGGCGGATCAGATCTCGCGGTACCACGTCGACGCTCGGATCCAGCCAGCCCTCCACCAGGGCAAACGTGTTCACCTCCTGGAGGCTGACCGTCAACAGGTAGAGGTCGCCGTTCAGCGGATGGACGGAGGGACCGCCCTCGACGGTCACGAAGTCGACCACCTCACCGATCGGTCCGGGCCACATGGCGTAATACGGGACCGTGACGAACCACAGGAGCCCGGCCACCACCGCCGAACAGACCAACCCGGCCGCTGCCGCCAGCGGCCAGACACGGCCCGTGGGCTGCCGGGAGTGCTCGCTGCCGGCAGAATGCTCACGACTCGGGGAAGCCTCGGGAAGGTCTTGCATAAGGCCTGATCGAGATTACCCACCGCCCGTGCACACCGGATCATCGGCGCCCGGTAGCCTGTCACCCTGCCCCGGTCCTCCGAGGTGGCCGCCGGTCGTGGTCGGATGGCCATGAAACCCGTTAGAGCCGGATCGAGTCCAAAGCCCAGTCAACACCAAGGAGACCACCATGAGCTACCAGCCGGAGGTGCTATCCGCCCGGATCATCCCGCTCGGGAATCTGGACGCGCGCGTCGCCACCGCCGTCCGGGTTGCGGCCTTTGCCTTGCTGACCGCGGCCTGTGCCCAGATCCGGATCCAGTTGGGTCTTACGCCCGTCCCGATCACGGGCCAGACGTTCGCCGTGCTCCTCAGCGGTGCGGTTCTCGGATCTCGGGAGGGGGCCGCCAGCCAGCTGCTGTACGTCGCTCTCGGGGCGATCGGGCTTCCCTTCTACGCCGGCGGGACAGGTGGCTGGGAAGTGACCACCGGGGCGACCGGCGGGTACCTGGTGGGGTTCATCGTGGCCGCCTACGTGACGGGTTACCTCGCCGAGCACCGCCACGATCGCCGCTTGGCCACCTCGGTCGGCACCTTCCTGACCGGCAACCTCATCATCTACGCCCTCGGCGTAGCCTGGCTCATGTACACGTTCTCCTGGGACCTCGTGGTCGGCGTCGAGAAGGGTATGGCCCCTTTCCTCATCGGCGACACCATCAAGATCCTGCTGGCCGCCGGCGCCACCCCCATCGCCTGGAAACTGGTGGGAAAGACCTAGTTGCTAGTCTCTAGTTTGTAGTTGTTAGTTCATAGTAAAGATAGTGTAACTCAACTAGCAGCTAGCAACTGGCGACGAGCAACCAGACTACGAGCCCGGGGACCAGGCTTCTCCCTCCGGCCAGACTTCCTTCTTCCAGATGGGGGCGCGGGCCTTGAGCTCGTCGATCAGGTATCGGGCGGCTTCGAACGCTTCGGGGCGATGTGCGCAGGCGACGGCCACCGCCACCGAGGCCTCGGTCAACTCCACCCGTCCGACGCGGTGCTCGACCACCACCGCGTTGATGGGCCAGCGAGCCGTGGCCTCTTCCACGATCTCCTCGATCCTGCCCACCACGTGGGCCTCGTAGGCCTCGTATTCCAGGTGGGTTATCCCCTGCCTGCCGGGGGAATGATCCCGCACGGTGCCCAGGAAGAGAGCGATTGCCCCGCTCGGCGGGCCGCTCACCTCGCTGACCAGTGAGCGCGGATCGATGGGCCGGGCGGAGACCCGGACCCGGCATCGAGCCCGCTCCCGCTGCTGTGGAGATTCCATGCGTTGGAGTCTAGGAAGGTACTGAAGAACCTCCCGGTGGCGCTATACCCGGCAATACACCCCGGATCAGAGCCTGGCGGGCCAACCTATCCCGTCTCCTCACACGGGCACTACGGACCGGCCGTGGGCGATCGCAGACCGCGCCGAGTCAATTTTCCCGGCGGACTACGGTGGTGCATGCGCCGTGCCAACGTACAGGAGGCGCGCAAAATGACGGATCGCAACCTCCTCGACGAGCTCATGAAGCTGCTCAGCCGGCCGGGCCCCGTCAACTGGGCGCTGGCAGAGCAACTCGCCTGCCATGTCTCGGGCGACCCCGAGCCCATCGATCCCTGGATTGCAGACGAATACCTGGAGCTGGCCCGCCTGGTCCAGTTGAAGGTCCCCGCATCCACCGGCCTGGCCACCGATCCGACCCTCGAGCCCGTCCTGGTCGGTCGGAAGGAGTGGGCCCGCCTTCACCTCCGCTCCTTCCGCTACCTGGTCGATCCTATGGCGGACCGCCTGGACGGGATGGGATCCGGCCCGCTCGGCGGGCTGATGAAACCCCTCGGCCCGGCGCTACTGGGCATGAACGCGGGTGCCCTGGCAGGAATGCTCAGCACGCAGGCGCTCGGATCGTTCGATACCGGGCTGCCGGCAGCCGAGCCGGTCGGTATCACCTTCCATATCCCGAACACCGAAAGCTTCGCCTCGGAGCACGGACTCGATCCCCGCCAGGTCAGGTTGTGGGTGGCATTCCACGAGTCGGTCCACGAGGCCCTACTCGGCCAACCGTGGGTGCGGCCTCATCTGATCGATCTGTTCGGATCGGTGGTGAGTTCGATGGAGCTCGACGCCGGCGCGCTCGGCATCTGGCAGGAGGCCCTCACCGACCCGGCCCGTCTGGAGGAGGCCTTCGGCCAACCGGGCGGGATGAGCGCCCTGTTCGGAGGGGGGATGAACGAGACGCTGCTGGAGGAGGCTCATACCGCCATGACGATGGTAGAGGGGTACGGCGCCTACCTGGTCGAACAAGCCTCGGCCGGGTTGCTCCCGGACCTCACGAACATCCGATCCGCCATGGCAGAACATCTGGCGACCCGGGGAGATCGCTCCGAGTTCGCCGGAACCCTCCGGACCTCCCCGTCAGCAGGGGTCCACGGCAGGGGCGCCGAGTTCTGTGCCGAGGTGGCTACGCGCTGGGGCCCGGCAGCAGTGCGGAGGATCTGGCAAGGCGTTGACAACCTGCCCTCTCCGCAGGAACTCGATGACGTGACCGGATGGGCCGCAAGGGTCCTGCTGGACGACCCCTTCACCGGCTGAGGGCTCGTGCGCCGCCGATAGTATTGCCCGGATTCCAACCCAACGAGGAGTGACATGACCATCGAGATAGGACAGCCCGCACCGGCTTTCTCACTGCCGGACACCAACAACGAGCAGATCACCCTGGAGTCCCTGCGCGGCAACAAGACCCTGCTGGTGTTCATCCCGTTCCCGTTCACCTCGGTGTGCACGGGTGAGCTCTGCGAGCTGCAGGAGAGCCTCGGACAGCTGGAGGAACTCGGATCCAATGTGGTAGCCATCACCTGCGACACCCGGTTCGCCAACGACGCGTGGGCCAAGCAGGAAGGGATCGAGTACCCGGTGCTGAGCGACTACTGGCCACACGGGGAGACTTCCAAGGCCTACGGTGTCTTCAGCGACTCCTTGGGCGCTGCCATGCGCTCCACCTTCGTGCTGAACGCTCACGGGACCGTGACCGACGTGATCCGATCGGAGGAGATCCTGGTCGCCCGCCAATTCGAGGACTACCTGACCGCCCTTTCGAACTGATCCGGTGGTCAGCGGTCAGTGGATGTCGTAACTCAGGAATGACCCGGGAAACCCACCAGGCTCAACGGCTGCAGTAAATCTGATTGGCCCCGGTGACCGTCTGGCCACTGGAAAGCGGCCAGCGGCCCCTTCTGCGGGCGTCAGCAGCTGCTAGTCAGTGGAATCCAACAGCAACTAGCAACTAACAACTAAGTCTCGGTGCCGGAAGTGGTGGTGCTGGAGTCGGAGATCGTCGTGGTGGGTGCTGCCTCGTCCTGCTCCTCGGTGCGGCCCTCTTCGATTCCCTTACGGAACTCTCGAGCCGAGCTGCCGAGCGAACGCGCCAGTTCCGGAAGCTTCCTGGCGCCGAACAGGAGCAGGATTACCACGAGAATAACGATGATCTCGCCACCTTGGATCTTGGGAATCATCCGTAGTCTCCCTTCCCTTGGACCCGATGATAACAGCGCAGCCCCGCCAACACGTTGAGCAACCCGGACGTCTGTGTTCAGGCGCCGGAGGTGGCGGCCAGGACTCCTACGAAGGCCTCCACGCGTCCGCCACCCATGCGCTCCACGCGTCGATCGCGCCCTCGATGGCGGCCTCCTCGAGACCGAGCGCAGTCGCGGCCAGCGGGATCAGCTCGGCGTCGGGCAGGGACACCTCGTTGTCGAACTCGTACGCGGTCCGGTAGTCCCCGTACTTCCGGTAGACGTCCATCTGCTCATCCGTCGGCAGCGAAGACCAGTCCTTCTCGATGGTCTCGTCGACGATCGAGTGGGTGGAGTAGTCACCCTTGGTCGCCTCGCCGGCCCGCTCCCAGTCGCCGTGTGGTGCGTCGGTCCACCGCCCGAGCGTGGCCGTGCCCTCGGGGAAGCGGACGAAGTGGATCACCAGGGCTTGGTACTCGCGGGAGAGCCTGTACTCGGTGGCCAGCCGCGTAGCCAGCCGCGCCAGCTGGTCCTTGGTCGTGCCGTCCTCCACGGAGACGGTCATCCAGATCTGGACCGGGTCTGAGGAATCTCCGCCGCTATCGACGATGGCGTGGTCGACAACCGCCGGCAGGGTGGTCGTTGTCGTGGGCGGAACGGTCGTCGTGGTAGCACCGGCGGTGGTCGTGGTGGCCGGTGCGGGAGTCGTCGTGGCGGCGGCTGCGGTCGTGGTGGTCGTGGTGGTGGCCGCCGTGGTCGCCACCGTGACGGTCGGAAGGTCGATGGCGCCACCCACGTCGATGATGTCGACGATGCGGCCCACCGCTCCGCTGAAGCGCTCGAACGCGACGATGAAGTCCGAGAGGGCCGCCCGGCGCCTCTCTCCGGTATCGGGCGACCTCAACCCCGCCAGTGCTTCCACCGCGGCATCCGCCATCTCCCCGGACGCCACCCAAGCCGTCTGATGCTCCACCGGAAGGCCGAACTCTGTGGGCGGCTCCACCAGGCCGATAGCGTCACGCAACTGGCGGGCCTGGTCCCTGATGCTCACCAGGGCCGCCTCCGTCTCGCCGAACGTGACGCCGGTCACCGACCGATTGTCCCAGTCGTTGTTGGCCGCTCGCATGTCCTGCGCCATCTGGCCGGTGGCGACGGCGATGTCCCGGATCTCTTCGAGATAGGCGAGGACGGTACGGCCGGGAAACTCCTCGTCCGGCATGCTGGTGGTCGTGGTCGGAGCGGTGGTGGCCACCTGCGTCCCTGCCGGGGCGGTGGTAGTGGTCAGCTCTACCGCCCGCGTCGTGTCGGGCGCCGTGGTCTCCGGAGGGACCACCTCGGGGTCATCGGAGCAGGCGACCAGCGCTACCAAGAAAGCGCAGAGAAGCCAAGGCACGCGGTTCCGGGAAAGGGAGGTCTTGGGGGAAGGAGTCATTCCCCTACTGTAACTGCGAGCCCGTGGAATTGGGAAATATTCAGGATACGGCTCGCTGTAGAGCCTCAGCAGCCCGCTGCTTGCGGATCTTTCTCCGCTCCCGCTCCGACAGACCACCCCAGATGCCGAACTTCTCGCCTCTGGTCACGGCATACTCGAGACAGTCGACCCGAACCTGACACTCGGCGCAGATCTGCTTGGCAGCCCGAGTAGATGCGCCACGGTCCGGGAAGAAGAGGTCGTGATGAGCCCCGAGGCAGTTGGCGTATTCCTTCCATCCAACCTGCTCGACGGCTAGAGCGTCAATGAGTTCGCGCCGCAACCTCCACCTACTTACACACGCGCAATTACGACAATGTAATATAGCTGCTGTCGGCAGCGGACGTCAAGCCCTGCCTGGCTCTTGGCGCCGGTGCGAGCGGGCGAACCGCACCTTGGAAAACCGGGGAGCCGGTAAGGTACCGCCATGCTCAACCTGAGGCGAGCCGGACGCGATCGGAGCCGGCAGGCACCCTGGATCGTGTCCATCTACCGCACCGATGTCGGCAAGAAGTACGCCATGGCGATCAGCGGAGTGGTCCTGCTGCTGTTCGTGCTGGGGCACATGATCGGCAACCTCCACGTCTTCGAGGGCGCGCATGGGGGGACCTTCCGCATCGACGAGTACGGCGAGGGTCTGCGCGAGCTGGGCGAACCCCTGTTCCCCCGCACCTTGGTCCTGTGGGCGTTCTTACGGATCCCCCTGACCATCGCCTTCCTGATCCACGCCCACGCCGCGTTTGCCCTGACCCGTAGCAACCGGGCCGCCAGGGAAACCAAATACCAGTCACCGCGGGATTACCTGGCCGCTCGCTACGCCAGCCGGACCATGCGTTGGAGCGGGGTGATCGTGCTCCTCTTCCTGGCCTGGCATCTGGCGGACCTGACCATCGGCGTGGAGGCTGTCAACCCGGAGTTCGTCCGCGGAGCCGTCTACGACAACCTGGTCTCGAGCCTGAGCCGCTGGCCGGTGTGGATACTGTACGTAGCGGCTCAGGTAGCCCTGGCCTTCCACATCTGGCACGGCGCATGGAGCCTGTTCCAGAGCCTGGGCATCAACAATCCCCACTTCAACCGCTTCCGCCGGACCTTCGCCCACATTTTCGCCACGGTTGTGGTGGCCGGCTTCCTCTCCGTGCCGGTCGGCGTCGCCCTGGACATAGTTTCCTAGCATGCTGGACGCCAGGATCCCGTCGGGGGCGATCAACGAACACTGGGACAACCACCGGGACTCGATAAGCCTGGTCAGCCCGGCCAACAAGCGACGCTTCACCATCATCGTGGTCGGAACCGGCCTGGCCGGAGCGTCGGCGGCCGCCACCCTGGCCGAGCTCGGCTACCGGGTCAAGGCGTACACCTTCCACGACTCGGCCCGCCGGGCGCATTCCATCGCCGCCCAGGGAGGCATCAACGCCGCCAAGAACTACCCCAACGACGGCGATTCCATCCACCGCCTGTTCTATGACACCGTGAAGGGCGGCGACTACCGGTCGCGCGAGTCGAACGTCTACCGCCTCGCCCAGCTCTCGGTGGAGATCATCGACCAATGCACCGCACAGGGCGTTCCATTCGCCAGGGAGTACGGCGGACTCCTGGCTAACCGTTCCTTCGGCGGGGCTCAGGTCTCACGCACCTTCTACGCCCGCGGCCAGACCGGCCAGCAACTCCTGCTGGGGGCGTACCAGGCGATGATGCGCCAGGTCGACCGCGGCACGGTGGAGCTGCACACCCAGACCGAGATGCTGGACGTGGTGGTGAAGGACGGCCGAGCCGTTGGCATCGTCACCCGCGACCTGGTCAGCGGGGAGATCGCTTCCCATCCGGGGCATGCCGTGCTCCTGGCCACGGGCGGCTACAGCAACGTCTTCTACCTCTCCACCAACGCGATGAAGTCCAACGTGACCGCGGCGTGGCGCGCCCATCGCAAGGGGGCCCTGTTCGCCAACCCCTGCTACACGCAGATCCATCCCACGTGCATTCCTGCATCCGACGAGTTCCAATCCAAGCTCACCCTGATGTCGGAGTCTTTGCGCAACGACGGACGGATCTGGGTGCCGGTCCGGGCGGGCGACACCCGGCCGCCGGATGACATCGGGGAACCGGACCGGGACTATTACCTGGAGCGGCGCTACCCGGCCTTCGGCAACCTGGTGCCCCGCGACGTGGCCTCGCGGGCCGCCAAGGTCGAGGTGGACCGGGGCAAGGGGGTCGGTCCGCTCGCCAACGGCGTCTACCTGGACTTCGATGAGGCCCTACGGAGGCTGGGACCGGGCACCGTCAGGGAACGATACGGCAACCTGCTCGACATGTACCAGCGCATCACCGGCGAGAACCCCTACGAGACGCCCATGCGCATCTACCCGGCCATGCACTACACGATGGGCGGGCTCTGGGTGGACTACAACCTCATGACCACCATTCCCGGGCTGTACGCGCTGGGAGAGGCCAACTTCTCCGACCACGGCGCCAACCGTCTGGGCGCCTCCGCCCTGATGCAGGGCCTGGCGGACGGCTATTTCGTCATCCCTTACACGCTGGGCGACTACCTGGCGCCTCATCTGGGAGAAGGGCTGGTCCCGGGCGACGACCCGTCATTCGTCGAGACGGAGCGGCGCGTGACAGCCCGGACCGAGGGCTACCTGTCCATCGGAGGCTCGCGTTCGGTGGACTGGTTCCATCGGGAACTCGGGAAGGTGCTCTGGGAATACTGCGGCATGGAGCGGAGCGCGGATGGGCTGCGCCGGGCGATCTCCGACATCGACTCCCTCAAGGAGGACTTCGACCGGGACCTGCGGGTCCTGGGCACGAGCAGCACCCTGAACCAGTCCCTAGAGAAGGCGGGGCGGGTAGACGACTTCTTGCAGCTGGCCCGCCTGATGTGCGTGGACGCCCTGCACCGCGAGGAGTCCTGCGGCGGCCACTTCCGGGTCGAGCACCAGACCGATGACGGAGAGGCCAGGCGCGACGATGCCAACTTCTCCTACGTGGCGGCCTGGGACTGGAACGACGGGCACGAACCCGTTCTGCACCGGGAGCCGTTGACCTTCGACCACGTGAAGCCGGCTCAACGCAGCTACAGGTAGGGGAGACGGGATGCATCTGACGTTGCGGGTATGGCGACAGGACGGTCCGGAAGCGGAGGGCCGGTTCGAGACATACGAGGCCGCCGGCATCCACCAGGACATGTCGTTCCTGGAAATGCTCGATCTGGTCAACGAGCGGCTCCTAACCGCAGGTCGCGAACCGATCGCCTTCGACCACGACTGCAGGGAGGGCATCTGCGGATCTTGCGGCCTGATGATCGACGGCCGAGCACACGGACCCCAGGGAAGCACCGCCACCTGCCAGCTCCACATGCGGGAGTTCTCGGACGGCGACACGATCGTGATCGAGCCCTGGCGGGCCACGTCCTTCCCGATCGTGCGCGACCTGGTGGTGGACCGGGAGGCGTTCGACCGGATCATCGAGGCCGGCGGCTACATCGGCGCCCCGACCGGATCGGCGCCAGAGGCCAACCTGACGCCGGTGCCGAAGGAGACATCCGACGCCGCCATGGATGCGGCGGCCTGTATCGGATGCGGGGCCTGCGTGGCCGCCTGTCCCAACGGAGCGGGCCAACTCTTCACCGCCGCCAAGGTCGCCCACCTCAACCTGTTGCCGCAGGGCCAACCGGAGCGCTGGATGCGAGTCGAGCGCATGGTGGAGACCATGGAGGAGTACTTCGGCTCCTGCTCCAACCACGGCGAGTGCGAGCCTGCGTGTCCGAAGGGGATCTCCCTGGATAACATCGCCATGATGAACCGCGACTACCTGCTGTCCAAGATACGCAACCGGAAGCTGGGAGGGTACTGAAAAATGTCCAGTTGGCCCGGAGACCGGCAACGAAACCCCAGGTCGCGACATCGCGGGCCAACCCATCCCCGTCTTTTTCAGCACCCTCATTGGGCGGTGATGGGGCATCGCGGAGGTAGCAACCATGGCGGCTAGGTTCCTGAGCGCCGAATGGGCCGAGCAGGTGACGGCGGCGGTGCGCGACCATCCCGGCTTCGATACCGCCGTGGAAGGCGTCGAGTTCTCGGTCCAGTTCGAGATCGACCAGATCCCCGACGGGCCCGCGGCTTCTTACTACCTCGAAGTGGCCGGTGATGACGCGGTGCTGACGATCGGAACCCTCCCGCAGGCGGACCTAGCCGTCAGGACGGACTATGCAACGGCGTCGGCCATCTCCCAAGGGACGCTGAAGATCCAGAGCGCATTCTTCAGCGGGAAGCTGGCCATCTCCGGCAACGTGGCCAAGCTGCTGCTGAACCAGCGAGCGCTGGATCACTTGGCGGATGCCGTTTCCGACCTTGAGGTGGAGTACTAGTCGCTAGTTTTGATACTAACAACTAGTAACTAACAACTAGCAACTAGCTATTGATGCGGTCCTTGAGGGCCTTCGAAGGCTTGAAGGCCGGCGATCTGGTGGCTGGAATCTCGACCGCTTCGCCCGTCCGAGGATTGCGACCGGTCCGAGCCTTGCGTTGCCGCACCACGAACGTGCCGAACCCGGTGATCCGGACGTCCGCTCCCTCCCGGAGCGCCCCCGCGATCGTCTCGAACACCACGTTGACGCTCGCCATAGCCCGGCTCCGGGAGGTCCCGGTCTCGTAGGCAACCACATCTGCCAGATCACGCTTGTTCATCTTGCTTCCTCATCGCCGGACGGTACGGGTCGAACACGCAGGCCGACCGTGACTATAGGAGCATGCCGAGAAGAGACTGCGATAGTTGGCACTACTACCCGGCGACTGCGGTCGGTCACCGACCATCGGGCCAACCGGACATCTTTCAGCACACTCCTAGGAGCAAGCCGAAAGAGACGGAGTTGACTTGGCCTACTACCCGTTGCCCCCTCAGGCGCTCAGGATGGTTTCCATCTCCTCGACCTTGTCGCGTACCGCCTCAGCCGCGGCGTGGAGACCGGCTCTTTCGGTAGCGGTGAGGTCGAGTTCGACCACTTCCTCCACACCCGCGGCGCCGAGACGGGCCGGAACACCCAGGTAGATGTCCGACAGCCCGTATTCCCCTGTGAGCCAGGCGCACACCGGCGTCACCCTGCCCTCGTCCTCGAGGATCGCCCGCGCCATCAGTGCCGCTGCCGACGAGGGGGCGTAGAAAGCGCTGCCGGTCTTCAGGTAGGCGACGATCTCCGCCCCGCCGCCCCGGGTCCTCTCCACGAGCGTGTCGATCTCGTCCTCGGCAAGCAGCTCAGGCAGGGGCTTCCCGTCCACGAAACACTGGGACGGAGCGGGGACCATGGTCGCGCCGTGGCTACCGAGAGTCAGGGCCTCGACCGAGAGGATGTCCACGTCCAGATGCTCGGCGATGAAGTGGGCGAAGCGCGACGAGTCCAGAACGCCCGCCTGTCCCATCACCCGGTGGCGAGGAAGGCCGCTCACCTCGGCCGCCAGGACGGTCATCTGGTCCAGCGGGTTGGTCACGACGATGATGGTCACATCCGGGGACCGATCGACCAGCTCCCTGGTGACCTGCCGGACGATCTTGGCGTTGACCGCCAGCAGGTCCATGCGGGACATTCCCGGCTTGCGAGCCAGCCCGGCCGTGATGATCCCGACATCGCTCCCCGCCGTCTCTTCGTATCCGTTGGAGCCGATCACCCGGGTGCGGTACCCCTCGACCGGACGCGACTGGTTCATGTCCAGCGCCAGACCCTGGGGCAGCCCCTCGACGATGTCGGTCATCACCACCTCGTGGGCGATGTCCATGGCCGCCAGCCGTTGCGCAGTGGTGGAGCCGTACTTCCCAGCGCCTACGACTGTGATCTTCTTCGATCGGGTCACGTCCGGTTCTCCCTCATCGGATCCTACATGTAGGCCCGGATATGGCTGGGCGCCCGGCGGGTACCGCTCATGGCGGCGTAGCGTTCGATGATCGGCATCCGCTCCACCAGGGCGGCAGCGAACTCGGAGGTCCGCACCTCGGTGGAGTACTTCATCAGCCGGGCCAGGTCGTAGGTGACGACCCGATCCCCTATCACCGCCTCCAGGCTGGCCTCGATCAGATCGGCTGCACCCCTCCACCCCATGTAGCGGAGCATGTTGGCGCCTGACAGGATCACCGAGCCCGGATTGACCTTGTCCAGACCGGCGTACTTGGGGGCGGTGCCGTGGGTGGCCTCGAACACGGCATGGCCGGTGGCGTAGTTGATGTTCCCGCCCGGCGCCAGGCCGATGCCCCCCACCTGGGCGGCCAGCGCGTCCGACAGGTAGTCGCCGTTCAGGTTGGTGGTGGCTATGACGTCGTAGTTGGCGGGACGGGTCAGCACCTGCTGCAACATGGCGTCGGCTATCACGTCCTGGATGAGGATCTTGTCACCCGGCTCTCCCCCGCACTCGTCCCAGGTGATGGTCTCTGAAGGGAACTCCTCCCTGGCCACCTCGTATCCCCAGTTCCGGAAGGCACCCTCGGTGTACTTCATGATGTTGCCCTTGTGGACCAGGGTGACGGACCGCCGCCCGAACGTCACGGCGTACTGGATCGCGGCGCGAACCAGGCGTTTGGAGCCAACTTCCGATATGGGCTTGAGCCCCACCCCGGAATCGGGCCTTATCTTCCACCCGAACTCTTCGGCCAGGAACCCGATCAGCCTGCCGGCCTCCTCGCTGGCCTCCTCCACCTCCATGCCGGCGTACACATCCTCGGTGTTCTCCCGGAAGATGACCATGTCCACCAGATGCGGGGTGCGGATAGGAGAGGGAATGCCCCGGTACCAGCGAACCGGCCGCAGGCAGGCGTACAGGTCGAGGGTCTGGCGGATCGTGACGTTCAAGGACCGGATTCCGCCCCCGACCGGAGTGGTGAGGGGACCCTTGATGCCCACGAGGTACTCCTGGAAGGTCTCGATCGTCTCCTCGGGAAGCCACTCGCCGTTCCTCTTGAAGGAGGTCTCTCCGGCGTAGACCTCGTGCCAGGCTATCCGGCGACCTCCCCCGTACACATGCTCGACCGCGGCATCGAACACCTGCCTGGCGGCCCGCCAGATGTCGGGTCCGATCCCATCGCCCTCGATGAAGGGCACGATCGGCTCATCGGGAACCTCCAGCCCCGCCTCTCCCATAGTGATGCGGTCCGGCATGGCTACTCCTGTCCTGTGCTCAGTTCCTGGCGCCCAACCTCGCTGAGCCTAGTGGTCTGTCGGCGAAACAACTGCGTGAGGTGAGGGGGCCCCACCGGTATCCTGCCGCTATGTCCCGCTTCCTGCATCTGGTGGAGTTGGGCATCCCCCTCCACCACCGGTTCTCCAACTCCCGGACGGCCATCTCGGAACGCCGGGTCGTCCTGGCGGGCATCACCGAGGATGGGATCACCGGCTGGGGGGAGGCGGCGCCCTATCCCGGATACACGCCCGAGACCGTGGAGGATGTCTGGGAAGCGCTGGCCGCCCGTGGCGCCGGCGTGTCGCGGGGTTCCCGCTCCGAGATCCCTGCTACCGCCTCCGCCGCGCTCGAGCAGGCTCGGACAGACCTGGCCGGCCGCCGGGCCGGGATCCCGCTGTGGTCCTATCTGGGCGGGACCGGGCGGCCGACCATGGCCTGCGCGGCTATCGGTCTCGAAGTGTCACCCGACCGGTTGGCGGCCCGGGTGGAGCGGATGGTCCAGGCCGGCGCCAGGCAGGTGAAGATCAAGATCGAACCCGGGCGGGATGTCGATCACCTGCGGGCGGTTCGCGAGCGGTTCCCCGGCTTGACGGTCGCCGCGGACGCCAACGGCAGTTACCGGCCGGGCGACCCGGCGCTGGCGGCGCTCGACGACCTGGGTCTGGCCTACCTGGAGCAGCCGTTGCCGGCCGTGGACCTCGAGGGGCATGCCGGGTTGCGCCGCCGCCGCGTTACCCCGATCTGCCTCGACGAGCCGGCTACGACCGCGGAGGCGGTGGAGCGAATCATCCAGCAGGAGGCGGCCGACCTCGTGAGCCTCAAACCCGGCATCCTGGGCCCGGCGCCGACGCTGAGCGCGATCGAGATGCTCTCTTCGGCCGGCGTGGGCGTCAAGATCGGTGGTCTGGTGGAGACTTCGGTGGGACGGGCCCATGCCCTGGCGCTGGCCTCCAGGCCTTCGGTTTCCTACACCGACATCGTCCCCCCGAAGTGGCTACTTGCCGCCGACCCGTCTCCTCACGCATGGGAGGTCATGGACGGGCTCCTTTACCCGTTCGACGAACGCGGCCTGGAGGTGAGAACCGGCGAGGCGCCCGTGTCCCGTTACGTCAGACGAACGGCCGAATTCGACCTCTAGGGACGCGCCCTCATCCCGGAGGCTACGGCGGTGTTGTGCATGAGCATGGCCACGGTCATGGGACCGACCCCGCCCGGTACCGGGGTGATGGCGGCCGCCACTTCCGCCACCTCCTCGTACTTGACGTCCCCCACCAGCGACCCCGACGCAGTCCGGTTGATACCTACGTCGATCACCACGGCGCCCTCCCGGACGTAGCGGCCGGTGACCATCTCGGGTCGGCCGACCGCCACCACCAGGATGTCGGCCCGGCGGGTGACGCCGGGGAGGTCCTCCGTACGGGAGTGGGCGATCGTCACCGTGGCGTCGACGCCGCGCGCCGCCAGGAGCAGAGCGAGGGGCCGCCCGACCAGGAAGGAACGCCCCACCACCACCACGTTCGCTCCCCGGAGCGGAACGTCGTAATGCTCGAGGATGCGGAGGCAGCCGCTCGGGGTGCAGGGCGCGAACACGGGGCGATCAAGAACGATCATCCCGAGGTTGGTGGGATGGAGGCCGTCCACGTCCTTGGCCGGATCGATCTCGATCGTGGCGCTCTGGTCGTTCAGCCCCGCCGGTAGCGGGAGCTGGAGCAGGATGCCGTCGACGGAGGGGTCCTCGTTGAGGCGCCGGAGGAGGTCCACCACCCGGTCCTGGGACGCGTCACCGGCCAGCTCATGGTGAACGGAGCGGATGCCCACTTCCGCCGCCCGTCTGCGCTTGGAACGGACGTAGGCGGCGGAGGCCGGGTCTTCCCCCACCAGTACGGTCGCCAGGGTGGTCTCCTTGCCCCGGTCGCTCAGGGCGGCCACCCGTTCGGCGGTCTCGGCCAGGACCGCCCGGGCCACGGCCTTGCCGTCAAGGACCTGTGCGCTCATCTCGCTCCCCTTCTCAGTGGCGGAATCGTCGCTCGCCGGTGAAGATCATCGACAACCCGAGGCGATCGGCCGCCTCCACCACCGCCCGGTCGTTCACCGAGCCGCCGGGCTGGATGATCAACTCTACGCCTCCGGCAGCCGCCGCCTCTATCCCGTCGGGGAACGGAAAGAAGCCGTCCGAGGCGCACACCCCGCCCGCGGCGCGCCCGGATGCCCTGCCGACCGCCATCTCGACCGCGCCCACCCGGTCCTGCTGCCCACCCCCGATTCCCCAGGCGGTGCCGTCCCGAGCCAGGACCGCGGCGTTGGAGGCGACGTGGGCGGCCACCCGCCACGCGAATGCGGCATCCTCTGCCAGGTGGCCCGGATCGCGCCGGCTCACCACCCGCCACGACGACCTGTCCGGTAACTCGGGAGACGCACCCTGCACCAGCCAGCCCCCTTCGATCCGGCGTACCGTCCGGGCAGCACGCCGCGGCGCCGGGGCCTCGAGGATGCGCGTTCCGGCCCGCCGGGCGCGGAGCTGATCCACCACCCCCTCGCCGTATCCGGGCGCGACGATTACATCCGCTTGCGGCGCCCCGGCCATCAGGCCCGCCGTCTCGAGGTCCACCGGCCGGTTCAGGGCCACCACTCCACCGAAGGCTGCCCTCTCGTCACACGCCAGCGCCCTCCGGTAGGCGCTAGCCGGGTCCGCCCCGACGGCGGCGCCGCACGGCCCGGCGTGCTTGATGATCGCCGCTGCCGGCCGATCGCCGAGGTCGTGGACCAGCGCCCAGCCCGCTCCGGCATCGAGCAGGTTGAGGTAGCTCAACGCCACACCGCTGTGCTGGACCACGGTGTTCCACCAGTCCTCGGCATCGTCCGGTGAGCCGGGAATCCCGATACGCCGGTATCTCGCGGCCGGTTGATCGGGGTTCTCCCCGTAGCGGAGCACATCGGCCCGCTCCAACGAGAGGTGGAGGGTCGGCGGGAGGAGGGCTTCCTCGTCTCGTTCGTCGAGCCAGCTCACGACCGCTCCGTCGTAGGCGGCGGTGCGGGCGAATGCCTTCCTGGCCAGGGTCCGGCGCGTCGTGGCGGACAGCCGTCCTCCGGAGCGGATCTCGTCGAGAACGGCCGGATAATCCGACGGGTCGCATACCACGCCGACATGACGATGGTTCTTGGCCGCCGCCCTGATCAAGGCCGGACCGCCGATGTCGATGTTCTCTGTGCCGGGCCTGGACTCGAACGGGTAGAGGTTGACCACCACCAGGTCGATCGGCTCGATCCCGTACCGTTCCATATCGGCCCTGTGGTCCGGGTCCGATCGGTCGGCCAGGATGCCTCCGTGAACCTTCGGGTGGAGCGTGACCACCCGGTGGCCCAGCATGACCGGCGAGCCGGTGTGGTCGGCCAGGTCGATGACATCGAGACCCTCCCCGGCCAGGACAGCAGCGGTGCCGCCGCTCGCCAGCAACTCCCATCCCGCATCGACCAGGCCGGTAGCGAATTCGGCCAGGCCGGACTTGTCGAACACCGACAGGAGCGCTCGGCGTTTCAAGCTCGCCACCCGCCGGGCCGGAAGGGTGGTCGGGAGATCGGCCTCAGCAAGCCGGCGTCCGGACCATCAGAGACCGGCGACCACTTCCACCATGAGGCGACCGGCCTCCGAAGGGCTCTCCCCCACCCGCACACCGGCTCCGCTCAGGGTCTCGATCTTGGCGGCGGCGGTCCCCTTCCCGCCCGAGACGATGGCGCCGGCATGGCCCATCTTCTTGCCGGGAGGAGCAGTGATCCCGGCGATGTAGGCAACCACCGGCTTGGCCATGTGCTCGGCGATGAAGGCGGCCGCCTCCTCCTCCGCCGAGCCGCCGATCTCCCCGATCATCATCACCGCCCCAGTCTCGGGATCGTCCTCGAAGGCGGCCAGGCAGTCGGTGAAGGAGGTTCCGGGTACCGGATCACCGCCGATCCCCACGCAGGTGGTAACCCCGATCCCGGCCTGCTTCAGCTCGTAGAGGGCCTGGTAGGTGAGGGTGCCGGAGCGGCTGACCAGCCCTACCGGGCCGCCGGGCAGGGCGATGTCGCCGGCGGTGATTCCGACGTTGGCCTTGCCGGGGCTGATCAGACCGGGGCAGTTGGGACCGATCATCCGGACCTCGGGGTGGTCGCGTCGGAGCTTGCCGTAGAGCCAGGCCTCGTCCTTGGCGGGCACACCCTCGGTTATCACCACCACGAGGGTCACCCCTCCCTCGGCTGCCTCCACCACGGCGCCCCTCACATGCGGGGCGGGAACGAACACGCAGGAAACATCGGCGCCCGTGGCCTCGACGGCGGCGCCGACCGTGGCGAACACCGGGATGCCCTCCACCGAAGTCCCTGCCTTGGACGGGTTCGTGCCGGCCACCACCCGGGTGCCGTAGGCGCGGTTCCGGAGGGCATGGAAGCGGCCGGCCCGGCCGGTCAGCCCCTGGTAGACCACCCGGCTGCGCTCGTTCAGCCAGATGCTCATGCGCTCCCCGCTATCTCCACTGCCCGGGCGGCGCCGCCGGACATCGATCCGGCCATCATCAGCATCTCCGAGAGGCGCGGAGCCACCATCGCCCGGCCCTGGTCGGCGTTGGTGCCGTCCAGCCGCAGAACAATGGGCGCTCGCAACTCGACCCGATCCAGCGCGTCGAGGATGCCCTGGGCCACCACCTCTCCCTGCACGATCCCGCCGAAGATGTTGATGAAGATCGCCTTGACAGCGGGGTCGTTGTTGATGACCCGGAGTGCGGCTGCCATGGTCTCGACGTCGGCGCCGCCCCCTATATCGAGGAAGTTGGCGGCCGCGCCACCGGCCTGGGCCACCACGTCCACAGTGCTCATCGCCAGGCCGGCGCCGTTGGCGATCACCCCCACCGTTCCATCGAGCCCCACGTATTGCAGGCCGAGGGCATGAGCGGACGCCTCGCGCTCGTCCCTGGGCTGGGTGGCGTCGTAGGCGCGGTACTCGGGATGACGGAACACCGAGTTGTCGTCCAGGGTCACCTTGGCATCGAGGACTCGTACCCTTCCCTCGGTCGTCAGGATCAGAGGATTGATCTCGACCAGATCGGCGTCACCATCCACGAAGGCCTCGTAGAGCTGCAGCAGCACCTCCACCAGCTCGTCGGCGGCCGTCTCGTCCAGCCGGGCGGCTCGAACCCACGTCCGGGCAGCCGCATCCCCGAGACTCTCGACGGGATCCACCCATATCCTCGCGATGCTGCCGGGATCCGATTCTGCGACGGCCTCGATGTCCACCCCGCCCCGGGCGGACAGCATGCCCAGATAGCGACCGGCGGAACGGTCCAGAGTGAAGCTGGCGTAGTACTCGGCGGCGATCCGGGCGGCTTCCTCGACGAGTACGCAGCCCACCGTATGGCCCCCGATGTCCATGCCGAGGATGGAGTCGGCGGCGGTCTCCACTTCCCCCGCGTCCCCGGCCAACCTGATGCCGCCGGCCTTGCCACGGCCTCCGATGTGAACCTGGGCCTTCACAACGACCGGATAACCGAGCCGGTCGGCGATCTCACGCGCCTCGGGAACCCCGTGAGCCACGAATCCCTGCGACACGGGAAGCGCGTAGCGGCTGAAGAACTGCTTTCCCTGGTACTCGAGGAGATCCACGGGCCGTGATTCTAGGAGGGTAGGTCCTCAGCGGGAACCGACGTTCGACTCCACCCATCCGGTCACTTCGGCCAGGGGGGTTCCGGGCGTGAAGACCGCAGCTATCCCCTGCTCCTTGAGCACCTCGGCATCGCGCTCGGGGACTATCCCACCGCCGAAGACCACCACGTCGGCCGCAGCCCGTTCCCGGAGCAATTCCACGACCGCGGGAAAGAGGGTCATATGGGCGCCGGAGAGAGCGGAGAGGCCGATGGCGGTCACATCCTCCTGGATGGCTGTCTCCACGATCTGGGCCGGGGTCTGGTGGAGGCCCGAATAGATGACCTCGTTCCCCGCGTCCCGGAGGGCCCGGGCCACCACCTTGGCGCCCCGGTCGTGGCCGTCCAGGCCGGGCTTGGCGATCAGGATGCGTCGGGGCATACGGAGAGCGACCGCCCGTCGCTACCCGGAAGCACCGGTGAGGGTCATGGCTCGTTTCCGCTCGATGTCGTCAACCATCTCGCGGAATGACGCCGAGAAACTGCTCACACCGTCCCGCTCCAGCTTGGCCGCCACGTCGTCGTAGTCGACCCCAACCGCCTCGAGGTCCTCCAGCACCATCACCCCGTCCGCCATCTGGTTGATACCGAGCACCTCCGGAGTGTCGGGCCCATGGTCCTGGTAGGCCGCGATAGCCGACTCCGGCAAGGTGTTGACCGTCTCGGGCGCCACCAGCGTGTCGATGTACAGGGTGTCGGAGTAGGCCGGGTTCTTGGTGGAGGTTGACGCCCAGAGCGGCTTCTGCACGTTGGCGCCTTTCCGACGGAGCCGGAACCAGCGGTCGGACGAGAACGCCCGCAGGAACTCCAGGTAGGCGACGCGGGCGTTGGCCACCGCGCTCCGGCCAGCCAGCGCGCCCGCCTGAGAAGTACCGATAACACCGAGGCGCTTGTCCACCTCGGTGTCGAAGCGGGAGACGAAGAACGAGGCCACCGAGTTGACGGCTGCCGGGTTGCCTCCCGCCTCCCGGAACCGCTCCAGGCCGCTCATGTAGGCGTCGATCACGGCCAGGTAACGCTCCAGCGAGAAGATCAGGGTGACGTTCACCGATATGCCTTCCGCGATGGCCGCCTCGATGGCCGAAAGGCCTGCCCGGGTCGCGGGAATCTTGATGAGTAGGTTGGGCCGGTCGACCCTCTTGACCCAGTCGCGAGCCTCCGCGACCGTGGCCTCCGCCTCGTGAGCCAACTCAGGTGACACCTCGACCGACACGAACCCGTCCAGACCACCGGACCGGCGATGGGTGGGCGCCATCACGTCGCAGGCCCGGCGGATGTCGCGGGTGACGACCGCCGTATAGATCTCGTCGACATCGGCGTCGTGGGCAACCAACTCGTCGATCTGGGCGTCGTAGGAGTCGCCGGACAGGATCGCCTTGGCAAAGATCGTGGGGTTGGAGGTGACCCCGCTGATCCCCGCTTCTACGTACCGCTCCAACTCGCCGGACCGCAGCATCTCCCTGGAGATGGAGTCGAGCCATACCGACTGCCCCAGCACCCCGAGGGCTGCCAGCCTCGAGTCATTCCCGCCGAACACGTCCTGCCTCCCCGATCTCGTGTGGGTCACCCCCAGGTGACTCCCTCACCATGCCCACCCAACGGTAATACGATCGCCGCGGTCAGTGGTCAGAGGCCCGTGGCCCGTGCTCAGTCCATTCCAATACAAACTAGCAACTACTAACAATAAACTAGCAACCAGATCTAGACCTTCTCCAGCGGGGCCCAGTGAACGAGGAGCCGCTTGGTGCCCTTGGTCGGGAAGTCCACCTCGACCTGGGCGCCGCCACCGGTGCCCTCCACGCTGACCACCCGGCCGATTCCCCAGACGTCATGTCGCACCCGATCGTCCACTGCCAGGTCGGTACCGAGCCGCGCCCGGCGGCGCCCGCCGATC
This sequence comes from bacterium, assembly GCA_028821265.1. GTDB lineage: Bacteria > Actinomycetota > Acidimicrobiia > Spongiisociales > Spongiisociaceae > Spongiisocius. The sequence continues at coordinate 40,898 of JAPPGU010000082.1, read as the reverse complement.
GACTCCCGGCGGTGGTCCCTCAGGCGCCTGCCCAGCTTGTTGACCAGGCCGACCGGTATCTCTCGCAGGAACCGGGAGGGTGGGTTGTAGGTGGACATCCCGTACAGCAGGCGGGACCGGGAGGCTGACAGGTAGAGGCGCTCCTGCGCCCGGGTGAGACCCACGTAGCAGAGCCGGCGCTCCTCCTCGAGCTCGTCGTGGTCGGTAAGGGCCCGGGCGTAGGGGAAGATCCCGTCCTCCATGCCCACGATGAACACCACCGGGAACTCGAGGCCCTTGGCGTTGTGCAGGGTCATGAGGGTCACCGCGCCGCCTTTGTCATCCAACTCGTCGGTATCGCTCACCAGGCTGACCGACTCGAGGAACTGCTCCACCAGGCGCATCCCGTCCGGTTCTTCCCCCTCATCCGGCAGGGCGGCCAGTTCGAACTCCTCCGCGCCGGAGAGAAGCTCGCGCAGGTTCTCGGCCCTCCCCTGAGCCTCGACGGTGCCCTCGGCCTCGACCACCTCGAGGTAGCCGACCTCCTCCAGCACCGCCCTGACGGCTGCCGCCGGACCGGACGCGGCATGGCCGGCGACCTTTTCCAGATCGAAGAGAAAGGAGTCGATGGCACTGTGGGCCCGCTTCGCCAGCGAGTCGTTCTCCGCGTGGCGCCGGGCCGCCTCGAAGAAGGTGGTCTCCTCCGCCTCGGCGAACCGGGCCAGCCAGCCGATCGTCACATCGCCGATGCCCCGCCGGGGCAGGTTGATGATCCGGCGCACCGACACTTCGTCGGCCGGGTTGACCAGCACCCGCAGATAGGCCAGCACATCCTTGATCTCGCGCCGCTCGTAGAAACGCACCGTGCCGATCACGCGGTAGGACACACCGAAGCGGGCAAAGCTCTCCTCCACGGCCCGGCTCTGGGCGTTGACCCGGTAGAACACCGCCATTCGCGACAGGTCGAAGCCCTCTCTCGACAACTTGCGGATCTCCTCGGCCACGAACCCACCCTCGTCGGCCTCGTCCTCTGCGGTGTAGAGCGCGATTGGAGCACCCTGGCCGAGGTCGCTCCACAGCCGCTTGGGCTGGCGGCGACCGTTGTGGGAGATCACCGCGTTGGCGGCTTCCAGGATGGTCTGGGTGGAGCGATAGTTCTGGTCGAGCACCACCACCCGAGCCTGGGGATAGTCCCGCTCGAAATTGAGGATGTTGCGGATATCGGCCCCACGGAACGCGTAGATCGACTGATCGGAGTCGCCGACCGCGCAGACATTCGCCCTCTCCCCGGCCAGCTGACGGACCAGCACGTACTGGGCGCGGTTGGTGTCCTGGAACTCGTCGACATGCAGGTAGCGGAACCGCTCGCGGTAGTACTCGAGCACGTCCGGGAAGGCGTCGAAGACTTCGGTGGCGACCATGAGGAGGTCGTCGAAGTCCATCGCCGAGTTCTTCAATAGCTGCTCCTGGTAGAGCCGGTAGATGTCGGCCTCGATCTCGTGCCGGAAGTTCCCTCCCAGTTCGAGAAAGCTCTCGTAGTCAACCAACTCGTTCTTGGCGTTCGAGATCTTCGCCCGTATCGCCCGGGGCTGGAAGGTCTTCGGGTCCAGGCGCAGGTCGCGGATCACCTGGTTGATGGCCCGGAGCGAGTCCTGGGCGTCGTAGATGGTGAACTGTGACGAGTAGCCCAGCCGGGGCGCCTCCCGGCGGAGGATCCTCACGCAGGCGGAGTGGAAGGTGGACACCCACATCCCCTTGGCCATCGGGCCGACCAACCTCCTGACCCGCTCCTTCATCTCGCCGGCCGCCTTGTTGGTGAAGGTGATGGCGAGAACCTCCCACGGAGCCACCCCGAGGTCGCGTATCAGGTGGGCGACCCGGTAGGTGAGCACCCTGGTCTTGCCCGAGCCGGCGCCGGCCACCACCAGCACGGGACCCTCCGTGGCGGCCACCGCCTCCCGCTGGGTCGGGTTGAGATCGGCGAACAGCGGGGAGTCGGAGGGGTCGTTCGGAGCAGTGTCGGTTGCGATCACCTGGACCATCCCGATCATGTTAACCGGGCCCCATGTCACGTAATCACAGCATTGTGATTACGTCACACGTCGGGTGGGCCCTACACGGGACCCGTGCCAGAATGGCCCATCCGACCCCGCCGGCCGCATCCGGAGATAGCGATGAGCAACCCGCCCCTTTACCTCCGGCCCGGGCGGATCGGGACCGTGACCACCGCCAACCGGATCGTGCGCGCCGCCACGTCCGAGACCATGGCCGCACCCGGCGGTGAGGTACTGGACTCCTACGTGGACCTCTACCGGCGCCTCGCCCGGGGCGGAGCGGGCCTCATCCTCACCGGCCACATGTACGTCGACCCGCGCGGGCAGGCCAGCCGCCACCAGACCGGGATCCACCATGATGGCGTGATCCCTTCCCTCCGGCGCGCCACCCGCGCCGTGCACGAGGCCGGCGGGACGATATTCGCCCAGCTCGGCCACTGCGGTAGCCAGACCATGATGTCGTCCATCACCCCGGTGGCTCCCTCGCCGGTGCCGAACGCCATGTACGCCCACCAGCCCGAGGAGCTGTCCGAGGCCGGTATCGAGGCATTGGTCCTGGCCTTCGGCGACGCGGCCGGGCGGGCCCGCGAAGCGGGTTTCGACGGCGTCCACATCCACGGCGGCAACGGTTACCTGATCTCGGAGTTCTGCTCGCCCCACGCCAACACCAGGGAGGACGGCTGGGGAGGTGACGCGGAGCGCCGCGGCCGATTCTTCATGGAGGTCTACGAGGCCGTACGCGCGGCCGTCGGGGCAGGGTTCCCGGTGACGGCGCGGCTCAGCGTGGAGGACTCGGTTCCGGGCGGCCTGCAACGGGAGGAGTCGCTGCAGCGTGCCAAGTTGCTGGCTGAGCGGGGCATCGACGGACTCGAGACCACGTTCGGTGTGATGCGTAGCTACTTCGAGAACATCCGCCCGTACGTGGCGGTCGGGCGTCGCCAGGCCTGGAGGCAGGTGGTGGCGCCGCGATGCTGGAAGCCCGAGGGCCCCGAGGCCTATTACCGGCCCTTCGCCCGGGACGTCCGCCGGGCTGCCGGCATACCCACGATCCTGGTGGGAGGCGTGCGCACCACCGGAACCATGACCGACGTCCTGGCCTCCGGCGACGCCGACTTCGTGGCCATGGCCCGCCCCTTCATCCGCGAACCCGACCTGGTACGGAAGCTAGAAGCGGGGCGTACGGGCGGTGTGGAGTGCGTGTCATGCAACATGTGCCTGGCCCATGACGGCTGGGACCCCCTCCAGTGCTGGCGCGACACCCCCGCCAACGTCATCCACCATGTCCGCAAGCGCTACTGGACCAACCGCCGCAACCCGCAGTGACAGGGTGGGAAGGATCTGCCTGTGGGTCGGGCTACTCCCACTCGATGGTGGCGGGTGGCTTGGAGGAGATGTCGTAGGCCACCCGGTTGATTCCCGGAACCTCGTTCATCACCCGGCTGGAAATCCGCTCGAGGACCGGATACGGGATCCGGGCGAAGTCCGCGGTCATGGCGTCCTCGGAGGTCACCGCTCGCACCACTAGGGCGTGGGCGTAGGTCCGTCCATCGCCTTGCACCCCTACGGTCCTCACGTCCGGCAGAACCGCGAACGATTGCCATATCTCCCGGTAGAGCCCGGCGCGCCGGATCTCCGCGGTAACGATGGCGTCGGCGGCCCGAAGGAGTTCCAGCCGTTCCCGGGTGATCTCTCCGATCACACGCACCGCCAGGCCGGGACCGGGGAACGGCTGGCGCCAGACGATCTCCTCGGGAAGTCCTAACTCCTCCCCGACGGCCCGGACCTCGTCCTTGAACAGATCCCGAAGCGGCTCGATGAGCTCGAAATCGAGGTTGTCGGGGAGCCCGCCCACGTTGTGGTGGGTCTTTATGGTGGCGGCGGAGGCGCCGCCGGACTCGATGACATCCGGATAGAGGGTGCCCTGGACCAGGAACCGGGCATCAGGGATGCCGGTGGTGGCCTCCTCGAAGGTGCGGATGAAGAGCTCGCCGATGATCCGGCGCTTACGCTCGGGATCGGCCACTCCTGCCAGCGCGTCCAGGAACCGATCGGCGGCATCGACCCGTATCAGGTCGACCTCGAAGTTCCGGCGGAACGTCTCGTCGACCTGCTCCGCCTCCCCGGCTCGCAGCAGCCCGTGATCCACGAACACGCAGGTGAGGCGGTCCCCCACCGCCCGATGGACCAGGGCGGCGGCCACCGCCGAGTCGACCCCTCCGGAGAGGCCGCAGACAACGCGCGCATCGCCCACCCTGGCCCGGATGGCGCTGACCTGCTCCGTGATGATCGACCCTCCGGTCCAGTCTTGCGCTGCCCCGCACGCGTCCCTCACGAACCGCTCCATGATGTCGAACCCGTGGTCTGTGTGGATCACCTCGGGGTGGAACTGGACGCCGTAGAAACCGCGCTCCGGCTTCTCCATGGCCGCCACCGGCGAGCCCGGCGTAGTGGCTACGCCGGCAAACCCGTGCGGCGGTTCCGTGACGGCATCCATGTGGCTCATCCAGACATCCTGGCGCGCCGGGGTTCCGGCCAGCAGCAGCGAGTCGCCGGTCACGTCGAGCGAGGTACGTCCGTACTCGGCCTCGCCGGTCCGCTCCACCGTGCCGCCCAGCAGGCGCGCCAGCAGCTGGTGGCCGTAGCAGATGCCGAGCACGGGGACACCCATCTCCAGGAGGCCGGGGTCGATCAGGTAGGCGTCATCGGAGTAGACGGACAGCGGGCCGCCGGACAGCACGAGACCGAGCGGGTGGTGGCGCCGGACCGCCTCCACGCTGATATCGCGGGACACGATCAGGGAGAATACGCCGGCCTGGCGGATCCGGCGGGCGATCAGTTGGGCGTACTGGGCGCCCAGATCGACCACGAGCACCGGGCGATGGCGGGCCTCCCCGCCGGCAGGCGGAACAGGATTCAAAAACCCATCCCGACTCGCTGGCTCCGCTGGAGGGCCTTTCCCTCGGTCCGGACCGACGGCGCCACCACCAACTCCGCCTTGTGGAACTCCTTGAGGTCGGCGTATCCGGTGCTTGCCATGGCCAGCCGCAGGGCGCCGAACAGGTTCTGGCGGCCGTCGTTCTCGCGAGCCGGGCCCACCAGAATCTGCTCCAGGGTGCCGAGTTGGCCCGTCATCACCCGCGTGCCCCGGGGAACCGACGGATGGAAGGTGGCCATTCCCCAGTGGGCGCCGCGCCCGGGCGCCTCGACCGCCGATGCCAATGGCGAGCCGATCATCACCGCGTCCGCTCCGCATGCGATCGCCTTGGCGATGTCACCGCCGGTGCTCATGCCGCCGTCCGCTATGACGTGGACGTACCGCCCCGCCTCGGCCAGGTACCGGATCCGGGCGCCGGCGGCGTCGGCGATGGCGGTGGCTTGCGGCACCCCCATCCCCAGCACCCGGCGGGTGGTACAGGCCGCGCCGGGGCCCACCCCAACCAGGATTCCGGCGGCGCCGGTGCGCATCAGGTGGATCGCTCCGGCGTAGGAAGCGCACCCACCCACGATCACGGGGAGGTCCAGGCCGGCGATGAAGGATGAAAGGTCGAGAGGATCGTCGCGGCTGGAGACGTGCTCGGCCGACACCACCGTGCCCTGGATCACCAGGACGTCGAGCCCGGCCTCCACCACCCCGTCGATGTAACGCTCCACGCTCTGCGGGGTGAGGGACGCCGCGGCGACCACCCCCGCCGACTTGATGTCGGAGATGCGCTGTCGCATGAGATCCGGCTCGATGGGCGCCCGGTACAACTCCTGAAGGCGGGCGGTGGCGCGGTCGGCCGGCAGCGTCGCCACCTCCTCGAACACCGGTTCGGGATCCTGGTAGCGCGCCCACAAACCCTCCAGGTTGAGCACGCCGAGGCCTCCCAGCCGGCCGATGGCGACCGCGGTCGCTGGGGACACAGCCGAGTCCATCGCCGACCCGAGCATCGGTAGCTCGAACCGGTAGCCGTCCAACTCCCAGGAGAGGTTGACGTCGTCAGGATCGCGGGTGCGGCGGCTGGGGACTATGGATATGTCGTCGAAGCCGAAACCGCGCCGGCCCGCCTTACCCAAGCCTATTGAAATATCCACCTGTCAACCTTCCGAGTGCGCTCCAAGAAAATACCAGACCCTCCACCGGCATCCGGCCATAGACCTCGGTTCGGAACGGCCCGGCCGCGGCGCGTGGCTAGCTCTGCTGGAAGGCTTCGAAGTAGAGGTTGTTCCACCGCTCCGACTCGTCATCGTTCAGGCAGGAGTGAAGCCGGTATCCGTCTTGCAGGTACTCGGCGCGGGCCGCCGAGTCGAGCAGGAGCCCCACATAGGCGGCGTACAGGCGCCCGGGGGTGTCCCGGGTGAAGCACGCCTCATGCAATTCGTGGTCGGCCATCGCGCCTGCATCTCTGAGCGGGGAGTCCAGGATCGCTGCGAACTCGTCGGCGCCGATGCGCTCGCGGAAGCAGTCCTGCTCGGCGTCCGTGAAGGCCCCGATCACGTCTCCCAACTCTATGGAGACCATCTCGACCAGTTGCTGGTAGACGCGGAACTGCAACGCCGCCACCTCTTCTTCGGAGAAGCACTCCAAGATCCGGGAGTTGATCTCAGCCAGTTCCTTGGCGGGAACGCGTTCCCCTTCCCACTCCAGACCGGCCTGCTCGTGGTAGCTCTCCGGGATCTGCAGGGCGAGGGGCACGCGGCACCGGCGAGCCTCCTCGTCCATCCTGCCCGCGGTAGCGTCTCTCAACACGATCATGGCCAGCACCACGTTGTCCTGGGTGAGGCAGGAGAACAGCCTGGTGACAAGTGAGGGATCCCGGCCCGCGTCCTCTCCGTCCTCGCTCAGAACCGGCCTGGTCAAGAAGATGTTGTACACCATCTCCCCGAGAGCCGCCTTGATGCACTCCCTCTCGTGCTCGGAGACCCTGTCCATCACGTCCTGGTAGGTGGTGGAGGCGTCCACGAAGAAATCCGCCAGGGCGCCGGACGGCTGCGCGGCCGGCTCCGTCTCTTCGGGCTCGGTGGTCGTGGTAGTCGCAGGCGCCGCGGTAGTCGTGGTGATCGCAGGCGCCGAGGTGGTCGTGGTCGTCGCCGGCGAGGTAGTGGTCGTGGTGGTGGCAGGCGCCGAGCTGGTTGTAGTCGGGTCGGACTCCGAATCGCCCGAACAGGCCCCGGCGAGCAGCGCTGCGGCCAGAACCGCGGCTGCGGTGAATGTCCGCCGGAGCCCAAGGTGCTCGTGCATCCCTCGGACTCTACCCCTCCCGCAACCGAAGCTCCACGATCTCGGCGAGCGAGTCGATGTCCGCCGCACGGCACTAGCCTGGCGGGTCAGTGCTGGAAGCTCGCTGGCGTTGGTACGACGCCCTTACGGTCCTGGGAGCAGGAGTCCTTGGGGCGGTGGTCGCAGGACTGCTCGCCGGCGCGCTCGGCGCGGACACCGGCGATCCCCACTTCTACTTCTGGGTCCTGATTCCTCTCCAGAACCTGGGCCACATCGGCGCGCTGGCCGTCATCGGAAGAGTTCGAGGGTTCCCGGACCTGGCCAACGCGCTGTCCTTCGAGGTCGAGCCGAGCCACGCCCGTTGGGTACTGGCGGGCGCGGCCATGTCGATAGCGCTCGCCTGGCTCGCGGCCGGTCTGCGCTTCCTGCTGGGCGTCGATGATGAGACCCCCCAGGCGATCGTGGAAGCGGTTGCCGAGACCCGGGGAACCGGCACGATGGCGGCCGTGGTGGTTGGCGTGGCGGTGCTGGGCCCGGTAGTGGAGGAGATGATCCACCGCGGGCTGGTCTTCCGCATGCTCGTGGCAGACAACCGCAAGCCGGTCACGGCCGTGATCGTCACCTCAGTCCTGTTCAGCGCCATCCACCTGGTGGACCCTTCGCTGTACAGCGCGGCCGGCGCCGTCACCCTCCTGGTCCTCTTCGCGTTCGGGTTGTTCTTGGGGACGTTGCGGGCGCGGACCGGCACCCTAGGACCCCCCATCTTCGCCCACAGCGGTTTCAACCTGACCACGCTGGTTGTGCTGTTCTTCTTCCCGAACCCGATTTCTAGTTTCTAGTTGTCCTGACTGAGGCCGATCAGGCTGCGAACGCCGGCCATGGTCTCCTCTGCCCTGGTTCGGGCCGCTTCGGCGCCCTCTGACATGATCCGCTCCACATCATGGTCGTCCAGGTCGAGATAGGCTCGGCGCACGGGCGACAGCCCCGAGATCACCGCCTCGGCAACGGTCTGCTTGAACCGTCCGTAGCCGGCGGAGCGGTACTCCTCCGCCAGTTCGTGAACGCTACGGCCGGTGAACGCGGACAGGATGTCCAGCAGGTTGCTGATCCCGGGCTTGCGCTCCACGTCGTAGGCGACCAGCTTGCCGGAGTCGGTGACTGCCCGCCGGACCTTGGTGACGATGGTGTCGGTGTCGTCGGTCACGATTATCCGCGAGCTCGGATCCGGGTCGGACTTGGACATCTTGGAGGTGGGGTCCTTCAGGGACATCACCCGTGCTCCCACGGGCGGGGTTATCTGTTCGGGCACGGGGAAGAAGTTCCCGTAGCGGGAATTGAACCGGTCAACGAGATCACGGGTGAACTCGAGGTGCTGGGTCTGGTCGTTGCCGACCGGCACGGCATGCACTCGGTGGATCAGGATGTCGGCTGCCATCAGCACCGGATAGGAGAACAGACCCAGGTTCTGCCCGCCCTTGTCTTCCTTCTCCTTGTACTGGGTCATCCGGCCCAGCTGGCCCATCGAGGCGAAGGTTCCCATGATCCAGGACAGTTCGGCGTGCTGCGGAACCTGGCTCTGGTAGTAGACCAGGGAGCGGCCGGGATCGATCCCCGCCGCCAGCAGGATCTTGGCGGTCCGCACCCGGGCTCGCGCCAGTTCGGCCGGGTCCTGAGGGAGGGTCAGGGCATGGAGATCGACCACGCAGTAGACCGTGGCGTACTCGTCCTGCATGGCTACCCAGTTGCGGAGCGCTCCCATGTAGTTGCCGATGTGGATGTCACCGCTGGGCTGGATCCCCGAAAAGACCCTTCTCGTGGTCACCTCATCACCTCCGCTCAGGTCATCCAGAGGTTACGCGGACCGCCCGATGACTGCTAAATGGTCGGGGTTCGCGGTACGGCGATCCACCGGCGGCTTCCGGATTGGGTGTTGACATACCGGATGGGATCAGCGACACTCGGGCCGGAGATGAGTATCCACACCGGGATCATTATCGATTAGGGCATAGGGAAACGACCCTGTGCCCGCAACCCTGCGCCCCGGCGCAGGGTTCTTTATTTGGCAACGAACGTCCGCCGGCCTTCACAGAGGGAGGGAGGCTTGCATGGCACATCCCCGACTCGAAATCTACGACACCACCCTGCGCGACGGGGCGCAGCAGGAAGGCATCTCGCTGACCGTCTCCGACAAGCTGCGGATCGCCGCCCTGCTGGACGACCTCGGCGTCGGCTACATCGAGGGTGGTTGGCCCGGGGCCAACCCGAAGGACAGCGAGTTCTTCAAGCGGGCACGTTCCGAACTCAACCTCCGGACCGCCTCCCTCACTGCGTTCGGCGCCACCCGCCGGCCCCGCCGCTCTGTCGAGGGCGATCCGCAGATGCTCAACCTGCTCGAAGCGGAGACAGACGTGGTCTGCATCGTCGGGAAGGCGTGGGACTACCACGTCCGGGAAGCCCTACTGACGGACCTCGACGACGGCGTCGCGATGGTGGCCGAATCGGTGGCGTACCTGAGACGCCACGGCCGGCGCGTCTTCTTCGACGCGGAGCATTTCTTCGACGGCTACCGGTCGAACCTCGACTTCGCAATCCGAGTGCTCCGCGCCGCACTCGAGGAGGGCGCCGAGCGCCTGGTCCTGTGCGATACCAACGGAGGGCGCCTGCTGCCCGACATCGCCGGCGCCATCGACCGGGTCCAGCAGGCCCTTCCGGACGCCGAACTAGGTGTGCATTTCCACAACGATGCCGGCTGTGCGGTGGCCTCGTCGCTGACCGCCGTCGAGATGGGCATCCGCCAGGTGCAGGGGTGCATCAACGGCTACGGAGAGCGCACCGGCAACGCCGACCTCTCCACCATCCTCCCCGACCTGGTGCTGAAGATGGGAGTCCCGGTACTCGAACCGGGCCGGCTCAAGATCTTGTCGCCCATCTCCCACCACATCGCAGAGATCGTGAACGTCAGCCTCGACCCCCACAGTCCGTTCGTCGGCGCATCGGCCTTCACCCACAAGGCCGGCTTGCACACCTCGGCGCTGGCCCGGCGTCCCGACGCCTACGAGCACCAGGACCCGGCTCAGGTAGGCAACCGGACACGCACCGTGGTCTCGGAGCTCTCGGGCCGCTCGACCGTACTCGCCAAGGCCCGGGACCTGGGCATCGCGCTCACCGGCGCCCAGGCCGCCGAGGTGCTGGACGAGATCAAGCACATGGAGAACCGGGGATACCACTTCGAGGCGGCTGACGGATCCTTCGAGTTGATGCTGAGGCAGGCCGCCGGATGGTCGCATGACTATTTCGAGTTGGAGTCGTTCCGCGTCTCGACCGAGCACCGATCCGATGCGCTGGTCATGGCGGAGGCTACGGTCAAGATCGTGATCAGGGGCGAGCGGGTGATAAGGACCGGCGAGGGCAACGGGCCGGTCAACGCCCTCGACCATGCCGTTAGGGAAGCACTCAAGCACCACTATCCCCAGCTCGACACGCTGCGCCTCACCAACTACAACGTGCGCGTCCTGGACGCCACCGCCTCGACGGCCGCTGTCGTGAGGGTCTTCATCGAGATGAGCGACGGCCCGTCGACCTGGGGCTCCATCGGGGTGCACGAGAACGTCATCGAAGCCACGTGGGAGGCGATGGCGGACGGGATCGTCATCGGCCTGCTCCGGGCCGGCGCGGAACCGGCCGGCGCGAGCAGCAGCCGACCGTGAGCCGGTCAGCCGGACCTCCGGTCGAGGAATCGCTGTTCAGCCAGGCCGTCCACCTGGCCCGGCTGGCCGGAAAGCTCACCCTGCGTTGGTATGACGGGTCCACAGAGGTGATGGTCAAGGGGGACGGGAGCCCGGTTACGGAGGCGGACCGGGCGGCAGAGCGGCTCCTCCGCACCGAGATCGCCCGGCTCTTCCCCGACGACGGGATCGTGGGGGAAGAGTTCGCCGACACCACCGGGTCGTCAGGACGCACCTGGTTCATCGACCCCATCGACGGCACCCAGTCCTTCATCCGGGGCGTCCCGCTGTTCGCGACGCTCCTCGCTCTCGAGGACGAGCACGGCGTGGCTGTGGGAGTCATAGACCTCCCCGCCCTCGGCGAGACCATGGCGGCCGGCCGGGGCCGGGGTTGCTATCTGAACGAACGCGCTGTATCGGTGCGCCGCCGGTCCGACCTGGAGGGCGCCGCACTGTGCACCAGCGGGTTCGACCTGCTCACGGAGGACATGGCCGAACGCCTCCAGGCCGGGCCGATGATGCTGCGGGGATGGGGCGACGCCTACGGTTACAGCCTGGTGGCCTCGGGGCGGGTGGACGTCATGCTCGACCCGATCGTCAACCCATGGGACGTGGCGCCGATGGTTGTCATCCTCTCGGAGGCCGGCGGCAGGTTCACAGACCTGGCCGGAGAACCATCGTTCCGGTCCGGAACCGGCCTGGCGACCAACGGAGACATCCACGATGCCGTCCTCGACCTCGTCACCGGTCGCGCCTAACCGAGCAGCACCTCTACCAGTACGGCTCCAGGCCGATCAGCCGGCGGACCATGCGAGCCGTCGCTCCCCACAGGGTGTCGCCGTCGAGGTCGAACATGTACACCTGGTGGCCCCTCCAGGACTTGCTCCGCCAGCGGGTCTCGTCAAGTAGGGAACCCACTGTCGGAGTATGGATCCGATCCACCTCGTTCGGATCGGGTCGCAGGCTGGGCACTCCGGGGAGTCGTCCGACCACGGGCACGACCAGGAGCGGATAGCTCACGGTGTGGATGGCGGGCAGGTAGCCGAGCACCTCCACCGTGGCGGGCTCGATACCGACCTCCTCACGAGCTTCGCGAAGGGCGGTGTCGAGCGGCCTCTCCCCCGGTTGCGGCTTGCCCCCCGGGAAGGCAATGTCACCGCCGTGCGTGGGCATGTGGAGCGGACGACGTATCAGGACCAGTCTGAGATCGTCGCCGTCCTCGTACAGAGGGGCCAGCACCGCCGCCTGCTGGGCTCCGTTACCGGTCGGGGGCTCGGGCAGCAGGCGGGCGGGATTCCAGGGATGGTCCATCAGGAGATGCTAGAAGGGCGACCAGAAGCCCGGGCGAAGGGATTGGAGTGGTGGCCGGGGCCCCCTATACCGGATAGGCTCGCGATTGCCATGCGAATCCCTTCCCGAGACGTGTTACCCCCGCTCGAGCACTACACGCAGCGTTTGATGCTCCGGCCATTCAGGCGGCGTGACATCGAAGCCCTGTACGCCGCAGTACGCGACTCCCAGACGGAGTTGGCCGAATTCCTACCCTGGGCTACCAGGACCTTTACGAGGGCTGGAGCGGCCGGCTTCGTCCGGGAAAGCATGCGCTCGTGGCGCGAAGGCAAGGCCTACGACTTCTCGATCCGGCTCCACGACAGGCCCGATCGCCACGTAGGCAACATCAGCATCTGGCATGTCTCCCGCAGCTCGCGATCCGGCGAGATCGGTTACTGGATCAGAACGGAGGACACGGGACGAGGCATCGCCACCGAAGCCACCCGCGCGGCCCTCCGGATCGGGTTCGAAGAGCTGTCCATGCACCGTATGGTGCTCCGCGTAGCGGTGGGCAACAAGGCGAGCGAGAGAGTAGCTACGAAACTCGGGTTCGTGCGCGAAGGAGTGCTGCGAGAGGAGATCCAAGTGGGCGGTCGCTGGATGGACCACTCGGTCTGGGGCCTCCTCGACCACGAGTACCGGCGCCTGATCCGGACGGACCCCCGCATGGAGGACCCGGACTCCGGCGACCAGAATGGTCGATAGGCCAGGACACGATCACTGCCTGGCCTATCCACTAACGAGCGTTATCAGCTGCCTTCGGTGCTCGCCGGATGAGCCCGGACGAAGTCCAGCACCTCGCTACGGAAGAACTTGAAGGTCCTACCTCCCGGAAGGCGATAAGCGGGAAGGCGGCCTTCCCTCGCGTACTTCCGGATCATCTGGACGTCCATGCCCAGAAGGTCGGCCACCTCGTTGGCGCCGAGAATCTTGTCTTCGCTTTGCATCAGCCCGCTTCCTTGGTCGGATACCATGACGGTTACCTGTGGCTACCCGGAGAAGCGTCTGACCCTTCGGCCAAAGCCCGCCTCTCTCGTGGGTAACTAGGATAGTTTAGCGTAATTCTATGACTATTGCCAACAATAGGCTCGAAGAGGCACGCCAAGGAGCGCGACCATACCGGAAATGTACGAATGACCAGGCTCTTTAAGGCTCACGACAAGGCTCGTGTGGTCTACACGATAACGATCTTCGTGGTCCTGGCGTCACTGGACAACGCTGCAATCGCGCTCTATCCGGTACTCACGAACGTAATAGCCGCCGACCTCGGAGAGAGCCAGGCCGGCGTGGCGGCGGTCACCGCCTTGATCATCCTCGTAACCGCTCTGAGCGCGGTGGGCTGGGGATACATAGGCGATCGGTCACGACGCAAGCCCCTACTCTTCTGGGCCACGCTGGCATGGAGCGGTGGCCTGCTGCTGGCGGCGAGATCGGGATCCCTCACCGAACTGGCGCTGTGGTCGGTCCTGGTCGGTGCCGGCCTGGGCGCCATAGCCTCCGTGGGATTCTCGGTGATCTCCGACTTCATCCCCCCACGGCGTCGAGGTCTGGCGATGAGCTTCTGGGGGCTCTCCCAGGGTGCGGGCGGCTTCCTGGGCATCCTGGTGGGCGGCGTCCTGGGCGCGTCCGACTGGAGGCGCCCGTTTATCGGCTTGGCACTGGTCGGCGCCGCGGTGGCCCTTTTGTACCTGACCACGGCCGAAGCACACCGGGGCCGGGCGGAGCCGGAGCTGGCCGAGGCGCTGGCCGCCGGAGGAACCTACGACTACCGCATCGAGCGATCCGACATGAGGAAGCTCTGGAAGATCCGCACCAACCCGTGGCTGGTTCTCCAGGGCCTGACCGCCCAATTGGCGTACGGATCGTTGGTCTGGGTGCCCCTCCTGTACCAGGGCAAGGTCGAGGCTGACGGGTACGACCTTGCCACCGCTACGGCGGTAGGAGCTGTCTTCGGCGCCATGTTCCAGCTGGGTGGGATTGCCTCCATCCTGGCGGGGCATCTGGGCGACCGCCTCCAGCGCAGGACCGCCCGGGCCCGAGCCGCCATCTCAGCAGCCGGCATCCTGGGCGCCATCCCCTTCTTCGTGGCGTTCTTCTTCATCCCGTTGCGCGGCCTCGAAATCCCCACGGACCAGGGAAGTATGGCAATCGTCCTGGCCACTCTCCGCAGCGTTGTCACCAACCCGTACGCGGCGAGCGCCTTCCTGCTGATCCTGGTGGCGGTCGTCCTCAGTTCGGCCGACTCCCCCAACTGGTTCGCCCTGATCTCCGACGTGAACCTGCCCGAGCATCGGGGGACCATGTTCGGGATCGCCAACCTTTCCAACGGGGTGTCGCGGGCGGCCGGGAACGGACTCACCGTTCCGGTGGCCGCGGCGCTCGCTGCCAGCTTCGCGGCGCCGTTGAACTACGCCATCGGCCTAGCTCTCTTCCAGGTCTTCTTCATCCCGACGGGCCTGTGCTACTGGATGGCGTCCCGAACGTGTCCGGACGACATCGCCCGGGCGCGGGCCGTGCTGGCCGAGCGGGGGCGCCGGGCCCTCGGCCGGATATCCGACCCGGTTGACGAGACATCCGGCTAGCCCAGCCCTCCAGCGGCAGGCGCCATGCGTTAGCCTTGGCCGGTCAGGGCCTCAGCACCCCCGGAGCCCGGCCACATACCCGCTACAGAGAGGACCCTTCTTGCCCAAGGATGACGTGCTACGGGTTCAAGGCAGCGTTGTCGAGACCCTGCCCAACGCCATGTTCAACGTGAAGATCGATGGTGGCCTCGAGGTGCTCGCCCGAGCCTCGGGCAAGATGAGACGGGGACGGTTCATCCGTATCCTCCCGGGCGACCGAGTCGACGTAGAGCTGTCCGCCTACGACCCCAGCCGCGGGCGCATCGTCTGGCGATACAAGTAGTAGCCGGTCGCCGGTGGCCCGCAGACCAGACACCGGCTAGGAGGGTGTTGAGAATCGTCCCGCTGGCCCGATAGCTGGATACGAAACCCCAGCTAGGAGCATCGCGGGCCAACCAATCTCCGCCTCTTTCGGCACCCTCCTACCAGAACATCATCCTGATAGCCGCCCCCACCGCCGCGACCACCAGCACCCACCTCGCCCAGGCAGACCCCTTGCGTACTGCCAGCCGCGCGGCCAGGTAGGCGCCCGACGAGAACCCGAAGGCCAGGATCACGCCGAGCCGCAGGTCCACGTGCCCGGCCCAGAAGTAGAACGGCAGCGTGATCAGCGAGTAGGCGGCGATGATCACCACCTTGGCGCCGTTCCCCCTCAGCATGCTGAACCCGGAGCCGAGCACCAGGGCGGTCAGCAGGAGGATCCCCACCCCGATCTGGACGAACCCTCCGTAGAAACCGATGAAGAAGAAGGCGACGGACCGACCGACGGGGCCCAGCCGGGACGGTGCCTCCTCCAGCCACTGCTTGGTGTTGACCACCGCCGAGACCGCCACCAGCAACAGCACGACCGCAAAAACCCGCTGCATACCGTCCGGCGGGATCAGGGTGGCGATCCACGCTCCCAGTCCGGCGCCGGCCAGCACCGGCGGTATCAGCACCGATATCCGGTTCCACGGGACAGAATCTCCCCTCTGGTAACCGGCGATGCCGGCCAGGTTGGCGAACAACACCGGCACCCGGTTGGTGCCGTTGGCGATGTTGGCGTCGGACATGAGCGTGAGCAGCGGGATGGTCAGGGCCGATCCCCCACCGGCCACCGCGTTGATGAAGCCGGTGGCGAACCCTGCCACCAGGAGTAGGACCAGCTCCAGGGTCACGTACGGCTACAGATAGAGGCCGCCTCCGCCGTGGTCCTCGTCGGGTGGGGGGCCGCCCCTGATCTGCTTTAGTTGGGCGCGAGCGGCCATCTGCTGGGTCATGATGGCCGCCTGGATACCGTTGAACAGGCCCTCCAACCAGCCGATCAGCTGGGCCTGGGCCACCCGGATCTCTGCCTGGGTCGGAACTCCCTCGTCGAGAGGGACGAACACCTCGGACAATTCCTCCCGTAGATCATCGGTCAGCACCGTGTGGAGCTGCTCCAGAGTGGCGTCGAAGACCGCCTTCAACCGCGCTCGCCCTTCTTCATCGAGCGTGGCGGTCCTGACCTCCTCCAGCATGGAGCGGGTCATGGACGCGATCCGGAGTAGCTTGGCGGGCTCCTCGATCCGGTCCGGAATGTCTTCCTCTTCGGTGGAGGTCTCCACCACCATGAGGCCGCCGGCCGATGCCGGAGCGTCGGTTTCCTTGCGGTCGTCGGTCATGGGGTCTCCTCCATATCGGTCGGTAAATGGCACGGAGCGGGAGCTCCTGGGGAGAGCGGATTCGAGACTATCACGATTCCCGGCCTTCCCTCCGCTCGCCGGGGATCCTCACTCCGCCCAGTCGTCAAGGACCAAGCGACGATGCCGGCGGCGCCCCGTCACCAAGCCGGCGAGGCCCGCCCAGAAAGCCCGCCACACCACATCCCAGAACCTCCTCCAGCCCGCCAACAGGAAGACGATCACATGCAGGACGACCAACCACCAAAGGTCGGCCCAGAGGTACAACGCCATGATGAACATCCCGTACTGCGCGGCGACGCCCACCATGACCGCGGCGGGATTGGACACCAGGACCGACATGACCAGAACCACTGCGGCGAGGGGCACGGCCGCCCACCACGAGAAGTAGCCTGCCAATCCCAGACCCAGGCCCGCCGCGCTGGCCAACCAGGCATCAGCGCGCAGGTCCCAGTCCTTCAAGCGGGTCTCACGATGAGCTCTGCGGGCCAGGCGGCCGTCCAGGAAGTCCGTCCACCAGGCAATAACAACCACCAGAACCGCGGCGTCCATGCTGCGATTCGACACCAGCCAGAGCATGATCGGGGCGCTCAACAGGCGCGCCAGCGTGAGCAGGTCGGCGACATCGGCCTGATCGAGTCCGGTCCCGACCCCGGATGCGTCGCGGTCCATGGTTACTTCCATCCGCTAACGGTGTCACTGAATCATATAAGCGAGGACTGCGGTACGGGATCCGGACGCGATGCATCGCCCCTCCCCGATCTGGTCCATGCGCGCCGCTACCATTTGCGGTCCCCATCCGGCCCGTCACCGATCCCGCCCGCGTAGCTCAGGGGATAGAGCAACCGCCTCCTAAGCGGTAGGTCGCAGGTTCGAATCCTGCCGCGGGCGCAGCCGCCGCCACGACAACGACAATACGGCGAAGCGCGGCAGGCGGACGCATCAAGCGGGAGCAGTCGGGAACACGAGGTGGGCCGCAGTGGGTGACGTCAGCTTCGATGGGATCGCAGACCAGTTTGATTCCGACATCTACGGCTCCACCAAGGGCGCCGTCAGACTCGCCGTTCTCTGGAGCGTGCTGCACGACGATGTGCCGGGATTGGCCGATCAGCCGTTGCGCATCCTTGATGCCGGAGGCGGATCTGGACACATGGCGGTTCGACTGGCCAGACTGGGCCATTCAGTGGTCCTGTGTGACGCCTCTGCGGAGATGCTCGCCAAGGCGGCTATAAGGGCTGCGGAGTCCGGAGTCGCCGATGCGATCGAAATGCGTCATCTGTCGATTCAGGAGTACGCGAACATCGCGGACGAGAAGTTCGACCTCGTACTGTGTCACGCAGTCCTCGAGTGGCTCGAAGATCCGAAGTCTGCCGTTAGAGACCTGGCGCGGCTGGTGAAGCAAGGCGGTCAGGTATCCCTGATGTTCTACAACCGCTTCGCTTCTCTCCTCAAGCGAACCCTCGCCGGTGACTTCCAAGCTGCCCTCGAGGACTATCGGACCGGCCCGATCAGGCGGGGATGGGGGGAAGGCGCAACCGCCCTGGACAACGAGGTGGTGGTCTCGTGGCTCGAAGACCACGATCTGGAAGTGACTGCAAGGGCGGGCATCCGGATCTTCCACGATCATGTGGTCGACCAACTAGGTGGACCGCAGACGCTCAATCAACTCATTGAACTGGAGAAGGCGGTTTGTCGATCCGAACCCTTCGCGTCACTCGGTCAACACACCCACCTGACCTGCCGGTGGGTCGGACCACCCGCAGGGGACGCGTGAGTCACTCAGACAGAGTGACCGCCTGGCGGTGGTCTGGGGTGTTGCCCTTGCTTAGTGGGCAGATGATCTACGATCACGGAAGCTATGGGCATGGGGACCTGCGTCCAGACGGGTGCGTCGTCGTGCGATTGGTATCACGGCACTTGGAAGCACCTCCGGCTGCTTGACCTCGTTTCCACCCCGTCGTGGCATGCTCCCTTCTTTCGTAGCTCGATAGCCGAAGTGGGCGCCGGACGAGACGACCTCCGAGTCCTCATCAGTGGCTCTGCTGACTACGCGATGTATGAGTTGGTCTACAGCCAACTGGCTGATTCCGCCAAGGTGACCGTTATCGACCTCTGTCCGACACCACTATTGGGCACTGCCGCGTACGCAGAGCGCGTTGAGGCGGCAGCACCGGAGTTGCTGGTAGGAGACGCCATCGACCACCGGAGGCCGAGCTTCTATGACATCATCGTGAGCGATTCGTTCTTGCCCCGGTTTTCCACCGACGAGTTGAGGAAGCTCCTGGCCGCATGGTGCGCTCCGCTGTCGCCGAAGGGAATCACCCTCACCACGGTCCGCCTACCCGGGACGAAACTTGACTCGAGGCCCGAGCGAACAGAAAGACTGGACCGCTGGATACAGATAGCCAACGATGCTCGAACGTGGTGGCCCGACATGTCCGACTTGCCGTTCGAGGAGCTGGCCCGCCGCATCTCGGCGTTTGTCGCGAACCAAGAGAGAAACACGGCACTCAATCCGGCGAGACTGCGCTCCCTCTTCGTCGAGGCCGGATTCCAGCGGCCCACCATTACCACGCGCAGTTATCGCGACAGGGAGTTCGCCCTTGTCGAAGCGCGCAAAGTACCGGCTTAGATCTGCTGGATAAAACCTATGGCTATCCGCCGGGGTGGGGTTGTTGGGGGTGGTACTTATCGAGGAAGGCCTGGTAAGCGCGCTGTTGCTGTTGGTGGGGGCTGAAGTATTCGACGTTGGTGGGGTGCCGGTAGTGGACCCAGGTTCGGGGTGGTAGAAGGCGGCGGCGGTGTGGTGGTGTTTGGGGGTCGATGCGGTGTCCCCTTCGGTGAATGGCGATGTGGTGGTGGTACCAGCACAGCGTCGCCAGGTTGTCGGCCGTGTCGGGACCGCCGTTGCGTCTGGGGATGACGTGGTGGGTCTGGAGCCGGTAGCCGCTTTGGCATGAGTCGATGACGCATTTGCGGTCCCGTGCGAGCACGGCCCGGCGGAGCCGTTTGGGAGTCTGACGCTGGGGTGGACCGGTGTCCACCACTTGGTCGTCTTGGATGATGACGGGTTCGACCCGTCCTTCGCACTCGACCGTCTCCACTGCCTGAGGACCGACGCGGGGTCCGTTGAACACCTCAACGCCTTGGGTGTTGGCGGACTGGTCGGCGAGGGTTTGGTCTTTGATCAGCATGATGACGGGTTCCCGGCCGGCGGGGTCGCCTGGTTGGAGGTGTTGGTCCAGGTCGTCTTGGGCCATGGTGGTCAGGCCTATGGCCTGTTTCTGAGCGGGTGTCAACTCAGTATCCGGTTGAGAGGTGATGGGTGGTATGTGGTCGGCGCGGCGGTCTAGAGCTTGGCGTACCACTTGTCCGTCGGTGGCGGTGAGCCTGCCTGAGAGGTGCCATACGGCGCCGTCTTCGGACACTCTCAGGTTCACGTACTGTCTCTCGAAGGCACTGCGCTCGTCGCCCCGGCTGAGCTTGCGGAACCTGGTGGCCAGCTTGGTCACTGCGGCCAGGTCCAGATCCTCTGACGCGGCGACATCGGCGGGGGTTGCTCCGGCTTGGAGGAGGCGTTGTTGGGACACGGTCCGGTCGTACGGCAGATGCCCTCGCTGTATCAAATCGATCCGATCGTCGTCCAGCCGGAGGGCCAGGTAGGCGAGATCACGGGCGACCGCATGAGGTATGTCAAGCCGAGAGGCTGTCCAGTCGACCAGGGAGCGGTATCCGTCCCTGACGATCCCCCGATGGCGGACCACCATCTTCAACCAGGCGAGTTGGCGGCCCCGGAGCCGGTCGATCTCCCGCTGGGCGTCCTTGAGGTTGTTCTCAGCGACCAGGATCGAGTCCGCGTCATGAAAGGTCGGTGCTTCGTACACATCAACCAACATAACGTGCCCCTGTGACAAAACACCGCCGCACCATGTACATAATAGAAAAATACGGCAAAATGCTTACCGGCTGATCCAGCGGACCCCGAAAACTCGACCGTTGAATCCCCGACCACGTCCGCCCGTCGGGCTTCGCAGGAAGACCCTGGGATCGGACGCGTCACACCGGCCTGGTCATCGCGGCCGCCTTGGAGGCTCCCCAAACCAGGTGGGCTTTCCAGGCTGCCTCGCCCAGGTCGTTGGATGATGCGGGCGCCAGGTCGAACAGGTCTCCGGGCAGTGCGTTGGCCACCAGTTCGTCGCGGGGCACGGGCTGATGCCCGGCCCGCTCCAGAACCGCGGTCGGGAACCTGAGGGCTTCCTGGAACAGCTCCAGGGGTCCCCGGTCCTGGCTCACGAAGGGTCGTCCGAGCAGGTCCGGGAGGGCTGTCTCCAGCCACCGACTGCCCTCCTCGATGGCATCTTCCAGACTCGGCGGGGCCTCCAGGCCGAGGCGGGCGACCCTGTCCCGGACGTAGGGCGCGTAGGCGGCCACCAGGGCAGAGGCCAGTTCGGCGGCGATGGGGGTCAACCCGCTGGTCACCCCGTGAACACCTGGACCACCATCAGCCCGAGCGGACCGTCGTATACGGAGATCCCCACGCGGGTGAAGCGGGCCTCCAGCATGGTGGCGCGATGACTGGGCGATGCGGCCAGGCCGCCGTGGACGCCGTCCACGGTCGGGTTGAGGGCCAGGTTCTCGCCGGCGACCCGGAACGGTATCCCCTGCGCGGCAAGCCGATCCGCAACCGATCCGGTGACCGGCGAGACGTGGGAGAAGTAGCCCTCGGCATACATCTCGACTCCGTGTCCGGCGGCGATCTCGGCTAAGGCCGCCGACCAGGCGAGTGGCTCCTCGCCCTCCTCGATCCGCATCAGGTTGAGCCTGTCCAGCAACTCGGTGGCCAGATCGGGGCGATCCTCCACCGGCTCGCCAACCGGGGGGATCTCCACCCGCTCGTCGCCCTCGATCACCACCAGCCTGTCGAGCAGCTGGATTACCGGAACGGCAAGGTCCTCCACCACTTCCCCCACCGGGGATGTATCGACCCCGCCGCCGCCAACGTCAACGACTTCGCCAACGCCGTCGCGAAGCGCCGGACTTCCCTCCGACAGCCTCTGGAGATTCAAGTAGGACTCCAGGATGCGGTCGCCCAGAAGCCGGCTGATGCCCGGGGTGAAGCGCGGTCCCTCCGATGTGACGAGGGCGACGGCTCTCGACTGATCGAGCACCTGCCCGACCCCAGCCGGGAGGTAGGGCGCGCTCGCAACGGCCAGGATCAGCAGGCCGGCCACCACCGCGAACGCTGCCGCCGAGACGAGCGCCCCTCCGATCTGATCCAGCAGCTGCGCCGGTCCCGACAGGGCGAGGAGCCGGCTGATCAGCAGCCGGGCCCCCACGAACACCACCAGGAACACCACCGCTGACGCGATGAACCGCGAGGTGAGGGGGCTGGCACCGGTCCACGACTCGACCACGCCCTGCCCGATGGGCCCGGCCCGGTACGCCACCACAATCCCGACCACAAGAACCACCAGGCCAGTGACCGCGCGCAGCACTCCCCGCCGGTACCCGCGCAGGACAGCCAAGCCCAGGCCGGACAGCACCAGGATGTCAAGCATGGAGTCAGTTATCCGTCAAGGAGGCGTTTTCGCCCGATCCTGTCCGGTCCGGGTCGGCGGCGTCGGCGACGGCGTCCGGTGCTGTCTCGTCGTCCTCACGCGCCCGGCCCGCCTCCGTCCCACCACGACGGAAACGCTCGCGCAAGGGCTCAACCTCGTACTCCACCACCACGGCCGAAGCAGCCTGTTCCCAGGACTCTCCGAGCACGCGGGTGCGCCACAGATGGCCGATGATGATCTTGAAGACCGCGGTGGTCGGCACGGCGATGAGCACGCCCAGCAGGCCACCGATGGATCCGCCCGCCAGCAGCGCCAGGATGATGGTGACCGGGCTCAGGTGGACGGCCACCCGCAGCACCATGGGGCTCACCAGATGGTTGTCGAACTGCTGGATGATGAGGAAGGCGACGACGACCCAGATGGCTCGGATCGGATCTCCCACGATCAGCGCGGTCGCCACCCCGAGCGCCCCTCCCACCCAGGGACCTATGAAAGGCACGACGTTCAGCAGCCCGGCCAGCAGGCCGACTATCAACCAGAACGGAAGGTCGAGGATCCACAGCACCGTGCTGGACAGGATCCCGACGATGGCCGCTACCACCAGCTGGCCCCGGACAAAGCCGCCCAGGGCCTTGCCCACCTGCCGGGCCAGATGGATCACCTCGGCCCGATCGGTCGCCGGGACCAGGCGCTCCGCCGCCCTGCGGAGATTGTGGGCATCCACGACGATGTAGAAGGCCAGCACGGGGGCGAGCAGTACGACCACCACCCCCTCCACCAGCCCCCTGGCCAGCTCCCCCGCCCGGGTGAGTCCCTCCAGGATCACCTCACGGTTGGAAGGATCCGAGAACCAGCCCACCAACTCGTCGGATATCGAGTCGACGCCCGCCAACTCGACCGGGAGGTTGAGAGACGCGGCCAGATCGGCCACCAGGTTGAAGGTGCTGTCGATCACGTCGGGGACCTGGTCGACCAGCTCGACGGTCTGGCGGCTGATGATCGGAACGATCAAGGTGCCGATCAGCACCAATATGCCGCCTAGCACCAGGTAGACGAGGCAGCCCCCGCCCACCCGCGGGATCTTGTAACGCTCGAGGAAGTCGATCGGCGGTTTGACCAGGTAGACGAGGAGCACCGCGAATATCAGCGGCGCCCAGATGATCCGCACCTGGTAAACAGCCCAGGCCACGACCGCGATCACCGCGAAGATGCCCACGATGCTCCAGGCCGCAACGCCTACGCCGCGCAGCCAGTCGTGCCTGGTAAGCCTTTCCCGATCCTGCTGGTTCATAGCTCGCCCGATCCCTCGCCGGTCAGGTTACCGGCCCGTGTCCCGTGTCCCGGGTTCGTCATACCTGGTTCACCACCACATCCGAATCCGGATCGACCTCGATCAGGTAACGGCCCGCTCCGCCGCCCTGGAAACTCCTGCCATCGGCGCCGTCCTCCCACCCCGGCCCGACCGTGGCCGGCCCGGAGAGTTCCACGGACACCTCCGCAGGGATCTCGACCACCAGGTCGCCGGCCAGCAATGCCGGCACGTCGCCCCGCGCCGGTCCGAGCCGGATCGCACCCGCTGCCTCCACTCGAAGGGACCTGAGCGACAGATGCCTGAGATCCGCATCCACCTCCGCGGCCGAAACGGCCACAGCCCAGTCGCGGCCGGGGTTGAGGGCCAGATTCCATCCGGCAGATCCGAACCATCCTGCCTCCGGCCCCTCCCGGAGCAGTACCTCCAGGTCGTCCCCGGTCAGAAGCTCCTCGCCTCGGGGAGGCGCCACTCCGCCTGTCGAAGGCAAGCTGGACACCTCGTAGAGGAGGTCGGTGTCCGTCTCCAAGATCACCGCTCCGTCAAGCCGTACATCCATGGCGGTGGCCCCGATCCGATCGGTGATGGCCGGACCCTCCAGCCGGTCTGCTGACGACGGCAGCAACTCCCAGCCGGCCAGGTGGAGGACCAGCACGACAACCAGCCATCCCGTCAGCGAGTACGGCAACACAGAACCCAAGCCGTAGCCGGGAAAACGCTGCCGGACTCTCGACACGCGCCGGTGGATGAGGAACACCCCCGCCGTGACGACCCAGCCCGGCCAGAACGAGACCAGGTCCAGGATGACCGAGCGCCTCAGCAAGCCACCCGCAGCCACCACCGCCCCAAGCAGCACGACGGCGCCCGCCAGGACGAACCATGCGACCCGTGCCCGCCGCCGCCGGGCTCGAGCGTGAGGACCCCGCATCGACGGGTGGAAGCCCGGCGCTCCCCCGCCGGCGCTCACTCTTGGTGGCCGGCGCCCAGCACTACGGTGATCGGCGCCCGGGGCGCATCGCCCGGGAACAGCACCAGTTCGGCATCCGGTACCTGTTCGGACAGGGCGGCAGCCTCCCGGTCGTATCCCTCCACGTACCAGATCACGGAGGAGTCGAGATTCTCAGGATGGTTGTCCGGAGGAACGGTCCGGTAGCCCAAGTCGGCAAGTTCCTCGGTGAGGCGGCCTGCCAGTCCGCCTACCGAGGTGGCATTGAGGACGAGCACTCCTACTTGCGAGGGTGGCCGGACGGGCGGGCGAGGAGCCTCGGTGGTCGTGGTGGCCGGAACCGCGGTGGTCGTGGTGGCAGGGACGGTGGTCGTGGGAGCGTCCGTGGCGGGAGGGGCTCCGGTTGTGGCCACGGGCTGGGTGGCCGCGGCGGAACCATCCCCCGCAGGATCGCCGTCCGGAGAGCCGCCGATCAGCGTCCGAGCCACGAAGCCGATGCCGATCACGACGACCAGCACGCCGAGGCCGATCAGGCCCGCACGGCGCAGGTCGCGCTGGAAGCGGCGCCTATCGTCGGAAGCGTGGCGGCCTGGCATCGATTCGTCCTACCCGTCCCGGCCGAGCGGCGCGGGCACGTACCCAGGAGGCCTGACGACCGGTCACACCGTACCCACCCGGTATCCGGCTGCGTCGATGGCCCGGGCCCGGATGCGGCGGAGCCGGCGCACAGTCAACGGGTCGTACGCCAGCGCATCCGGATCGTCCATCAGGTCCCTCAGTAAGCGGTAGTAGCGGTCCGGCCCGAACCCGAAGGCAACCCGTATGTCGCGGTCCTTGGGACCGGGAAGTTGCCACCAGCAACGCTCGAAATCGAGGACGTTCATCTCGAGGGACGTGAGCATTTCGCGCCCAGCGTATCGGCCAAGCGGTACATAGTGGTGCATTTCGTTCAGCCGCCGCCGTGGAGCGGAGCCGGGTACCGGAATCGAACCGGTGACATCTTCTTTACAAGAGAAGTGCTCTACCGACTGAGCTAACCCGGCCTAGATCTGCCCTAGTGGTCTGTCTGTGTAACAGCGGTGTGGTATGGCGTCGGCAGCGGTGTTCCTCGCAAGGCCCGCTGACGAAGGCGTACCCGCAGCGGTACGTCAAGGAAGCGGAACGCAGCGACGGGACACCGATGACCGCCAGACCACCCGATCGTTTGCAGACAGACCACTAGATCCTACCCGACCTCACCCAGGTAGGCCTGTCGCATCTCGGGGTTGGCCAGCAGGTTGGGAGCGGTGTCGGCCAGGACGATCTTTCCCGTCTGGAGGACGTAGCCGTAGTCGGCGATCGAGAGCGCCATGTTGGCATTCTGCTCCACCACGAACACCGTCGTGCCGGCCTCGTTGATCTGGCGGATGATGTCGAAGTTCTGGGCCACGAGCACCGGAGCCAGACCCATCGACGGCTCGTCCATCAGCAGGACCCTGGGGCGAGCCATCAGCGCCCGGCCCACGGCCACCATCTGCTGCTCTCCGCCGGAAAGGGTGCCGGCTCTCTGACCCAGGCGTTCCTTCAGCCTCGGGAACATGTCGAGTATCCGCTCGTAGTCGGCCGACGTGTCGTCCTTACGGAGGTAGGCGCCGATCTCGAGGTTCTCCCTGACCGTCATACGCTTGAAGAGCCGGCGGTTCTCCGGCACCATCGACACCCCCCGCGCCACGATCTGGGCGGTGCGCCATCCGTTGACCACCTCCCCTTCGATCAGGACCTCTCCCGCCGTCGGCACCACCATGCCGAGGACGGTCTTGAGCGTTGTCGTCTTGCCGGAGGCGTTGCCTCCCAGCAGGCAGACGATCTGTCCCTCGTAAATCGACAGGCTGACGTCCTTCAGGATGTGGACCGGCCCGTAGTGGGTATGGACGTTGCGAAACTCGAGCACCGGCCGGCTGGAAGCCATCAGCCGACCTCCGCCGGGCGTCCGCTGCTGGTGCCGGAAAAGACGGAGATCGCTTGGCCCGCGATGCTTTGACCTGGAGTTTCTCGCCGTGAGTCGGGCCAACCGGACATCTTTCAGGACCCTCCGAGATAGGCCTCGATGACCGCCTCGTTGCTCGACACGTCATCGTAGGAGCCCTCGGCTATCTTCACGCCGTGGTCGAGCACGATCACCCGGTCGCTCACATCCCGCACCACTCGCATGTCGTGCTCGATCACGACCACGGTGAAGCCCCGCTCTTCGCGGAGCTTGCGGATCAACCCGGTCAGCTCGGCGGTCTCGCGGGGGTTCATGCCGGCCACCGGCTCGTCGAGCAGCAGGAGCTTGGGTCGGGTCGCCATCGCGCGCGCTATCTCCAGACGCCTCCGGTTGGCGTAGGACAGCGACAGGGCGGGCTGGTCGAACCGGTACCCCACCAACCTGGTCCCGAAGAACGCGAGGGTCTCCTTGGCGCGGGTCTCGATCTCCGCCTCCTCCCTCCGCAGGAACGGGGTGCGCAACACCGCGCGGAAGGCGCCCGCCCGGGTCCGGCAATGCTGGGCCACCATGACGTTCTCCAGCACCGTCATGTTGAGGAACAGCCGGACGTTCTGGAAGGTCCGGGCGATGCCTGCCTCGGTGATCTCGCTCGACTCGAGGCCGACGATGCTCCTCCCCTCAAACATGATGTCTCCTCCGTCGGGCGGGTAGAGACCGGTCACGACGTTGAAGAACGAGGTCTTGCCCGCACCGTTCGGCCCGATCACCGACACGATCTCCCCCTCATCAACCCGCAGATCAACGCCGGCCAGGGCGTGCACCCCGCCGAACGACTTGTGCAAGCCCCCGATCTCCAGCATGGCCTCAGCCCCCCGCCAGCCGGGCATCGACCTCAACGTCCCCGCTCGGGCGGTCAAGCCAGGCGTCCTGGGACAGTTCCTCGCCGCGGAGTTCCCGGGACCGCCGGACGCTGGGCAGGAGCCCCTCGGGTTTGCGGAGCATCATGAAGACCAGCAGGGCCCCGTAGATGAGGAGCTTGAACTCGGCGAACTCCGCCAGCAATCCGGGCTGGGTGGGACCTCCCAGGACCCCTATCAGCAGGACTGCTCCCACCGCCACGCCGGGAATGTTGCCCATGCCTCCGACGATCACCACCACGAGGACGATGATCGAGACCAGCAACTCGAACGAACTCGGGAAAATCGACCCCACCTTGGCGGCGAACAGCG
The DNA here is from genome assembly GCA_028821265.1 of bacterium. GTDB lineage: Bacteria > Actinomycetota > Acidimicrobiia > Spongiisociales > Spongiisociaceae > Spongiisocius. The sequence goes on along the minus strand of JAPPGU010000082.1, from coordinate 13,318 downwards.
CACCGCCCAGGCCGGCCAGGATGGCGCCGACGATGAAGGCGTTCAGCTTGGCCCGCACCACGTTGATACCCATCGCCGCGGCAACGGTCTCGTCCTCCCGTATCGCAGTCCAGGCCCGGCCGAGGCGCGACTCCTGGAGGGCCCACGAGACCCACGCCGCCACCAGCACCAACCCGAACGCGAAGTAGAGCACCCCCACCGGCTGGCTGCCCCGGATCTCCGCCACGCCCACGGGGATACCGGGCACGTTGCGGACTCCCTGGGCGCCGCCGAAGGTGGGCGCCAGCCAGTCCGAGAGGAACAGGATGCGGACGATCTCCCCGAAGCCGAGCGTGACGATGGCGAGATAGTCCCCGCGCATGCGGATGACCGGCGTTCCGACCAGGACCCCGGCCACCACCGACATGAGGATGGCCACCGGCAGGGCCGCCCACCAGGACCATTCCAGATCGAAGCGGGGCGAGATGGGCGAGGTGAGCACGCCCACCGTGTAGGCGCCCACCGCGAAGAAGGCCACGTAGCCCAGGTCCAGCATCCCGGCCAGACCGACCACGATGTTCAGACCGAGGCCCATCAGCAGGAACAAGCCCACGTTGGCCAGGAGCTCCGACAGCAGACTGCCCAGCAGCTGGGGCAGGACGATGAGGAAAGCCAGGACAGCCAGAGCCGACCAGATCGAATTGCGGGTACGCCGGGCTGCGTCGGCCGCGAACAGGTACCCCCGGATCCTTCCAACCCCTCCACGGGCCCGCTCGGACAGGAGGGCGACCAGCGCCGCCACCGCCAGTGCCGCCCACCATTCGAGAGCGCGGCGGGTGAAGATGATGTCCCCCACCGCACCCAACCGGATCTGCCGGAGCACCTGAGAGAACACCTGCTCGAGCAAAGCCACCACCAACGCCCATTCGAGCGCCAGGATCAGCCGGCGCCGGGCCGACGCGGACACCAGGTGCAACATCCCCCCGGCCATCCCGAGCAGGGCGGGCACCGCGACTATCAACACCAAGCCTCCGGGAACGCCCCATCCGTGGGTGAGGAGGTCGACCAGACGGACCGAGAGGCGGACGAACACGTCGCGCACGTCGAGGGCATCGACGACAACGGTGAACACCCCCATCACGATGCCGCCCGCAAGTCCGGCGACCAGCCCGGCCACCACGTTGTGGAGGCCCTTCGACGGCGCCTCCATACCCTCGAGCACGGGCTCGTTGGTGGCCTGGTAGCCGGCCAGAGGAAGGAACCAGAGCAACAGGACGTGACCGAGGCTGAGGAACGGGTATACGAGCAGGCGATCCTCGAATGCCTCGAACAGTCCGACTGCACAGGTGAACACCATGACGGCCCCGGCGATCGAACCCCACCGCAACGACCGGCGCAGGTCGAACCCGGTCACGCCCGATCCTCCGCCGAGAGACGCTCACCGAACAGTCCCGTCGGCTTGAAGATCAAGACCAGGACCAGGGCGGTGAAAGCCACCACGTCCTTGAGTTGTGACACACCCGGGATGCCGAAACCGGCCAGCACCAGCTGCGGGCCCACCCCCTCGAACAGACCCAGCAAGACGCCGCCCGCCATCGCCCCCGGAAGGTTGCCGATCCCACCGAGCACCGCGGCGGTGAAAGCCTTGATACCCGGGAGGAACCCGGTGATGAATGACACCCCGCGGAATAACAGGGCCCATAGCGTCCCCGCCACCCCCGCCATCGCTCCCCCGACGGCGAACGTGGCCACGATGGTGCGGTTCACGTCGATTCCCATCAGGGCCGCGATCTCCTTGTCCTCGGCCACCGCCCGGATGGAGCGTCCGGTCCGGGTCTTCTCCACGAACAGGTACAGGCCGACCATCGTGGCGACCGCCACCACGATGACCAATAGCTTGGAACCCTCGATCTCGAGGCCGAGCAGGCTGACCCGGGACCGGAGGGAGTCGGGGGGTGGCGGATAGTTCTTGACGGCCACGCCGAACAGGCCTGCGAACGTGTACTGGAGGAAGAAGGAGATGCCGATGGACGTGATCAGGGGGATCAGGCGGGGCGAGGCGCGCAGCGGCCGGTAGGCGATCCGCTCCACTATCACCGCCACGAGGGTCGAGGTGAGGATGGACGACAGGAGCACCAGCAGGATCGCCAGGACGAAGTTGGTCTCCCACAGCCGTACTTCCCACAGGTAGTTGGCGACGAAGAACCCGACCATGCCCCCCGACATGAACACCTCGCCGTGGGCGAAGTTGATGAATCCCAGCACGCCGTAGACCATCGAGTATCCGAGGGCGATCAGGCCGTACATGGCCCCCTGGGCGATGCCGGCCACCACCAGGTCTCGCCACGCCTCGCCGGTCGGGCCCTGTCCGCTCAAGCCCTGGACCACGGTCCCGGCCACCCCCCAGATGAGGAGGATGATGGCCCCGACCCGGACGATCCAGAGGAAGGTGTCCACCCATCCCGGCCGCCTTCTTCGTGAGGAGGGAGCAGTGGACGCCGCTGAAGTCACGGTTTCCGACTCTAGCCGTTCATCACCCTTCGCAGCGTCCACACACTCCTCTGGCTCAAGGCGCGTATTCGAAGACGACGTTGTTCTTGCCTGCCTCCACGTCCCGCGAGTCGGTGTGCTGCACGACCGCAATCCGCTGCGCCCCGCAGTCACCGTACTCGTCGCACGTGATCGAACCGGTGATCCCGTCGAAGCTGGTCCGGTGGAGCTCCTCGCGCAGGGTCTGGCGATCGATGTACAACGTCCCGTCGACCTCGACCGCCACCCGATCGATGGCCCGGAGCAACATGATGGCGGCGTCGTAGGCGTGCGCCCAGAAACCCGTCGAGGGCGCCTCCCCGTACGCCGCTTCGTACGCCGCCAGGAAGTCATCCGCCGACGCACCCGTGATGCTGTTCCGATTGGATCCGTAGCGAAGATCCGGACCGGACAGGAACACGCCCTCCGACTCGGGCAACTCCATGAAGTTGTCCACCAGCAGTGGTGCAGCACCGACCAGGGTGACCCTCTCGAGGCCCGACACACCACCGATCTGCTGTGCGACGAAACCGCCCTCCGGCATGAAGATGGGCAAGAACACCGCCTGGGGCGATCCCGGCTCCACGCCGGTCAGCACCCCGATCATGTCCGTATCGCCCTTGTTCACCGCCGCCACCGCAGTCACCACGCCTCCCAGCCCCTCGAAGGCATCCGCGAACGACCGCGCCAGACCCTGGGTGAACGCATCGCCATCGTGGATGGTCGCCGCCCGGTCGAAGCCGAGATGGTCACGGACGAAGGCGGCCACCGCCCTACCCTGCACCAAGCCGTTGTAGCAAGTGCGGAAGTAGCCCGGTAGGTAAGCGCTCCCCGCGTTTCCCGCCAGATCCGAAGTCAGCCAGGGAGACGCATTCGACGGCGAGATCATCACCATCCCCGCGCCCGAGATCAACGGCATCGCCGCCGCCGCCGAGGAGGAACATGTGGTCCCGATCACCCCCACCACGGTCGGGTCGGCCACGATCGTCTGCGCGGCCGACTGACCTCCTTCGGGCGAGCAGAGGTCATCGAACGGCGTGCCCAGCGACACCGAACGGCCCGCAATCGGCCCGTAATCGGCGATCGCCAACTCCACGCCACGCTGATTCGGGATGCCGGCGAAGGCCGTCACACCGGTGATCGTGTTGAGCGAGCGGATCTGAATCTCCTGACCCGGCGCCACCTCGACCGCCCCCAGAGGGCCCGGCAAGAACTCGGAGACTTCCGGCGCGGCCCGGTCAGTCTCGACAGAGTCCACCGCCGAGGTAGCGGAAGGCGGATCGTCCGATCCCGGTTGCGACTGGCCCTGGCCGCAGCCGACGGTGACCAGGAACAGGCACAACGAGACGAGACCAATCCTACGCACGCCAATCATCGAAGACCTACTAGCAACTAACAACTAGTAACTAGCAATTAAACCTAGGGTGCGTACTCGAACACGACGTTGTTCTTGCCGGCCTCTATGTTGCGCGGGTCGGTGTTGTAGAGCACGGTCAGCCGCTGGGTGCCGCAGTCGCCGTACTGGTCGCAATCGATCGGGCCGATTATCCCGTCCATACTCGTCCGGGTCAGTTCGTCGCGCACCTGCGCGCGGTCGATATGGAGCGTCCCGTCTACGTCCACGGCCACCTGATCGATCGCCCGGAGCAGCATGGTGGTGGCGTCGTACGCATGCGCCAGGTACCCGCCCGACGGCGCCTCCCCGTGGGCGGCTTCGTAGGCATCCAGGAGCTCGACCGCCGAACGTCCGGTGATGCTGTTGCGGTTGTCCCCGAACCGTAGATCAGGTCCCGAGATGTAAACACCCTGCGACTCGGGCAACTCCATGAAGTTGTCCACCAGCAACGCCGCCGACACGATCAGCGTCACGTCCTCGAGACCGGTAACGCCGTCTACCTGCTGGACGATGAACGCTCCCTCTGGCATGAAGACCGGGAAGAACAGAGCCTGGGGGCGGCCGGCCGCTACCTCGGTGAGCACGGAGATCATGTCTGTGTCGCCCTTGTTCACCGCCGTGAAGGCCGTCACCGCGCCACCGAGTTCCTCGAACGCATCCTTGAAGGCCTCCGCGAGGCCCTGCGTGTACGGGTCGCCGTCATGGATGGCGGCAGCGGTGTCGAACCCGAGATGGTCGCGCACGAACAGGGCTACCGCCTTGCCCTGGAAGAGGTCGTTGTGCGCCGTCCGGTAGTAGCCGGGATGGTAAGAAGCACTCGGATTTCCGGCCAGATCCGACGTCAACGCCGGAGACGTGTTGGAGGGGGCAATCATCACCATCCCCGCATCGGAGATCAGCGGCGACGCGGCCGCCGCCGCGGACGAGCAGGTGGTCCCGATCACGCCTACCACGCTCGGGTCGGCCACCGTCGCCTGCGCGGCCGACTGACCTCCTTCGGGCGAACACAGATCATCCAGCGGCGTGCCCATCGAGACTTCCCGCCCGGCCACCGGACCGTAGTCCGCTATCGCCATCTCCACCCCGCGCTGGTTCGGGATACCGAGGAAGGCGATGTCGCCCGAGATCGAGTTCAGTGACCGGATGTGGATCTGCTCACCGGGCGCGACCACCACGGCGCCCAGCGGACCCGCCTCGAACTCGACCGGATCGGTCTGATCGGAGTCTGTCGGGACGGACCCGCCACATGCCGCCACCAGCATGACCGAGACCGCGAGCAGCCATCGCGCCCGCGAGAGTCCTGTCATCGAGTCACCCGTTACCGCGGTCTGCGGTGCTCACACTCAAGGCGCGAAGCTGAATACCACGTTGCCCTTGCCAGCCTCGATGTCCGAGGAGTTCGTGTGGTGGACCAGCGTCACCAACCCCGGGCTGCAGTCACCGAACTGGTCGCATCCGACGGAACCGATGAGCCCGTCGAACTCGAGGGAGTTCAGGTCATCGCGGAGGGCTTGACGGTCGATGTACATCGTGTCGCCGTCCACGACGGCCACGTTCGCGATCGCCTGCAGCAACATGGCGGTTGCGTCGTACGAGTGCGCCCAGAATGCGGCCGACGGCTCCTCCCCGTACCTCGCGCTGTAGGCCGCCAGGACGCCGCTGGCCGACTGGCCCGTGATCGAGTTCGTGTTGTCCCCGTACCGGACGTCCGGGCCTGACAGGTATATCCCCTCCGACTCCGGCAGTTCCATGAAATTATCCACCAGCAGGGCGTCGGCCGAGAGCAGGACTACGTCCTCCAACCCGGAGATACCGCCGATCTGCTGGACAACGAACCCTCCCTCCGGCATGAAGATCGGGAAGAAGATCGCCTGCGGGTTGCCGGCCGCCACCTCGGTCAGCACGGCCGACATGTCCGTGTCGCCCTTGTTGACGGCGGTGAAGACCGGCACGGTGCCCCCGAGCTCCTCGAAGGCGTCCTTGAAGGCCGTGGCCAGCCCGTTGGTGTAGGGATCGCCGTCATGGATGGCCGCCGCCACGTCCAGACCCAGCTCGTTGCGAACGAACAGGGCCACCGCCCTGCCCTGGATGAGGTCGTTGTGGGCCGTCCGGTAGTAACCGACGTGGTAGTCGGTGCCCGCGGTGCCTGCCATGTCCGAAGTGAGAGCCGGCGAGGTGTTGGACGGTGAGATCATCACCATCCCGGCATCGGAGATCAGCGGGGACGCCGCCACCGCCTCGCCGGAACAGGCCGTACCGATCACCCCGACCACTTGCGGGTCGGCCACGATTGCTTGTCCGGCCGCCTGGCCACCGTCCGGTGAGCACAAGCCGTCCATCGGCGTACCGATGCTGACGCTCCAACCCTCGATGGGCCCGTAGTCGGCGACCGCCATCTCGACCCCCCTCAGGTTGGGAACGCCGAGGAATGCGACGTCACCGGTGATCGGACCGATCGACCGTATCTGAATTTCCTCGCCCTCCGCGACTTCCACGGCGCCCAACTCGCCCGCTTCGAAGGACTCTCCGCACGCCGCCGCCACCATCATTACTGCTACGAGGAGCGCCGAGGTACCTGCTCTCCGCATCTTTACCCCCTCTCCGTTGTTAATCGCCATGACATGGAACCTGCCGGCGCAACCGGCCGTCCCTCTCCCCCGCCTGACCTGGCGAGGCATCACTTACAGGCTACCACCGGAGGCACGCAGGCGACTGGTCTCGAAGCAGGCCAAGGCTGATGCCGTGGCGGCGTTGAGGCTGTCAACCCGGCCGTCCATGGGAATGAACACCGTGATGTCCAGGCGGGCCTTGACCAGACGGGACAGACCCGATCTCTCGGAACCCACGAACAGGGCCACCGGCTCGGCCAGGAGCTCCAGCCCGAAGAGCGGCCGCTTACCGTGTGCATGCAAGCCCACCGACCACACACCCGCCCGACCGGCCCGGACTGCACAGTCGGCTACCGAGGACACGGAGGCCACGGGCAGGTGTTCGAACGCACCGGCAGCCGCCTTGAAGGCAAGGGCCGAGAGCGGGGCGGCGCGGCGGCGCGGAACAACCATCCCCGTCATCCCGGCAGCCAGTGCGGACCGGGCGATGGCGCCCACGTTGCGAGGATCCTCCAGATGGTCCAGCACCACCAGCGCAGGAATGACGAGGTCTCCCGGAGGCTCCAAGAGAGCCTCCAAGGGCGCGAGAGGGATGGGACGAGCCCTGGCCACCACCCCCTGCGGGGACTCGGTCTGCGCCAGGGGGCGGACATCGTGGACCAGCTCCACCGACGCTCCCGCGGCACGAGCCTCCGCCACCAGATCATCGAGGTCGCGGCGGGAACGCTCGACGGTGAGAGACCTGACACGACCGGCGGCCAGGGCCGCCCGAACCGGATGGAGGCCCTCGACCCTACCGCCGATACCAGCGGACGCCATCGGCCGAGTCTTCGATCACGATCCCCGCTCCGGCCATGTCGTCGCGGATGGCATCGGCGCGGGACCAATCACGGGACTGCCGAGCCGCCGTGCGGGCGGCCACCAACCGGCGCACCATGTCCTCGGCGCTCCCGGCCTCCACCTCGTAGCGGGCCGCCAACTCGGTGAGCGGTTCCTCCAGCCCCTCCAACCCGCCGCCCCCCAGGTCGATTCCGAGCACGCCGGCGACTTCCCTCACCGCGCCGATGAGCGAGCCGGCATCGTCGCCTCGATCCAATCGGGCGTTGCCCCGGCGTACCGTCTCGAACAGCGCCCCCAGCGCCTCCGGCGTGTTGAAGTCGTCCTCCATGGAGGCAACGAAACGATCGAGGGTGGCCGCGTCCGGCTCGCTCGAAGCCGGCGCCCGCCTGACGAACGAGCGCAACCGATCCAGGCCGGCCCGCGCATCGCCCAGCGAGTCTCCGGAGTATTCGATGGGCGACCGGTACGCAGCCCGGAGCAGGAAGAGGCGGACCACCGGACCACCGTAGGTCTCGATCGCCTCGGCCAGGTCGACGATGTGGCCGGTTGACTTGGAGAGCTTCTCCCCGCCCAGGTTCACCATGCCGTTGTGGAGCCAGTACCGGGCGAACGGCCCGTCCGTGGCACCCTCGGACTGGGCGATCTCGTTCTCATGGTGGGGAAAGATCAGGTCGGCGCCCCCTGCATGGATGTCGAACGGCAGGCCCAGATACTTGGCGGACATGGCCGAGCACTCGATATGCCATCCGGGCCTTCCGTCCCCCCACGGTGACGGCCACGACGGCTCCCCCGGCTTGGCGCCCTTCCACAATGCGAAGTCCAGCGGGTCCTCCTTATCCACCCCCGGCTCGACCCGGGCCCCGATCCGGAGCTCGTCCACGTTGCGGCCTGACAGCTTTCCGTAGCCCTCCAGGGCTCGCACCCTGAAGTAGACATCGCCCCCGCTCGCGTAAGCCAGACCGCGGCTCACGAGCCGGCCTATGAGCTCGATCATTTCCGGGATGTGGCGGGTGGCGGCCGGGGTTATGTCCGGATCGAGCACCCCGAGCCGGCGGTATGAGGTGAGGAACCGCTCCGTCATCTCCGCGACCAGTGCCTCGGTGGTCACGCGCAGCTCAGCGGCCCGGTTGATGATCTTGTCGTCCACGTCCGTGATGTTCTGGACGAAGAGGACGTCCCACCCCCTCCACACCAGGTAGCGGCGGATGACGTCGAAGGCGACCGCGCACCGTCCGTGGCCTATGTGGGGCGCCGACTGCACCGTCGGGCCGCACACGTACATGCGGACACGGCCCTCTTCCAGGGGCTCGAAGCTCTGGTGCACCCTGCCGAGGGTGTTGTAGACCGTTATCACCGGAGACTCCTACCCGAGAGCGCCTTGCTTGCCGGCCGGTACGGCACCTTCACGCTCCTGCCAAGGAGCCGTGGAGAGGCCGGTCACCACCGGGCCGGGAACTGCGGGCAAGCGTACCCGGTCAGGTCGATCCACCGGAAGATGCGGGCTCGACCAGGAGCACCGAAGCCCACGCGGCCACGCCCTCGTCCCGACCGGTGAAGCCCATCCCGTCAGTGGTAGTCGCCTTCACGGATACCCGCTCGCGGTCGAGGCTCAGCGCCGCAGCAAGCCGGTTTCGCATCTCGTCGCGATGGGGACCGACCCGCACCTTCTCCGCCACGATCGTGATGTCCAGGTTCGATGCGGCCAGGCCGCCCGACGCCACCGACCGCACCACCGAGCGCAGCATCTCCATGCTGTCGGCATCCTGCCAGCGCGGATCCGAGGATGGGAAATGAGTACCGATGTCGCCCTTCCCCGCCGCTCCGAGCATGGCGTCGATGACCGCGTGCGCAGCCACATCCCCGTCCGACGTGGCGATGAGCCCGCGACCGGAGTCGACCACCACACCGGCCAGCCTCAGGGGAGGGCTACCGCCGAAGCGGTGGGCGTCGAAGCCGAGACCGGTACGGAACGGGCCGGCGGTCATGGCCCTCCGGGACGCGACCCATGACGGAGAAGTGCCTCCGCGAGCACCAGATCCTCGGGATACGTGATCTTCATGGCGGATCGTTCCCCGGTAACGGCCAGTACCCGACCTCCCAGCGCCTCCACCATGCCGGCATCGTCGTGAGGGGCATCCCCCGAGGCATGGTGGGCGTGAGCCCGGCGCAGCACCTCGGCCCGGAACACCTGGGGAGTCTGGGCGCAGGCGACATCCCTGCGGTCGATCGAGTCCAGGATGCGGACCCGACCGGAGTCGACCCGCTTCAGGGAATCGGCGATGGGAACCACCGGCACCACCCCGTCGGCGCCGCTCTCCGCCAGCAAACGGTACATCCGCTTCATCAGGGCCGCCGAGGCCAGGGGGCGGGCAGCATCGTGAACCGCGATCACAGAGGCCTCCGCGTCCACCTCCGCGATCCCTCGGGCCACCGACAGGTGGCGCTCCGTCCCTCCTGTAACACCGCCGGGCACATCCCCGACAACCACCACTTCGCGAGCGCCGCTCTCGAGAAGCGCGTCCCGTGCCCATTGCCAGAGGGGCTTGCCGGCAAGTCGCGTGGCATGCTTGCGGGCCCCGAAACGAACACCTTGCCCCGCCGCGACCACTACGCCCCAGATCTCCATCCGGTTCGGGGCCAAGGCTCAGGCACCGGTGCCGGGAGAGCGCCAGGATCGGCGATAGGCCCCGGCGAGGCTGCGTCCGCTCACTCCTCCGGCGTCTCCGGCTTGGGAAGGGCCAGGTCGATCCGTTCGAGGGCCTGATCCGGGGTGATGCGAAGCGCGAACGCCAACTCGCTGGACAGCGTGGTACGGGCCTTGGAGAGCATCCGTTTCAGCGCCGGAGAAATGCCCTTGGCCTGCTGGGCGTGGGTCAGATCACGAACCACCTCCGCGACCTGGAAAATGTCGCCGGAGGTCATCTTCTCGTTGAGCACCTTGTACCACCGGCTCCAGTTGGCGCCGGAGTCCTGGGGATCCTCCTTGAACTTGAGCAGCACCTTCGCGGCTGCCGTCTTCGTGATCACCGGACGGATGGTCTCGTCAATGGTGTCCACCGGAATCAGAACCTTGAGCGAAGACTCCGTAGCGATCTCGAGCTCGAAGTAGTAGCGAGGTTCGCCTGCCAGGTCCAGCTTGGAACGCTTGACGATCTCAGCCGCGCCGTGATGGGGATGGACCACCTTGTCCCCGACCCGGAAGGAAGTCTGCTTCTTCTTCCCTCCGGACGACTTGGCCGCGCCGGCACGCCTGCGCGCCCGCACGCGCTTGGCGGGAACCCTCCGGCTCCTCGGCTTGGCCGGGGCCTTCTTGGCGGGCGCCTTCTTCGGCTCCGCCTCGACCTTCGGCACACCCGGATCGGTACCGCCCGAGGTGTCAACGTCCGTGGCAGCGGGCGCCGGTTGCTCGCCGGCCTTCGCCTCCTTGCGAGCCGGGGTCTTATCCGAGCCGGCCCCCTTCTTGCCGGGCGACGGGTCGGTACGGTCCGCGGTAGCCGGAGAATTCTCCGCAGTACCGCCCGTTTGGGGGACGGCCTCGGACAGAGTGTCGGATCCGGTCTCGGGCATCTGCGCCAATCAACCCGCCAGGCGCTGCCCGGCCGGGTTGACCCTCGTGTCCGCCGAACCCACGCCGAGGATGAGGCACAAGCGCTCGGTGTCGTAGAGATCCCGCAGGGGTCGGTTCTGGAGGACCTCCATCCCTTCGGAGGCCAGATCACCCCTGTCCCAGAAGTAATCGCGGCTGACCTTCGCGCCCAACTCCTGAACCCCTTCCATGATGTCGGAAAGCTGCAGCTCCACCATGTGCCGTTCATCACCCAACCCGACCGCGAGGTTCTCCACCCTCATACCGATCCGCCGCAGCAACTCCGCCCGTTGCAGCACCGTGAGCGCGGCCCCGAGTGTGACCCGGCCCGAAGCCTCGAGCCTGTCAAGATACTCCTCCGCCTCGGCCAGGCGGCCCCTGAACCGCTCCAACGTCTGGATCTCCTGGTTGATACGCACCATGAGTTCGGTGGCGCTACGGAGCGGCTGCTTCCGGTGCCCGTAGAAGACGAAACCCTGCCTCCGCTCCTCGCTGATAGCGATCACGGGGCACCCGGTGGACCGGGCCAGGCGCTCGGCCGTGCGGAACCGGGCCCCCGTCTCTTCGGTCGCGATAGCGGGATCGGGAAGCATGTGGACGTTGGCTCGCAGAATCTTCCGCACGTCGGCGTCCACGATGATCGCCCCGTCCATCTTGGCGAGCTCGGCGAGCATCGCAGGCGTGAAGTCGGCGTCCCGGAGAATGATTCCTCCGGCGGCGATCTTCTCGATGTGGGGACCCGATCCGACCACCACGAGCGCGCCGTTGCCCTGCTGGATGATCCGTTCGACCGCAGTGCGGATGCCGGTCCCGGGCGCCATCCGCGACAGCACATCGAGGAACTCCTGGTCCTCGGTCTCCCACCTTCTGGGGGATCGGCGGTCAAGCATGGAAACCATCTACGCGCAGGTTACCGGGATCCGACGCGCTGCGGTACGGCCATGGAATCAAGCTCGGGATCACCGGCGATCTCCGGTACGGAAAATCCTCCAGAGCCCGATCACAACCAGACCCGCCAGTACGGATCCGGCCAGTTCCGAGCCGATCGTCCATGGCTCGACCTCGCGGATGGCAAACTCGACCAGGATCCCGCGCGCGGCAACTAACATCGTGCGGGAGTGTAGTTGCCAACCAGAAAGGTCCGTGTTGAGCGACCGCGATCGGAACGGATCCCGAGGTCTTCCGCCTGACGAGGGCGATCCGCTCGGCAACATCAGCTTCGAGGAGTTCCAGCTCAGGGAGCCATCGAGTTGGGAAGAGGCCGAGTATCGGCCGAGCATGGAAGCCGAGCCGCACCTTACCTGCCCCTCCTGCTTCTCCCAGCAGTCCCCGAGCAACCGTCACTGCCAGGAGTGCGGCGCACGCCTGGGCAGGCGGAGAATCGCGGTGGCGCCCATGCCGATACGGTCGGTGACAGCCGGCAACCGGGCGGTCCGGGTGATCATCACCGGGGTGGCATTCGTCGTGATCCTTGCCCTGATCTTCCAAGCGATCCGGGGTGGCGATGAGGAGGAGACGCCGGCGGGCGAGACCACCGCTGCCACAGAGGCCACGGAGCCGACCATGGTCCTGGGACCGCTCGAGGAGATCACCCCCATCTCCATCACCTGCTCGAGCGAGTACAACGCCGGCCTGGCGTGCGAGAACCTGATCGACAACGAAGAGACCTACTGGAACGATGCGAGCCGGAGGGGCGAGGACGCCCGGATAACCGTGACCTTCGTGAACCCCGTGGCGCTGGAACAGGTCCAGATCATCAACGTCGACAACCTCGAGAAGTTCCGGCGCAACTACCGGGTGCGCGACGTGGAGATCTTCGCCGATGACTTCCCCGGAGTGCCGTTCGTGGACGAGATCCCGGACGCCAACGACCGGCCCCATGGGATCCCAACGACCACCAACCACACCACCGTCCTGGAGATCCGCGTCACGTCCACGTGGCCTTCGGAGGCCCTGGGCGGGGAAGCCTTCGACGAGTTGGCCATCCAGGAGATCAAGTTCTGGGGTCGGGTACAGGACACCAGTGCCACGGAGCTGGTCGGCGCCTCGGCCGGGTGATGGCCCGGTTCTTCGACCCGTCCGACCCCGACTTCATCGCTGATCCGTACCCGACGCTGAACGCCCTGCGGGAGCGAGGACCCCTGCACTACGACGACGGGTTCGACATCTGGTTGGTCCCCCGGCACCAGGATGTCCGGGCCGTCCAACTCGACCGCCGGTTGGGCCGGGTGAAGGACGGTCATGCCCGCCCGCTCGACCTTCGCCCGATCCGGGAACTGGGGTTGGAAGGATGGGAGCCGTACTACCAGACGGAACGCCACTCCTTGCTGATGCTGGAGCCTCCCGAGCACACGCGTATCCGCGTCCTGATCAACCGCG